>JAJDEW010000170.1 GCA_029259595.1 Planctomycetota bacterium | reverse complement strand
CGAGCGCGCGCGTTCGTTAGTGTGGCTCCATGCGGATCGCCACCTGGAACGTCAATTCCGTCCGAGCTCGCCTCCCGCGCATCCTGCCCTGGTTGTCGGAGAAGCGCCCCGACCTCGTCCTCCTCCAGGAGACGAAGTGCTTGCCGGAGCAGTTCCCCGCCGAGGAGATCGAGGAGCTGGGCTACAACCTCGCCCTGCACGGTCAGAAGACCTACAACGGCGTCGCGATCCTCTCCAAGCAGCCGATCGAGGATGTCGTCCGCGGCTTTGGCGACGAGGAGTTCGACGGAGAGGCGCGGGTGATCGGCGCCACCGTCGGAGACGTGCTGGCCCTGTGCGTCTACGTCGTCAACGGACAGGAGGTCGGCGCCCCCAAGTACGACTACAAGCTGCGTTGGATGGAGCGGCTCGGAACCTTCCTGCGCGAGCGCTACGACATGGGGGAGAAGGTCGTGGTCGCGGGGGATTTCAACGTCACCTTCGACGACCGCGACATCTACGACCCGGACAAGTGGCGTGATCGCATCCTGTGCTCGACGCCCGAACGGGAGGCGCTCGCCGGGATCCTGGACTGTGGCCTCGCCGACGGCCTGCGCCACTTCACCGACGAGGGCGGGATCTACACCTGGTGGGATTTCCGCACGCGCGGCTTCCAGCGCGGCAACCGTGGTCTACGCATCGATCATTTCCTGCTGTCGCCGCCGGCCTTGGCTGCCTGCCGCGGAGTCGAGGTCGACCTCGAGGCCCGCGCCGGCGACAAGCCCAGCGACCACGCCCCGGTCGTCGCGACCTTCGAGTAGCGGCGCGCTGCGAAGCGGCTCGACTCGACCAGCCTTCCGCCCAGCGGCTCTGGCGGTGGACATGAGCCCCGCGCGGGGCGTCAGTCCGGGCGCCCCGCGTCGGGCTCGGCGTCATCCGGGCCGTCGAGCAGCGGGCGTTCTCCGTGTTCCGCCAGGGCGCGCAGGGCCCGCTGTTCCGTGTCGACCTCGCCGAAGAGTTCGGTCAAGAGCTCGGACGGCAGGTTCATGCGCAGGATCAGGAGGTCGGCAAGGTGCGAAACGTGGACGTTGGGCGGGATCGTCGCGAGCCCTGTCGTGCGCTCGAGAATCGCGCTGACGAGCTTCTTGCGCAGGACGGCCTCGCGCTGGACGGGGACCTCGATGTCGGGCGCGGCCGTGATCTCGACCAGGCGGTAGGGCTTGTCGGATTCGACCTCACGCAGGTGGATGCGCTTCAGTCCCACGAGCCAGACGTGGAAGCCGCCGTCGTCCAAGCGCTGGTGGCGTCCGATCTCGCCCAGTCCCGCGACGGGGTAGACCGGAGGAGAACCCTCCATGTCGCCCTCGCGGCCGCGCAGGACCGTGCCGACGACGATGCGCCCCGGGCCGTCGAGGGAGTCCTCGACCATCGCCTTGTAGCGCTCCTCGAAGATGTGGAGCGGTAGGACGACGCCGGGGAACAGGAGAATCCGCGGCAGCGGGAAGAGCGGGACGACCGCTCGCATCTCCTGCTCGGGAGGCCAGGTCTCGGGAATCGGATCCAACGGAAGGCTCGTAGGCGGGAGGGCGCGAAAGTCAGGGCGCGAACTTTCGATTCACCCAACTAGGCGGAACGCGGCGAGAGCGGGCGCGCCGGAGAGCGGCCGAGGATGCCCGCGATGCGGTGGAGCTCGCGCGCCTGGCTCTCGAGGCCGCGCAGCTGGAGGCTGTTCATCAGGTTCAGCGTGTGGCGCTGGAGCAGGTCGACGTCGCTCGCATCCCGGAACCAGGCCGGGTTGGGGGCGAGGCCGTGCTGAGACAAGTATTGATTGCACTCGGCCCGTGTTCGCAGGCGCCCGCCCCGGAAGGGATCGAGCAGGACCGAGCGCCGGCTCCAGTACACGCGCAGCATGACGTGCCCGGGGAGCGGGACCGCCGCCACGCGGATGCCGACGCGCCGGGCGACGAGGATGTAGATCGCGGTCAGCGTGAGCGGCATGCCCCGCTTGCGCTCGATCGTGCGATGCAGGTAGATGTTGTCCGGGTGGTCGAAGTCGACCTCGCTGCCGGAGTAGCCGAGATCGGTCCCGAGGACCTGGGCCAAGAGCACGGGGTGGGCGCTGGGATCCGCTTCCTCCGCGATACGCTCGCGAACCTCGTTCGCCATCGCGTCGAGGGTCCGGACGTAGGGCCGCGCGTCGAAGTCGTCCCGTTCGATGCGCGACAGGAGCCAGAGCGCCCGCTCGAGATCGATCGTGCTGCCCGCGGCGTATTTCGTCAGTCGGCGCAGGGCGTCGCGCTTCTCGAGCCGCCGCAGGACGAGCCGCGCCCGCGAGCGCAACCGCGGCAGGTCCGAGCTCTCGGCCGACCGCAGGGCGGGACGGGCCTGCTTGCCCAGGCTCAGGAGCTCGGACTGGACCCGGCGGACGATGCCTTCGTTGTCGTCGTCGAGCAGCGTCACTAGGGCCCGCAGTCGCGCGCGCGGATCCGAGGCGGCCGCTTGCGGGGCCTGGGCGCCGGTACGGGCTCGGGAAGTGTGAAAATGACCTGGTGACGGTCGCATGCGCGGTCCTTCGGGAAGGGCCCCGAGTCTACCGACCTCCCGGAGCAGGGGCAAAAGCGGTCGAGCAAGGGATCGTCGGCTCGCTTGCCAGGCCCCGCGGGGCTCACTATCCTGTTCGCCCTCGAAAGCCGGCTGACGCGGGCGCAGGATGCGCTCGCAGCGTCGCTTCGGCCTGCTTGCGGTCCTTTGCGCCCCACGTGAAGGACGACCGCGGGGGGCGCGTCCTCATCCGCCTGATCGGCGGCGAAGCGACCTCCACGGCGCCGGAAACGGGGACGAGCATTCGTCCCGCTCCGGTGGCTCCGCGTCCGCCCCAACCGATCGCTCGATGCCCGCACCTTCCTCCTCGTCCGACCGTGAAGTCGTCGTCACGCATGCCCTGCGGACGCCGATCGGAAAGTACATGGGGTCCTTCGCGGACCTCCGCGCCGCCGATCTCGGAACGAGAGTCGTGACGGCCCTTCTGGCGCAGGCCGCGATCGATCCGATGGAGGTCGGAGAGCTCGTGTTCGGCAACGGACGCCAGGCCGGTGGGGGTCCCAACGTGGCGCGCCAGGTCTCCGTGCGCGCCGGCCTGCCGGAGACGACCCCGGCCTGGACCGTCAACATGGCCTGCGCCTCGGGACTCAAGTCGATCGCGCTCGCCGCCGAATCGATCGCGCTCGGCCGGACCGACGTGGCGGTCGCGGGCGGCACGGAAAGCATGAGCGGACTGCCCTACTTCCTGCCGAAGATGCGCAGCGGCTACCGTCTGGGCCACGCGAAGGTCGTGGACGCGATGTACGAGGACGGCTTCCTCTGCCCCCTCTCCGGCATGTTGATGGGGGAGACGGCCGAGAAGCTCGCGCGCGAGCTCGACATCTCGCGCGACGAGCAGGATCGCTTCGCCCTGGAGAGCCAGCGCCGTGCGGGGGCCGCGATCGAGGCCGGGCGCTTCGAAGCGGAGATCGCGCCGGTCACCGTTCCGGGGCGCAAGGGCGACGTGGTCGTGACGGCGGACGAGCACGTGCGACCGAACGCGACCCTCGAGGGACTCGGGAAGCTCCCGCCCGTCTTCGACCGGGAAGGCACGGTGACGGCGGGCAATGCCTCCGGGATCACCGACGGCGCCGCAGCGGTGCTGCTCATGACCGCCCGGCGCGCGAACGAGCTCGGCCTCGAGCCGCTGGCGCGGATCGGCGCGAGCACCCAGGTCGGCCTCGACCCGTCCGTGATGGGGCTCGGCCCCGTGCCGGCCGTCGCGGCCCTGCAGGCGAAGAACGGACGCGGCTGGAACGACTACGAGCTGATCGAACTCAACGAAGCCTTCGCGGCGCAGGTCCTCGCTTGCCGTCGCAAGGCGGAATTCGATCTCGACCGCGTCAACGTGAACGGCGGCGCGATCGCGCTCGGACACCCCATCGGAGCCACCGGGGCACGCATCGTCGTGACGCTGCTGCACGAGCTCCGTCGCCGTGATGCCAAGTCGGGACTCGCGACGCTGTGCGTGTCGGGGGGGCTCGGTTTCGCGCTGGCGCTCTCCCGCTAGGGCACGAATACGACCAGGATCAAGGAACGAGAACGAGCAGAGAAACCATGCAGATCAAAAAAGTCGGAGTCGTCGGTTGTGGCCTGATGGGCCACGGAATCGTCCAGGTCGCGGCCCAGGGCGGCTGCAACGTCATTTGCCTCGAAGCCGAGCAGGCCTTCCTCGACAAGGGCCTGGCTCGGATCGAGAAGAGCGTCGAGAAGCTCGCGCAGAAGGCGGTCGAGAAGGGCAAGGCGTCCGAAGCCGATGCCAAGGCGGCCGCGGCCGCGACGCTCGGCCGGATCCGCGGCACGACGAACAAGGCCGACCTCGCCGACTGCGACCTCGTCGTCGAAGCGATCGTCGAGGACCTGGGCGTGAAGAAGGCGCTCTTCGCCGAGCTCGGTTCGATCGTCAAGAAGCAGGGCATCTTCGCGTCGAACACGTCCTCGTTCCCGATCGGCGAGATGGCGGAGGCGTCAGGGCGCCCTGAGCGCTTCGTTGGCCTGCACTTCTTCAACCCCGTCCAGCTCATGCGGCTGGTCGAGGTCGTCCGGACCGACGCGACCGACGACGAGGTCTTCGCGGCCGCGCGCTCGTTCGGCGAAGCCTGTGGCAAGTCGCCCGTTTCCTGCAAGGACACCCCAGGCTTCGTCGTGAATCGCCTCTTGGTGCCCTTCATGGTCCAGGCGCTCTCCATGCTCGAGCGCGGGGACGCGACGAAGGAGGACATCGACACGGCCATGCAATTCGGCTGCGGACATCCGATGGGGCCGATCACGCTGACCGACTACGTCGGGTTGGACACGACGCTCTACATCCTCGAAGGCTGGTGCGAACGCTATCCCGACGAGCCTGCCTTCGCGATCCCCGCACTCCTGCGCGAGAAGGTGAAGGCGGGCAAGCTCGGCCGCAAGTCGGGCGAGGGCTTCTTCAAGTGGGACGGGGACAAGAAGGTCGGCTGAATGACCTTGGTGCTCGCCCTCTCGGCTCTGGTCTCCTGCGCGGGGACCGGTGCGGTTCCCGAAGCCGCGCCCCGTTCGGGGCCGGAGGAAGGGGGCCGTGTCGTGGGCGAGCTACGGACCAGCTGGACCGCGCCCCCGGTCTGGGTCGAGGGCGAGCCCTACTCCGTGCGATTGGAGCTCGCGAGCGACGGTGCGGCGTTCGCCGTCGAGGCCTGGCGCCTCGGCCCCGCCGGCTTCACGGTCGATGGTGAGCCGATCGGCTCGCGCGCCGCGGACAGGCTCGTTTTCCCGCAGGCGACCGACCTGGCCTTGACCCTCGACCTGCGCGGCACCTTCGAGCCCCGGACCGACTTTCGTCTGGGCCGGGACGGCGACGCGGCCGTCGACGTGCTCGCCTTCCGAAGAGCACCCCGCGTCGACTACCTGGCGGTCGCGGCCGAGCGTTTGAACGGGCTCTCGGTGCTCGTCGAGACGAACCGCGGAGTGCTCCTGTTCGACCTGCGCCCCGACCTCGCGCCGGGACACGTGCGCAACTTCCTGGCGCTGGTCCAGGAGGGCTTCTACGACGGCATCCTCTTCCACCGTGTGATCCCCGAGTTCCTGGCTCAGGCCGGTGATCCGCGCACGAAGGACCCGGCCTTCGAGCCCTGGGAGTGGGGTCGCGGCAGCGGTCCGCGCGCGGTCGAGGCGGAGTTCAGCGAACAGGCCCACGTGCGCGGCACGCTCTCGATGGCGCGCGGCGCGGACGTTCACTCCGCGACGAGCCAGTTCTTCGTGTGCCTCGTGCCCGCGCCCGCCCTCGACGGCCAATACACGGTCTTCGGCCAGCTGCGTGTGGGCTTCGAAACGCTCGAGGACATCGCCAACGCGCCCGTCGCCAGGGAGCGCGTCGAATACGGCGAAGGCCAGGTGGGCTGGCAGGCGACCGAACGTCCCGCGGAACGGAGAACGATCGAGCGCGCGCTCGTCGTCGTGCCGCTCGCGTCCGCGGAATCCGAAAACGAAACGAGGTGATGCCATGAGCGACGATCTTTCCAACGTGACCGCCGTCCTCGAAACGACCGAGGGGACGATGAAGCTCGAATTCTTCGCGGACAAGGCCCCGGGGCACGTCCAGAACTTCGTCAAGCTGGCCGAGGACGGCTTCTACAACGGGACGAAGTTCCACCGCGTCATCAAGGGCTTCATGATCCAGGGCGGCTGCCCCAAGGGGACCGGCACCGGAGGGCCCGGCTACACGATCGACGCCGAGTTCAACGACACGGCCCACACGAAGGGCATCCTGTCCATGGCGCGCAGCTCCGACCCGAACTCGGCGGGCAGCCAGTTCTTCATCTGTCACGGCGAAGCGGCCTTCCTGAACGGCGAGTACACGGCCTTCGGGCAGCTCGTCGAGGGGGAAGACACGCTCGACAAGATCGCGACGGCCAAGGTCGAGCGCGGCATCAGCGGCGAGGAGTCCACGCCCGTGGCACCCGTCGTCGTCAACAAGGTCACCATTCAGCGCTGATCCCATGAGCTACGAAAACCTGCTGCTCGACATCCAAGACGGCGTCGCGCACCTGACGATCAACCGTGAGGCCAAGCTCAATGCGCTCAACGCGCAGACGCTGACCGACCTCGCCGACGCCTTCGACCACTGTCGCGAGAACGAGAGCGTGCGCGTGCTCGTCATCACGGGAGCCGGGGACAAGGCCTTCGTGGCGGGTGCCGACATCAAGGAGCTGTCCACGATGACGCCGCTGTCGGCCAAAGAGCTGGCCTACCGAGGCCAGCAGGTCTTTGCGCGCGTCGAGCACATGGGCAAGCCGACGATCGCGATGATCAACGGCTTCGCCTTGGGCGGCGGCCTCGAGCTGGCACTGGCCTGCAACCTGCGCACGGCCAGCACGAAGGCCAAGCTGGGTCTTCCGGAAGTCAGCCTCGGCATCATTCCGGGCTACGGTGGGACGCAGCGCCTCAGCCGCGTGGCCGGTCCCGGCGTGGCGCGCGAGTGGATCCTGACGGGCGACATGTTCTCGGCCGAGGAAGCCCACCGTGTCGGCATCGTCAACCGGCTCTTCGCCCCTGACGAGCTCCGCGAAGGGACCATGAAGATGGTCGAGACCATCCTTTCGCGGGGTCCCGTGGCCCTGCGCTTCGCCATCGAGGCGATCAGCCGCGGCTCGAACATGCCCCAGCGCGAGGGCGAAATCCTCGAATGTGACCTTTTCGGTCTCGCGGCCTCGACCTCCGACATGAAGGAGGGCATGGCCGCCTTCCTCGAGAAGCGCAAACCCGAGTTCCAGGGTCGCTGACCGGTCCTTCCTTCCGCCCGGCGAGGTCGCGATCTCGCCATCCGTTCGTATCCCGCTCATCCCGCTCCGGGCGGCGTTGGCCGCCCTCTCCCTTCCGGAAACGAGAACATGTCGAAATCCATCGTCATCGTCGGCGGAGCGCGCACTCCGATGTGCGAGTACTCGGGCACGCCGGGCTACGGCAAGCTCAAGGACGTCACGGCCATCGACCTCGCGGCTCACGCGTCGAAAGCCGCCATCGAGCGCGCCAAGATCGACCCCGAGTCGATCGACCACGTCGTGATGGGCAACGCCTTGCAGACCTCGAACGACGCCATCTACGGCGCGCGCCACGTGGGGCTCAAGGCGGGGGCGCCGCAGGCGACGCCGGCGGTCACTGTGAACCGGTTGTGCGGGTCGGGCATCGAGTCGATCATTCAGGGAGCGCAGCTGATCCAGCTCGACGAGGCGCGCACGGTGCTCGCCGGCGGCATGGAGAACATGAGCCAGGCACCGTTCGTCCTGCACGGGGCGCGCGAGGGCTTCCGTTTCGGCTCGGCACCTCAGCTCGAGGATCTCTTGTTCGCGTCGCTGAAGGACCCGGGATGCGGCCTCTTCATGGCCGAGACGGCCGAAAAGATCGCGAAGCGCCTCACGATCGCCCGTGCAGACCAGGACGTCTTCGCGCTCCGAAGCCACCAGCTCGGAGCCGCCGCCGTGCAAGAGGGTCGCTTCGCCGAAGAGATCGCGCCCTTCGTCATCGAGACGCGCAAGGGGCCGATCACGATCGATACCGACGACCACATCAAGCCCGGCACGTCGCTCGAGGCGCTTTCGAAGCTGCGCGCGGCCTTCGGCAAGGACGGCACGGTCACGGCCGGCAATGCGAGCGGGATCGTGGACGGTGCGGCGGCCTTGGTCGTCACCGCGGCGGACCGCGCGAAGGCGGACGGGCTCGACGTGTTCGCTTCGATTCGCTCTTGGGCCCGCGTCGGTGTCGACCCGAGCGAGATGGGTATCGGCCCCGTGCCCGCCATCCGGGCCTGCCTCGAGCGCGCCGGTCTCGGCGTCGGCGACGTGGACCTGTTCGAGATCAACGAGGCCTTCGCGGCCCAGTACCTGGGCTGTGAGAAGGAGCTGGGATTGGATCGCGACAAGGTCAACGTCAACGGCGGTGCGATCTCGCTCGGCCACCCGCTGGGCGCGACCGGTTCGCGCCTGGTCCTGACGCTGATGATGCAACTGCGTCGCAGCGGCAAGCGCTACGGCGTCGCCTCCGCCTGCATCGGTGGGGGACAGGGCATCGCGATCCTGATCGAGAACCCTGCTGCCTGAGCCCGGCCCTCCGCTTCCCTCGACTGGAGTCCACACCGTGAGTTCCCTCATCCAAACACGTCCCGACGGCAAGCGCGTCGTCGCGCTCGACCCGAACAAGCGCGTGCTCTTTCTGACGAAAGACCCCGAGACGATCCGCAAGCAGCTACGCGGCGAGCTCGACCTGCGCATGGCGGACGTCGAGGCGGAAACGTTGCTCGACGACATCAATACCGACGTGATGACCCCGGCCTGGGTGTGTTTCCGACACCGACCGGAAGACATCGCGCTCGACGCCTATGCCGGGCTCGTCGACGCGCAGCGCGAGCGGGTCTTCGAGTCGCGGGCGCTCCTGGACGGCGGCTTCCAGGTGATCGTGTCGGGCAACCGCAAGGGGACCGGGTCGAGCCGCGAGACGGCGCCCCAGGCCGAGAAGTGGTCGGGGATCGAGCTGGTCATCGCGGCGTCGTTCGCGCCGATCCATGCGCGCAACAACATCAACCTCGGGCAGCTCATGGGGACCTACGAGCAGCTCGCGCGCTTGCAAGCCGGAGAAGAGATCCCGCTCGAGGAGTTCACGGGGCAGTATGACGACCTGACGCGACGGATCCTCGAGTGCGGAGGCCTGTTCCCGTTCGCGGCGAAGGTGCGCTCGGGCGAGATCAAGATCGATCCGCCCACGACCGGCGAGCGCCCGATGACGATGGCGGAGAAGCTGATCGGCTCCCACCTCGTTGGCGTCGAAGGCGCGTCTTGGGTCGAGCCCGGGGACACTTGCCTGGTCAAGGTGGACGGCGGCTACAGCCACGAGTTCACCACCGCGCAAGTGCACCATTTCCTGGCGCAGGAATACGGCGCGGACTACGTCGTGCAGAACCCCTCGAAGTTCGCGGTGTTCGAGGATCACCTCCTGTACGCCGACGGCGTCAAGAAGATGGCTCCCTTCGCGGACCAGATTCAGACGCTGCGCGACCTGCAGCGCGAGTTCCAACAGCATACGGGCGTGCGCGACTACTCCGCGCGCGACGGCGTCTCGCCTGGCATCTGCCACCAGGTGGCCCGTGAGCAGTTCGTCGACCCGGGCGACTTCATCCAGGCCACGGATTCGCACACCTGCATGGGCGGGGGCAACAACGCGCTCTCCTACGGCGTCGGTGCGACGGAGTACGCCGCGCTCATCTACTCGGGCTTCACGCTCGTGCGCGTGCCCGAGTCGATCCGCTTCGAGCTGACCGGTCGCCTCGCGCCCAGCGTCACTGCGAAGGACGTGATCTTGCACATCCTGAAGCACCACGCGGTGAACGAGGACACGCTCGACCGGGTGATGGAGTTCGGCGGCCCCGGCCTCGCTTCGCTCGACATGGACGAGCGCGCGACGCTGACCAACATGGCGACCGAGTGCTCGGCCAAGTCCGGCATCTGCGAAGGGGACACGGTGACGGCCGAGTGGCTGGCTGCGCGCCGCGCGGGCGCCTCCGCCGCTTCGTTCGAGGCGCGCTTCGTGCGGCCCGATGCCGGTGCCGAGTACGCCGGTGGCGTCCACACGATCGATCTCTCGGCGATCGAACCGATGGTTGCCGAGCCAGGTGATCCGACCTACGGCGTCGCGATCGCGCAGCTCGACAAGGTCGCGATCGACATCGCCTACGGGGGCTCTTGCACTGCCGGCAAGGAGCGCGACCTCGACTTCTACGCCCAGGTTCTCGGAGAAGCCGTCGAGTCCGGTCGAAGCCTTGCTCCGGGCGTCCACATGTACATTCAATTCGGGAGCGAGTCCGTCCAGGAGTACGCCCGTGCCAAGGGCTACCTGGAGATCTTCGCCAAGGCCGGCGTCCACGTGATTCATCCGGGCTGCGGCGCCTGCATTGGCTGTGGCCCCGGCGTTTCCGAGACGCCCGACCAGGTGACGGTCAGCGCGATCAACCGCAACTTCACGGGCCGCAGCGGTCCGGGCAAGCTGTACCTGGCTTCGCCGCTGTCCGTGGCCGCGAGCGCCGTCCTCGGTCACATCGCCTCCTATCGTCCGGGCATGTTCCGCCAACCCGTCGGTGCCTCCGGCGCCTGACACCTCAAAATCGAAGAGCAATGAACGAATACAATATCGCCGTCGTCGCTGGTGACGGAATCGGCCCCGAGGTCACGAAGGAAGCGATGCGTGTGCTCGACGCGGCCGGCGAGGTCTTTGGCTTCAAGGTGAAGCGGAACGAGTACCCGTTCGGAACCGATCACTACCTGAAGACGGACGAGATCTTTCCCGATGCGGCCTTCGAAGAGGTCAAGGGGATGGATGCGATCTTCCTGGGTGCGATCGGTGATCCGCGCGCGCCGGTGGGTTTGATCGAGTACGGCATCATCGCGAAGATGCGCTTCGAGCTCGATCTCTACATCAACCTGCGGCCGATCAAGCTGTTCGACGAGCGGCTCTGCCCCCTCAAGGGCAAGACCGTCGACGACATCAACATGCTGATCGTGCGCGAGAACACCGAAGGCGCCTACGCGGGCATGCACGGCTTCTGTCACAAGGGGCAGGCGAGCGAGATCGCGACGCAGACGATGGTCTACTCGCGCTTCGGAGTCGAACGCGCGATTCGCTTCTCTTTCGAGCTCGCGATGAATCGCCCTCGCAAGCAGGTCACGCTGATCGACAAGGCGAACGCGGTCCGCGCGCATGACATCTGGACCCGGACCTTCGCCGAGGTCGCCCGGGAGTATCCCGACGTCAAGACCGATCACGCCTACGTCGACGCCGCCTGCATGTGGATGATCAAGAACCCCGAGTGGTTCGACGTCGCCGTGACCACGAACCTGTTCGGCGACATCGTGACCGATTTGGCGGCCATGCTGCAGGGCGGCATGGGCATCGCGGCCAGCGGCAACCTGCACCCCGGTCGCGTCAGTCTGTTCGAGCCGATCCACGGCTCGGCCCCGAAGTACGCGAACAAGGGCGTCGCCTCGCCGGCCGCCTCGATCATGGCCATCAGCATGATGCTCGACTACGTGGGCGAAAAGCAGGCCAGCAAGGCCGTCGAGACGACGATCGCGGAGCTCCTGCGTTCCGGGCGTCTCAAGGGCGTCGGCACGGGGCAGCACGCGACGTCGGAAGTCGGTGACATGGTCCTCGGAGAGCTCAAGAACGTCGCCGCGAAGGTCTGAGCGTCGCGCCGATGGTGCCTCCGGAGCATCCCTTTCACCTGGCCTTCCCGGTGGACGACCTCGTAGCCGCGCGCGCCTTCTACGCGGGCACGCTCGGCTGCGCCGTCGGTCGGACGTCGTCGACCTGGATCGACTTCTCGTTCTTCGGGCACCAGATCACGGCGCACCTCGTCGCGGGCGCGAAGGCGGTCGCGACGAACGAGGTCGACGGCGACGACGTTCCCGTGCGCCACTTCGGACTCGTGCTCTCCTGGGGTGAGTGGGAGGCCCTGGGCGCGCGCCTGCGCGCTGCGGGCGTCGACTTCCTGCTGGCTCCGCACGTCCGGTTCGCCGCTCAGGTCGGCGAGCAGGGCACGTTCTTCGTGCGCGACCCGAGTGGGAACGCGCTCGAGTTCAAGGCCTTTCGCGATCCGGAGAATCTGTTCCGCGCACGGCCGCCGGGCTCTCCAATCGAAAGGTGATGATCGTCAGGTCGTCCGGCTTGGACGGCAGGTCCGCGGAGAGCGTCGTCATGCGGCGCGAACACTCGTCGACCATGTTGCGGGTCGCGGTCGCCAGGTCGCCGCTGCGCATCATCTCGCCGATCTCGTGGCTCGTCAGGTTGTCGAAGAGCCCGTCGCAGGCCACGACGACCGTGTCGCGCGCCGAGAGCTCGATCATCGGACCGAGCTCGATGCGCATCTCCGACGTGCCGATCATGTTGTAGACGAAGTGGCGATCCTCGTGGACCATCGCCTGGTCCTCCGACAGAAAGCCGCTCTCGACGGCGTAGCCCATCGGAGAGTGTGCGACCGTCTGGAGCTTGAACTTGCCCTTCTGGCCCACGACCAGGATCTCGGAGTCGCCGACGTGGTAGGGGCGCATCCGGTTGCCGTTCAGCTCGACGGCCGCGACCGTCGACGCCGCGCCGATTCCGAGCGTGGTGACCTCGCGATTTGCGTTCTCGATGCCGTCCAGAATGGCCTCGCGCAGATCGCGGCCCTCTCGCGCGGCGTGTTCGAGCGCGGCGGTCAGCTCGTAGATCGTCGTGCTGGAGGCCTGCGCTCCACCCCGCGCTCCTCCCGCCCCGTCGGCGATCACGAGGACGGCGCGATCCGCGGACAGCGGGATCAAGGCGGCGGCGTCCTCGTTCGGAGTGTCCTTGGTCGGCGAGGAATGCGTAAAGACGACCGCGAGCCCCGCTCCGATCGGGAACTCCTCGATGTCCTGCATGTCGCGCTCGACGAAGCGCACGGCATCTTCGGGTGATTTCATCGGCTTAGCGGCGCTTCGCGCCGTGGACGAGGGAGTGCGCGCACCAGGGACAGGACTTCCAGTAGTCGCCGAGCACCATCCAATGGCACTTCGGACAGGTTTCCTTCACGCCGGCAACCACCGTCGGCTTCTTGACCTTCGTGCGGCACCAGGGGCAATAGCGCATGAAGGGCATGAGCTGGCGACGGGAGCACTTCTTGTTGGCACAGCGTTCGACGTAGCGCTTGTCGCCATACTCGCGGTCGGAGAGGGGTCCGATGCTCGCGCCGTAGCACCAAGGACAGTAGCACCAGTCCAGCTTCGAGCCGCGCCGGCAGCGTGGGCAGCGCGCGGGATAGGGCGTGTCCTCCCGCAGGATCTTGCGGGGCGCGCTGCACCAGGGGCAAGCCACCATCGTGGCCGAGACCGGGCCGTCGCACTTCCTGCACGCGAGCCGTGCCTCGAGCGCCGACTGGTAGTTGCGCTTGAATTGGCGCAGGCGTGCCGCGCGCCAATCCGTGCGGGACGACTTGGTCACGCGCGCTCGGCTCTTGGCGCGTGCGAAGCGCAGGGCGCGCGCGCGCATGCCGACCAAGGCGTCGTACATCTGCCCGGCATCTCGGAAGCGCTTGCGCGGATCGATCTCGAGGCTGCGCCGCAGCAGGTCGAACAGGTCCGGATGCAATTTGAGCCGCGCTCGCGCCGCGCCGGGCGGAGGCCACTCGAAGGGCCACTCGTGGAGCACGCCCGCAAACATCCTGTACAGGATCAGACCCGCGGAAAAGACATCGGAGCGCAGCGATGGGCGTCCCATCGCTTGCTCGGGCGCCATGTAGCCGAGGGTGCCCGAGCCCGAGGCATGGACCGTCCGCATCGACACCTTGGCGAGGCCGAAGTCCGTCAGCCGCAGGTGCTTGCCTTGGAAGACGATCAGGTTGTCGGGCTTGACGTCGCAGTGCACCAGTCGGTGCGCGTGCGCGTGGGCCAGCGCATCGAGGATCTGCTCGCCGAAATCGAAGGCGGTCTCGAACGAAATGCGCCGCGTCAGCCGGTCGGAGAGGGCCCCGTCTCCGAGGTGGTAGACGATCACGAAGTGCTCGCCCAGGTAGCTCGCGTTCTTGATCTTGAGGATGTGCGGGTGGTCGAGCCGCGCGGTGAGACGGACCTCCTTCTTGAAGTCCTCCAGGAGGCTCGGGCTCAGGAGCTCGGGCTGGGGGACCTTGAGGGCCACGCGGATGCCCTCGATCGTGTCGTAGGCCCGGAAGACGTCCGCGAACCCGCCCTGGGCGAGCCGTGTCTCGATCCGGTACTTTCCTAGACGCTGCCGCGCCCGTATGCGTGAAGCCTGAGTCATCGGGGAAAGGCCGCACAGCCTAGAATGAAGCGCGAGGCCCGCCTAGGAGCCCATTGAACAAGTCATCCGGCGCCAGGCCGACGTCATCCACAGCGGTGCGACACCCGCAAGCCTAGCCGAATCCACGGATTCGCCTGCGGTTGCGGTTGCCGCACCGCTGCGGATGACGCCACCCTGGCATCCGAAGCACTTGCTCGAGGGCCTAGCAGCCGGATGGAAAAGTGCTTCGGATGCGACGCATGTGACCGGGAGGCCCGGCGGGTGCGCGAGAACGCAGGCGAATCGGTCGATTCGGCGAGGCTTTCGTGTGCCGGCCGGGCTTTCCGGACGCGTGCAGCGCGCCGGATGACTCTTTCATCAGGCTGCTAGCCCGGCGGAGGTCCGCTCTTGGACTCGGCTCGGCTCGCGCCGGTTTCCCGCGGATTCGGCAAGGACTCGGCCCGCGAGCGACATTTCACCGTGGAACCCCGAACAACGATGCCCGGACACGGTCCCGAACCCTCCGGCGCCAGCCGGTCCGGGGGGCAGAGGCTCTCGGCCGAGGAATTCGCCGGTCGCTTTCAAGAGGCGGCGCGCGTCCTTTGGACGATCGCCGCCGGCGTGCTCGGCGATCCGTCGGAAGCCGAGGACGTGCTCCAGGAAGCCGCTCTCATGGCCCTCGCAAAACTGGACGACTTCGACCCGAACACCCACTTCACGGCGTGGATGGGACGCTTCGTGCGCAACGTGGCTCTGAACCACGCGCGCAAGCGGGCCCGTCGCGCGACCGCTGCGGTGGCCCCCGAGCAGCTGCTCGGGCTCGCGGGGGAGGAGGCAGCCGGGCGCTCGAACGGTCGGGGAGAGGCTCGGCCGGCCCGCGGGGCGCTCGAATTCGTCGACGACGGCCACGGGCCGGTGGACGAGGTCGGCCGGGTCCGCGAGGGGCAACGCGCCTTCGACGACCGGATGATGGCCGGGCTCAACGGGCTCGAGGCGACGGCGCGCGAGGCGCTCTTGCTCCGGACGGTGCTCGGACTCGCCTACCGTGAGATCGCGCGGATCCTCGGGATTCCCGAAGGCACGGCGATGAGCCACGTCCACCGCGCCCGCAAGGTCCTGCGCGGGCACCTCGAGGCGGAAGCGGACGGAGCCGGCGTGACACACAGCACGACACCCGGGAGCAAGCCATGACGACGGACGACGAACGCTTCGACGCTTGGGTGGACGGGGGCCTGGATCCCGCCGAGTTGGCGGCCTGGCAGGCGCGGCTCGCCCAAAGCCCCGATCTCGCGGCCGAGGCCCGGCTCCAGGAGCGCCTGGACGGGTTCTTGAAGGCCCGCTTCACGCCGCCCGAGCGACCGCTCGCCGATCTGTCTTCGCTTCTCGAGCAAGCGTCCGCCTCCGCGCCCCGACCCCCCTCGCTGCTGGCGGCGTCCCCGTCGCCTGCCGAGCCCGCGGGAAGACGTGCCGCCGGCTTCGCGCCCCTTCTCCTGGCGGCGGCGGCGGTCGTGCTCGTCTGCCTGCGCCTCACGAGCCCCTCCGGCGACGACCGCCCGGTCGCGAGCGTCGAGCTCGCCAGCGTGCTGCCCGGTGAGCTCGAACCGTTCCCGCTCTTCGCCCGCTCCGTTCACGAGGCCTGTGAGCGCGGCCTCGAACGGCCCGACCTCGAGCGCGTCTACGCCGATGCCTTGCGGCGCGACGAGCTCGTCATGGGGTGCTCCGATCCGGCCGAGGCGGGGCGATCCGACATCGAGACCTTCCTGGCCGGGCGCTTCGACGAGCGGCTCGAGATCCTGCCCTCGGTGACCGACGTCATCGAGGGTCCGTTGTCCTCGAAGGCCTGGCCAACCGGCGTCGTGCTCGCGGCCTATCCGGACGGCCCGCAGGGTGCGCCCTCCGTCGTGGTCGCGGACGCGGCCTCGTACCACCGCTGCTGCTTGCACATCGAGGCGCGGCCCGGTTCGCGGCTGAACACCTTCACGTGGAGCCGCGGCAAGCTCTTCCTGGTGGAGATCTCGTCCCAGGACGAGCCGCGCATGCTGCAGTACTTCGCCGAGCCCTGAGCGCTCGCCCTACGCAGAGCCGCGGCCGGTTCCGTCAGGAGGTCGAGGGGCGCAGGGCGCGGGTCCGCCCCGTTCGGAGGCCGACGCCCGTCCTGACCGCTCCCGGACGCGTCGAGTCCCACCGGGGGGGAGCGAGCGTGTGCGCACGCGCAAAGGCCGTGGCGGCGGGCGTGGTGTTGCCTCCGATCGCGCGCCCGCCTGCGCCCAGGAGCTCGCTCGCGCGTACACGGGCCTCGGGTGCGGCGAGGACAGCGCTGTCGAGGGTGAACGCGCTGGTCGGGAGGCCCAGGACCTCCTCGAAGCACGGGATCGAGCTCGAGCCGATCTCCAGCGGCTCGAGATCCAGCCATTCGAGGCCGAGCCGGTCCGCCTCGGGCGCCACGTGGTCCGCTGGTTGCACGCGCGCCGCGGATGGAAAGAAGCTGCGAAGGTCCGTCTCGCGCGGGAAGGTGGCGCTCCTGCGGCGGGAGGCGAGCCGCGCGGTACAGCGGAAGACGAGGCGGCCCTTGCCGCGGACCTCGAGGTCGATCCGAGCCTCGTCGCGTTGCACGTCGAAGCGCGCGCGCTCACAGCTGCGGGCCGCGAGTCCCGCACCCCAGCGCAACCAGGACGAGGTGAAGCGGCGCGGAATCCAGGTGCCGGGCCTGCCGTCGGAGCGTCGCTCGACCTCGATCCGCACGGCCAGGTGGTCCGTTTCGCGTCCCGGGGCCTGACGCAGCCAGGGCCGCAGGGCGAGCAGCCGGGTGTGGACGAGGGTCACGACGACCTGGCCCGCGATCGTCCGGGCCCGCAACGGGGCTGGAACAAGCCGCTCCAGATCCGCGGGGTCGGCGCGGTAGAAAAGGAGCATCCGGAAATCGACAGGACGCTCCGGTCGGAACGGGGTGAGGACACCCATGGAGTTTGCGGGCGGCCCCCATCTTAACCCGCATCCATCGCAAGCTTGCGCGACCTTTCGGCCCAACTCTCGCCGCCTGGACGCGGGCTGGCCCCTTTCCCCGTCCGCTCACTCGGAGATGCCTCCCGTTCGTGCCGTCTCGCGCCTCGAGCGGCCGCTTCCGGAACACGCTCAGACGGGGCGAGCGAGGAGCAAGGCGAAGGCGTGCTCGGAGTTCTGGTACCAGGCCGCCGTCCGGAGCCCGGCGGTGGCGAGGTTCCCGTCGATCTCCTCCCGGGTGAACTTGCAGCTGATCTCGGTCAGCATCTCCTCGCCCGCGTCGAAGCTGACGTCGAGGTCGATCTTGTTCAGGCGCGCCTGGACGCTGCGCGTCGCGCGCAGTCGCATCTCGATGCGGGAGAGCTCCGCGTCGAAGAGCGCGTGGTGTTGGAACGCATCGAGCGGGAGATTGCCGTCGAGCTCCCGATTCAGCACCTCCAAGAGATTCAAGTTGAAGCGTGCGGTGATCCCTTCCGGATCGTCGTAGGCCCGCTCCAGAACCGCGCGCTCCTTGACGAGGTCGATCCCCAGGAGAAAGCAGTCCTCGGGAGCCAGCATGTCGTGGACGCGGCCCAACATGGCGATGCGCTCCTCACCGGACAGGTTTCCGATCGTCGAGCCGAGGAAGGCGACCAGTCGTCGGCCCCGTCGCGGCACTTCGGTCAAGGGCTGGCCGAAGTCGGCGACGATGCCGTGGGCCGTCAGCCAAGGTTCTTCGGCGGCGAGCCGTCCGATCGCCTCGACCAGAGCATCCTCGCTCGAGTCGATCGGCAGGTAGCGGACCAGGCCGTGCTCACGCATGGCCTTCAGGAGGATCGCGGTCTTCGGCGAGTATCCGGAACCGATCTCGACGAATTCCTCGGCCCGAGCCGCAGCGGCGATCGCGGGAGCGTGAGCCTGCAGGAGCGAAGACTCCGCGCGCGTCGGGTAGTAGACGTCGAGTCGGGTGATCTGGTCGAAGAGTTCGGAGCCCTTCGCGTCGTAGAAGTACTTCGGAGGTAGCCCTTTCGGCGACTTCGTGAGCCCCTCGCGTGCGTCGCGCGCAAGCTCGTCCCAGGGGTCGGAGACGGACTTCAACCGCAAGAGGTCGGACAGGGAGACGGCCGGATCGGAGGGCATGGTGCGCCTGCTACGGAGGGTGGCGGGTCGGGTCGGGAGGTCGGGAGGACCGTGTTCCGAAGAGCGCTGGTCCAGGTGGAACCGCACTGCGACTGCCGGGCTCCACGAGGAGCCGTAGCGTGATGCCGCCAGTCTGCCTGCTCACGCCAGGGATTGCCAGATTGGCGAGCGCGGGCGGCTCTCCGACCCCGATCCGTCCCGTTTTCGAGGCGCGAGGGTCGCGCCTGAATCGGCCGGCCGGATACAACGGACACCGAAGCCCCCGTGTCAGCCCCATGAAGACCTTGATCTTTGCCCTGCTGCTTTCCATGTCGCTCTCCGTACGTTTCGAGGACAACGACGATGCGCCGCGCGTCGGCGGTCCAGATCGCATCACCGGACGTCCGTTCGCGACCCGTTCGGAGGTCATCGCGAAGAACGGGATGGCCGCCACGAGTCACCCGCTCGCGACCCAGGTCGCCCTGGAGATTCTCCGTGCCGGCGGAACGGCGGTGGACGCCGCCATCGCGGCGAACGCGGCGCTGGGACTGATGGAGCCGACCGGTTGCGGCATCGGCGGCGACCTCTTCGCGATCGTCTGGGATGCCGAGGAAGAGGAGCTCTATGGGCTCAACGCAAGCGGGCGTTCCCCGCGTGCCTTGACGGCAGACGTGTTCACGGCGCGCGGCCTCGACCACATCCCGAAGTACGGCGTCCTTCCGCTCTCCGTCCCGGGCTGCGTGGACGGCTGGTTCCGACTGCACGAACGCTTCGGCGCGCTCTCCATGGAAGCGGTTCTCGCGCCGGCGATTCGCTACGCGCGTGAAGGCTTCCCGTTGACGGACCTGATCGCCTACTACTGGGAGCGCAGCGTCCGTGTCCTGAACGACCAGCCGGGCTTCGCCGAGCAGTTCACGCCGGCGCCGAAGGTCGGCCAGCTCTGGAAGAATCCGAATCTGGCGAAGACCTACGAGCGCCTCGGCAAAGAGGGCCGCGACGTCTTCTACCGCGGTGAGATCGCGCATGCGATCGGCGACTTCGTCAAGGAGCACGGAGGCTACTTGGCCTACGAGGATCTGGCCGCGCACGAATCGACCTGGGTCGAGCCCGTCTCGACCAACTACCGCGGCTACGACGTGTGGGAGCTGCCGCCCAATGGCCAGGGGATCGCGGCCCTCCAGATGTTGAATCTGCTCGAAGGCTACGACCTCGCGTCGATGGGGCCTGGTAGCGCGGACTGGCTGCACCTCTTGATCGAGGCCAAGAAGATCGCCTTCGAGGACCGCGCGAAGTTCTACGCCGATCCGGCCTTCAACGAGCTCCCGGTCGAGTACCTCGTCTCGAAGGAGTACGCCGACAAGCGGCGCAAGGAAATCGACCCGAAGAAGGCCGGTCAGAGCTACGAGGCCGCCAATCCCGCGCTCGAGGAGGGCGACACGATCTACCTGACCGTCGCCGATTCGAAGGGCAACATGGTCTCGCTGATCCAGAGCAACTACCGCGGAATGGGCTCGGGCGTGGCGCCGGCCGGCCTCGGCTTCATCCTTCAGGATCGCGGGGAGCTCTTCGACCTGACGCCGGGGCGCTTCAACTCGTATGCGCCCGGCAAGCGCCCGTTCCACACGATCATTCCGGCCTTCGTCACGAAGGACGGCAAGCCGTGGCTGAGCTTCGGCGTGATGGGCGGTTCGTTCCAGCCGCAGGGACATGTTCAGGTGTTGGTCAACATGATCGACTTCGGCATGAACACGCAGGAGGCGGGGGACGCCGCGCGCATCGCGCACGGCGGCTCGTCGCAGCCGACGGGAGGTCGCATGGACGACGGCGGAGCGATCTCGCTCGAGTCGGGAATCGCGCCCGAGGTCGTGCGCGAGCTCGCGAAGCGCGGTCACGTGATCCGGCCCGGGAAGGGTGGCTACGGCGGCTACCAAGCCATTCGCTTCGATCCCGCGACCGGGGTCTACTATGGCGCCTCCGAATCTCGCAAGGACGGCCACGCGGCCGGCTACTGAGGCCCAGGCGTTCTCGACCATGGTCGACGAAGCGACGATCCGCACGATCGAGCGGCCGCACCGCAACCTGCTCGCCTACTACGGCCTGCAGTCGTTGTCGGCGCTGTTCCTGGCTCCGTTTCTCTTCGTTCCACTCCTTTGCAAGTACCTGACGCTGCGGTATCGCATCGACGACGAGGGCGTCAGTGCCTCGTGGGGCGTCCTGTTTCGTCGTGAGATCCACTTGACCTACCGTCGGATCCAGGACATCCACGTCAGTCGCAACCTGTTCGAGCGTTGGCTCGGGATCGGCAAGGTCGAGATCCAGACCGCCTCGGGCAATGCCACGGCCGAGTTGTCGCTCGAGGGCATGCAGGCCTACGAGGACGTGCGCGACTTCCTCTACACTCGGATGCGCGGAACGAGCTCAGCGGCTGGCACGGCGGAAGCGGTGGACGAAGGCGAAGGTCCGCACTCCGCGCCGGACGGTACGGGCGAGGTGCTCGAGCTTCTGCGTGGGATCCGAAGCGAGCTCGAGCAAGCGCGTCGCGCGCTGGAGCAACGGGGTTGATCTACGCGGCGCTGAAGGGCTTCGTCCTCTCGCTCCTGCGGGCCCCGAAGGAGCCACCCGAGCCGCCGGCGGGCAGCCATGCCAGCGTCGAGGTGCGGCGCGCGAGCCCGCGCTTTCTCACCTACCGCATGGTGTCGTTCTGGATCGTCTCGGCCTGCGGATGGTCGGTCGTGGGCCTGGTGCTCCTCGCGGCTCTCCTCGAGCAGGAGATCGGCGCCGCGCTGCTCGGGTTCGTACTGGGCGGGCTCGTCATCTGCTTACAGATCGCGGCCTGGTTCCTGATCCGCATCGACTACGAGATGCGCTACTACATCGTCACCGACCGCTCCCTGCGTGTTCGCCAGGGAGCCTGGACCGTTCGCGAGATGACGATCACGTACGCGAACGTCCAGAACATCCGCGTGGTTCAGGGGCCCCTCGAGCGCCTTTTCGGGATCTGGAACCTGCGCATCGACACGGCGGGCGGGGGCGGGATCGCGGGCGGGCAAGGCGGCAGCCACTCGATCGAAATGGCGGGCATCGAGGACGCCAAGGACGTGCGCGACGGCATTCTCGAACACCTGCGGGCCCTCGGCGCCGGCGCAGGTCTCGGTGACGACGATGACGAGGACCGGACGACGACGGCGCGGACCGCACCGCTCGGGTCTTCGCCCGCAGTCATGGACGAGCTGCGCGGTCTCCTGGCGGCGGCTACGGCCCTGCGCGCGGCCGCCAACTCGCCTCCGCCGACCTTCGAGCCGGGCTGAGCCGGGCCCTCAGGCCTTCTTCAAGCGATCGACGAGGGCCTGCATCGCCGTCTGGGTCTCCTCCGAGAACCACTCGTCGATGAACAGCTCGAGGTGCTCTTCGTCGCGGTTCTCGAGCGAGCGCAGGAGGGGCGCTCGGGCGATCGCACGCGTCTTGCGCAGGGCGTTCGGCGGGAGCGCTCCGAAGGCCCGCGCGCGAGCGAGTGCCCGGGCCACGACCTCGTCCCCGGGAGCGACCTCGTCGATGAGGCCGATGCGTCGGGCCTCGTCGACGCCCATGAGCTCGGCCGTCGTGCACATGCGTTCCGCCTGACGGGCGCCGACGACGAAGCGGGCGGCAGCGTGGATCGGACGCGGCATGCGCAGACCGACCTGGACCTCGTTCAAGCCGATCTTGAACTTGCCCTCGGCCATCACCCGCCAGTCGCAGAAGAGCGCGATGACGCAGCCCCCGGCGGGGCTGTGGCCGGTCAGCGCGGCGATGATCGGGATCGGGGCGGCCGCGCACAGCTGCATGACGTCGAAGAAGTCACGCCAGGCGTCGCTGACCGCGTCCCGGTCCAGCGCGAGGAAGGCCGGCACGTCGAGCCCGGCCGAGAACATGCCCGGACGACCGGAGAGGACGAGGGCGGGCGCGTCGGATTCGAGCTCGGTCGACAGGTGCTCACGCAGGGCGGCGATCAACGACGCGTCGAGGGCGTTGACCGGGGGCCGGTCGAGCTGCAACTCGACCGCTTCATCGTGCTCGATCCGGCGGATCATGGGGGGGCAGGGGCGAGGAGCGCCGACGCGGTTCGTCCCGTGCGGCGCAGAGCTTGCCAGGATCCGCCCGCCGGGCCAACGGTGTTTCGCCGTCCTGTCGTGCGTTAAGCTGCGCGCACCTGTCCGCACTCCGCCGGGCAGGACTTCCCACGATCTCCTGCGAGCGACCTGTCCCCGATGTTGGGCGTAGCCGGCATTCTTCTTCTTGGTATCGGTGCGCAATGGCTCGCCTGGCGGCTCCGGCTGCCCTCGATCCTGCTCCTGCTCTTGGCGGGCTTCGTGGTGGGGCCGTTCACGAACCACAGGCTCCTGGACCCCGACGCCTACCTGGGCGCGGCCCTCCTGCCGTTCGTTTCGATCGCGGTGGCCCTGATCCTGCTCGAGGGTGGGCTGACGCTTCGGCTGAAGGAGCTGCGCGGCGGTGAGCGCGTCGTTCGCAACCTGGTCTTGATCGGAAGCCCGGTGACGTGGGCGCTCGCGACGGTCTTCGCGCACTACGTCCTCGACTTCGACTGGCGGCTCTCGTTCCTGCTCGGTGCCATCCTGATCGTGACCGGACCGACGGTCATCATCCCGCTCTTGAGGCACGTCCGGCCGAGCGGAGCGATCGGGGCGGTCGTCCGCTGGGAAGGCATCGTCACCGATCCGGTGGGTGCGATCCTGGCGGTGCTCGTCTTCCAGGTGATGCTGATCCCCGAGCTGGGCGAGATGACGACGGTCGGGCTCATCGGGCTCGCGAAGGCCGTCTTCGGCGGTGGCATCATCGGAGGGCTCGGCGCCCTCATCCTGGTCGTGGTTCTGCGCAAGAACCTCGTGCCGGACTTCCTGCACAACGGGGTCTCGATCGCGATCGGAGTCTTCGTCTTCGTGCTCTCGAATGCCCTCCAGCACGAGTCGGGTCTCCTGGCCGTGACGTGGATGGGCATCCTGCTCGCGAATCAGGACAAGGTGGCGGTCGAGCACATCGTCGAGTTCAAGGAGAACCTGCGTGTCCTCTTGATTTCGAGCCTCTTCATCATCCTCGCGGCGCGTCTGCCGATGAGCGAGTTCACGCGCTTCGACCTGCGCACGCTCGGCTTCGTCGCGCTCCTGGTCCTGGTCGTGCGCCCGCTCTCGGTCTTTCTCTCGACGATCGGAACGAGCACGAGCTTCGCCGAGCGCATCTTCGTCGCCTGGATGGCTCCGCGCGGGATCGTGGCCGCGGCCGTGGCCTCCGTCTTCGCCTTGGAGTTGGAACAGGCCAACTACCCGGGCGCCGATCGTCTGGTGTCGGTCGTCTTCGCCGTGATCGTCCTCACGGTCTGTGTCTACGGTTTGACGGCCGGTCCACTCGCGCGCCGGTTGGGGATTTCCGACGGCCAGCCGCGCGGCGTGCTCTTCGTCGGAGCGCACTCCTGGATCCGCGACATGGCGCGCGTGCTCGAGAAGGAAGACGTGCCGACCATGCTCGTCGACACCTCCCATCGCGAGATCCGCACGGCGCAGATGGAGGGCTTTCGCGTGCACTTCGGAAGCATCCTGTCGGAGGAGTTCGAAGACACGGTCTCGTTGGACGGGATCGGGCACCTCGCCTGCATGACCCACAACGACGGCGTGAACGCGTTGGCGTGCCTGCAGTTCGCTCCGATCTTCGGTCGCGCGTCGATCTTCCAGATCGCGGCGTCCGAGGGGGGCGGCGAGGAGGCGATTCCCAAGCACTTGAGTGGACGCGTCCTCTTCGACGCCGAGCTCGACTATTGGACCTTCGAAGCGCGCGTCCGCGCTGGCGGCGTCGTGAAGCGCACGAGGATCACGGAGGAATACACGTTCGAGCACTTCCTCACGGCCTACGAGGACGAGCAGGCTCCGCCGGTCGTGCTCTTTGTCATCGACGGAGACGGCCAGCTGGCGGTCTCGACCGCGCAGGACAAGCTGGTGCCGGTCGCGGGCGACACGCTGATCGCACTCGTCGTCGCCGAGCTCGAACAGGACGAGGTCTCGGTCCCTGCGCGCACGAAGGCCATGACCTCGGCCTGAGTCGTGGGCGCTTTTCGCGCCCTACTTGCCGGCGAGGCCCGTGCTCGTGTGGACGGCGCCCTCGAGGTCGACGAGAAGGGCTTCGACGCGCGGTAGCGTCTCGACCAGCTCGAGCCCGGTTTCCGGTCCCAGGACACAGAGGGCCGTGGCCAGGGCATCGGCAAAGGCCGCGTTGGGTGCCACGACGGTCGCGCTCATGCAGCCCGTCGCCGGATAGCCCGTCCGCGGGTCGAGGATGTGGTGGTAGCGCTTGCCGTCGCGCTCGAAGAAGCGCTCATAGTCGCCCGACGTGACGACGCACGTGTTCGAGACCGGTAGCAGGGCCAGCACGCGTTCGCGGTCGCGCGGGTGCTTGATCGCGATCGTCCACGGCTCGCCGAACTTGCGGCCGAGGGCCTTGAGATCCCCTCCCGCGTTCACGATCGCGTGCCGAATGCCATGTTTCATCAGGACGTCCATCGCGCGATCGACGCCGTAGCCCTTGGCGATGCCCCCGAGGCCGATTCGAAAGCCCTCGGGTAGCTCGACCGTGCTCGCATCGACGGACACGCGGATCCGCGTCGCATCGACGAAGGGGAGTGCCGCACGGACGGCCGCTTCGTCGGGGACGAGCGGGGGGCTCGTCTTGAAGTCCCACAATCGACCGATCGCGGCATAGGTGACGTCGAAGGCCCCCTTCGTCAGTCGCTGGATCTCGATGGCGCGTGCGATGAGCTCGACGAGCTCGGGGTCGGTGACCTCGGGCCCCCGTCCGGCGGCTTCGTTCAGGGTCTCGAGCGGCGAGGGCCGCCAGTCCGTCATCAGGTCCTCGACCCGCCGGATCTCGGCTTCCGCGGCGTCCAGCGCCTGCTCGAGTGCGCGCGCATCGGGTCCGATGACGCGGAGCTCGAGGCTCGTGCCCATGACCGCGAGCGAGCGCTCGCGCAGGACCTGGGCGTCCGCACCGGTAGTGGCTTCGGCCTGGGTCGAGTGCGGTGTCGCGAGCGCGAGCCCGATGGCGAGGGAAGCGAGCTTCATTCGCCCAGGAGCGCACGCCAGTCCGCCGGCGCGTGGTGGCCGTGGTAGCGCACCGTTCGATCCGGGCCCAGGACGATGATCGTGGGCGTTCCTTGGACCTGCAGCTCCTCCGTCAGCGCGAGCTCCCGGTCGCGGACCTGGGGGTAGGGCAGGTCGAAACGCCGCACGCAACGCTCGACCTCCGCTTCGTCGACGAGCTCGTCGGGGCCCGGGACGACGCCGATGAAGCGCAGCTCGCCGGCCAGCTCGCGCGCGTCGCGGGCGAGCTGGGGAGCTTCTTCCTGGCACGAGGCGCACCAGGTCTGCCAGAAGACGAGCACCGTCGGTTGCCCGTCCGCGAAGAGCTCGTGCTTCGCACCCTGCATGTCGACCAGCGTGTCGAAGCGCACGGGGAGCGAGCCATCACGGACCTCCGATCCGCCCGCGGCGCAAGCCGTGGCGAACCAAGCGAGGCAGAAGGCGAAGACGAGGTGCGTCGCTCGGCGACGACTCAGAAGGTCCAACTCCATCCGAAACTCCCGAAGAAATAGTCCAGTCCGTCGCTGCGGACGTTGTAGTCGAAGCCTAGGTCGAGCGTGCTGTTCTGGCTACGAAACCAGGTGAACTTCGCACCCAGGCCGTGCGCGTCGAAGTCGCCGAGGTCCGAGTCCTGAGTGCGGAACTCCTCGGTCGTCGTGAAGCTGTCCTGGAAGTACTTCGACTCCGACTGCGAGTAGAAGCGATAACGGACCTGGAGGATCAGCGTGTCGTCGATCAGCGTTTCGTACCAGCTCGGCTCGAGCGTGAAGCTGGTGATGTCCCAATCGTCGTCGTAGATCCGTCCACCGAGCTCGATCGCGCGTCCCTCGCCGAGCCGTCGACGAACCCGGCCGAAGACGGCCGTCCGCAGTCGGTCCTCGGGCAGCTCCTCGGTGATCTCGAGGCCCCGCGCCATGTTGTCCAGGTTGGGGTTCGGAGGCAGCAGCGGATCCTCGACGACGACGGCGTTGTAGGGCGTCTCCAGGAAGCCCGACTGGTCCGAGACGGTGAGCCCGACCTCGCCCCACATGCGCGGCGTCAGGATTTGGTGCCAGCGCAAGGTCGTGGCCAGCGAGGTCCGGTCGTCCTGACCTTCCTCCGTCCCGTCGAAGCGGATGATGTCGACCGAGTCGAAGTAGGCGCTGACGTCGAACGTGAGGGTCGAATTCGTGTTGGCCGGCTTCCATGCCAGGCCGCTGCCGATGCCGACGGAGTCGTAGTCGTACTCCGTGCTGAAGCTCCCGTGAGCGGACCATTCCAGTTCGCTCGACAGATCCAGGTCGAAGCCCAGCTCGGCGCCGAAGTAGTTGTCGGCGCTTGCACCGGACTGGTCGTCGAAGGCACTCAGGCGGTCGATCGAGGCGCTGGAGACGTAGTCGTAGGAGATCTTGCCCCAGTAGCCGAACTCGTCGGAGGCGTCGTAGTCGAAGAGGATCACCGGCTCGATGACCGTGAGGGCTTCGTCCAAGAACGGGTTGCCGTCCCCGCTGTCGGCGTGGTTATAGAAGCTGAGGCGCGTGCTGATGGACCCGGTACCCGCCGTGTGCTCCGTCAGGGCACGGTCGGGCAGGTCCACGGTCGGTGCCGCCTGCCCACCGGTCTGCGCGATGGCGAGACCGGAGAGGAGCCAGAGACCGACCGAACCGCGCGCGGTCGGGATCAGTAGCATCCGCATCCGCCTCCGGCGCTCGAACCGAGACCTCCGGCGCTGCCTTCCATCGAGTAGTAGACCTTCTGATGGAAGTGGAGCTCCGTCCCCGGGGCCTCGATCGTCATGATCGGATCGCTCATCCCTTCGAGTTCGTAGAACTCCACCGTTCGGCAGGAACCGAAGGCTGGCACGAGGAGCACAAGGGCGAGGGCGAGTCGAAGGGAAGAGAGAGAGAGAGAAGGAGAGAGAGAGGGACTCTTCATACGTCCCCATCATCGTCTGCGCGCGAGCTCGGAGCCCGTTACTGTTCGGCAAGACCGCGGAGTCGAGCGCAGTTCTTGCAGACGCCGCAGACGATCGGTAAGTCTTACCGCTGCTGCGGTCGGAAGACTTCGACGACGTCCGCGTTGCCTTCCAGAAAGGGACCTCCGATGAGGTCGATGCAGTACGGAACTGCAGGGAAGATCGCATCGAGGCAAACGCGGATCGAAGCCGGCTTGCCCGGAAGGTTGACGACCAAGCTCTGGCCGACGATTCCCGCGGTCTGACGCGAGAGGATCGCCGTCGGAACCCCGACTTCGAGCGATGCGCTGCGCATTTTTTCTCCGAAGCCGGGCAGGAGCTTGTCGCAGATCTTCTCCATCGCTTCGGGCGTCACGTCGCGGGGCGAGGGGCCGGTGCCCCCGCTCGAGCAGACGAGGGCGCAGCCAGCTTCCGCGAAGGCGCGGATCGCGTCCGTGATGTCGGGGACCTCGTCCAGGACCAGTCGGCGCTCGTAGTCACACTCGGTCGCGAGGTAGTCGCGCAGCGCGGCTTCGATCGCCGGACCGGACAGATCCTCGTACTCGCCGCGCGTGGCGCGGTCCGAGATGGTCAAGATGCCGATGCGAGGGCGAGGATTCGTCATGTGGACGCAGGGATTGCACGGAAGTAGAACAGGGATCCTCCCGACGGTTCAAGCATGCCGGCTTCCCGGATCACGCCCAACCTGCCGCTCGCCTACGAAGAGAGTCGCCTCTATCGAAACCTGGAGGCGATCGAAGCCGTGAATCCCGGCCTGGGGGCGCGCTTGCGCGAGCCCGTGGCCGGACGCCACGTACGCTTCTCGGAGTCCGGTGAGCTCCTCTACGTCCACGGGAACCGGGACTTGCCCTTGGACGAGAGCGTGGGGTTGCCGACCGACGGAGATGTCGGCCAGTCCGTCTTGATCCTCGGGATCGGTACGGGACGGCTCGTTCTGGACGCACTCGCGAGCGGAGCCGAGTGCGAGGTCTGGGATCGGGACCCATGGCTGCTGCGCCTCTTCCTGATGGCCCACGACGTCGAAGCGGCCGTTCGCACGGGTCGCCTGCGGCTCTTTCTCGGCGTCGACTTGCTGCGGCTCACGCTCGCGGGCAAGCGCGCGATCGAACACCCCCTGCTGGGTTTCGTCTATTCGCGCGAGATCCGCGCGCTCACGCACGGGCTGCGCGGCCTGCGGGTGCTCGTCTGTGCCGGCCGGCTGCTCGTGGACGACGTCGCCCGCGAGCTCGAGCGCAAGGGCTACGCGCTCTGGACGCTCGACGTCGAGAACGTGTCGCTCGAAGAGCTCTCCTTGACCGTCCGCAGCATCCGGCCGTCGCTCGTCGTTTCGATCAACTACGTCGAGGGCCTGGTCGAGTTCTGTGCCCGTCATGCGATCCGCCTCGTCGTCTGGGAGATCGACCCTTCCACCACCGAGCCGCGCTCCCTGGCGGTCGACCCGTCTCATGCGCACGTCTTCACCTACCGGGCAGCGAACGTCGAAGCCTGGCGTCGCGCGGGCTACCGACACGTCGAGCACCTGCCCTTGGCTGCGGACCTCGAGAGCCGTCGGCCGGTCGATCTCGATGAAGCGGAGCGGGAGCGCTATGGCTCGCGCATCTGCTTCGTCGGCTCCAGCATGGTCGAGAACGCGGTCGCCTGCCGGGAGCGGTTCCTCGATCTTTGGGTGCGCTGGTGCGGTGCGGAGCGTCGCCTCGAGGGGGAGCGCTTCCTGCGCGCGGTCCTGGATGCGCAACGCGAAACGCCCTTCGAGTTCCGGTTGCCCGCGCTGTTCGACGAACGAGCCCCCGGCCTGCGGGCCGACTTTCGAACCGGCAGGTTGGGGCCCGAGGACCCGCTTCGGCTCGTGGGCGAGATGGCCGCATCGGAGAAGCGCCTGGGCCTGCTGACCGCCCTGGCCCCCCTGGGCGTCACCGTCTGGGGCGATACCGGCTGGAGCGTGCTCGCCGCGCGCGGGGTTCGCTTCCGGGGAGCCGCGGGGCACGGCAAGGAGCTCAACCGCGTGTTCGCGGGGGCGGCGATCGTGCTGGACGTGGGGCGGATCTTTCAGAACGAGATCGTCACCTTGCGGGTCTTCGAGGGTCTGGCTTGCGGTCGCTTCGTCCTGACCGAAGCCTCGCCCGATCTCTTCCGCTGCTTCCGCGTGGGAGAGGAGCTGGAGTCCTACGCGAATCTCGATGAGCTCCGCGACAAGGCCTCCCACTACCTGGCTCACCCGGAACAGGCCCGGGCGATCGCGGAGCGGGGTCGGGAGGCGGTCCGCGGGCGCCACAGCCTCGCCCTGCGACTCTCGCACATGCTGAAACGCTCGAATTGAGGTCCGAACAGGGCCGGATTCGGCCCATCGATGGATCTTCCCGCCCGGACTGCGCGTCGAACGAGACGTTCCCGGCCCGGATCGTCTGGTATTCTTCCTTTGGCAGCCATTGTCATGGCCCTCCGACGCCACCTCGACCTCCTTCTTCGCGGCAGGGCAGCCCAAAGCCTCGCCGAGCACGCCGCTGCGCCCGCGACGGCCATCGACCGACTCCAGGGGAAGGCGTCGCTTTGGGCCTGCGAGCGCCGCTGGGGCGGGCTTCGAGCCTGCGCACACCTTCCTCATCCCGTGGCACGACCCTCGACCCCGATCGAAGTCCGCTCCCGAACGGGCCTGTTCCAGCGTCGCTGGCCGACCAGGCTCGTCGGGCAGGCCCTCGGCTTCGTCCTCCTCGCGGGTCTGGCCGGGGCCCAGGTGGAAGGGACCTGGAAGATCAGCAACACCGAAGGGGGCTTCGTCGGAGCGCTGGGGACGGCCGAGAACTTCGCTTCCTCGATCGCTCCCCTGGGAAATTTCTTCGGCCAGGGCGGAACCGACGTCGTCGTCGGCTCCCGCGGTTCCTGGACGAGCGACGGGCCGACGGTCGGTGCGGTGTGGCTCCTGGGACTCTCCCCGGACGGGCTGGTGCGCGAGTCCCTGAAGCTCGACGCGGAGTCGGGCGGGATGCTCGATCCCCCCGTACCCGGCGAGGCTTTCGGCAGCTCGGTCGCGGCCCCGGGAGACCTGGATGGCGACGGAGTCGGCGACCTCGTCGTCGGTGGAACGGGCGTCAGCCGCGCGGGAGCCGGGGCAGGGGGGCTCTGGATCCTGCTCATGAACGCCGACGGAACAGCCAAACAGGATCGCCGCTTCGACTTCACCGGCACGTCCTTTCCGGCCGAGCTCGACAACCTCGACGCCTTCGGAACTTCCCTGGTCGCGCTCGGAGACGTGAACGGGGACGGTGTCGCGGACGTCGCCGTCGGAGCTCCCGGCGACGACGACGGCGGCTCGGCCATGGGTTGCGTCTACGTGCTGTTTCTCGGTGCCGACGGGGAGGTCTCCGGGTACACGAAGATCAGCGCTACGCGCGGTGGCTTCACCGGTGCGCTCGACCCGAACGACCGCTTCGGCTCGGCCCTCGCCCTCGTGGGGGATTCGGACGGAGACGGCCTGGTCGAGCTCGCGGTCACGGCCATGTACGACGATGACGGTGCGAGCAACCGCGGGGCGATCTGGATCCTCGAACTCGGCACCGACGGTCGTTGTGTCGGTCATCAGAAGTACAGCCACACGACCGGCGGGACCGCGGGCAAGCTCGCCGGGCAGACGACCTTCGGGCGTTCGATCGTGGTCGGCGACGTCGACGGCAACGGTTGGAATGATTTCGTGGTCGGTTCCCTCGACGCCACGCTCGGCTACACCGTCTGGGTCGGGCTGCGGGGCTTCGGGGGCCAGGTCCTCTCGACCTTCTTTCTGGCTCAAGGAACGAGCGGGTTCACGGGCGAGCTCGTGCCCTTCGATCGCTTCGGCAACGCTCTGGCCATCCCGGGCGACATCGATGGCGACGGACGCCCCGACCTCTGCATCGGAGCGCAGGCGGACCCCGATGGTGGGCCGACCAAGGGCGCGATGTGGAACGTCTTCCTGGGCCCCGGCGGGCAGGCTCTGGGTCAGGCCAAGATCAGCGACACCTCCGGCAACCTGAACTACACGCTCGACAACGACGATCGCTTCGGCAGCAGCGTCGCGTCGGCCGGGGACGTCGATGGGGACGGGATCGAGGACATCTTCATCGGTGCCCCCGGCGATGACGATACCGGGCACGATCGCGGTGCGGTTTGGCTGTTCTTTCTCGCAGCGGATCGAACGGTCAAGAGCCACACGAAGTTCAGCGGCTTGTCGCCCGAGCTGTTCGGGAGGCTCGCGGACGACGACCTCTTCGGCTCCTCCGTCGCTTCCGTGGGGGACCTGAACGGAGACGGCACGCCGGACGTGGCCATCGGGGCCCCGGGCAGCGACGAGGCCTTCAAGAACTCCTTCAACATCGGGGCGGTCTACGTGCTCTTGCTGCGCCCCAACGGCGGCATCCTCGCGGTCCAGAAGCTTTCCCGTCCGGAGATGGCGTTGCGCCCGGGCGAGCGCTTCGGAACGGCGCTGGCGTCCGCGCGCTTCTTCCCGGACTCCCGCATGGACATCATCGTGGGTTCCCCGGGAGTCTCGGACGGCTTCGGTCCGAATCGTGGCGGACTCTGGATCATCGATCTCGGACCGGATGGCTCGTTTCTGACCTTGGCGCGGATCTCGGACACGGACTCCGTTCCGGACGGTGGACTCCAGCTGGGAGATCACGACTTGTTCGGGTCCAGTGTCGCCGATGCGGGCGACATCGACGGGGACGGCGTCCACGACATCGCCGTCGGAGTGCCCGGCGAGACCGCGGGCGGCGTCGACGCGGGCGGCCTGTGGCTGCTCATGATGAAAGCGAACGGCGACGTGCGCGAGGTCGTCATCGTCAGTGCAGCCCGCGGTAACTTCAGTGGCGATGTCGGGGCCCTGGACAACCTGGGCACTTCGCTCGCGACCCTTCCCGATCTCAACGGGGACGGACGACCCGAGCTGCTGTTGGGGGCCAGCGGGGACGACGACGCGGGCCAGGATGCGGGCTGCTTCTACATCGTCTACCTGAACGCGCGGGGACGCTGCATCTCCTTCCAGAAGGTGCGGGGCGTGGGCGACGCGTTCGAAGGCACGATCGAAGCGAACGATTCCTTCGCAGCTTCCGCCGCCATGCTCGGTGACGGGGACGGAAACGGTTGGAGAGACCTGCTCATCGGCGTGTCCCGGGATGATGACGGCGGGCCGGACCGTGGGGCCGTTTGGTTGACCGAGCTCGACCCGAACGGCTCGGACTGGTTCATCGAGCCCTACTCGTGCGTCAATCCCCCGGACACGCTGACGGTCGACGATGGGACCGCTCGGCTCGGGAGCTTGCTCAAGTTCAAGATGCCCAACCCCTTCAATTCCCAGACGCCGCTGTTCACCCGGGGCTTTCTGGCCACCTCCCTCGCGCCGCGCCCGGAGTTCCCCTGCGGACTGACCGTGCCGAGTTGGGGTCTCCAAGATCCGGATGCGGACGGCGAATTCCTGATCAGCCTGGCCGCGAGCGACTTCATCCAGATCCAGTCCGGTTCGGCCAATCCCCCCAAGGCGGAGCTCATGATTCCGAACCAGCTCGGGTTGGTCGGGGTCACGCTCTACGTTCAGGGGGTGGCGTTCGACCTGTCCGGGGCGTTCGGCGTCGATTTCGCCCTCACGGAAGGGCTCGCGCTCCGCATCGGGCGCTGATTCTCCGCTTCAGTCGCCGACGAGCAGATTGAGATCGTCGACCGGAGATCCCGGACCGACGGGGATCGACTCGGTTCCGGGTTCGAGCAGGCCATTCTCGATCAGGCGCGAGAGGAAGACCGTGCGGATGATCCCGTCCGAGTAGAGCGCGTTCACGACCCCCGCGTGGTTCGGACCGTTGGCGTTGTCGCAAGCCACGAGAATGGTCCGGTGCTTCCCGCCGGCTGGAAACCTCGCAAGAGGATGGCGCGTCTGGTCGAGTCCGGCGTAGGCCGAGGCGGACGACGGGGGAGCCGGATCCGACGGATCGATCCGCGCGGCCGCCGCGCCGGGTCCCGGGCAGGTGAGTCGAGCGCGGTGCGCGGGCGTGTCGTCCCACGTTCCCTCGTGCACGAGCGCCGTGAAGAGTGCCACGCCCGAGCCGCTCGGGGCGCGTCCGTGCGTCTCGGCGTACTCGCGCAGTCCCGCGTAGATCGCGTTCAGGTTGTCCTTGCAGCGCTCGACGTCCGAGGGCACGGCGTGTCGTGGGCCTTCCTCTTGGCAAGCGGGGATCAGAGCGAGACTGGCCGCGAGAACGGCCGACCGAAGTGGATGCATGCGAGGCCTCCTATCGTCGCGCAAGGGACACCTGTCGTCGTGGCGGATAGCGTGTTCAGGGGGCAGCCAACGTCAAGAACAGAAAGCTCAAGCGGTCGACATCCTGCTCGATGCGCAGCCTGGTGGGGGTCCCTGCTCCATGTCCGGCGCGCGTCTGGACCCGCAAGAGCACGGGAGCCTCGTGGCCCTGCGCGGCCTGGAGCGCCGCGGCGAACTTGTAGCTGTGGGCGGGAACGACACGGTCGTCCCGATCGGCCGTCAGGACGAGGGTTGCCGGATAGTGCTCCCCCGCGTGCACGTTGTGAACCGGAGAGTAGGCCAGGAGAGCCCGAAACTCGTCGGGATGCGCGGAGGTGCCGTAGTCGCCCGCCCAGCCCCAGCCGATGGTGAACTCGTGATAGCGCAGCATGTCGAGCACACCCCGCGAGGGAACGGCGGCGGCGAAGAGCTCGGGGCGCTGCAGCATGGTCGCGCCGACCAAGAGCCCGCCATTCGAGTCCCCTCCGATCGCCAGGCGCTCCGGTGACGTGTAGCCGTTCGCGATCAACCACTCGGCGGCGGCGATGAAGTCGTCGAAGACGTTCTGCTTCGCGAGCTTCGTGCCCGCTTCGTGCCAGGGTTCCCCGTACTCGCCACCCCCGCGGAGATTCGGGATGGCGACGAGCCCACCCCGTTCCATCCAGACCAGGTTCGCGACGCTGAAGCTCGGCGTGAGCGAGATGCCGAAGCCTCCGTAGCCGTACAGCCAGGTGGGATTGCGGCCATCGCGCTCGAGGCCCTTGGCCGCGGCCAAGAACATCGGGACACGCGTCCCGTCCTTGCTCTCGACGAAGACCTGCTCGACGATGAAGTCCGTCGGGTCGAAGCGCAGGGGAGGCGACCGGAAGACCGCTTTCGTCCCACTGGCGCAGTCGTACGAGTAGATCGTTCGCGGTCGTGTGTGATTCGTGAACGAGAAGTACGTCACCGGATCCCGGCTCGTACCCCGGAAGCCGCTGACCGAACCGAGTCCGGGCAGCGAGACGTCGCCCAGCGGCCGGCCCGACGTGCTGAAGACGCGCACCTCGGCGGTTGCGTCGACCAACGACCGCACGAAGAGCTTGCCTCCGACGAACGTGACGGATTGGAGCGCGTGTTCTCCGGCCGGAACCAGCTCTCGCCACGCTCGCGCAGGCGCTTGCGAATCGACGGCGACGACGCGGCCGTTCGGAGCTTCGTAGTCGGTGCGCAGGAAGATCTCGTTCCCGCTGTCACCGACATAGGACGTGCGCGCCCCGAGGTCCGCGACCAGCGTGCGCCGCAAGCCGACGTTCGGTGGAGCGAGGTGGAGGAGGTCGAGGTCGTTCTCGCGGGTCCGCACGTCGAAGCGCGACAAGACCATCCGCTGGCGGTCCTCGGTCAGGGAGAACCCGAGCATGATGCCCTCGTCCGCGGGAGCTGCGGCGATGAGGCGGTCGACGTCCTCGTCCGTCCCCAGCGCGTGGTAGGCGACTTCGCCGCTGGGATTCAGCTCGCGCAGGCGTTCGCCCTCGCTCGGACGTGGATAGCGCAGGTAGTAGACGCCCGTCCCGGAGTCGTTCCAGTCGAGGCCGCCGAACTTGTTGCGCGTGATCGTGTCGTCGAGTGGCGTCCTCGTCGCGACCTCGAGGAACCGCCACGTACGCCAATCGCTGCCTCCGTCCGACGAAGCCCAGGCCAGGAGCTTGCCGTCGGGGCTCGGGACGAATGCGGCCAGCGAAACGGTGCCGTCCGCCGCGAGCGTCGCCGGATCGAGCAGTTCGGACGGCGCTTCTCCCGGCCCTTCCTGAACGAGTAGCACGGACTGATCGCGCAGGCCGTCGTTGTATTCGTAGAACAGGCGTCCACCGCACAGGATCGGCAGCGAGATCCGCTCGTAGTCCAGGAGCTCTTCGAGCCGGCGGCGAAGTGCGTCACGCCCGGGATCAGCCGCCAGAAAGGTCGTCGCGAGCTGGTTCTGTGCCGTGATCCACGCGCGCACCGGCTCGGACTCCGAGTCCTCGAGCCAACGATACGGATCCGCCACCTGCACGCCGTGGTAGACGTCGACGTGGTCGCCGCGAGCGGCGAGCGGGTAGTCGAGGGGCAGCAGCCGCGAGGCCGGCGAGGCGTTGCAGCCCAGGAGCAAGGCTCCTCCGAGGCCGATGCTCGCCATACGGCCGGAGACGACGCCAAAGAGGATCGAGTGCTTCATGAAGGGCCCGGGGACGGTGCGCGGATTCTAACGGCCGCGGACAGTCGCCCCGGAGCCTTCGGGCGCATTCCCGCCAAGGGAGCGACCAGGGGTCAGCGGCTCGATGAGAGAATCATCCGGCGCGCTGCGCGCGTCCGGAGAGCCCGGCCGGCTGACCAGAGCCTCGCCGAATCGACCGAGCCGCCTGCGTTCTCGTGCACCTGCCGGGCCTCCCGGTCACGACCATCGCATCCGAAGCACTCTTCCATCGGGCTGCTCGTGGGGTGACGCAATCATTCGCTTCCTGTGTTCGATGGCCTTGCGTTCGTGGCAAGGCGCAGCGACGACACGTCTTCGTGGAGTCTCGGAGGAGCTGCAACGCAGCCACGGGCGGAAGGACGCCAAGACATGAAGCGAATTGTTGCGTCACCCCACGAGCAGCCTGATGAAAAGTCATCCGGCGCGCTACACGCGCCCGGAAAGACCGGCCGGCACACGAAAGCCTCGCCGAATCTAGGGATTCGCCTGCGTTCTCGCGCACCCGCCGGGCCTTCCGGTCACTTGCATCGCATCCGAAGCACTTTTCCATCAGGCTGCTAGACTCGGCAGGTCGTGGCGGACCAGCCGCGGCTTCGGACCCTAGTTCAGCCGATCCTGAAACGACATGAATCGCAGACAGATGTTCGCGGCCTTCGGGTTGCCCGCAACGTTCCCGGTCCTGCTCGATCCGGGCCGACTCGTGCGCGTGGTCGAGCTCGCTGCCACGCTCGACGACGACGATGCCGGCGATGCCGACTTCTGGAGCGAGATCGCGAGGGCCTTCACGGTCGACCGCAGCGTCGTGAACCTGAACAACGGCGGGGTCAGCCCTTCGCCCGCCTGGGTCCAGGAGGCGATGAAGCGCCACCTCGACTTCTCGAATCTTCTGCCCTCGCACAACCTCTGGAGCGTGCTCGAACCACGGCGCGAGACCGTGCGCACGCGCCTGGCCCGTCTCCACGGCGTCGATCCGGAGGAGATCGCGATCACTCGCAACGCCTCGGAGGGATTGCAGATCTGCCAGTTCGGTCTCGATCTCGAGCGTGGAGACCACGTTCTGACGACGAATCAGGACTACCCGCGCATGCTGGCGACCTTCGAGCAGCGCGTGCGTCGGGAAGGCATCGTCCTGGACAAGATCCGGCTGCCCGTTCCTTGCGAAGACGACGACGAGGTCGTTCGCCGTTTCGAAGAGGGAATCACGCCGCGTACGCGGATGATCTTGATCTCGCACGTCATCAACCTGACCGGCCAGATTCTCCCGGTTCGCCGCGTCGTCGAGTTAGGACGCGCGCACGGCATTCCGGTGATCGTGGACGGTGCCCACTCGTTTGCGAACATGGACTTTCGGCTCGCGGACCTCGACTGCGACTACTTCGCGACCAGTCTGCACAAGTGGCTCTTCGCTCCGCACGGCACCGGGCTCCTGTACGTGCGCCGCGACAAGATCGAGGGACTGTGGCCGCTCATGGCTGCCGATGAGTCCCTCGCGAACGACATCCGCAAGTTCGAACAGATCGGAACGCACCCGGCAGCCAACCACCTCGCGATCGCCGAAGCCCTGACCTTCCACGAAGCGCTCGGACCCGCTCGCAAGGAAGCGCGGCTGCTCGAGCTGCGGGACCACTGGATGAAGCGCCTGGCGACCCATGACCGCGTGCACTTCAACACGAGCCGCCGACCGGGCTTCGGCTGCGGTATTGCCAACTTCCGCGTCGACGGCCTCGACACGGCCGACCTGCGCGGATGGCTCTGGCGAGAACACCACATCCTCCAGATCGCGATCCGCCACGAGGACATCGACGGCCTCCGGATCTCACCCAGCGTCTACACCACGTTCGAAGAGCTCGAACGCTTCTGCGATGCCGTCGAGGACGCGATCGCGAACGGCCTCCCGAGCTGACGGCCTGGCTCCGAATCGGAGCCGTCGCGGCATCCGCTCTCACCGGTCGGACTTTGCACCGACTTCGCGCGGCGCCCAGGCGACGACGCGAAGGGAAGGGGAGAAGTGCAAGAGCGGCGCCGTGGTCGGGAGCTCGATTCCTGCGGCCGCGGCCATCGTGTTTTCCGCGAGCTCGGCTCGGGCCGGTGCGAGCTGCCAGGGTCGATGGTGGATGTCGGCTGACTGGATCCGTCCGTGCGAACCGCGCGTGAAGAGGCAATAGCGTTCGACGAGGAAGTGCTCGAGGCTTCCGGGCGCGGCTGGCTCGGCGGGGGCGGTCGGGCGGTACCAGCCACGGAACGAGGCGGGCTTGCCGCCACCGTCGCGTTCGGACGCATAGAACCAGGTCCCCCGGCGCTCTTCGCACATCATCCGCGCATGGAAGTACGGGAGGCCGTACCAGGCTCGCGCGACCCG
>JAJDEW010000169.1 GCA_029259595.1 Planctomycetota bacterium | reverse complement strand
TCGATCCGGATCGTCGTGAAGTAGAACTCGCCGTCCTCGGGGTCCACCGTCCGGCTGACCTCCGACGACACGATCTCGCCGTACACGGCGTCGTCCACCGCGTCCACCATCTCCGGCAACGTCAGGGACTTGATCTGGGCGTAGGCCAGGCTGGTGACCGCGGCAAGGGCCAGGCCGCAGAGGCCCAATCGCTTGTCGATTCTCATTGCGCTTCTTCTCGGGTGTGGGAGGGTTCTGGGATCCGAAGCACCGGGGCGGGACCGGAGTCCGGCCGGCAGGGGCGCTCGTAGGGGGAGAGTGAGGGAGGGTCGAGGCGCGCTCGAAACAGGATCCCGGAGCGAGGCACGCTCCCCCTTAAGGCGAAAAGGAGCCCAGATGTTCCCCCCCCGTGCTGATTTCTAGGGCCTTTGGCCCTGCCAAGGGCGTTTTCGGTGCCCAAGCCTACCTTGAATCCGACTTTGTAGCTGACCCACGGCCGCTTTCTTCCGCGTCGTGACCCGAGCTCCCGGGCGCGCCAGGGGACCTCCCCAGCACGGCTCAATGCTCGTGGTCGTGCCCGCCGCCGGGCAAGAAGCCCTCGGGCAGCGGGGGGAGCTCGTCCGGGTCGGCCGTGAGCCAGGGCTCGAGCTCGTCGGCCTCCTCGGGGTGCGCCGCCAGCCGCGCCTCGAGCCGTTCGCGACCCTCCGGATCGCCCAAACGGATCAGGAGGAAGGCCAGCTGGTGCTCGAGCTCGGTGTGTCCGGGCTGCAGGTCGAGCCCGTGCCGCAGGTGCTCGAGCGCGCGCTCTGGATGGCCCGCCCGCAGGCTCCAGTCCGCCGCGTCGAGCCGCAGCGGGATGTCGTGCGGTGTGCCCTGGACCAGTCGTTCCAGAACCGCCGCGGCCTCCTCGACCTCGCCGAACTCCTTGTAGGCCTGGGCGACGGCGCGCTCGAGCAACGGCCAGGGGCCGTAGCGCGCGGCCACCGGCTCGACCCAGACCAGAATCAGGTCCGCGCGGCGCTTCTCGACGAGAATCGCCGCGATGCTCTCCCAGAGTGTCCGCGCGAAGGGATCCATGCTCTCCTTCGAGCCCGCGAAGTAGGCCCGTAGCTCGTCCTCGACGATCTCCGTCTGCAGGGCGAGCGACTCCCAGGGCGAACTGTGCTTCTGAGCCGCGTAGTGCAGCGCCAGACCTTCGAGCACCGGATCGTCGCCGGCGTCCGCCAAGCGCCGCGTCAGGTCGACGAGCTCGTGCTCCGCGCGCCAGGTCCCGCGCCTCCTGAGCCGCGCCAGGCCCGAGCGCCGCGCGCTGGGCGCGCCGGTCGGAACGAGCCGCGCGCGCAGGTTCGAAGCGTCGCCGGAGTCCGCGGCCACGTCACCGGCCACGAAGCCGATCCGCAGGTGCTGGTAGCCCGTCTGCGCCAAGAGGGCGCGCTCCGGCAGCGCACGCGCCGCCAGCGGGGCCGAGGCGTCGACCCAGGCGACGACGACGGTTCCTTCCGGCGCGTCGAGCGCCCCGAAGACCGGCGCCGGAGGAATCCCCCACGGAACGAGGTAGGCCGACGTCGGAAACAGGAGGGGTCCGTGGGTCGGCGCCACGTAGATCAGGTCGTAGCTCTCGGCCGCGATGCGTCGACGCGCTTCGGCCGGAGACAGCGCGTGACCGGACGGCGGCGTCGCGCCGAAGAGCTCTCTTTCGAGCTCCTCGAAGACGTCGTACCAGGGTGCGGTGCGGTCGACGTCGACGTCACCGAGCTCTCGCAACTGGAAGGCGACGAGGGGCGTCAGCTGCCCGACGAAGAGCAGGCGCAGAGCGCCCTGCGCGCGTCGTTCCGCGGGCACGAGCGCCAGGCTCTGGGCCAGGGCGGAAGCCGATGCCGCGGCTTCCGCACCCGTCGGCGACAGCCGCCGGCGATCGAGCGTCACGACCTTCTCGCCGCCGCGCTCGAGCTCGACCGTCATCATTCCGTGTCCGGTGTGTCGGGCCCACACGGGTTCGACGGGGATGCGGTACCAGGGCGAGAAGGACCAGACGGGGCGGGCGGGAAAGAACGCGCTCGCCAGCGTTGCGAGTGCGACGGCGCCACCGGTGAGGCGGATTCGACCGCGCGCGCCGGCGAGGCTCGCGAGGGCGCAGCCCGCCGCCGCGAGCACGCAGGCCGTGGCGAAAACGAGCGTCGTCGTGGCCAGCGTGAAGACCTCGGGCCAGGCGGCGGAGCGCGCGAAGGCGTCCACGACGAACGGGACCGCGAGGAGCCCCAGGCCGGCGCCGCCGGCGAGCGGGGCCGCCAGCTCGGCCCGACGCGGGGCGCGGACGACGACACCGAGCGCGAAGCCGGGCGCCACGAGGCTGGCTCCCGCGAGGATCGCGAGGGGCTTCCAGGCCCCGACGTCCGTGAAGCCGACGCCGAAGCGCTTCCAGTAGGCGTAGAGCGCGTCGGAGTGCAGGCCGCCGAGGAGGTGCAGGCCATAGGCGGCGAGGGCGCAGGCGATTCCTCCCGCCGCGCTCGCGAGCACGAGCTCGCGATGCGCTCCCGCGGAGGGAACGAGGCGCGTGAAGGACACCGCGCCAACCCACGCGAGCCCGAGCAGGACGCCACCGACCACGACACCGTCCTCGGGCAGACCTCCACCGAACAGCCGCAGTCCGCGCGCGAGGTTTTCGAGGCCGAGCGCGAGTCCGGCGCCGGTCAGGAAGAGCCCGAGCCGGGCGAGCAGCGGTGTGCCCGACGGTGCCGGCGTCGCTTCGGGCGCCGACTCGACCCGCGCGCTGCGAACGCGCGCCAGCGCGACGAGTACGACCGTGAGGGCGACGAACAGGAGCCCGAAGCCGAGCCGCGTCGTCGGCTCGAAGGGCCCGCGCAGGAAGAGTCCGTGGCCGAGAAAGCCGAGCGTCGCTCCGACCAGTTGCCAGCCGCCGGCGAAGTCCTCGCGTCCGCGCCAGAGCGAGTACGCGACCCACAGGGCCAGGAAGGGTGCGGCCCGGAAGCGGTAGGCGAAGTCACCGGCCAGGGCCGGGAGCTGCAGGAGGTCGAGGCCCAGCGGCGGCACGAGGGCCGAGAGCAGGAGCCCGGTGACGAGGCCGAAGCCGAGGTTCTTCGCGAGGGAGCGCATGGGGAGCGGGGGAAAGCCTACGGTCTCGTGCGAGCAGGCCCGAAGCCGATTCCACGCGCTCGGCCTTCGACGCCGGTGTGGCGGGCCTCGACTTCAGCGCGCCTTCGGATCACCGCCGAGCGGCCCGAAGAAGAGCCTGCGCTCCGCCGCTTCGTTCCGGGCCTTTTCGTAGCTTTCGAGGAAGGTCGCACGGCGCTCTTGCGTGAGCTTCACGAGCACCGTTTCCCGGAACCGCAGGCCCTCGAGGAAGCGCACGGCTTCGGCCGGACGCTGGAGCTCGAGCAGGAGCTGGCAGCGCAGGTTCGCGAGCTCGGGCATCGTGGCCGGGCCGCTCTCGAAGACCACCAGGGCCTCTTCGAGTCGCTCCAGCCGTGTCAGGACGCGACCGTGGACGAGGGGGAACTGGGCGTGCTTCCGCACGCTCGGCGTGGCCGACGCGCAGAGCTCGGCCGCGCGGTCGTAGCGGCCGACGCCGCTCCAGGCGGTCACACCGGCCAGGAAGGCGGGGAAGCTCTCCGGCGCACGCCGGGCCGCCTCGACACCTTCGACGAAGGCGTCGAAGCGCAGCCCGAGCGGGAGCGCGGAGTCCTCGCCCGACTCGACGCCCGGTTGCGGTTCCTCCGGACTCCGCGGAGCGCGCGCGAGGAGCGCCGCCTGTTCCAGGGCCGCGTCGCGCTCGTCGGCGCCGTACAACGCCACCGCGAGCTCGAAGCGCACGCGCTCGTCCTGTGTCTGCGTTGCGCGCCGCGTCCACTCTTCGACGGTCGGTTCGAACAGCCAGAACGCCCCGCCGATGTGCTCGACGGGCTCGAACGTGAGCAGCCAGTGCCGCAGGTGCGAAGGCGCGAGCGGGTCCGGTCGCACCAGGTCACGCAACCGGATGGCGACCGGGCCGAGCCGCGGTCCATTGAACTTCGGCACGAGCTCGACGGCCGGTGAGCGCGCCGCGAGCCGCGTCGGTCCAGTTCGCGCGTACTGACCCCAGTCCGTGTTCGAGTCGCTGAACCAGCGATAGCCGTGCGACTGGCCGCCCGAGATGACGTTGTAATAGCCGAGCAGGTTGGGCCAGTTCCGCGCGAGGTCGAGGGAGCCAAGGAGCGTGAGCGTCGCCAGTCCCGCGGCGAAGCGGCGCGTGCTCGCGCGGGCGACGAAGGACGTCGAGGCGCTCGCTCCGGCGAAGATCAAGGCTGCTGCGCAGGCCGGAAGGACGTAGCGCACGCCGATTTGAAGCGCGGTGAAGAGGCTCAGATAGAGTCCCGAGACCAGGACCGGCGGAACCAGGAGGCAGAACGTCGTGGTTTCCGCGAAGCGTGCGCGCCCGCTCGCGAGGCGGCGCGCGAAGACGGCGCAACCCAGGAGGACCAGAGCGAACACGAGCTCGGGGTTCTTGCGGAAGCTCGCCCACAGGTAGTAGGTCGGATGCCCGGCGTCGAAGCGGCCGTTCAAGTAGGGCGTCAGGTGCTGCGCCTCGCCCACGTTCATCTGGTAGTCGACGCCGGCGAGGTAGTGCGACGGGAAGCTCCGCAGGAAGAGCCCGACGACAGGGGTGTCGACCAGGCCACCGATCAGGTCGCTCGCGTAGGCCTCTCGCTCGGGAGGTGCGAAGCCGGCGCGCAGGCCGTAGCAGGCGTGCAGCGTGCCGATCGCCGCAGCGGTGACGAGAAGTGCCGTCGCGAAGAAGCGCCCCGTCGCGGCCGGCCGGCTGCTTCCCGCGTGCCTTCGCACCCAGGCCGCGCGACCCGCCGCGGCCAGGACGACGAGCGGGCCGTTCAAGAGCGCCAGGTACTTCGTCCCGAACGAGACCCCGAGTGCGATGCCCGTCAGGAGTGCGCCGCGCCAGCTCGGTCGGGGAAGGTCGCGCCACAGGAACCAGAAGCAGAGCAGCACCGTCGCCGTGTGGCACACGTCGGTCACGAGCAGTCCCGAGTAGGCGATCCAGGTCGGGTGCAGGGCGAAGAGCGCGAGCGAGAGGAGCCCGGCCCGGTCGCCCCAGACCCGGCGCGTCCAGGTGAAGAGCACCCACGCCGTGAGCCACCCGAACGGCAGGAGGCCGAGCCGACCCCGGAAGAGCAGCGCGCCCGGATCCTCGGCTTCCTCCCAACCCCCGTCCGGAAAGGCGCCGACGAAGAGCTGGTTCGCGTAGTAGGGCAGCGGCCCGTGCAGACGCGTGAGCGGATGGATCCAGCCCGCCTCCCGGATCAGGCGGCCGGAGTTGAAGTAGGACGTCTCGTCGACGGTGTCCCCGACGACCCGCATCTGTACGACGGTCAGCACCGTGTACACGAGCACGAAGGCGAGGGCGACCAAGACGACGCCCCGCGTCGGCCGCCGCTCACCGTGCTCGTCTTCCGCTCCGTCTCTCCCGTTCGAGTCGTCCAAGTCGCCGGTACTCTAGCAACCCGGCGAACAAGTCCTCCGGCGTGCTGCGCGAGTCCACCAGTCTTCTTTACTGACGGCCGAGCCCCGGGCGGTGAACCGGATCCGGTCCACGGTCACCGCGCCTTCTCACCCTGTCCGTCGCCCAAGTGCTTCGGATGCCAGGGCGGCGGCATCCGCTGCGTGGGGGAACCGCGAACACAGGCGAATCCGCGGACTCGGCGAGGCTCGCGGGAGCCGCACCGCATGTGGAGGACGTCGTTCCTGCACCGACGACTCTTTCAGCGGGCTAGCGAGGGCGGCGGCAGCTCGGGCCCGCGGTGATTCGGAACCCGGTTCTGTATGGCAGACTCCGCGGATGAGCCCGTCGACGAGCACACGGGGGATGTCCGCGTCCGCACGCCGTTGGCTGCACGCGTCGCTCGGAGGGTGGTTCGAGGCCAATCGCCGTGAGCTTCCCTGGAGGCGTGATCGTGACGCGTACCGCGTCTGGATCAGCGAGGCGATGCTGCAGCAAACCCGGGTCGAGGCCGTGGTCCCGTACTACGAGCGCTTTCTCGCGCGCTTTCCCGACGTCGGCGCCCTGGCGGGGGCGAGCGAGGACGAGGTCCTCGCGGCCTGGAGCGGGCTGGGCTACTACCGACGGGCGCGCTCGTTGCGCGCCGCGGCACAGGTGCTCGTGGCCGATCACGGCGGCGTGTTTCCGCGCGAGCTCGGCGCGGCCCTGGCCTTGCCCGGAATCGGACCCTACACCGCCGGCGCCGTCCTTTCGATCGCCTACGGGCTCGCGGTGCCGCTCGTCGACGGCAACGTGGCGCGCGTCTTCGCGCGCTTCTTCGGACTCGAGGACGAGGTCGGTTCGGGGGCACTGAAGCGCGAGCTCGACGCGCTCGCCGACGACCTGGTGCCTGGCCCCGCGACCGCGCTCGACCCGGGCGACTGGAACCAAGCCGTGATGGAACTCGGGGCCACCGTGTGCACACCGCGCGCAACACGCTGTGACGTCTGCCCGCTGAACGAGCGCTGCGTCGCGCGTCGCGACGATCGCGTCGCGGCCTTGCCGAAGGCAGCGCCGAAGCGCGCACCGGTCGACGTCGAGCTCGAGATCTTCGTCGTTCGAAGCGGCGACGACGTCCTCTTGGTCCAGCGACCCACGGGAGGCCGCATGGCGCGTCTGTGGGAGTTTCCGACCCGGGAAACGGGACGCTCGCGACCGGGTGGCGCGCCGCTCTACCCGGAAGCGTTGTTTCGTGACGATGCACCGACGGAGATCGAGAGCGAACGCGAACTCGGTGTCCTCCGTCACGGCATCACCCACCACCGGATCCGTGCACGGGTGCTCGCGGCGTCGCTCGCACGCGGGGGTGCGGAGCGCTTGCCCGTGGATTGGCGCTTCGTAGCGGTGGACGAGCTCGCGGGGCTGGGGCTGACCGGGATGGCCCGAAAAGTGGTGGCCGAACTCCTCGACGTATCCTAACGGTCTCTGCATCCGGGGGCGGAGCCTGTAGGATGCTTGCTGCGGGCGCGTACACCCCTGTTTCTCTCTCCGCGCCTCCCCTTCGTTCGGCCCCTGCCCGAACCCCTGACCATGAAGTCGATCGCCCGAAGCGCGTGTCCGTTCCTCCTGTTCGTCCTGCCGGTCTTCGCGAGCCCGCATCCGCCGTCGCAGCAAGAGGAAGCGAGCCTCGAGGAGCTCGCTGAGACGATCAAGGGCGGCGCGGACGACACCGACCCCGACCTCATCCGCAAACTCGCGAACTTGAAGTCACGCGCGGCGCTCGATGCCCTGGTCGAGATCTATCCGGTCATGCTCTCCGCCTACATGCGGCGGGAGATGTTGAAGGCCTTCGCGCTGTTCGACGGGGAAGACACGACCGCACAGACGGCGGCGGAGATGATCGCGAACGCTGCTACCGATTCGAAGGAACGCGATCTGCGGCTCTACGCCGTCGAGCTGCTGGCGGGCTTCCAGAATTTTGGGCGCCCGTTCCTGAAGTTCATCGTGGACTCGGCTGCCGACGACGAAGTTCGTACGCATGCGATGCGCTTTCACATCCGCGATCCGCGTTCCGAGGACCGGGCCTGGTACCTCGAGCTCTTCCAGCCGCCGACCCGCGACGAGATCCGCGATGCAAAGAAGGATCGCAAACGCGCCGAGCGACGCGGTGACGAGGAAGCCGAAGAGGCGGCCAAGATTCCGTTCCCGCTGGAGAGCCTGCGCGAGCTGGCCTTCGAGGCGCTGGTGTCGGACATGGACCTCGAACGCGTCCTCGAGGCGACCAACGACGGGAACCGCAAGATCAAGGTGCGCGCCCTCGAGGAACTCGAGGTTCGGGGCTCGTCCGACAAGGCTGTCGACGTCGCGGAGTCCCTCTACGGCAACGGACGCGCGGCCGCCGCGGACCGGCTGGTGGCCGCCAAGGTTCTCTACGGCATCCGGGGCAAGTCCATCCTCGAGGAGTTCTTCAAGGACATGACGCGAGCGAACGTCCCCGAAGGCCTCGCGGTCGGCCTCGCGGACATGATCTCCGAGGCCAACTTCGACGAAACGAACAAGCTCGTGGCCTCGAAGGTCGGCAAATCCAAGGAGTTCGACAAGGTGCTCATGTTGCGTGCGGGCAAGCACCTGGACGACAAGAAGTACACGAAGGCGCTCGAGCGTGCGCTGAAGGACAAGGACGACCGCGTGAACGTGGCGGCGATGCGGATCATCGCCGAACGCGGCGACAAGGAAGCCGCTCCCGAACTCGAGAAGATCCTCGAGAAGTCGAAGGACCGCCAGATCATCAGCGCCGCAGTCGAGACCTTGTCTGCGCTCTATCGCTCCGATGCCGACTGGGAAGCACGCCTCGCGAACTACGCGAAGAGCGAGGACCCGAACGTACGTAACGCCGCGATCCGCGTGCTCGGCGATACGCGCAACCCCGACTATCTTCCCCTCCTGGGCGAAGCGATCCGGTCCGCAGACTGGTCGACGCGACTCGCCGCCGCCTATGGACTCGAAACCATCAAACGCCCCGAGGGTGTCGGCTTCATCGCCGAGCGCATCGCCGAGGAGACCGGACGTGTGGCGCTCGAAATGGGACAGATCCTCTTCCGCTTGACCGGCAAGCCCTACCGGGACAAGGGGCGCTTGTGGAAGCTCTGGTGGGAGAACGAGGGCTCGAAGGGCTTCGAGTTCCTTACCGAAGCCGAGCTGCGCAAGCTGCGCCGCGAAGAAGAAGTGCGCGAACTGCGCGAGATGTCGACAACCGAGTTCTTCGGCCTGCGCATCGAATCGACGCGCGTCATCTTCATCCTGGACGTGTCGGGCTCGATGGATTTTCTGACCCGCGGCGAGTTCCTCGGTGAGAAAGGCGTGCCCCGAATCGACCCGGCACGCCGCGAACTCGATCGCTGCCTGGCCGGCCTCGGCAAGGACGCCTTCTTCAACATGATCTTCTTCTCCGACCAAGTGACACCCTGGCAAGATCAAGTCGCCCAGGTCACGCCGGAAGCGATCGCCGACGCGAAGGAGTTCCTGGAACGAGTCCGGCCGCTCGGTGGCACCAACGTCTACGGCGCCCTCGAGCGCGCCTTCGAGGACCCCGAGGTCGACACCATTTTCCTTCTCTCCGACGGCGAGCCCTCGGTTGGAGCGGTCATCGATCCGTTCGGAATCCGTTCCGAGGTGGCCGATTGGAACCGCAACCGCGGTGTCATCATCAACTCGATCGCCGTCGGCGCGGAGCTGGATTTGTTGCGTTGGTTGGCGGAGGACACGGGCGGCACCTACGTCGAGTTCAACTGAACTGATGCGCTTGACTGAAGCAGCAAGTTTCCGATCACTCGGTCACCATTGGACTTGAGGCCGGTCTTCTCCTCGAACGGGCCCCGGAAGGGTCCGCCAGAGGACTTTCGACCATGTTTCAACCCCCTCGATGCCCGCATCGCCAG
>JAJDEW010000168.1 GCA_029259595.1 Planctomycetota bacterium | reverse complement strand
CCCGACGAAGTCGGTGGTCCGGAACTCCGGACCACCGACTTTGACGTTCGAGACAACGAGGGTTACCTGCGGGCAACGCGAGTGCACGAGTCGTCGGGGGAAGGCCGTCCGTGCGGAGAGGAACAGGAATTGCGGGCCAGGGGGCTTCGCCCCCTCCCTGTCCCTTCCCATCCGGAGGTCGGCCGCGGCCGCGCGGCCTCCTCGTCCCAAGGAGCGACCATGCGCCCGCACGCCTCACTCTTCTTCGGCTTCCTGCTCGCCGCAACGACCTCCCTCCAGGCCCAGCTGCCGGAAGGCTACGGTGTCGTCCCGGCCAGCGGCACGCCGGTCCGCGCCACGTACGACCTCGACGCGGCCACCTTCCGGGTGCTCGACTCAGAACCCGCCGGCTACGAGGACTCCGCGCTCTGCTACGACAACAGCGTGGACCTCGATCCGTTCCTCGGGCCCGGCAACGAACTGGCAGACGCCCTGGTCTTTCCTCCCGGCGACGAGGTCTTCGACTGGGGCATCAAGTTCTGCGGAGGATCGAATTTCGTCGACCAGCTCACGATCGGCTTCGCGAGCTTCGCACCGGTCGGCTTCAACGGCAGCTTGACCCTGCGCGTCTATTCTCGCGCCTTCGGCTTCGGAGTCCACGGAACGCCGGTCGCGGAGCTTCCCCTCACGGGCCTGCTCTCCAACGGCCCCTTCGTTCCGCCCCACGGCCTCATTCCGGTCTACCTGACGATCGAACTCGGGTCGCAGTCGTTCTATCTGCCGGAAGGACCGATCGGTTGGTCCTACACGAATCCCGACGGCATGACCGGACCGCTCCTCGTGGATGTGCGCATCGACGCCGGCACGCAGAACTTCTTCGACGTCTATAGCCCGGGACCCGCGGTCGACGACAACTTCCAGGGCACGTTCTTGCTGCCGCCCGGCGGTGCTTCGAACGACCCGCTCGAGAACTCGTTCTACATCCAGATCAACGAGAACACGGTCTTCGGACAAAGCGCGCCGATCCCGACGGCCGGCAACCCTCAGAACCTGTTCAGCGTCGTGCGGCCGATCATCGGCACGCCGTGGGAAGCCGTCGTCGACCTGAGCAGCATCGTCGGTGCGACGACGAGCTTCCTCGCGATCACGGGCCAGGACATCCCCGGCGGCACGAATTCGCCCTACGGGACGCTCGTGATCGATCCGTTCACGCTCGTCGGTCCTGGACAGGCCCGACCCGCCGGCGTGAACCACGTCTTCGATCTGCCGATCGATCCCTCGCTCGTGGGCAAGGTGCTCTACGCCCAGGCCTTCTTCGACTCGGCCTTCGGCTTCCTCCTGTCCAACGGGCTCGAGCTCACGGTTGGCTCCTTTTGAACCTCCCTCGGCGCCGCGGTCCGAGCCCGAGCGGGCTGCGGCGCCACCTCCATCCGAAGCGCTCGTTCCCCAAAACCCACCAAGGACTCCAGTGATGCTCCTCCACACGTTCTCGCTCTCCGTTCTCGCTTTCTCGACGACGGTCGCCGCCCAGGGGCAGGTGGCCGACGACTCCCATCGCATCACGGCCAACGGTGTCCCGATCTTCGCCTCACTCGCCCTCGACTCGGGCGAGCTCACGGTTCACGACGCTCCGCCGGCCAGCTACCAGGATTCGGAGGTCTGCTACGACAACAGCGTGGACGTCGACCCCTTCTTCCCGGTCTTCGACGCCCTGCTCTATCCCGCCGGCGACGAGCTGTTCGACTGGGGCGTCAAGTTCTGCGTCGGCTCGAACTTCGTCGACAGGTTGACGGTGGGCTACAGCAGTGCCGCAGCGGTCGGCAACAACGGCAGCCTGACCCTGCGGGTCTACGCCGGCGCCACGGGTTTCGGGAACTTCGGAACGCAGGTGGCCGAGGTCACGCTCGACAACATCCCTTCGAGCGGCAACGTCCTGAGCGTCTCTCCGGTCATCCTCGAAGTCGAGCTCGGTAGCCAGTCGTTCTTCCTGCCGGAGGGCCAGATCGGCTGGTCCTACACGAACCCCGACGGCCTGACCGCTCCCTTGCTCGTCGATGTCCGGATCGAGACGGGAACGCAAAACTTCTTCGACGTCTACAGCCCGGGTCCGGCACCGACCGGCAGCTTCGCGGGCACGTTCGTGCTGCCCCCGGGCGGTGCCTCGGGGGATCCCCTCGAGAACTCCTTCTACATCGTGGTGAACGAGAACGACGTCGTGGCGCAGACCGCGCCGCTCGCCGCCGGCGCCAACCCGGCGATCCTGTCGACGCCCGACGTGCCGATCCTCGGCTCGCCCTGGCGCGCGGTGCTGGACATCAGCTCCTTTCCGTCGGCTTCGACGAGCTTCTTGGCGGTGTCCGCCGCGCAACTCCCGGGTGGAGCAGGCTCGCCCTTCGGCACGCTCGTCATCGATCCGCTGGCGCTCGTCACCAAGGTCCAGGTGCGCCCCGCCGGCACGGACCACGTGCTGAACTTCCCAACGGACTCGGCCCTCGTCGGTCGGCAGCTCTACACCCAGGTCCTGTTCGACTCGAACCTCGGGCTCCTCTTGACGAACGGGCTCGAACTCACGCTCGGCACCTTCTGAGGGAGAAGCGGGGAGTCCTCGACCGCTTCGAGGCGAGCGTTCCGGCTACCCCGTCGAGAGAGTGCTTCGACTGCCAGGGCGGTCCGCGGTCTTCCCGCGCGGGCCGTCCTTCTTCGTTCAGCGTCCGTAGCCGAGAGCGCGGAGCTTCTCGAGGTAATCCTCGTCCTCGATCGACTCGGCCTCGAACGAGAGCTCGCGGTCGAGGTAGCGCTGCAACTCGTCACGCAGAGCGTCCGTGGAAGCCGGGGTCTCGGCCGTGACGTCCCGAGCTTCCTCCCCGGTCACGTCGTAGATGCGGAAGCGGCCGGCTTCGGTCGCGAAGTGCGGCCAAATCGCACGGTCCTCGAGCCCCCAGATGGCGCGCTGGGTCGCGGTCCGCGCCGAGACCTGCAGCCCGTGCGCATGCTCGGAGAAGGCTACGGGCTGCGGCGACGCGGCGCCGGTCTCGATGCTGGCCCGCAGGCTGTTGCCGCGCACGGGGTGGTTCAACTCGAAGCCGAGGAAATCGAACCAGGTCGGATAGATGTCGAGGGTCGAAACGAGCCCCGCGACACGGCCCGTGCGCGCGGATTCCGGCAGCTTGAAGAGTAGCGGTACGGCTGTCGTCTCGTCGTGCAGGCCCTGGTGGTCGAAGTAGATGCCGTGCTCTCCGAGCGCTTCGCCGTGGTCGGAGACCAGCGTGATCCAGGCCCGCTCGTAGACCCCGACCGAGCGCAGGAAGTCGAACAGCTCGCCCAACCGATCGTCCAGGTACGCCAGCTCGCCGCGGTAGCGGTTCTCGTAGTCTTGCAGCTCGTCCGAGCTCCGGAACCAGGCCGGATCGCCCTTGTACTCGAGCGGGCGTTCGATCGTCTCCTCGCCGGTATCCGTGAACAGCGTGTCGTAGGGTGGCGGGGGCGCATAGGGCATGTGCACATCGAAGTAGTGCAGCCACAGGAAGAAGTCCTCGTCCTGATGCTCCCCCAGCCATTCGAAGGCGTCGGCGTTCACGTCCTCGGCCCGCCGTTCGTGATACAGCGTGCAGCCGTGGAAGTCGTCGAAGCGTGCCGCCAAGCCCGAGCGCGTCGGATCGAAATTCGCGGCCGCCACGATGCCCCCCGTATGCAGGCCCTGCGCGGCGAATTCCTGCATCAAGGTCGGTGCACCGGCCGCGAGCCGCGAGTGATTGTCCTTCACACCATGGTCGGCGAGGTACAGCGACGTGAAGATCGATACGTGCGACGGATTCGTCACGTTCGTGACCGAGATCGCGTCCTCGAAGACGACACAATCGTCCGCGAAGGCGTCGAGGTACGTGGTCTGCACGCGTTCGTTCCCGTAGCAGCCGAGATAGTCGCGTCGCAGCGTATCGGTCGTGATCAGGATCACCTGCCGGGGGGGCGCGGACGGCGGGGTCACCTTCCGGTCGAAGCGCAGGTGCGGCCGCGCGAGCGCGATCAGCGTCCCGGCGTACTCCTCCGAAGCCACGGTGAGCTCGAGCGTCTCGATCGGACCCGCGCCCCTCAGCGCGACGCTCGCCCGCCCCCAGGCTCCGACGGGAACCGAAACGGACGCCAGGTCGAAGCGTTCGAGCGCGCCCCCGCCGGTGTCGACGCGAAGCTCGGCTCCGGCCAGGGCCTCGCTCGAGAACAGGCGCCAATCGAAATGCAGGGTCGCGGGGCCAGCGGCGTCGAGTCCCTCGAACCGCAGCGGCTCGCCCAGCGTCGCGACCAGCACCGCATCGGTCTTGAGCTCGTCCATCAGGCCGGTCTTCAGGTTCCAGGCCGCGTTGGCGACCGACGCTTCCGTGTGCTCGTAAAGGCCGACGTAGGCCCGATACGTGTCCACGTCCCCCCCACAACCACCACCGACGAACAGGAACACGCCCAACGCGACGCCCGTCCTTCCCGCGGCCGACGTTCTCACCTTCGCTCTTTGCCCCGCCATGGCGCGCATCCTAGCAGCCTGATGGAAATGTGCTTCGGATGCGATGCATGTGACCGGGAGACCCGGCGGGTGCGCGAGAACGCAGGCGAATCGGTCGATTCGGCGAGGCTCTCGTGTGCCGGCCGGGCTTTCCGGACGCACGCAGCGCGCCGGATGACTTCTTCATCAGGCTGCTAGCCCGCATTCCTCAGAGGCTCGCTTCCGGATCCGGGTCAGCGCTCCTCGGGGGTCAGATTCAAGCGCAGTGGGGGATAGCGAAAGCGCTGGCGCACCTCCCAGACCTGCACGGTTTCGTCGGGGACGGCGCCGAAGGCAAAGGGCATGGGTCCACCGCTCGCGGCATAGAAGCTCGCTCCGAGCGGCTTCGAGAACGTGTGCAGGAGGCCTCGATTCGGCACGACGACTTCGGCGACCGGGACACAGACCGGCGGCTCGGGTGGCGGTCGCACGTCGGTGTTGTTCGTCGGCAGGAGCAGGAGGTCGCCGGGAGCGAGCGTATCGCGTAGGAGATCCAGGCTCTCGAGGCCGGCGCGCTCGAGGTAGTACTGCAGTCCCCAGTGGCCCTGGAAGCGCACGCTCGTGGTCCCGCCCGCGCTCTTCTGGGCGAGCTCACGGGCGCTACGGCGTGCAGCGTCGGACCAGCGCCGGTCTGCATCGGCCACCAGCAGTCCGAAGAGCGCGGCCAGGGCCAGGCCGACCTGCAAGCCTCGCGGTGCTCGTCCGGAGCGAGCCCGCAACCCGCGCACCGCCAGGATCCCGAAGGCAGGCGCCATCGGCAGGTTGGAGCGGCCGTTCTCGGACCAGTTCACGAAGGCCGCGAAGACGAAGGTGCCGGCCACCCACAGGACAAGGAGCCACGTGTCGGCGTCGCGCGCCCGCGTCGCCGCGCGCAGCACGAGCGCCAGCACGCCCACGCCGGCCGTCGCGAGCACGGCGCGCTGTGCGGCGAGGCCGGGACCGACCTCCGGCACTTGCAGGGTGTCGATGCCCGCGAACACATCGGTACCCAGCTGCACGCCGAGGAATCCTGACGTCAGGAGCAGCCCGATGGCTAGACCGCGCCAGGTCCACAGCAGCGGCGCCAGGAAGACGACGGGCGCAAGACAGCCGCCCGCGAACACGAGCCCGACGAAGGCCTTCGCCACGAGGCTCGGCCCACGACCATCGAGCTGAAAGGCGCCCGCGTAGCCCGCGGCATCGGTCAGGAGCCCGCGCCCGTAGGCTGCCTCGGTTCCGAGCTGGTAGGCGACGAACACGGCGACCGGTACGCAGAGCCACGCGGTCCAGGCTCCAAGGCGACGCTTCTCGTGCAAGCCGTAGACGAACAGGAGCGGTAGCAGTGCCAGGGCGAAGTACTTCGTCAGCCCCGCGAGCGCGATCGACACCGCCGCCGCCGGCAGCCGCCCACGTCGCCCGTCCAGGCCTTCACGAAAGAAGATCACCGCCCACACCCACAACGCCAGCATGAGCGTGTCGCACATGACGTTGGTGCTCGACACGAGAAAGACCGGCGAGAAGATCGCGATCAGCGCCGCCTCCACGGGGCGCTGCGAGGTCGCGCGCGCCAACCGCAGCGTTCCGAGCGCGGCGGCCACGGCGGGCAGGATGCAGACGAGGTGCAAGGCGCGCTCGCTCCAGCCGACGACCGCCGCCGCGAGGGCCAGGACATAGCCCATCAAGGGCGGGTTCTTCGTCACCGCCCACATCGGCTCCTGTGTGCCGTACCAGTTGACCGTGAAGCCGAAGAAGTCCAGCGGGTGTTCCTGGACGTGCTCGGCCAACCAGAGGAAGAGCGGATCGTCGACCGTGTAGGCCTTGCCTGCGAAGAGCGCCAACGCCAGGACCGTGGCGAGCGCGACGACGGCGCTGCCGGCTCGGTACGAGAGCGCTCGTGAGTCGCGACTGGAGGGAACGGTGTCGGACACGGGCGCGACATGCTAACGGAGACTCCACGCGCCCGTAGAGGGAACGGGATCGATCCTCCCGAAGCGCGGGGCGGTCTGGTAGCTTCCCCCGCTCGAACCGATGCAGCACGCCGTCCGCTACTCCGTCACGACCCTCGCTAGCGCGGTCTGCCTCGTCCTGGCCGCCTGCTCCGGATCGGACCGGACCCCGGCCCGCACGCCGCCGCTCGTCCTCCTGATCAGCGTCGATACGCTGCGAGCCGATCACCTCGGCGCCTACGGCAACACCCTGGGGCTGACGCCGTCCCTGGACCGGCTAGCGGAGGGAGGTCTCGTCTTCGAGTCCGCCTGGGCTCCGAGCTCGTTCACGGTCCCTTCGATCAGCACGATCCTGACCGGCCGCTATCCCGAGCAGAACCTGATCCTGAGCAACGAGCACGCGCTCGCCAACGTCGAAACGCTCGCGAGCGCGTTGAAGCAGCGCGGCTACTCGACCGGCGCGGTCGTTTCGAACTGGGTCCTGCGCCGCAGCACGAACCTGAATCGCGGCTTCGACGAGTACGACGACACGTTCGACGACGTCGAGATCCAGCGCGGCATTCCCGAGCGCGTCGCCAAGAACACGACGGACGACGCTCTGCGCACGCTCGACCGTCTGCAGGCGGCGCCGGGCCACGACTTCCTCTGGGTGCACTATCAGGATCCGCACGGCCCCTACACCCCCCCGCCCAGGCTCCTCGAGCAATACCTCGGCGCGGAGCTCGCGCGCCCGGGCGGCTCGCGCCAGATCGAACTCCTGGCCGGCGACGACCATTCGGGAATCGGCGGCATCCCGGGTTATCAGCAGATCGGAAGGGAGCAGCGGCAGGGCTACTACCGCGCCGCCTACCAGGCCGAGATCCGCAACATGGACCTGGAGGTCGGTCGACTCCTGAACGGGGTCCGGGAGCGCGGCCTGCTCGACGAAGCCGTGATCGTCTTCGTCGCCGACCACGGCGAGTCCCTCGGTGAGAACGACTACTGGTTCGCGCACGGCGAGACGCTGACGGAGCCGCTGGTACACGTGCCGCTGATCCTCAGCCTGCCCGACGTGCCGCCCGGACGGCGCGGGGACGTCGTCAGCCTCGTCGACCTGTTCCCGACGCTCGTACGCGCCATCGGGCTCGAGCCCGATCCGGATCTCCCCGGCCGCGATCTCCTGGCGCCGGACGCCACCGCGACGGACAGCGACGTCTACCAGGCCACGCTCGGCGCGGCGCGTTTCGCGAAGCGCTTCGCGTTGATCCGCGGAGGCAAACGCATCGTCGGCAAGCTCTCACCCGACCTGTCGTACGGTATCGAAAGCTACACGAGTCTCGCGGACACCGACACCGACCTGCGCGACACGGACGCAGCCGGCTTCGAGGCTCTGAAGGCGGCACTCGAAGGCTACCGCGACCGCGTGAAATCCGACGCCGACGCGATCCTGCAGGACATGAGCCCCTCGGACATCGAGCTGCTGAAGGCGCTCGGCTACGTCTCCGGCGACCAGCACTGACCCCGGTCGTGGGCGCTCACTCGCCGCGCAGCGGACCCGTGCGCAGGTTCTGCAGCTGCGCCGTCGCTTCGGCGTGCTCGGGAGCCAGCACCAGCACCTCTTCGAAGCGTCGCTCGGCCTCGCGGTAGCGTCCGGTCGCGGCCAGCGCCACGCCCAGTTTCGAGATCGCGTCCGGATCGCGCGGTCGCAACCGCACGGCCTGTTCGAGCTGCTCGCGCGCCTCGAGCGGGCGTTGGAGCCCGAGAAGAACGAAGCCGTACAAGTAGCGCGATTCGCCGTCGTCGGGCGCCAACTCGACCGCGCGACCGAGCAGCTCGACCGCATCCTGGGGCCGCCCCGTCCGGGCGACCGCCAGCGCCAGGTTCCGTAGCGCACCGACGTGGTCCGGATCGTGGCGCAGCGCGTTCTCGTAGGCGCCGACAGCCTCTTCGAAGCGCTCGGACCGCGCCAGCGCCACGCCCAGCCGGTAGTGAGCGTCCACGTAGTCGCTCCGCAGCTGCGCGGCCCGCCGATAGGCCGCGATGGCCTGCTCGCGCCGTGGCGGGTCGAGACGCTCCAGCGCGTCACCCAGACTCAGCCAGGACGGAAAGTGCGTCGGATCGATCGCGAGCGCGCGCTCGAACTGCTCGCTGGCGCCGGGCAGATCGCCGGCGGTCGCGAGCTGCAGACCAAGCCCATAGTGCGCGAACCAGTTGTCCGTGGTGACGGCCAGCGCGCGCCTGTGCAGTGTCGCGCTGTCGCGCCAGTAACCGAGCTCTCTCCAGGTCACCGGGCCCAAGGCGGCCACGACGGCCGCGGCCAAAGCCGGCGCAACGAACGGCCGGGCCGCGAGCCTGCGCAAGAGCTCGTCCAGCCCCCACACGAACCCGATCGTGAGCCCGACCGTCGGAAGGTAGGCGTAGCGGTTGGCCCAGGATTGACTGCCGACCTGCACCAGGCCGATCACCGGGACGAGCGTCCCGAGGAACCAGAACCAGGATGTGAACAACCACGGCAACCGCCTCCGCTCACGGAGCGCGAGGGCGGACACCGCGGCCAAGAGCGCCAACGCCGCGGTAGCTCCGAGCAGACGTGACGCCCCGGGATCCAAGATCGCCGGGTGCGGATAGAAGACGGCCAGGTTCGACGGCCAGATCGTCTTGACGACGTAGGTCACCGTCGCGATCGCAGCGTTCGCGCCGCGCTGCCCGAGCGTCAGCTCGCCGAAGCCGCGCGCCGTGCCGTAGCCCGACTGCGCCAGGTACGTCACGATCACCGAGATCGCGACGAGCGCGAACAGGGGCGCCTTCTCCTGCACGAGCCGCCTCATCGGAACCCGACCCCAACGGCCCAGCGGCCAAAAGTCGAGGACGAGCAACAGAAACGGCCAGGTGACGAGCATCGGCTTCGAGAGCAGACCGGCGGCGAGCCAACCGACGACGGGCACCATGTTCCGGCGGCTCGGCCGATCCGCGTAGCGCGCCCAGGCGCCCAGGGTCAAGAAGCCAAACAACCCCGCGAGCACGTCCTTGCGCTCGGAGACCCAGGCGACCGACTCGACGCGCAGCGGGTGCACCGCGAAGATGATGGCGACGACCAGCGCCGGTCCGAAGCGCCCGGTCAGCCTGAGGAGCGCCCCGAAGAGCGCCACCGCGGCCAGGGCGTGCAGGCAGATGCTGGTCGCGTGATGTCCGGCCGGCTCGAGGCCAAAGAGCTCGATGTCGAGCATGTGCGACACCCACGTCAAGGGATGCCAGTTCGCGGAATGCGTACCGCTGAAGGCCCGGACCAGACCTTCACCCGTGATCCCCGACCGCACGACGGGGTTCTGCAGCACGTAGTCGCCGTCGTCGATATTGACGAAGTCGTTCCCGAGCGCGCGGGACCAGAGCGCGAGCGTCGCGAGAAAGAGAGCGACGGCCGCAAGGCGGAAGCGACGCGCTTCGCTCACCCGTCCCCTCCCCTCGCCGCCGCCAGACCTGCCCGCGCGCGCGCCAGGCTCGCTTCAATCGCCCGGTTCTCCGGCGCGAGTCGCAGCGCCTCCTCGAAGTGCGCGACGGCCGCCTCGAAGCTGCCCCCCAGTGCATAGGCACTCGCGAGGTTGGCATGGATGACAGCGTGATCGGGGGCGAGCTCGACCGCCCGGCGAAACTCGCGCACGGCGGCATCCAGCGCGCCGAGCTTGCCGTGCACCAGTCCCAGGTTGTTGTGGCCTTCGGCATAGTCCGGTCGCACCCTGACGCAGTGCTCGAGCGCGGCCTGCGCCTCCGCATAGCGCTCCAGTCGCGAAAGCGCGTCGCCGAGTCCGTTCAAGGCCGGGTAGTAATTCGGATGCAGCTCGAGCGCACGCTCGAAGTAGGGCAGGGCCTCGGCCGGTTGTCCTCGTAGCACGAACACGTTGCCCAGGTTGTGGTTCGCCACGTAGTTGCGGTCGGTGACGGCGAGCGCCCGTCGATACAGCGTCTCGCTGTCGCGCCACGTCGCCGTCTGCCGCACACTCGCGAAGGTGAGCGCGAGCACCGCACCGGCGGCGCCGAACAGCGCCGGCCGTACGAACTCCGGCCGCAACCGCAGCCAAGCGTCCGCGGCGAACACCCCCGCCAGCACGAGCCCGATCGTCGGCAGGTACGTGTAGCGGTCCGCATGGCTCTGCGAACCGACCTGCACCAGCCCGGCCACAGGCACGAGCGAGCCGATGAACCAGAGCCAGCCTGTCGTGAACCAGGGCGCGCGCCGCCGCAGCACGAACGCACCCACGATCGAGAGGACGACGAATGCGATGGCCAGACTCGCGGCCAGACCGAGGCCTCGGCCTGCTCCCTCCGGCGGTGGAACGTCGAGCGGGTAGATGCACGCCAGGCCCTGCGGCCAGAGCGTCGCGCCGACATAGGACGTCACCGCCAGGGCCGCGTTGCCGAGGCGCGCGACGAACGGCAGCGACCCGAGCGAGCTGATCGCTCCGCCGCGCTCCTGAGCGATCGAGGTCACCATGCAGGAGGCGACGACGAGTCCGAAGTGCGGGAGCTTCTCGAGCACGAGGCGCAGTGCCGTCACGTCCCGCAGGCGCTGCAGCGGCCAGCGATCGATCAGGAGTAGCACGAAGGGCAGCGTGACCAGCATCGGCTTCGCGAGCAGGCCCAGGAACAGGAACACGATCGAAGCCACCCAGGGCCGGCGCCGTCCAGTTCTGCCGTAGCGCGCCCAGGCCAGGAGAGTGCAGAGCCAGAAGGTTCCCGCCAGGAGGTCCTTGCGCTCCGAAGCCCAGACGACCGACTCGACGCGCAGCGGGTGCACGGCGAAGAGCGCCGCTACGAGCGCTGCCGGCCAGAGACGGCGCGTCGACATCAGGATCGCCGCGAACAGAAGGACCGCGTTCAACGCGTGGAGCGCGACACCGACGAGGTGGTGCTTGCCCGGATCGAGACCGAAGAGCTCGACGTCGAGCATGTGCGACAGCCACGTCACAGGGTGCCAGTTGGCGGCATGGAAGGTCGTGAAGGCCTCAATGACGCCCCGCGCCGTAACCCCGCCCAGCACCAACGGATTGGCGGTGATGTAGGTGTCGTCGTCGTAGGTGACGAAGTCGTTGCCCACCGCACGCCCGAAGGCGACGAAGACGAGGACCACGAGGGCCACGGCGACCAAGGCCGAGGTGCGCCGAGACGCCCCGAGAACGCGCTCGGCGCTCACGGCTGGCTCTCCTTCTCGCTGCGCAGGAGCTCGAGGTTGCGACGCGCCTGGTCGAGATCGGGCCGCAGCTCGAGCGCTCGTTCGAAGCTCGCCTCTGCGCCGCGCGCGTCGCGCAGCTCGATCCGCACGAGCCCGAGGTTGAAGTGCGCCTCGGCATAGTCGGGACGCAAGGCGACCGCGCGCTCGATCAGCTCGCGCGCGCGTCCGGGCCGGCCGGCCATGAGGTGGAGCGCACCCAGGTTACCCAGGGCCTCGGCGTCGTTCGGTCGGTCGCTGAGCGCGCGCTCGTAGGCTGCCTGCGCCTCGTCGAAGCGCCGTGCACGTTGGTGCTCGATCGCGAGCAGCTTGTGCGCCTGGAAGTTGTGCGGATCGACGGCCAGGGCCGCTTCGAAGAGCGTGGTCGTGTTCTCCCAGGCGCGTACCCGGCGCCAGGTCAAAACGCCGAAGACGAGCAGCACGAGGGCGCCACCGGCGGTCAAGCCCTGGAGGAGGCGACGACGGCTCGGCGAGGGTGACTCCGGAACGAAGGCGAGGAATCCGAAGACCACCGCCACGTGCAGCCCCAAGAGCGGCAAGTAGGTGTAGCGGTCCGCCAGCCCTTGCATGCCGACCTGAACGACCCCGATCACGGGCACCAGCATGCCGAGAAACCACAGCCAGCCGAAGAGCAGGGGCGGGACCCGTCGGCGCAGCGCGACGCAGAGCGCCGTGACGAGCGCCAGAACGAGCCCTGCACGCAGGGCGTCGCTCGCCAACCCCTCCGGGTCCAGCAGCGCTGGGTGGGGATAGAAGCACGAGAGCCCGACCGGCCAGATGCTCTTCGCCAGATAGGTCAGGTAGGCGACCTGTGCATTTTCGATCCGAACCGACAGAGGCAGACCGGACAAGCCGTGCACGGCGCCGAAGTCGCGTTGACTCGCCAGCGTCAGCACGCACACGGACGCGACCAGGACGAAGAGCGGCACCTTCTCGAGCAGCATCCGCGTGACGTCCCGTCGCCCCAGCGGCCACACGTCGACCAGCAGCAGGACGAAGGGCAGCGTCACCAGCATCGACTTCGAGAGCAGGCCGGCGAGAAACAGGAGAAAGACGACCCTTCCGGCCCGTGGAGTCGGGCTCTGGACGCGCCGAACGTGCGCGAGCAGTGTCGCGGCGAAGAAGAAGCCCGCCAGGACGTCCTTGCGCTCGGCCACCCAGGCCACCGACTCGACCCGCAGGGGATGCAGCGCGAAGAGCGCCGCCACGAACCAGGCCGCGCCGCGCTTGCCCGTCGCAGCGGCGAGGGCCAGGAAGACGAGGACGGCCGTCGCCGCGTGAAGCAGGACGCTGACGGCATGGTGTCCGGCGGCCGCGAGCCCGAAGAGCTCGACGTCCAGCATGTGCGACAGCCACGTCAGCGGGTGCCAGTTGGCGGAATGGAAGGCGGTGAGCGACCACGCGGCGCCGCGCAGCGTCAATCCGGCCCGTACGGGCGGGTTCTCGAGCACGTAGGCCGGGTCGTCGTAGAGCACGAAGCCGTTGGACAGCACGCCGGCATACGCCGCGAAGGTCGCGAGCACGAGGGCCACGATCGGGAGGCTGCGCTTCACCGGAGTCCGCTCCTTCGGGGTCGACCCGCCTCGTAGGCCCCGAGTTGCGCCTCCCAGTCCACGCGCCGCGCCGGTGGCGCGATCGCCAGGGCTTCCGCTTGCGTTCGGACCGCGGCCTCGAAGCGACCGGATTCGGCCTGCGCGGCGGCGAGCGTCGCGAGGTAATCAGGGTTCGAACGCAGGGTAGCCGTCACGCAACGTGTCGCGAGCGCAACGGCGCGCTCGCCGTCCCGCAGCTGGGCACGCTCGGCCGTCGCGAGGACCCAGGCCAGTCCGTTCAGCGCCGGCAGGAGCTCCGCATCCACGCCCAGCGCCTGTTCGAAGGCCAGCTTCGCACGCGTGCCGTCGCCCTGTTGCACCAGGAAGTCCCCGAGGTTCGCGTGCGCGTGGGCGAAGTCAGGCGCGAGCGTCACCGCGCGAACGAAGGCTTGGCCCGCCTCGTCGACCCGACCGAGGCGGGCATACAGGAGCCCGAGCTCGTTCTGGAAGCGCGCGTCCTCCGGAGCGAGCTCGACCGCCCGACGTAGGTGCCCCTCCGCCAGCTTGTCGCGCCCGGTCGCCCCGTAGACGAAGCCCAGCCCGGCGTGTGCATCGGGCCAATCCGGTTGAATGCGGAGCGCGCGGCGGAAGCTCTCCTCGGCCTCCGTCCAGCGTCGCCGACCGACGTGCACGAGCCCCAGGGACGTCCACGCGACGAAGTGAAAAGGATCGATCTCGAGCGCGCTCTCGAAGTGGCGCTGGGCGTCGACCGTACGGCCGACGCGCCGCAGCTCTTCGCCGAGATTCGTGTGTGCGACCGCGTTGTGCTCGGTGACGCGGAGCGCGTGCTCGTAGAGGGTCACGCCGTCCTTCCAGGTCGCCGCCTGCGTCCGTGCCTGCAGCGACAACGCCAGGAGCGCGGCAAGGGAGAGCGTGACGAGCGGAAGACGGAGCCCCGCACGCCGCCGCTGGAGGTCCCGCAGCAGGAACGCGAACACGATGCCGAGACCGATTCCCGGCAGGTAGTAGTAGCGGTTCGCCCAGCCCTGGGCCCCGACCTGGACGAGCCCGATCACGGGTACGAGCGTCCCGAGGAACCAGAGCCAACCCACGAGCAGCCACGGCCGCGAACGGCGCAGGGCGAGCGCGCCCGCCGTCAGGAAGGCGAGCAGCGCGAGCGCGCCCGCCGTCGCGACGCTCCAGGGCCTCCAGTCGTCCTGGACGAGCGCGGGATGGGGATGGAAGACGGCCAGCTGCGTCGGCCAAACGGACTTCGCGAGGTAGGTGACCCAGGCGCGCGGCGCGTGGGCGAGCCGCGCTTCGACCGGAAGCAAGTCGTTCGAGCTGATCGATCCCCAGGCCCGCTGGGTCGCGTACGTCACGCCGATCGAGACCAACGCGAGTGCCAGGAACGGCAGCTTCTCGACGATGCGACGCCGCAGCGGCAGCTCGCGCGCGAAGGGCCAGCGATCGAGCAGAAAGAGCAGCGCCGGCCACGTGACCAGCATCGACTTCGCCATGAGCCCCGCGGCGAAGAGGACCAGCGCCGCGACGTAGCCAGCGACTCGTCCGGTGCGCACGTGGTGACCCCAGGCGATCAGGACCAGCACGCCGAAGAAGCCCGCCAGGACGTCCTTGCGCTCGGCGACCCACGCCACGGACTCGACCCGCAACGGGTGGACTGCGAACAGTGCCGCCACGAGGGCGGCCGACCAACGCGCACCGGTCGCGCGCAAGAGGAAGACGAAGAGCAGCACGGTCGTGGCGGTGTGCAGGACCAAACTCGTCGCGTGGTGGCCGCGCGCGTCGTCTCCGAACAGCTCGACGTCCAGCATGTGCGACAGCCACGTCAGCGGGTGCCAGTTCGAGTAGTGCGAGCGCAGGAAGGCCCAGCGCAACCCGTCCGCCGTGAGGCCCTGCTGCACCACCGCGTTTTCGGTGACGTAGTGCGGATCGTCGTAGCTGACGAAGTCGTCGTTCAGCGACGGCGCGTAGACCGTGAATGTCAGGGCCACGAGCAGAAGACCGAGCACCACGGAAAGGAGCCGGCCGTGTCGGGCTTCGTTCACTCCCGCCACGGTCGCCCCGCCCGATAGGAGTCCAGACGCGCGAGCTCACGCTCCTTCGCTTCGGGCGGCGCAGCCGCGAGCGCCTGCGCTTGGACTCGCATGGCCGAACCGAAGTCCCCCAGCTCGGCCCAGGCAGCGGCCAACGCCGCCAGCGGTTCGGGACGCGACTCGTTCGTGGCTTCGACGGCCTGGCGTGCGAGCTCGAGCCCGCGCTGCCCGTCGCGCACGTCGTCGTGCGGCGACGTCACGAGCAACCAGGCGAAGTCGGTCGCGACCTTAGCTGGCGGCGGCGCGATCCGGAAGGTGTGTTGCCAAGCCGCCTTGGCGCCGGCGTGGTCGCCCGAGCGCGCGAGCGCTTCGGCCAGGACGTAGTGCGATGCGAGCGCGTCGGCCTCGAGTTCGAGCGCGGCACGCATGATCGCGACCGCCTCCTCGAATCGTTCCAGCTCGAGCAGAACCTGTCCGAGCCCGTGTCGGGCCTCGTAGGACGCGGGATCGCGCTCGAGCGCGGCGCGGTAGCTCGCCTCGGCCTCGCCCGCGCGACCGAGCCTGCGGAGCGCGAGACCACGGCTGGCGAGCGCATCGACCCGGAAGGGCTCGATGGACAGCACGGCTTCGAAACGGCGGCGCGCGGAGTCGTCGCGCCCTCCGCCCCGCAGCTCGGCGAGCCCCAGCGCCATCTGGGCGTTCGCGAAGTCCGGCCGGGCCGCCACGGCGGCCTCGAGCTCGCGCATGGCCTCCGTGGTCCGTCCCTCGCTCTCGAGGTAGAGCCCCAGGTTGTAGTGCGCGAGCGCGTTGTCCGCATCGACCGCGAGCGCGTTCCGCCACAGGGTCTCGCTGCTCTTCCAGACGCCGACCTGGGCGAAGGCGCGCGCGCCGAAAAACGCAAGCGCGAGGAAGGCGAGCGCGCCGGCCGCGGGCTTCCAGGTCGGCCGAGAGCGCACCAGCGCGGCGACGCTGAACACGGCCGCGAGATAGAGCCCGATCGTCGGCAGGTAGGTGTAGCGATCCGCGCGCGCCTGCATGCCGACCTGGAACAGCCCCAGCACCGGCACCAGCATCCCGAGGAACCAGAACCAACCGACGAAGACCCAGGGTGCGCGACGCACGGTCAGGACGGCGACGACGCTCGCGGCGAGGACGAAGGCGACCGCCAGGAGCACGCCCGGGTCGCCCAAGGAGATGCCATCCGCCCCGAGCGCGGGGTGCGGGTAGAAGCACGACAGGTGCAGCGGAACGAGCGCTGCGCCGACGTAGTCGAAGACCGCCACGAAGGCGTTGGCCAGGCGTTCGTCGAAGGGCAACGACCGGAACCACGTGACCGCGCCGCTCTCGTCCTGCACCGCGAGGGTCACGACCGCTGAGGCGGCGACGAGCGCGAACAGCGGCAGCTTCTCGACCACGGCGCGCACGCCGCCCGCGGGACGCCCGAGCGGCCAAAGGTCCAGGAGCAAAAGTACGCAGGGCAAGGTCACCAGCATCGACTTGGCCAGGAGCCCGAGGGCCAGGAGCGCAGCGATGGCCAGGTAGCGCCCGGGCGTCGGGCGCTCGCGCCAGCGCGCGTAGGCCAGCAGCGTGCCCATGAAGAAGAAGCCCGACAGGACGTCCTTGCGCTCGGCCACCCAGGCCACCGACTCGACACGCAGCGGGTGCAACGCGAAGAGCGCCGCGACGACGAAGGCCGGACGCTCGGCCGCTCCCAGCCGCGTGAGCGCGAAGAACAAGAGCACGGCGTTCAGCGCATGCAGGAGGACGCTGACGAGGTGATGACCCGCGGGCTTCAGCCCGAACAGCTGCACGTCGAGCATGTGCGACAGCCAGGTCAGGGGATGCCAGTTCGCTCCGTGTGTCTCGGTGAAGGCCCAGGCGACGCTCTCGCCGTCCAGCCCTCCCAGCACGGGCGGGTTCTCGGTCACGTAGACGTCATCGTCGTAGTTCGTGAACCCGTGCCCCGCCACGCGCCAGTACACGAAGAACGTTCCGAGGACGAGGAGCAGCAGGGCCAGTAGGCGTCCGCCCGGGAGCGGCGCGCCCGCTCGGGGAGCGGCTGTGGGCGGAGAGGAAGGCATCGAGGGGCAGGGCGGCGGCACCGCTCGGTCCACTACGGACGGAACGGAACGGGGTGAGCCCGGGTCGGCGCACAATGAGAGCAAACCGCGGCTGCATTCTGAACGAACTCGTGGGCTTGCTCGGCCGCGCGTCGCGAACCCCGCGGCTCAGGTGCTCTCCGGAAGCCGGTCCGGCAGCCGGATGTCCTCGACGAGCTCCTGGATGGCCTCGCTGGGCGGCGGGGTGAAGTGCGCCACGGTGAAGGCCACGACGAAGTTCACGACCATCCCGACCGCACCGATCCCCTCCGGCGAGATCCCGAACCACCAGTTCGCGGGTGTGTTGGCGGCCGGATCGACGAACTTGAACCAGACGATGTAGGTCGCCGTGAAGGCCAGGCCGGCCACCATGCCGCTGACGGCACCGTACTTGTTCATCGTCTTCTTGAAGATCCCGAGCAAGATCGCCGGGAAGAACGACGAGGCGGCCAGCCCGAAGGCGAAGGCCACGACTTCGGCCACGAAGCCGGGTGGATGGATCCCGAGCCAGCCGGCCACGCCGACCGACAGGGCCGCCGCGATGCGCGCTGCGAGGAGCTCGGCGCGCGGCGTGATGTCCCGCCAGAGCGCACGCTTCAAGAGGTCGTGGCTGATCGATGTCGAGACCACCAGCAACAGCCCGGCCGCCGTCGAGAGCGCCGCGGCGAGTCCGCCGGCGGCCACGAGTCCGACGACCCAGTTCGGCAGACCCGCGATCTCGGGGTTGGCGAGCACCATGATGTCGCGATCGATGACCAGCTCGTTCGGCACGTCCGCGTTCGGCCCGACGTACTGCACACGCCCGTCGCCGTTCAGGTCGTGGAACTCGATGAGCCCGGTCTCTTCCCAGCGGCCGAACCAATCCGGAAGCCGGTCGACCTGCTCACCCGCCACGGTTGCGAGCAGGTTCGTGCGCGCGAAGACCGCGACCGCCGGCGCCGTCGTATACAGGAGCGCGATGAAGAGCAGCGCCCAGCCGACGGAGAGACGCGCGTCGCGCACCCGCGGGACGGTGTAGAAGCGAACGATCACGTGCGGCAGCCCCGCGGTACCGACCATCAGCGCGGCCGTGATGCAGAACACGTCGATCATGGCCTTCGAGCCATTCGTGTAGGGCGCGAAGCCCAGCTCGGCATGCAGGCCGTCGAGCTTGTCGAGCAGGTAGACGCCGGAGCTCGGGTCGGCGGCTCCGAAGCCCCACTGCGGTACGGCAACGTCCGCCACGAGGATCGAGATGAAGATCGCGGGAACGAGATAGGCGAAGATCAGGACGCAGTACTGCGCCACCTGCGTGTACGTGATCCCCTTCATCCCGCCCAGGACCGCATACAGGAAGACGACCCCCATCCCGATCAGGACGCCGGTAGTGATGTCCACCGAGAGGAAGCGGCTGAACACGATGCCGACACCGCGCATCTGCCCCGCGACGTAAGTGAACGACACGAAGATCGCGCACACGACCGCCACGATGCGCGCCAGCTGGGAGTCGTAGCGATCGCCGATGAAGTCGGGCACCGTGAACTTGCCGAACTTGCGCAGGTAGGGCGCGAGCAGGAGCGCCAGCAGCACGTAGCCGCCCGTCCAGCCCATCAGGTAGACCGAGCCGTCGTAGCCCTGGAACGAGATCAAGCCCGCCATCGACAGGAAGGACGCGGCCGACATCCAATCCGCGGCCGTCGCCATGCCGTTGGCGAGCGGAGAGACGCCGCCGCCGGCGACGTAGAACTCCTTGTGCGAGCGCGCCTTCGACTTCAGAGCGATCCCGATGTAGAGCGCGAAGCTGAGCCCGACGAGCAGGTAGGTCCAGGCCTGGATGCTCAAGGACGCTCTCCGTCAGCCTCGCCCTTGCGCATGATCTCGTAGCGCTCGTCCAGCCGGTTCATGACGAAGACGTACACGAAGGTCAGAACGACGAAGACGTAGATCGAACCCTGCTGCGCGAACCAAAAGCCCAGCTTGAAGCCCGTGCCCGGAAGGCGAAGCCGGTCGAGCTCGTGTACGAAGAGGATCCCGCAACCGAAGGAGGAGGCGAACCACACGGCCAGGAGCAACGCGAGCCAGCGCAGATTGGCTCTCCAGTAGGCGCGCCGATCCAGCGGTTTCATCCTCAGAAGGGACCCGCGTAGTCGGGCCTGTAGTCCCCGGCCGCGGACCGGACGCGTCGGTAGCGGTTGCTGGCGATCTGACGCAGGTGCAGAGCATCGTGGGCCGCCCACGACACGAGCAGGTCTCCCGCCCGGATCGCGCCCAGCTGCGGGTGCTGGTAGGCCTGCTCCCAGTGTGCATCCTTCAAGCTCGCGAGCTGCTTCACGGAAGCCGCGCGCTCGACCTTCCAGCTCGCGAGCGTTTCCTGCAGATCGAGCGCCCCGTACCCGTGGGACTTCACCCAACCTTCCGGATCGATCGCCGGCCAGGGCTTGAAGGGGTCGTCGAGCGTTCCGAACAGGCGCGGCCGGAAGTCCAGCACCTCTTCGTCCAGCAGGTGGGCGACGATCTCGAGCAACGACCAGGCCCCCGGTGCGGGGCACCAGATCGCCTCTTCGGGCGAGACCCCCCCGACGACGCCCGCGAGCGTCGACGGAAAGCTCTCGAGACAGCGGATGAGTTCGACGGGCTGCATGCCCGCGCATCCTACGCCGGAGCGGCGTGCGATCGAAGGGGTCGCGGTCTCCCGGCGAGGTGGCCGCCGGGAGTCCGCTGACGTGAGGCAACTGGAGACGCCGGCGAAGCGGTGGATTCAGGCGGCCGAGACCGGGGCCCTCCGCTTCCTTCTTCGCAGCAGCAGGCTCGCCGCACCGACCAAGGCGAGGGCCAGCACGAACAGGCCCCCGGAAGGCAGGGTCGGAATCGGCCCCGCGTGGTTCAAGAGGAGCAGCACGTCGATGCCATCGAGGTAGGACTGGAGTCCGAGGCTGTACTGCTGGGCCGCTTGCTGCGCCAACCCCTGGCTCAGAAAAGCGTTGGCGCTGGCGATCGGGCCCGGCCCGACGCCGTTCGCTGAGGCCTCCAGGAGTTCCGTCTCGAGGGCTTCACGGGCCACGTCGAGGATGGCCTCGCGGAGGGTGTCGCGCATGCCCGCGATGTCCGGGTGAGTCTCTCCGGACTCGACGCCGACGGAGTCGACGAGCGAGAGCGCGTCCGTGGCGTGAAAGCGGCGGATGAGGAACGTCGCGTAGTTCTTCGTGAACGGGTGGTCAGCCGACAAGCCGTCCTCCACGTCCCCATACCAGGAGATCTCGTCCTCGTCCGTAGTGCCCGGGTCGTCCAGCGCGTCGGACGCACCTTCCTCTTCGGTGTCGGGGCAATCGGTGTCGTCGACGCTGCGCTGCGTGTAGTTCGTCTTGAAGTCGTAGCTCGCGGTCGGGGAGTGCAGGGCGCTGACGCCAAGCGGAACGCTGTAAGTTCCGAAGCCGAGACTGTCCTCGTTGTTGCCGATTTCGTCGATCGCCGTCCCCACGATGCTGGCCACGGGGCCGATGAAAACGGCTCCCGACGTGCCTACACCGAGCGCCGCGAGCAGGGCGGGGTCGTTACCGAACGACTTGCCGAGTTTCTCGATGATGGCTCCGACGTTGGTCGAGTTGATCTCGAAGACCTCGATCGTGATGTCGATCGGGTCGATCGGAGTGCATTCGTCGTGGAAGTAGATCCCGATCTCCGAACCCTTGCGCTCGGGCGCCGTCTCGGTTCCGTCGATGACGGTGTAGGACGTCTCGTTCGGCGGATCCATGTCGATATCCTCGACCGAGTAGAGGAAGACCTTCGTGTCATGGCCCGCCTTGACCGTGGTGATCTTGATGAAGATCTCGGTCTCGAAGTTGATCCCGTCGTCCTCGTCCACCTTCAGTGTCAAGGTGTGGAGCGTGACCTTCTCGACCACGTGCGGCGGCATGGGCGGATCCGGATGCTCCGCCTGTGCCAAGGGAACGGCTGCCGTGAGGAGCAAGGAAACAGGAACGAGACCCGTACGCATGGCTGGACTCCCGAGGAGCAAGGGGCGCCCCGCCACTTCCGAGAATCGCAAGCGGGCACGGACAACGAACGCCCGACGACCCTGGAGTAAACACCCGTGCCGCAGTTCGTCAAGTCGCGGCAATCCCTGATTTCGGGGGTGCAAAACCAGGTACGAGCGGCGGCCCGCTCAGCGTGCGCCGTCGACTTCGGTCCCGGCCAGCCGCCAGCGCGCGGGCACAGCGCTCATTCGCGGGCCACGCGGACCCCGCGTGAGCTTGCCGCGCACGATCCAGTGGTTCTGGCGGAACTCGTCCATGCTCGTGCGCAGCCGGGCTTCGAATTCCCCCGTCCGGCTCCCGGCCGGCAGAACGACACGGAAGGACCGTTCGGGATCCGTGGCACGGAACTCCGCCGTCAGGGATCCGTCGTCTTCATCGTGCAACCGAAAGAGAGTTCCGAAGACCTCGACCTGGTCCGCGCGCTGCACGGCCGCGGCGAGTCCGTCCGCGTCTTCGCTCGAGTAGATCGACTCCGGGTCGTTCTCCTTGGCCCGACGGAAGGCTTCGATCGCCTCCGCACGCGCGTTCCACCAGGGCAACAGGCGGGAATAAGGACGCTTGGCCGAAGTCGCACCCGCGCGGGCGAGGTTCGTGGCGGGGTCCCAGATCCCGAGGGCTTCCGCGCGGGCGTGCTCCTGGGCCTCGACGAAGGCGGCATGCGCGATCCTGCTGTTGCCGTACTTGTTGAAGTAGGGACTGAACCCGAGCTCGACCAGCAGGAGATTGAAGTCCCGACCATCCGGCAGGATGACGTGACAAAGGAGGCGTCCGTAGACGTCGCGCTCTTCACGATCGTGCGGAAAGCGCAGCCCGACACGCGCCGGCTCGCCGAGCTCGCGAAAGAAGGCCTGGGCCCAGAGCGCCGATTCCTGCCCGAAGACGGTCTCCGGCTTGCTCGGAGAATGCACGGGCCGACCCGTGATCTTCTCCTCCGTATCCACCGAGAGCAGCCTCAGCTTTTCGGTCCTTCCGTCCCGCTCGACATGGATCGTGTCGCCGTCGATCACGCGTGTCACGGTCACGAGGCGCGAAGGAATGGAGCCGGGAACCTGCCGCGAGCGTGCCACCGCCGCCTCGACCAGGCCGCGAGCGGCGTCCTGGGAGCCCACGTTCGGCTGAGCACCCGTTGCGACCCAGAGGGCCGACGCGAGGAGGAGGGTAGGAAGGGAAGTCATGCTCTTCATCCTGGGAAGCACACGCGGTGAACCCCTCTCGGTCAGACGCGCGGGAGCGCGCGGGGTTCGCGAATCGTCTCCATCCTCGCCCGCGAGCGAAACCTCGCGTGTCCTTTCGGGAGACTCAATCGGACTTTCGCTGGTGTAGCGCGGAACAAGTGGAGAACCGGTTTCGGGTGCCTGGGCGTCGGCCTCCGCTCGCGGCAAGGTTCTTGGGCGCATCCCCGCGATCGAGGACGTCGTCATGGCACCGGCACCGGAGACCCTGGAAGGAGATTCGGGAGCGAATGAAGCCGGATGGCAAGAGCCCCTTGCTTCGGAAGGCCGATCGCAAGATGCTGGATGCCATGGGAAGCGGGACGTCGGACGCGGAAACGGCCGCGTGACTCCCTGACCTGCACATGGCGCGCAGCCAAGAGATCGAGTTCAAGTTCAAGGTCAGCGGCGAGGAAGACTTCCTCGCCCTCGCGCGGGCGCTCGGCAGCGACGGCCCACTCCCGTCGCCCGTGTACCAGACGAACCACTTCTTCGATACCGCCGCACACACCCTGCGCGAAGCCGGCGTCTCGCTGCGTCTACGCGACGAGGAGGGCCACTTCACCCTCACCGCGAAGGGTTCATCACACGAATCCGGTGAGCTCACGCGCAGGACCGAGCTCGCGGTCGAGGTCGACGCTTCGACCGCCCGTGCCATCCTGGAGCAAACGGAGTCGCCGCTGGAATTGCTCGGCGCCGAACACCCGGCCTCCTCGCTGCTCGAGGCGGCCCGGTGCGCCAGGGAGGACCGTCCCCTGATCCACGTCGGCCTGTTCGAGAATGCGCGCCGCCGGCTCGGCCCGGTCAGCCTCGCGGGCTCCTCCATCGACGAGCCGCTCGTCTTCGAGCTGGACCGCACGACCTTTCCCGGTCGAACGGACTTCGAGATCGAAGTCGAGCTCGCACAGGACGAACACGTCGAGGCAGCTGGAGCGGCACTCCGCGCGCTCTTCGCCGAAGCTGGCATCGTCTGGTCGACCGCGGAGAGCAAGGCCAAGCGCTTCTTTTCCTTGGCGGATGGAACACACCGGAATGGATGACGTCTCGCGTTTTGTCATTCCCTTTCGCCACGGCAAGGCCGAGCTGAATGCGCTCGGCCCGGACCACGAGCGCAAGCTCGCAAAGCGTGGCCTCGTCGACGCCCGGCGCATGGGCCGCTACCTCGCGGAGAGCGGGCAGCTGCCGGACCTGGTCCTGACCTCGACGGCGACCCGCGCCGCGACCACCGCGCGCCTGGCGGCCGAAGCGGGCGGCTGGAATTGCGAGATCCGCGAGTTGCGCGCGATCTACGAGGCCGGCGCGGCCGAGCTCTTCCAGCTCGTGTTCGAACTGCCCGCCTCGGTCCATGGCCTGGTCGTCGTCGGGCACCAACCGACGCTTTCGAACTGGGTTGCCCGTCTCACCGGAGGCGTGCCGCCGGCCTTTCCAACGGCGACGATGGCACGGGTGGACGTCCCGATCGAGCACTGGCGCGACCTGCGCGCCGGCTGCGGAATCCTGCGTTGGCTCCAACCGCCGCGGCTGCTGCCCGGTTCCGGTGGCGCCTCCGGCTGAACGCTCTGGAACGCCGCGGCGTGTCCTGTTCGTCGGCCGGGTCCGAGCGGCCGCAGCTCGGGACTTGCCCCTGCTCCCTTCAGCCGTGCGTAGCGCGCTTGACGCGTTCTGCGATGCCGGTCGTCGAACGCCCCGGTAGGAGCGGCGCCAAGAAGACTTCCCCGCCGTGCTTCTCGACCCACTCTCGGCCGACGACGCCCTTGCCCTCCCAGTCTTGCCCCTTCACGAGCACGTCCGGAGTGATCGCGCGCACGATCTCCAGCGGTGTGTCCTCGGCGAACGGAACGACCGCATCCACCATTTCGAGCGCGGCCAGGACGGTCATGCGATCGGCGAGCGGATTGAAGGGACGCTCCTCGCCTTTTAGACGGCGAATGCTCGCATCGTCATTCACCCCCACGATCAACACGTCGCCGCGCGAACGGGCCGTGCGCAGGTAGTCGACATGCCCGGCGTGCAGGATGTCGAAGCAGCCGTTCGTGAAGACCACGCGCTTGCCTTCCGCACGCCATTCCGCCAGCAACGCGGGCAATTCGTCGCGCTCGAGCACGTGCCCCGAGCCATCACGGCGTTCTCCGAGCGCCGCACGCAGCTCGTCGCGCGTCACCGACGCCGCTCCACGACGTCCGACCACGATGCCGGCCGCGCGGTTCGCGAGATGGACCGCGGTCTCGAGCCCCACCCCGGCGGCGAGCCCTAGGGCAAGGTGCGAGATCACCGTGTCGCCCGCGCCCGTGACGTCGAAGACCGCGCGCGCCATCGCGGGCACGCGCCCTTCGCAGGCGCCGATGCGATCGTCGTCGGAGCGAAAGTACATCCCATCCGGTCCCAGGGTCACGACCGCGGCCGCGAGCCCGGCGAGCTCGATCAGCTCGGCGACCGCCGCGGGCACGTCGGCCAGCTGGGAGAGCTTGCGGCCGAGCGCCTCCTCGGCCTCCTTCTTGTTCGGCGTGAGCAAGGTCGCGCCGTGGTAGCGGCGGTAGTCGTTGCCCTTCGGATCGACCAGGACCGGGACGCCCGCCGCGCGAGCGGCCTCGATCGCCATCTTCAGGATCGCCGGCGTCAGGACGCCCTTGCCGTAGTCCGACAGGACGACCGCGCGAGCCGCGGCGATGCGCCCGGGCAGAGCCGCCGCGATCTCGTCCACGATCGCCTGCGGAATCGGCGCCGCCTCCTCCCAGTCGATGCGGATCATCTGCTGACCCCCGCTGGTGAGGCGCGTCTTCTGCGTCGTCGGTCGTCCTTCGCAGACGACCGACTTCGACGTGTCCACGCCGATTGACGCGAGCATCCCGAGGAAGCGCTCGCCGCGCTCGTCCCGCCCGACGACTCCGATGACCTCCACATCGGCCTCCATCGCGCGCAGGTTGACCGCCACGTTGCCGGCCCCACCGAGGCGCTCCTCGACGTGGCGCGCGTTCAAGACCGGGATCGGTGCCTCGGGCGAGATGCGCCCGACGTCACCCGCCACGTAGCGATCGAGGATCAGGTCACCCACGATCAAGATGCGGGGCCGAGCGAGATCCGCGAGCGTCCGCAGGAGCTCCCGATCGTTCATGATTGCGCCGGTTCGGTGTGAATGCCGCCCGTTTCCTTCAAGAGGGCGACGTAGGAAGCGACGGCATCTTCGAGCGATGTGAACTCGTTCTCGTAGCCTGCCGCCCGCAGGAGCGAGAGATCGGCCTGGGTGAAGGCCTGGTACTTTCCGCGCAGGGCATCGGGAAAGGGCACCTCGGTGATCCGAGCGCCCTCGTAGTGCCCGGCGACGTACCGTGCGAGCGCGAGGAAGCTCTCGGCTCGGCCGGAGCCGCAGTTGAAGATCCCGCTGCGCTCAGGGTGCTCGTGGAACCAGAGGTTCACGTCCACGACGTCGTCGATCCAGACGAAGTCGCGTCGGAAGTCGTCGCTGCCCTCGAACACCTGGAGCGTTCCACCGCTCTGCAGCTGCTCGTGGAACTTCGGAACGACGGACGCCATGCGCCCCTTGTGATTCTCCTGGGGACCGAAGACGTTGAAGTAGCGCAGGCCGACGATCTGGGTGTTGGCGGTCGGCAGCACACGCCGCACGTGGCGGTCGAACAGGAACTTCGAGAAGGCGTAGACGTTGAGCGGAAACTCGCAGCTCGATTCTTCGCGGAAGCCGCGCTTGCCATCGCCGTAAACGGAGGCCGACGAGGCGTAGAGGAACGGGCAGCGACCGACCGCGCGGTCGAGCAGCTCCTTCGAGTACTCGTAGTTGACGCGCAGCATCTTGCGACCGTCCTGCTCCATCGTGTCCGAGCACGCGCCCTGATGGAACACGGCGTCGACGTTGGTGAAGTCCGGGTCGCGCGCGAGGAAGTCGCGGTAATCGACCAGGTCGCGGAAGGCGGCCGCGTTCAGGTTGCGGTGCTTGTCGCCGTCCTCGAGATCGTCGACGACGAGAATGTCGTCGAACCCGCGCGCGTTCAGGCCGCGCACGAGGTTGCTTCCGATGAATCCGGCTCCTCCCGTGACGATGATCATGGTTGCTCCGCGTGTCCAGACGATACCGACTGCCCGCTCCCGTTGCCCGCTCCCCCGCGCACTTGCGGCTCGGAGGGCTCGGGATCCTCATCGGCGGAGGCCGAAGCGTCGTTCGGCAAGGGCGTGTCCTTGTATCGGTCGTGGAGCCAAAAATACTGCTCGGGATGCCGGAGAATGGAGGCCTCCATGGCCCGGTTCACGCGCCCCACGATCGCCTCGGGGGCTTCGCCCTCGATCTCGGCGGGCCAGATCACGTCGTGGAACTCGAGGACGTAGGTCAGCGGCTTCTCCCGCAGGTAGCAGGCGAAGATCGCCACCGGCACCTTCCAGCGCCTCAGCAGCACGGCGGACGAGCGGTCGCAGCGGGCCGGGCGGCCGAAGAAGGGCGCGAGCACCGGCTTCTTGCGGGCGCGCTGGTCGAGCAGGAGCCCGATCGTCCCGCCCGCTTCCAGGACCCGCGGTGCATCCTGCATGGCACCGCGCCGCGGCAGGACGCGCATGCCCCGCCGCTCGCGGCTCGCCTGCATGTCGCGCGACACGTAGAAGTTCTTCGCCGGCTTGGCAACGGCGTACACCGGCCCCACGCCCAAGAGCGGGAGCAGCACCGACGAAGCCTCCCACTGTCCGATGTGGGCGCTGACCGAGACACGCCCGCCCTCCCAGGCGGCCCAGCGACGCGCGTCGTCCGTCCAGCGCACCTCGAAGTGCTCGAGCAGACGCTCGGCGGGCACCCGCAGGAGTCGTTCGGAGTCGACCACGACACGGAAGAGGTGGCGGTAGCTCGCGCGCACGCGCTCGGACAGCTCGCGCTCGGGCAGCTCACCCAGCGCCTGCACCAAGAAGGTCCGCGCCGCCGCGGTGTGACGTCGATCGACATGGACCGCGACGCGTGCGAGCAACGCGTAGAAGCGCTCGAGCAAGCCGTCCCCGAGTCGCGTCGCGCACGCGAGCGTCGCGCGCAACAGGAAGGCCTCGAAGCGGCGGAGGAGTCCCTTCTCGGGTCCGTGGACCGGCTGCCAGGGGACGGGCCAGGGCTCGTTCGGCTCAGCCAACGAGACCTCCGTGGAGTGCCGCACGTTCCCTTCGTTCGCGTCCCGGCCGCAGGGCGTCGAGCCGCGCCGCGAGGACTTCGCCACCCCGCACGAGCTCGAGCTCGACGTCGAGTCGCCAGAGACCGGCGACGCCCGTGAGCTTGACGGCATCCTTGGCGGTCGTGAGCACGGGCCGCGCCTCGTCTCCCACCCCCTTCAGGTCGTCGGCGGTGAAGACGTGGTGATCGGGAAAGGCGTGGTGCCGCGCGATCGTCGCGCCGAGGCCGCGCACGCTCGCCTCGAAGCCCTCGGGGTTGCCGATCGCACTCAGCAGCTCGACGGAGCGCCCCGTCAACGCCTCGAGCGCGTGCGTCCCGCCGGCCTGCCCATCGGGCTCGAGGGCGACGAGGCGGACCGGGCGGTGACGCGCGTGCAGCACGCCGAGTCCGGGCGCGCTCGCGACGAGCTCGGCTTCGAGCGCATCGAGCCGTTCGGCATCGACCTGGTCGACGCGCGTCAGGACCGCGAGGTCCGCGCGGGCGAGCGACGCCAGCGGCTCGCGCATGAGGCCGCGCGGCAAGAGCGCGCGCACCCCCGGCGCGGGCAGGCCCCAGGGGCGCGTCGCGTCGACGAGCACCACGTCGAGGTCGCGCGCGAGGCGGCGGTGTTGGAAGCCGTCGTCGAGCAGGATGACGTCGGCCCCGCGCGCGGTCAGCTCGCGCGCGCCGCGGGCGCGGACCCGGTCCTCGATCCGCAGAGTGTCGCCGAGCTCGAGGTCGAGCATCCGTCCCTCGTCGCTCGCACCGGAGTGCGTCGCACGAAAGCCACGCGACACGATCCCGGGCCGCCAGTTGCGCGCCGCCAGCTCGCGCGCAAGGAAGGCGACGAAGGGCGTCTTGCCCGTTCCGCCCGCGGTGAGGTTGCCGATCGAGACGACGGGCACCTCCAGGTGGTCGACCGGCAGCCAACCGCGATCGAAGCCGGCGTTGCGCAGGCGTCCGACGACACCGAACAGGAAGGCCGGTAGGCGCAGGAATTCGACGCGACCTCCGCGCCGCGCGAGCCAACGCTCGGGCCGCCGATCGTGCCGGGACGCGGGGCGTGCGGGAGCCATCGATTCGGAAGGGGCGCCCTCGGCGCTCCGCCTGCGCGGACCTACCGGACGCAGAGGCGTCCTCGAACGGCTCAGATGAGCGGCTTCTCTTCTTCGGGGATGAGCTCGATCAAACCGCGCTCCATCTCGAGGAAGGCGATCTTGATCGGATCCTGTTCACGCGTCTCGATCAAGGGGGCGGCGCCGCGGATCAGCTCCCGGACGCGCTTCTGCAGAAGCGCCGTCTTGTGGAAGGATCCGGAAACCGACTTCTGGAGACGCTGCGGGAGAGTGGTGTCCATCGGAGATCCGTAAGGGAAGGGCGCCGGCTCGGGCGCGAAGCCTTCGGCCGGACCGCGCAGCGGTCCGCGGCGGGTCGGGCACCCGCGTGAAGCCCGGCATGTTAACGGGAGAAGCCGTCCGCGATCAAGAGGCAGGGCCCGAGGAGCCCCGGATCGGCACCCTTCAGGTGCTGCTGACGGAGCCGGTCTCGCGCTCGTGGAAGATCTGGCTGAGGCGGTTGTAAGCGATCGGCCAACCGCAAGCGGTGTCCGCTCCCGCCGCGAGCACCTCGTCTTCCCAGGTCTCGAGCACGCCCCGGCCCGTGATCACGATGAAGGCCTCGTCGTTCTCCCGCCGCAGATCGGCGATGAGCTCGGCATGGCCTTCCTGGTAGCCGCAAACCCAGATGATGTCGGTCGGGATCCGGGCGGAGAGGGTGAACTCGATGTCCGGCATCTCTTGGGCGAGATGCTGGACCAAGGCCCGGGACAGGGCTCGCTCAGGATGCAGCGTCGTCAGGCGACAGACCAGGTGGCAGCCCAGATCCCAGCGCACACGGCGCTCGGCGTCGGAACGGGCCTCGACGGCGGACTCGGGGGCCTCAGGGGCCTTCTGGGTGGGCACGAAGGCGGTCGGGACCTCCGGCGCGAGCCGGGGAATCTCGTCGGTGCGGGTCTGCCTTCTGGCCTGGTTCATGGGTCCGTGCTTCGACAAGAAACCGGGGAGCCTTGAGTCGGTCGCGGGGGCCGGGACAAAGGCGGTCGGCGTCCTCACCTGATCTAGTAGTCTTAACGTCCGGCGGTGCCGGATACGTTCCACCTTGTTGGAGCCTTCTTGCATGGCCTTCGGACCTCGGTAGCGGGCGGCCGAGGGAACTCGGTTTTGCTTTCACGCAAGTTTTACGCTACCTGGGGCAACCTGAGCGGCCTGGACCGGATCGGCGAGCCCTGGGGCCGCCTGCCGTGGGCCTCGGCCTGGCGATGCTCTATCCTGCTCGGCCGCTCCCGCGAGCGCGGCACCCCATGACCCCGTTCACCCCGCTTCTTCTGGGCGCCACGGCCCTGTTGGCCGGCCCCTGCGGCCCGCCCCCCGCCTCCCCCTGGCCGCGCAGCGCGGCGCAAGCAGCCGAGCCGAGCGAGGGCAGGGGGCAGGACGCGCCGGCCCGCGAGCTGTCGCGCGGACTGTGCGCCGTCCCGCGCCTGGCGGGCACGTCGGGTTCCGAGCGCGGCGCACGCTACGTCGCCGAGGTCCTGGAAGCCGCCGGCTGGGCCGTCGAATTCGATCGCCGCGAGGTGCTGCTCTCCCTCCCGCGCTCGATCGCCTTGCAAGCGCATGCGACGCGACCGAGCGAACCGACGAAGGAGGCCTCCGGCGAACCGAACCTCGAACTGGGCGAGCGACTCTTCGAACGCATCGAGACCTTCGACCCCGACCACGAAGCGCCGGACGACATCCCCAAGTTCCTCGCCTATGCGCGCAGCGGCCAGGTGACCGCAGCCGTCGTCGACGTCGGTCGGGGCCTGCGGGCCGACTACGAACGCCTGACCGCAGCGGGCACCGAGATCGCGGGACGTATCGCGTTCGCGCGCTACGGCGGCGCCTACCGCGGCGTCAAAGTGGAGCTCGCCGAAGAGTTCGGTTGCGTCGCAGCCCTGCTCTACAGCCCACGCGCCGACGAGGGTTCGGACCGCGGAAGCGTCTGGCCGGAGGGTCCGTGGAAGCCCGACTGGGCCGCGCAGCGCGGCTCGATCCTGTCCCTCGCGCGCGTCCCCGGCGACCCGTCGACGCCGGGCTATGCCTCCGAAGTCGGCGGTCGCCGCTCGTCCGAAGCGCAGCGCGAAGCCGTGCTTCCGAACTTGCCGGCCGTCCCGCTCGCGGTTGGAGAAGCTCAAGCGATCCTCGACGCCCTCGCCGCGGGTGACGAGGTCCACGTCTCGCTCACGCTCGACGCTCCGCGCGACGTCCGTCCGATCACGAACGTCATCGCGCGCCTGGCCGGAACGGGCGAGCGACTCGTCCTCGCCGGCAACCACCGCGACGCTTGGGTCCGCGGCGCGCACGACGCGGGCAGCGGAACGGTCTCGCTCCTGCGCGCGGCGCAACGCCTGGGCGAGCGCGCCGCCGCGGGCTGGAAGCCGCAGGCCACGCTCGTGCTCGGCTTCTGGGATGCGGAGGAGTTCGGCCTGATCGGCAGCACCGAATGGGCCGAAGGGCATGCGGACGAGCTGCGGCGACGGGCGGCGCTCTACGTGAACGCGGACGCCGTCGTCTCGGGACCGCGCTTCAACGCGAGCGGCTGCCCAGGCTGGCTCCGGACGCTGGAGGCCGTGCTCGCGCGCGTCGAGGCCCCGGTCGCTGGACGGCGAGACGCGCGCACCCTGGCCGAGGCCTGGGGCGAAGGACGCGATGGCGACGAGCCCCGCGAGCTCGGGCTGCCGGGCTCGGGCTCCGACTTCACCGTCTTCCTGCACCATCTGGCGATCCCCGTGCTCGACGTCTCGTTCGGGGGGCGCTCGGGCGGGCAGTACCACACGCGCTTCGACGATTTCGACCTGATGGACCGCTTCCTCGACCCCGGCTTCGTCGTGCACGAGTGCGCGGGCGAGCTCCTGGCCGAGCTGCTCGCCACGGTGGCGGACGCTCCGGCGACGAGCTTCGATGCGGTCGAAGCGGCCGACGCACTGGGACGCATGGTCGCGCGCGAAGCGGACCGCGAGGAGCCGGACTCGGCCATGATCGAACCGCTCGAGAGCTTGGCGGAGGCCTTCGCGCGGCTCGCGCGCTCGTCCGAGACGGCGCTCGCTGCGGGTGCCGACCCCGCGGCAGCTCCGCGCTTCTACGCCGCTCTGGAGCACGCGCCGGGACTGCCCGAACGACCCTGGTACAAGAACCGGCTCTGGGCGCCCGGGCTCGAGACAGGTTACGCCGCGGAGACCTTGCCGATCTTCCGCGCGGCGCGGGCCCGAGGCGACGAGCGAGCGGCGCAGGCCGAGCTCGAGGCCATCACCGCAGCCATCGACGCCCTGCGCGCCGCCTGGGAGCAGGCCGGAGAAGACGCGCGTGGACCGGACACCGACCGGAGCGAGGGGCGGTGAGCCGACTCTACGTCTTCTTCCTGCGCTTCCTCCGTCACCGCAAGCGCCTGGCGGCAGGCGCGCTCTGCGTTCCGCTCGTCGTGCTCTGCGACATCCGGATCACGGTCATGATCGGTGACGCCATCGATCGGCTGCGCACGAACGACGACACCGCCTTCCTGCCGGGCTTCTTCGGCCTGCTCCTCGTGGTCGCCGCCGCGCAAGGGACGTTCCGCTTTCTCCAGCGCTGGTGGATCGTCGGCGTCTCGCGCAGCGTCGAGGTCGAGCTGAAGCAGGAGCTCTTCGACAAGCTGACCGTGCTCTCGTTCGGCTTCCACAACAAGAGTCGCTCGGGCGACATCGTCAGCCGCTTGACCTCCGACGTCGAGAACGTCCGCATGCTGCTCGGGCCCGGCCTCATGTACGTGCTCGGGGCGGCGGTCATGGTCCCGGGCAGCCTCTTCGTGCTCTACCGCATCTCACCGGCGGTGACGTTCGCGATGTCGATTCCACTGGTCCTGGTGGCGGTGTCCATGAAGGTCCTGACGCCGCGCATGCACCGCTACTCGACCGCGGTCCAGGAGAGCCTGGCGGACATCAGCCATCGCGCCCAGGAGAACTTCGCCGGGATCCGGGTGGTCAAGGGCTACGGCCTCGAGGCGCACGAGAGCGCGGGGTTCGACGAGCGCTCGCGCACGAACCGCGACCACCAGGTGCGCTTCGCGCGGGCGCGCGGGCTCACGCAGGCCCTGATCCACCTCTCCCACGACCTGGCCTTCCTGCCGATCCTCTTCGTCGGCGGGATGGCGATGATCGATCGCACGATCCAGGCAGGCGACCTGTTCAAGTTCATCGACCTCGGCTTCAAGGTCTTCTGGCCGGTCATCGCGCTGGGTTGGATGGCTGGCCTCTATCCCCGCGCCCTCGCGAGCGCCGAACGGATCGACGAGCTGCTCGACGAACCGGTCGACATTCGTGACCCCGAGACGCCCCGCCCGCTCGACGAAGTGCGGGGCGAGCTGCGGCTCGACGACGTCGCCTTCCAGTATCCCGACGCTCCCACGCCGGCCCTGACCGGCATCGACATCGAGGTTCCGGCCGGCTCGACCCTCGGCGTGGTCGGGCCGACGGGCGCGGGCAAGTCGACGCTCTTGAACCTGCTCGGCCGTCTGTTCGAGGCGCGCGGCGAGATCACGCTCGACGGTATCCCGTTGAAGGAGCTCTCGCTCGAGACCCTGCGCGGAGCCATGGCCTACGTTCCCCAGGACAGCTTCCTGTTCTCGGAAAGCTATCGCGAGAACCTCTCGTTCGGCGCAAGACGCACGCTCGACGACGAAGAGCTGGCGACGCTGATCGAGCGCGCGGAGATGACCGCCGAGGTCGCCGCCTTCCCTGCCGGCTACGACCAGCTCATCGGCGAGCGCGGCGTCACGTTGTCGGGCGGCCAGCGCCAGCGCAGCTGCATCGCGCGCGCGCTCGCGAAGGACGCGCCGGTTCTGATCCTCGACGACGCACTCTCGGCCGTCGACACCGAGACCGAGGCCAAGCTGCTCGAGAAGCTGCGCGGCGCAGGCCAGGGACGCACGGTCGTGATCGCGGCTCACCGCCTCGCGACAGTGCGCGAAGCGGACCGCATCGTCGCGTTGAAGGAAGGGTGCATCGAGGCCCAGGGCACGCACGACGAGCTCCTGGAGCGCTCGGAGTGGTATCGCGCGACCTGGGACCGCCAGCGGATGCTGGAGGAGCTCGAGGAGCTGTGAGGGCGACCAAGCACGACGAGCTCGTCGCCACGAAGGCCTGGGACTCCGCCGTGATGCGGCGGCTGACGCGCTATGCGCGACCCCATGCCGGGCTGTTCGTGAAGAGCTTCCTCATCCTGCTGGCGCTGTTCGGGACCCAGCTCTACGGGCCGTGGTTGATCCGCGGAGCCGTCGACGGCCCGATCGCGAGCGCGCAGGCCGCGCTGCAGGTCGATCCGGGAGCGGACGTCTCGCCCTGGGTGCAAACTCTGGGCTGGTGGGCCCTCGGTTACCTCCTGGTCGTCGCGGTCTCGTCCGGTCTGCGCTACTTCGAGGTCGCCTGGCTCACGCGCACGGGACAAGCGGTCATCCACGACCTGCGCACGGCCCTGTTTCGCCACATCCAACGGCTGCAGCTCTCCTGGTTCGACAAGCATCCGACCGGGTCGCTCGTGACCCGTGTCACGAGCGACATCGAGAACCTGAACGAGCTCTTCACGTCCGGCCTCGTCGTGCTGATCTTCGACCTCCTGAAGGTCGTGATCGTCCTCGGCCTCCTGTTCTCGGTCAGCGTCCCGCTCGCGACCCTCGTCCTGGTCCTGACCCCGCTCTTGATCGGGGTCAGCCTGGTCTTCCGAGGCGGGGCGCGGCGCGCGCATCGCACGGTGCGCGCGCGCCTCGCGCGGCTGAACGGCTTCCTGCAGGAGATCCTCTCCGGAATCCGCGTCGTGCAGATGTTCCGACGCGAGAAGCTCGTGTCCGGTCGCTTTACCGACCATCTCTCGGGCTACCTGTCCGCGAACTTGCGGACGATCTTCTTGTTCGCGCTGTTCTATCCGATCGTCGGCTTCGTCGTCTTCGGCATCCAGGGCTCGATCGTCTGGAGTGGTGGTGCCTCGATCGCCGCCGGCTCGCTCACCTTCGGCGAGTTCCTCTTCTTCTGGTTCCTGCTGCAGCACCTGGTCGGTCCGATTCGCGAGCTGGGAGAGCGCTACAACATCCTCCAATCGGCCTTCGCGTCCGCCGAACGCATCTTCGACATCCTCGACACCGAGCCGGTCATCGCGAGCCCCACGCGCGCGCTCGCGCTCCCACGGCCCTTCACCGGACACGTCGTCTTCGAGCACGTCAGCTTCTCCTACGGTGGAGCGGGCGGCACGCCCGTGATCGAGGACGTCAGCTTCGAGATTCCACCCGGCGCTACGGTGGCGATGGTCGGCGCGACCGGTGCGGGCAAGTCGACGCTCGTCAACCTGCTCCTGCGCTTCTACGACCCGACCGCCGGGCGGATCACGATCGACGGCGTCGATTTGCGCGAGCTGGATCTCGCCACGTACCGGCACGAGCTGGGCATCGTGCTCCAGGAGGACTTCCTGTTCTCCGGAACCGTGCGCCAGAACCTCGAGCTGGGACGCGACCGCGTCGACGACGACACGATCGAGACCGCGCTCGCCACGAGCTCGGCCGACGAGCTCGTCCGGCGGCTCGCGAACGGGCTCGACACCGAGGTCGAGGAGCGCGGCGCCACCCTCTCGACCGGCGAGCGCGAGCTGATTTCGATCGCGCGCGCCCTGGCCGGTGAACCCGGCCTCGTGATCCTCGACGAGGCCACGTCCAGCGTCGATTCGGGCACCGAAGCGCGCATCGAAGCCGCGACGCACAGCCTCTTGCGCGAGCGCAGCGCGCTCGTCGTCGCTCACCGGTTGTCGACGGTCCGCCGCGCCGATCGGATCCTGGTCCTGCACAAGGGTCGCTTGCGCGAAGCCGGCACCCACAACGAACTCCTCGCCGAAGGGGGAATCTATGCCCGTCTCCACGCCATGCAATTCAGCGCGGACGACCGCTCGGCCGAGGCGGTCTGAGGGACCGGGTCGCCCGGCTCCGTTCGTCGCGGCCTGCCTGTGCGCCGCGCTCCTCGCGGGCGCGGCGTTGCGAGCCTCCGTTCAGGACACGTCCGCTCGGCAGGACACGTCCGCTCGGGACGGCGGCGCGGACCTCGTCCTGCGCGTCGACGGACAGGCCGTGACCCGCGCTGCGTACGGAGACTGGCTGCTCGCCTTCCGTGGGGAACAACTCGTGGCGACCTTCGCCGAGGCCGAGCTCGTTCGCAACAGCGCCCGCGCGGCGGGGATCGAGCTCGAGCCCGGTGCGGCCGTCGCCGCCGTCGAGGACGCCTTCCAGCGACGGATCGAAGGGGCCTTCGGTGGCAACCGCGAGCGCTGGGTAGCCGAGCTCGCGCGCGAGGGCCGCACACCGGCCGGGCTCCTGCGCGAGCGCGCCTTCGAGCTCGAGACGGATCTCTTGCTCGAACGAATCGCCCGCGCGCAGCGCACGGTCACGTCCGACGACGTGCGGGCGGCCTGGGAGGAGCGCTATGGACCGGAGGGAGTCACGACACGCGTCGTGGCGCTGGCTCTGCCGGTGCGCATCACGCCACTGCCCGGGGAAGTGCCGAACGAGCGGCGTAGCCGAGAACAGGCGCGGCGCGAGGAACTCTCGACCGAGGCGCGGGCCTTGCTCGCACGACAGCGAGCCGGAACGGCCTTGGCCGAGCTCGCGCTCGAGCGGCGACCGCAGGAACCCGCGCCGCGGCCCGAGCCCTTTTCGAGAGCCGGCTTCCCGCTCGAGGTGGTCCAGGCCGTGGAAGGGCTCCCCGCCGGCGAAGCGGCCGGGCCCTTCGCCGTGGGCAATGCCGTCTGGCTGTTCGAATCCCACGGTCCGTTCACGGTGCCCCTCGACGACGTCGCGCACGAGCTACGCGCCGAGCTCGAACAGGCCCCCGTCACCCGACCGGCGATCGAGGAGGTGCGCACGAACCTGCGCGCGGCGACGCCCTTCTCCGTCCTGCCGGGCCTCACCACTCCGCCGGACGCGACCGACGCGACCGACGCGGTGCTCCGCATCGGCGACGAGGTCGTCTCCCGTGCACGCTACGTGGCGTGGTTGCTCGCGACCCGCGGCGAGATCGATGCTCGACGCTACGCGGAGCGTCAACACATCCAGACGCTGGCAGACGAAGCCGGGATCACGATCGAGGCGGCCGAGGTCAGCGCGCGCGCGGCCGCGGACTACAAGGCTCGCAAGCGCGAGGTCGACGCGCCCAGCGAGGACGACTGGCGCGATCACCTGTGGCGGGTGAACCGAACCGAGGCGAGCTTGCTGCGCGAGCTCACGCTCGCCGCCGAAACGGACCTGCGCGTCGAGGAGCTCCGTCGCCGGCGCTTCCCTCCCACCGCGGACGACGTGCGGGCTGCCTGGGAGCGCACCTACGGTCCCGAGGGCCGCAACCTCGAGGTCCGCTGGATCCTGATCGCGCCGCAGCCGGAAGACGACGGCGAGGCGGCCACGCGCGAACGTGCGCAGGCCCTGCGGTCCAAGCTGGAAGCCGGCATCGACTTCGCCTCGCTGGCGAAGCTCCACTCCGACGATCCGAACACGAAGGAGCGCGGCGGCCGGCCCTCCGACGATTTCGTCTGGACCCGGATTCCGGACGACGCGCGCGAGGTCCTCGTCGGGCTGCGCCCCGGCCAGGTCAGCGCCCCGCTCCAAATCGGACAGGCCTTCTACCTCTTCCAGGTCGACCGCAACGAAGTGACCCCCCTCGCCGGTGTCCGGGACGAGCTCCTCGCGCGCCTGCGGAAGCAGCGACCGACCTCCGTCCAGCTGGCGGAGGCGAAGAACCGGCTGTGCCAGGATCTCGAGCTCGAGGTCTTGCTCGACTGAAGGCAGGAGCCCGGACGCCGCGGCCTGGCCCGGCTCCACCCCGCGCAGGTTCCGAAGGAATTCCCGCGAGCCAACCGCGCTTTTTTGTCGAAGGCGCAGCGGTAGGATCCCTTCGATGCAGTTTCGCCCGCGCCTCATCCGCTCGCTCCTGGCCGCCCTCACGGGTGGCTCGCTCGCGATCCTGGCCTTCGGCCTCTGGCGCACCTGGCACGAGGTCGGCGTGCAAGGTTGGGTGCGGGACGGATTCGGTTGGCTGGGGCTCGATCATTGGAGCCGGCAGCTCTCCTGGAAGGCCGGTGGCGTCGGCGCGCTGGCGACCTTCGTCGTGGTCGCGGCGACGCAGCTGGTAGGCGAGCGCACGCGCTTCGCTCGCTGCGCGCGGCGCGCGGGCGCACTCGTCGGACACCCGCTGTCGGTCGTCTCGGCCGGATGCGCGGCCTTCCTCCTGCCCACCCTCGTCGCGCGCGCCACCCAGCCCGCGGCCCGCCCGGAGAGCCCGAACGTCCTGTTCGTTCTGGTCGACACCTGGCGCGCGGACCACGCCGGCTTCCTGGGCTACGAACGCGACGTCTCACCCAACCTCGACCGGCTCGTGACCTCGGGCCTCGTCTTCGAGAACACGCAGTCCTCGTCGAGCTGGACGAAGCCCTCGGTCGCCACGCTCTTCACGGGCCTGATGCCGTCGAAACACCGCGCGATCAGCCAGCCCGTGCTCGGGCTCTCCGTGCGTGGCACGATCCTTCCGCCGGGTGTGACCACCTTCGTCGAGATCCTGCGCTCGAAGGGCTGGGACACCGCCATGTGGTCGAACAACCCGAACATCCTCCCCGAGCGCGGCTTCGCACAGGGTGCCGGACACTTCGTCGACTACTTCTATCACCCCGATCGCACGAAGACTTTCGATCCGGGACGAGCCGAACGCATGCTCCCGGACGTGCGCGCTTGGCTTGCGGACGAGCGCGACGAGGAGCGCCCGTTCTGCGCCTACGTTCACATCATGGACCCCCACTACCCGTACGTGGCGCCGGAGCCCTTCCGGGGCACCTTCGACTCGTCGGGTGCGGACTTTCAGCTCCTGGGGCCGGTGATCGACGAGTATCGCAGCGGGGAGCGCAACCTGGCCGACATCACGAGCGCGGACCTCCAACGCATCGTCGACATCTACGACGAAGAGCTCTTGTACGTCGACCACTGGCTCGGCCCCTTCCTCGCGGAGGTCCTCGCCGAGCACCCGAACACGATCGTGATCCTGTCCGGCGACCACGGCGAAGAGTTCCTCGAGCACGGCCAGCTCGGACACGGACACAGCCTCTATCAAGAGCTGACGCACGTCCCGCTCGTCATCTGGGCTCCTGGCCTCGAACCCGGACGCGTCGCGCAACAGGTGCGCCTGATGGACGTCTTTCCGACCCTGCTCGAGCTGGCGGGCTTCGCCGACGAGACACCGGCCGAGGCCCAGGGGTCGAGCCTGCTGCCGCTCGCGCGCGGCGAGGAGACCGACCACCGTCTGGCGCCGATGGAAACCGGCGGCGACGAACGTCCGCCCTGGCACTGGCGGGCGCTCAGCGACGGTCGCTTCAAGGTCATCCGCCGCGAGAACGACCTCCCCACGAAGCGCCCCGTCCCCAGCCTCGCCCCGTGGGACCAATCCGAACCACGTCCCACCTGGCGGATGTTCGACCTGGAGGCGGACCCCGGCGAAACGATCGACCTGTACCTGGAGCGCTCCGAGCAAGCCCGCGACCTCTTCGCCGAACTGGCTCGTGCGGGTTGGTACGCGCCACCGGAGATGATCCTGCGGCTACGCGCCCGAGCCGGAGACGCGAAGCAGGACAACCAAGAGCTCCTGCGCGCGCTGGGCTACGCGGGCGACGAGGTGCTCGGGCTCGAAGGCGGAGAGTGAGGCAGCGGGCCGCGCTCGCGCGACGTGCAGCCCGCTTCAGGAACGAGCCAGCACGCCGAAGTAGGCTGCGAAGACGACGATCGTCAGCGAGGTCGTGACGGCAGCGGCCAGGCGCAACCGACCGGCGGACCAAGCGCTCACGCGCCGCCGGAGCAAGACGAGCGCGAGCGCGCCGGGGATCGACACCAGAAACCAGAGCGTCAACGGGGCGAGCCCGTTGCCCAGGTCGTGGAGCGAGGGCCAACCGCGGAAGCCGTCGGTGATCGCGAAGGCGAGAAACAGGCCGTGACCCGCACTGGCGGTCAGACTGCCGAAGAGCAGCGTCCACGCGAGCGAAGGCGGGCGCGCGGAGACGGTGTCACGCGCTCGAGCTTCGGTGCGCGGGGAGTGTTCGGTCGACGGTTCGGGTTCGGCCACGGTGGTCATCACACTTCACGATATCGAGCGTCGAGGTCACGGGGTTCACGCAATCTTTTCCGAACGTCGGAGTCATCCCGGGGGCGCGAGCCGGAATCCCGACCCCGCCCCCGATCGCGTGCTATGGTCTTCGTGGAGGTCTCGCCGCGCCTCCCTTCGACCCGATGAACCGCACGCACGCCCTCCTTCCCTTCCTCCTGGCCGCGACCCTGCTCGCGGCATGTGCAGACGCTCCGGACGCCGTGCAGCCCCGGACGTCCGAGGCCGAGCAGCTCGCGAGCGTCCTGAAGGAGCGCACCAAGCTCGTCGATCCGCGCGACGCGGGCATCGGCAAACGCCTCGCGGACCTGGCCTTCATCGACCTCGCCGGCCAGCTGGGCCGCCTGTCCGACTTCGGTGGCGGCAAGGGACTCGTCCTGGTCGTGCGCGACGTCGGTTGCCCGGTCTCCAAGCGCTATGGCCCGGAGACGGCCCGGCTCGACGCGCTGCTTTCGGCCCAGGGGATCCCCTTTCTCTACATCAACCCTTCCGAGCACAACACGCTCGAAGAGATGCGCTCCGAGGTCGAGCTGTTCGGGTTCCAAGGGCGCTATGTCGCCGACCGCGAGCTCGCTTTCGCGCGCGCGCTGCACCCGAAGACGACGACGGAGGTCTTCCTGATCGACTCCGCGCGCACGCTGCGCTATCGCGGAGCGATCGACGACCAGTACGGACGGGGCGTCTCGCAGGGCGAACCCCGGCGCCGCTATCTCGTGGGCGCGGCCGAGGCGCTGCTGGCCGGCGAAGAGGTCCCCTTTCCCGCCACGTCCGCCCCGGGCTGCTTCCTGGCCTTCGACGAGGAGCCCGAGAGCGCGGCACCCCCCGCTCCGATCACCTACCACGACCAGGTCGCGCGCATCCTCCAGGGCAACTGCGTCGAATGCCACCGCGCGGGCGGCGCCGGCCCCTTCTCGCTCGCCTCCTACGAGGAGGCCCGCGGCCGACGCGGCATGGTCCGCTTCGTGGTCCGCGAGCGACTGATGCCGCCTTGGTTCGCCGATCCGCACGTCGGTGCGTGGGAGAACGACCGCAGCTTGTCGGAGGCCGACCGGGACACGTTGCTGGCGTGGATCGAGGCCGGAGCGCCCGAAGGCGACCCAGCAGACGCTCCGCTGGCGCGCGCCTACGAGGACAACTGGCAGATCGGCCACCCCGACGTCGTGTTTCCCTTTCCCGAGCCCTTCGAGGTCCCGGCCGAGGGCATCGTCGACCTGACCCGCGTCATCTCGGACGTCGTCGTCCCGCGCGACTTGTGGGTCGAGCGACTGCAAGTGCTGCCCGGTGCTCCGCAGGTCGTGCACCACGCGACGATCATGTTCCAGCCGCCACCCGAGGCGCTCGATCCGGGCCGGCGGATCCTCGACACGCTGGCTCCCTGGAAGAAGCAACGCGAGGGCTGGGAATTCTTGATCGGCTACCTGCCCGGCAAGGGGCCCCGCATCTTCGAAGAAGGTGTAGCACGCTTCCTGCCGAAGGGCTCTCGGATCCGCTTCGAGATGCACTACACGCCGAACGGCGTGGCGACGCCCGATCTCACGCGACTCGGACTGGTTCTCGCGGAGGCGCCTCCGCGCTTCGTGGCCGAGAGTCGTCTGCTGCGCAACCGCGACTTCGTCATCGCCCCCGAGACCTACGGAGAGGCCTGGACGATCGAGCAGGTGCTGCCCTTCGACTCGCTGCTGCGCTCGTTGACGCCGCACATGCACCTCATCGGAGACACGTTCGCGGTCGACCTGCAACGACCGGGGGAGAGTCCCGAACGCCTGCTCGAGATCCCCGCCTGGGATCCGGACTGGCAGTTCAGCTACGTCTTCCGGGACAAGCCGTTCGCGCCCGCCGGCTCGAAGCTCTTCGTGACCGCGACCTTCGACAACCGCTCGGACAACCCCGAAAACCTCTACCCGGGTCGCGTGGTCAGGGACGGGCCGCAGATCTGGGACGAGATGCTGATCCTCGCCTTGGAGTGGATCCGTCCGTTCTCCGACTGAGCCGCGCCGCTCCTACTTGCCCTTGCCCTTGTGCGGCTCGGACTTGCCCTTCGAGTGCTCGGCGTCGCCGGACTTGCTGTCGGATTCGAGCACGGATGCCGGCTTCTCGTCCTTTGCCCCGGAGGCCTCGGAAGCCTCGGAGGCCTTCGAGTTCGGCAGGGCCGGCTCCGGCTGGGCCTTCGCGTCCGTACCGGGCTTCGACGTCGTTGCGTCCACCTTCGCCGAAGTCTCGACCTCTTCCTTCGGCAAGACGTCCGCCAGCTTGGAGAGCTCGGAAAGCACGTCGTGATTCCAGGAGTCCCACTCCTGTGATTGGGGCTGCGCTTCGTGCGCTTCGCGCTCGTCTTGCACTCGAGCGGTCTCCAGGAGCAGTTGTGTCGTGTTCAGCTCGACCTGATAGGCGAGCATGACCTGCATCCCCTCGCGGAAGTGGAACACAGCGTTCTTCGTCTGGACCAGGCGATGGAAGAGCTGCTGGACCTGCTGGCTCAACGCCTCCTGGAGCTCTTCGTTGCTGATCAGGCCGCTCTCGAGCAGCGCCTCACCGGCGTGATCCGCGTCGCCATCGAGGGTCGACAGGAAGCGCTCGAGTTGACGACGGGTGAGGTAGCCGAGCCCGACCAGGATCTCGCCCAGGCGCATGCCTTCGGGCGTCCGATCGCTGGTCGCGTGCATGAGGTTGCCCTCGTGCAAACCGATCAGATAGTTCTCCTCGGGGCTGTCCACCCACAGAACGCCCGTCTTGCGACCGAAGGCCAAGAAACCGATCAGCTCCGAGATCGGGATCGTCCACGTGTTGCCTTCCAACCCCTGCTGCGACAGGTCGAGCGCGGGCAGTTCTCCGTCGTCCGTCTCTTCCTCGTCCCGTTCCCGCTTCGAGAGTCCGATCGTGATGCGACGCAGGAAACTCTTCGCCTCTTGGCTCGAACGATCGGGCTCGCGATCGCTGAGTACGCGCAGGATCAGCTCGAGCTGATTCAAGGCGTCGTCCAGGTTGCGCATCAGGAAAGTGCTGCGCCGCTCGGAGAGGTTGTCGATCGTGCCGATAGCCTCCTCACACGTCTTCTGACAGCGGGCGAGTTGGCGCTTGAGAGCTTGCGGATCGGAGGGAGTCGTCATGGGTCGGCGTGGGGTCGTGCAAGGAATTCGGATCCCATCGCGAGCCGCGCGGCTGCACGAGAGGAGGGGGAAGCTCGATCCACGGCCTATCGGCCTGACGGAAACGAGATCTCCAGCCCAGTCCGGATTCCGCTCGCCCCGGCCCGGCGGTGGCGGCTCGTCGATCGCACCTGACTCGCGAAGCGGCCCGTGATCACGGTCCGAACCCGACTTTCTAACGGACGATCTCGTCGGTCACCTGGACCAGGAGCCGATCCAGTTCCGCGCTCGTCTGCTCATCCGTGAGTCCCGCCAGGAGCTCTTCACAGAGCAGGAGCCGGGCCCGGGTCTCGTCGTCGGGCGAGCGTGACAGGGCGCTTTCGTACAGGGCGTTCGCATAGCCCAAGCGCAGGTTGCGGTCGCTCGGATCGAACTCGAAGGCTTCGGCGAAGTGGCGAACGGCGGAGTCCCAGTGACCCGTCTCCAGCTGGATGTATCCGGCCAAAGCGCGGGCGGCAAAGAGGTCTCGAGGCGTCGTCGACTCGTCTTCCACGACGTCCCGCAGGGTCTTCAAGGCCTCGTCCCAGATCAAGGAGGCCTCGCTCAGCGTGCCTCCATCGGCGAGCAGGGCCTTGCCCTCGGCGTAGCGCACCTGAGCCAAGAGCACCAGCACCCGCGGGCTCTGGGGATACGCCTCATCGAGGCGCAGGGCGATCGCGAGCGCTTCGTCGACGCGGCCTTCGTCCTCCAAGAGGTACACCGCGCGGTTGTAGTCACGCTTGGCCAGGTCCGCCTCCCGATCGGCCGAGGAGAGCACCGGAACGAAGACCGGCAGAGCGGCGAGCGCAGCTGGCAAGACGAGACGCCCCAGACGGGCCCGCTCTCCCCGGAGCTTCCCGCTGCCTCCCGAAATACCCGCTGCGACGCGCACGACGAACCAGGCCGCGAACGGCATCAGGAGCGGAACCAGCCCGAGACGCACACGCATGCTGGTCACGGTCAGCACGATCGTCCCCGTGTAGAGCACGAAGAACAGGAGCACGAAGCCGGCCCCGGCCGGGTCGCGCAGGCCGTCCTCGTCCCGCACCCTGCCCGACTGGAGGAAGGCCAGCATGCCCGCGAGTCCGAGCCATCCGATCAACCCGAATCCGGGCCAGGGAATCCGCATCGTGCGCAGATGGTCCGCATCCCACCCGAGGTGGTGGTTGTCCGGAATCTCGTAGCGTCCGAGCGTCAGTCGCAACTTGTTCCAGAGGATGCCGAGGTGGACGAGCGGTCGCTCGCGCACCGAGCGCAGCGTCTCCCCGACCCAGAAGTCGCTGACCTCGACGGGATCGAGCTCTCGCTCGACGCGACGCTCGGCCTCGCGCTTCCAGTCACCGAATTCGTGCTCTGGGATGCCACGTACCCATGAGAACTCCGTCGCACGCCCGTAGGGGTTCTCGACGTTGTTGCCACCGTAGAGGTTTGTCCCCGCACCACTCGTCGTCAGCGCAAAGACGCCGCCGACCTCATAGTTGCGCCAGGCGACCGGGCCCAGGACACCGGCGATGCCTACGAGGAGCAGTCCGACTCCGAGCAGCCCGTTCGAGGGCCGGTTCGCCTGATTTCCGATCCAGAACGGCAAGGGAACGAGCACAGGCAAGAGCACGAGCAGGTTCCCGCGCAAGAGCGCTCCAAGGCCGCACAACACTCCGACGACGAGCCACACGAGCGCGCTCCGGGAACGGCCCTCCCCCGCTCGGACCAGCAGCCAGACGAGCGCCGCGATCAGCGGCACGAACAGGTTCGGCTTGAGCAGGTAGCTCGGGAAGATCAAGAGTGGTCCGTAGCCAGCGCTGACCACCGCCGCCACGAGGCCCGCCTGCGGGCCGAAGAGCCGCCGCGTCGTGAGCGCGACGAAGAGGACCAGGCAAGCTCCCAGGAAGGCCTGGGCGTGGCGCGCGGCCGTGCGCTGCGCGGGGCTCGCGAACCCTCGGCTCGCCGCCTCCGGATCAGCGCAGGCGTAGACGAGCGCCAGGGCATACGGGTAGAGCGGCTCCTGGAAGAAGACCTCGTGGCCGATCCAATCGCCGCCGGCAATCTCGACCGCCTGGCGCTCGTAGGAGGCCTCGTCGATCACAGGTCGCTGCGCCAGCGGATGGTGGTGCTCGTAGTCGAGGGCGACGAGGATCCGCAGGAACCACGCTCCGATCAACACGACGGCGAGCCAACCGCGCTCGCGCTTCGACCAAGGCTGGCGCTCGAGAGCGAGCGGCACGGAGCTCCTCATGGGCGACGACGGTCGGGGGTGAGGACGCGCGGCATGTCCCAGCGATCCGTCTGACGTCTCCAGGCCGCCTCGCGCCGGGCTACCCGCATCACGACGAGCAATCGCAACCACGCGCGAGCGCGTCGCGAGCCCAGCGCGAGCAGCAGCGCGAGAACGAACAAGACGGCGACGGGCCCCGGCAGCAGAACGGACGCGAGGGCGGTCGCAATGACGAGGACGAGCGCGCACAACTCCGGAAACACCGCCGGCAACGTCCGGTACAGCGCCCATTGGAGGCGGTCCGCGATTCCGTCTCCGAGCGGGGCTCCGGTTCGATCGAACACGACCTGGTAGTAGCCGCGTGCACGACGGCGTGCTTGCTCGTCCGCGTTCGCGGCGCGCGGCTTCTCCTCGAAGAAGCGCGCGTCAGCGACCAGCTCGACCCGCCCCCCCGCGGCCCGGACGGAGAGTCCCAAGGCGATGTCGTCCGCCGCCAGCGGTTCGTTTGGCGCGAGCCCCGACTCCCGCGGCCAGGCGACGAGCTGACCGTGGACGCTGAAGAGCTTGCCCAAGCGCGATTCGAGACGCCGAACGCGCGCGGTCCAACGATCGTAGCCCTCGCTCGCGTCCTCCAGCGTTTGGCCGGGCGGGGCGGAGACCGTCCCGTCGTCGGCGAGGGTGCGGACGAAGCGTTGCGCTCCACAGGCCAACCCGAGCCTTCCACCCCGACCACGATCGTCGCGAAAGGCCTGCTCGAGCGCACGCAAGGCATCGGGATCACAGACGACGTCCGCGTCGGTGAGGACGATGAGCTCGACATCGTCCAGTCTCGCCATTCCGCGCCGGACTGCCGCGTTCTTGCCGCCACGTTGGGGAAGGGTCACGAGCTCGGTGCGGACGTCCGCGCGCGCGTAGGCGGCGAAGGCCCGCTGCACACGCTCGCCGGTTCCGTCGGTGGAGGCGTCGTCGACGACGATCAGGCGATGTCCGACCCCCTGCGGCCATTCGCAGTGGACCAGGAGGTTCTGGAGGCGACGCTCGATGACCCGCGCTTCGTCGTGGCAGGGAACGAGGACGCCGAGGGCCAGGGCCTGCGCGCTCATCGCGAGACGGCCTTGCGCGCGAGCTTCGGCCACAGCTTGGGTTGAAACAGCACGTTGTCCGCCTGCGCGCACTCCCAGGTGCACGAACAACGCGTCTGCTCGATGCGCTCCCGCAAGCGCGCGGCCTCGGCGCTCTTCCAGATCGGTGCAAGGTCCCAGCCGGTGTCGTTGAGGTTCCCGAGCGTATCGGGCAGCACCTCGCAGGCGCGGACGTCGCCGTTCTCGAAGACGACCGCCGACAGCTGGCCGGCGGTACACGGCAGGTGCCGCTTCACGCGACCCCGGGCCACGCTCTCGACGTGCTCGTACATGAGGTCGTCGCGCGCCGTCGCGACACGTGCGAGCGGAAAGTCGAAGTACGGGATGCGGCCTTCTCGCTGCAGGCGTCGCTTGCGGTCGACGACCTCGCGGTAGCGATCGGTGTCGACCTCGAGCAGGCTCCGGTCGAGCGCGTCCTCGCGCGCGAGGTTGATCGTCACGTTGTCCGGCTCGAGCTCGCGGACGAGTTCCTCGACGTGGTCCGCCAGCGTGTCCTGGTTCTCGCGGGTCACGGTGAAGATCAGACCGACGCCCAGGTTCGGATGCCGTTCCTTCGAGCGCGCAAGGCGACGGACGGCCGCACACGAGCGCGCGTGCCCGCCCGCGACGGCACGGATGGCATCGTGCACGTCCGGTGGACCATCGATCGAAACGGCGACGGAGAGGTAGGTCTCAGGGTTCTCCGTCGCGATGCGCTCCACCGAGTCGACCATGCGGTCCACGAGCCCGTTCGTCGGGATCGCCAGGTGGGCGAGACCGTGGCGTCCGAAGGACCGCGCGAGTTCGGGCAAGTCCTTGCGCAGAAAGGGCTCGCCACCTCCGAAGCTGACCCACAAGAGCGGCCCGAGCCGGGCGGCCGAGTCTGCCAGCCGCCCCACCTCCTCCGCGCTCGGACCGGACACACCTTCGGCGACCTCGCGCCAATGGAAGCAATGCCGGCAACGCAAGTTGCAGGCCCCGGTCACGAACAGGGTCAGGTGCACGGGCGGGCCCGAGCGGTGTAGACCGCGGGACGCGAAGCGCAGCGCGCGGAAGAGCTTCATCGGGGGCGATCCTAAACGAACACGGCCGCGACCGGGGACTCTCCCCCTGTCGCGGCCGCCTTGTCGTCGGGGTGTGGCGCTACTGGAGCGTCACCTGGAGACCCTTCGTGCTGGCGAGCAGGTCGACCACGCCACCGAGAGCGAAGCCCTGGGCGAAGATCTGCAGGCCGGCGGACACGGAGTCGGGGATCGGGATCGCCACGGTCGCACACCCGTTCGCGTTCGAGACGGCCGCTTCCGAGAGGAAGATCGGTCCGCCGACGTTGGCGAGCAGGATGTTGCCGAGCTGGAAGGGAACGGGCAGCGCACTGCCCGTCACGTAGATCAGCACCGGGGTCCCGGGCGCGGAGTTGCCCGTGGAGAGGTAGAGCGTGCTGTCGACGTAGGGCACCGAGATCGCCGAGATCGTCGGCTCGCCGAGCGAACCGTTCGTGCCCGTGCCGTAGGTCGTGGCGAAGGACGGACCACCGTAGGACGAGATGTAGGCCGAGCTCGCCGAGGTGCCCGTGTTGCCGTACTCGTCGTGGGAAGACCACTTGTAGCTGACGTTGCCGACCAGGTTGCCCGGCATCACCGCGCGGAAGATCTGACCGGCCGAACTGCGCGCCGGAATCGCCGGCAGGTCGCAGCCATCGACCGTGACTTGGATCTCGGTCGGGTTGTACCAGGTGATGTAGTACGGCGCGTTGTCGTACACCTGGGCGCGGATCGGCGCACCAGCCTGCTCGGCCGGGCGGTTCGTGAGCTTCTCGACGGCCGGGATGTAGGGCGCGTGCGTGTCGACGACCCCCGTCGTGTTGCGGCAGAAGGTGTTGGCCTGGAAGTTGTCTTCGGCCACCAGGACGTCGTAGTCGCCGTCGTTGTCCGTGTCGCAGACATCGGCGTCGAGGGACACGGCGCTGAAGAAGGGCGCCGACACCTGGGTGTAGCTGAAGCTCGAGCCGCCGTTGTTGTTGTTGCGGTAGAGCTTGTCTCCGCCGCTGAAGTTCGCGACCCAGAGGTCGAGGTCACCGTCGTTGTCGTAGTCGATGAAGTCGCCCTCGTTGTCGTCGTCCGAGGAGCCTCCGAGCACGACCTGGTTCGAGAAGAAGCCGCCGATGTTCTCCATGACGACGTCGTCGAAGCCGAAGTTCGTCTGCCAGTTCAGGCCGTAGAGGTCGACGTCGCCGTCGCCGTCCATGTCGCCCATCTCCTGCTCGTAGTGGCCGAACGTTCCGGCGAAGTAGCCGGGCGCGAAGGCCGCACCGGTGACATCGCGGAAGAGCAGCGCGCCGCCGTTGGCCGGGGCCAACGAAGACGAATCGAGCCGGTTGGCGAACATCCGCGGCGCCTCGTTGCGGGCTCCGTGGAGGATGTCGAGGTCGAAGTCGCCGTCGATGTCGGCCACGTCGATGTCGAGCGCCGAGCTGGCGATGTCGCAGTTCACCCCGGTCGAGTTGGTCGTGTCCGCCTGCTGCGTGCCTTCGCACCACAGGCCCGGGTTGCCGTTCGAGATCGTCGGTCCGGTCAGCTGGAACCCGGAGGGGTTGAACTCGGAGAAGTGGCCGTCGCCGTCGTTGAGGAAGAGGCGAGTCGGCACGCTGCCGCCGAAACTACCGCCGTAGCTCGAGTGCACGAGGTCGAGGTCGCCGTCGTTGTCGAGGTCTCCGAAGTCGCAGTCACAGGACCAATCGATGAACGTGTTCAACGGCAGCACCTGCGAGGGCGCGATCGAGGAGCCCGCTCCGCCGAGGCCGACCCAGCGGGTGCTCGTCTCGTCGTTGTAGAAGCCCATCGTGCCACCCTGCTTGGCCCCGAGGTTCACCCACCAGCGGTTGCCCTGGTTCGTGATCTGGGCCGTGTTCGAGATGTAGATGTCCAGGTCGCTGTCGTTGTCGATGTCGGCGAACTCGATGTCGCGACTGTCGTCCAGCACGCTCGGGAAGCGCGCCGCGGTCTCGTCCTGGAAGTTTCCGACCGAGCCACCCTGCAGGTTGCCCTGGTTGATCCAGATGCGGTTCTGGTCGTTGCCGTCGTCGCCGCCGTCGGCCATGGCACAGTCCCAGTCCCCATCGAGGTCGACGTCGCCGAAGTCGACGTTCTCCGTCGTCGAGTTGTTGTTGGAACCGCTCGGGAGGTTGGAGTTGTCCACCACGAACTGAGCGCCAACGGGCGCAGCCCGACCGACGAGAGCGAGGACGGCGAAGAGGAAGGTGAGCTTCGTAGGAACCATCGCTGGGTAGTTGTTTGGCCCGGCCGAGCACCTGACGATCGTTCCAGAGCGGAACAACGGGCGAATCGACGGAGAGAGAGACCCGAGTCTAGGCGTCGACCCTGGCCCGCGCTAGCCCGCAGACTGGCGCAGATCGACGGCTTCGTACGGGTCGCGGACTCCGGCGCCCGTCAACCGGATGAATTTGAGCGAATCAGGGAACCTGAGGGCCGCTCGTGCGGTCAGCGCGCGCCGATCGCACGCTCGAGCAGCCATCCGACGACGAAGATCCCACCGCCCCAGGCCAGAGCGAGCCCCTCGTAGCGCATCGACTCGAGCCCTTCGTCCTGGAAGCCGAGCTGCATCGAGAAGACGAGCCCCACCAGGACGACGACCATCCCGACCCCCTCGAGCCCCTTGGCGAGGTACCAGACCCAGGGAGCCTTCACGCCGGGGCTCCCCCGCGCGCCTGGGCCAAGACGAGCAGGATCGCCTCGCTCAGGCGCTCCACGGTCAGGGTCGAGGTGTCCGCATCGCGCCGGTACGAGGCGTAGTCCGGCGCCGTGCTCTCGACCTTCACGCCGCGGCCGTAGAGCTCGATCTCGGCCGCGGGGGTGGGCGCGAAGAAGGCCACGAGCGGGACCCTCTGACTCACGCCGATGTGCAGCGCCAGGCTGTCGCTCGTCACGAGCAGGTCGAGACGCCCGACGAGGGCGGCAAAATCGAGCAGCGTGTTGCGCGTTCCGGCATCGACCAGGAGGACGTCCGTGGCGACACCGGCCTGGATCCGCGCGTTGCGCTCGCCTTCCTCGGGACCACCGAGCAGGAGAAAGGACACCTCCCCGTTCAGGCGCGCGTGGAGCTCACCGACCAGCGCGACGACGCGCTCCTCGGGCAGCCGCTTCGACTCCCAGCGCCCACCGGCGCCGGTGTTCAGCCCGATGACCGGTCCGCGCGCGTGCAGGTCCATGCGCCGCGCGAAGTCGGCTGCGGACATCACGTTGTTGTCGGGCAGCGGCAGCTCGGGCTCACCGATCGAGACCCCGAGCATCCGCGCGAAGATCGCAGGGTGACTCTCGCGGTTGTCCTTCTTTCGACGGTCCGCCTCCTCCTTGCCGTGCACCGACAACAGGCCCATCTCGAACCACGGGGCGCAGTCTTCGGTGTAGGCCAAGCGCCCGCTGTCCGGATCGGCAAAGGCCCCCGAGACGGTGCCGCGTCCGGCATCGAGCCACGTCGCCAGTCGGCAGACGGCCTCCTCGTCGTCGAAGGAGAGCACGCGCTCGAAGCTCGCGCCCTGAAGCTTCTCGCCGAGCTCCTTCCAGGCCGCTGCGTCGCGCGGATCCAGGAGCTCGACCCGATCCACGAGCGGGTGCAACCGCACGAGGTCGCGAGCGGCCGGGGCGGTGACCCAGACGACCTCGAGCTCGCGCCCCTCGCGCGCCGCCCGACCGCGCAGGCCGGGGAGGATCGAGGTCGTGCGGAGGACGTCGCCCAGGGCGCCGGTCTTGAGGATCGCGATGCGCATCGTGGGGGAACCTACTGGCCGCACCCGCGCGGCGAAAGGCCGGAGCGGCGCACGGGCGCGGGTCACTCCCGATGTCGGTCGACATGGCCGCCTCCCCAGCTCCCCGAAGGGCCTCGGGCGCAAGGCCTCGGGCTCCCTCCGCCGCGCCCGCCTCAGCCGCCGGCGATCGCCACGACCAGGTCCAGTCGATCCCCGTCGCGCACCGTGTCGCCGGGCTCGAGGCGCCGGCCCGCACACCACACGGCGGGCACGATGCGCGCGCCCTGGAAGATCCGCTCGGCCGCCTCGGGATGCGCCGCCGCGACGGCCGCGAGCACGACGGTGACCGACGCCGGGAGCTCGAGTTCGACCTCGTTCGCGCCGCCGAGCGCCTCGCCCAAGGGGCCGATCGCGCGCAGCCCGACGCAACCGGGTCGGGCGACCGCATCCGTTTCCGCCTGCGCATCGTTCCGGGTCGAAACGCGTGCCTCGGCCGCCGAATCCGCTACCCGAGGCTCCCCAGAGGTAGCGGATTCGGCGGCAGAGAACCGCGCGAGCGGGGCCAGCACGGCCGGGGTTCCGAGCGCCGCCACGAGCTCGGGCAGGGGCCGGCCGTCGTCCGAGAGCCCGCGGGCACGGTGGTAGTCGCGCTCGAGCGCCGCCAGCATGGACGCGTTCGGAGCGTCGCTCGCGGGCGCTTCGGGGCGCTGCGCGTGTGCGCCGCCCGCGGCCTGAAAGTGCGGCGCGAGGTGGCGTCGCAGGACGACCAGGTTGGCTCCCAGGGCGAGCAGCTGGCGACCCGCTCCGAGGCCGGCCCAGGAGCGGGCGGGGTCGGCGGGGGGCGCGCTCTCGGCCAGCGCTGCGGCAGGCAGGAGCCAGGCCGCCAGCTCGTCCAGTGACAGCGCCGCGTCGGCGCACAGCCCCGCCATCGAGAAGGCGCAAAAGCCCAGGGCATCGACCGCGCCCACCAGGTTCTCCTGGCACGCGACGAGCAGCCCCTTGCCGGCCGCGCGGGCCGGATCCTCGGCTCCCGCGGGCCAGGCCAACCCTTCGAAGATGCGCGTGAGTGCCTCGCGCCCGCCCGCCTCGACCAGGAACGGAAAGCTGCGCATCGGATCGCGTCCGGCCGCCGCCACGCGCACGCCGAGCTCCTGGGCCAAGTTGCCGCTCGAAAGCTCGTTGCGGATCCCCGCCCAGGCCGGTTTTCCGAGCGCCGCGGCCAGCGCTTGCGAACCTCGACGCAAGGCTCCGAGGGCCGCTGGCAGGGAGAGCCCCGTACCGTCGACGGCCTCGTGGGCGCGTCGCGAGCCCCGGCCAACAGGAGCAGTCGGCGGCGGCGAGGCGGGCGGCTCGTCGCCCTCCGCCTCCCCCGCCAAGGCCAACGTCAACTCGACGCAGCGGTCGACGTCGCCCCGCGGTGAGGGCCCCGGAACGAGTCCGGCCTCGCTCGCGCGCACGAGCAGCAAGAGGCCCTGTCCGAGCTCCTTCGCGTCGACTCCGATCCGATCGGCGGCAGCGAGCACGCGGCGGGCGCCCTCGAAGTCGAGCCCGAGCGGTGTACCGAGGTTTCGCAAGGCCGAGAAGTGAACCCGCCCTTCGACCCCCGCCCCTTCCTCCTTCCCGTCGAGCGAGGTTCGCAGGACCCAACCGCACGGCGTCGGACAGCCCCGGCAACCGTCACGCCGCGCGCTCGCCGCAGCCGCGCTCGCGAGCACGGCTCTGGGATCGACGTCGCTCGCGCTCCGTGCCGCTTCCGCGTGGAAGAGCTCGAGCGTCCCGCTCCGCGACCGCGCGGCCAGACGCGGCGAACGACCCAGGGCAGCGACCAAGGCCCCCGCCGCACGCTCGTCGTCCGACGAACGCGCCGCGGCGACCGGCAAGGCGACCACGAGCGCCCGCAACCCGAGCGCCGCAAAGGACGCCCCGAGCCCCCCCCGTCCGACGAAGCTCGGCGGCTCGTGTCCCCCGGCGAGATTCGCGAAACGCACCCCCCGCGCCGCCGCCGGCCCCGTCACGAGCACGGCGTGATCGACGAAGCGCTCGCGCAGGAGCGCGAGCGCTCGAGCCGGCGAGCACTCCGCCAACCCCTCCAGGCGCTCGACCGAAGCACGCCCCTCCCGATCCAGGCACAGCACCCGCTCGCGCGCGTGCCCACCCGAGCTCTCCGCCTCCGCATCCCCGATCAGCAACACCACATCCGCCAGCGCCGCGAGCGCCGGCCCGAGCGAGCCACCCAGCTGCCCCTCCGCGAGCCCGCCCGCCAAGGGCGCCGCCGCCATCACCGTCGCACGCGCCGCCGTCGGCAGCCCACGTCGAACGGCGTCTCCTGCGCACAACACGAAGATCCGAGCCGGATCCGCCCCGGCCTCGAGCTCGGCCTCGAGCCGCACCAGGGCGTGGGCCGTCCCTCCGAAGCGCGCGAGCCGTGCCCGCCCCGGCCGCACGAGCTCCGCAGGGGTCTGGGCGCGGACTCCCTCGGAGCTGATCCGCAGGACGAGCGCGCGGCGAGAGTGGTCAGAGGACGGCAACACCGCCCATACTCTGCCATCGAATCACGGATGTGCTCGGCTCGTGTCCGTAGCTCGATCCTTCCCCGACTCCCACTCGCCTTCCCCCTCCTCTCCCCCTCCTCCTCCCCGTGAACGGATCCCTCCAAATCGCGACCGCCTTCGGGATCCCGATCCGCCTGCACTGGAGCTTCCTGCCGTTCCTCTTCCTTTTCGCCGCCTCGGTCAGCCCGGCCCTGGCCGTGCCGCTCGTGATCGGTCTCTTCGGCTGCGTGGTCCTGCACGAACTCGGCCACAGCCTGGTCGCAAGGCACTTCGGGCTCGAAGTGGTCGACATCACCCTCTGGCCGCTTGGTGGCATGGCGCGCATGACCGTGATCCCCGAGGTGCCGAAGGTGGAGTTTTGGGTCGCGATCGCGGGCCCGCTCGTCAACGTGGGGCTCGCAGCCCTCGGGTTTGCGGTCGCTTTCCTGGGGCAGGCCGCGTCCTCGGGCTTCGTGGCCGAGCTGGCGGGCGGATTCGCCGTGATCAACCTGCTCTTGGGACTGTTCAACCTCCTGCCAGCGTTTCCCATGGACGGCGGTCGGGTGCTTCGCGCTTGGCTGGCGCGCAGGCGTGACTGGTTGACGGCGACGGAGCAGGCCGTGCGCACGGGGCGTTGGGTGGCCTTCGGGATGGTCGCGCTGGCGTTGCTCGGGTCAGGGAGCCGCTACCTGGCCGGGCTCGGTTGCGTGTTGCCGTTGATCGCGCTGTTCATCTGGTTCTTCGGCGGGCGCGAGCTCTTGTCCGTGCGCTTGCGGCACGGCGTTTCGCCCTTCGGTGCTGCGGGGCCGGCGGCGGCCGCCTTCGACGGAGTGCGGAGCGAGGCCTGGGACGGCGAAGCGCCACCTCCTCCTCCGCCGGCCTCGAAACCGGTCGCGAGTCCGGAAGTCGGACATACCGGCGTCGCCCGCCGTCCGAGTGTTTGGGACCCCGCGGTCGAGCCGGCGGGTGGCTTCGACGAAGGCAAGCTACGCGAGCTCGAGCGCTTCCACGGTCGGCTGCGTCCGCCTCAGGATTGAGACACGGCACGCGCGTCGCGCAGGAAGACGTAGAGCTCGCGCAGAATCTCGCGGCCCTCCTCCTCGTCAGGCTCGTGCGGAACGGCGAGTTCGAGCCGCCGGCCGTAGTGGCGAACGGCGTCGCGCACCAGCGCGACTCGTGCGGAGCTGGCGACTTCGGATGCTCCGAGCAGGCGGCGCAGGAAGGTCAGGTCCTCGAGCGAGAGACGCGCCGCGGTCGCTGGCGTGAGCGCGAGACGCCGTCGCGTCAACGCGTTCCAGCGCGTGTTCGGATAGGGGTCGGCGGTCTCGTGCGGTCGAGTTTCCCGTACGACGAGGGTTCCGGCGACGAGGTCGCCGAGTCGCTGATGCCGCGCGCTCACCGAGTACAGCACGAGACCGAGCGGCAGCGGAACGAACAGGATCGCCTCCGGCACGAAGAACAGCGCGCGCAAGACGTGACTCGTTCCACGGGCCGGATAGCCGTGCACGTCCACGACGCGCAGCCCCAGCAAGAGCTTGCCCGGCGTACGTCCGTCCAGAAGCAACCCGAACCCGGCGTGGTACAGGACGAGCAAGCCCAACACGCCGCCGACCAAGAGCCCGGCGACGAAGCGCGAGAGCCCCGTCGGATCCGCGACGGAGAGCCCGAAGACGAGGGCCCCCGCGAGGACCAGTCCGACCACGTAGATCGAGAGATCGACCAGAGCCGCGGCCGTGCGCGCTCCTCCGCCCGCGATCTCGTGGCGCAGCGTCAGGCCCTCGGAAGTCTCGATGAGGAGATCGGTCACGCCGCAGAGGATACTGTGGCGGCGGTCCAGCCCGTATCCTCTCCGCCATGGTCGAGGCACGGGAAGGGAAGCCGGAGCGCCCCCAGGAAAAGCTCGATCTCTCGCACCTGAAGCGGCTGCGTCGCCTCCTGGAGACGGACAAGTTCGAACTGCAACGCTTGCGTGGGGACGACTTGCTCGAGCTCATGCGGCTCTACCGGCACGCCTCTTCACTCGTCGCCCGCCTCGAATCGACCGGCCAGGCCCCGCGGGGAACGGCCGAGGCGCGCGCGCTCGTCGGACGCGCGCACAGCGTGCTCTTTCGCCGCCACCGGACCGGCGCCTCGAGCTTCCTGGCCGACGCCTGGCACTTCGTGATGGCCGAGTGTCCGCGTGCGCTCCGCGCGGAGTGGCGCCTCCTCGCGCTCACGTTCGGGTTCGTCTACGGCCTCGCGATCCTGGCGTTCGTCGCCGTCTCACGGGACCTCGATCTGGCGTCGTCCCTGCTCGACGGTGGCGTCGTCGCCGACACGATTCGCCAGCTCGAGGAGACGCCGGCGGGCGAGCCTTTCCGCGGCAACTTCACCTTCGGCTTCGGCGAGTCTCCGCACACGGCAGGCTGGATCATGGTCCACAACATGTCGGTGGGAATCCTGATCTTCGCCTCGGCCCTGGTTCCCCCGCTCTACCTCCTGATCCTCTCGCAGAACTCCCTGATGCTCGGCACCTACACCGCGGTCGCCGGGCACTGGGATCAAGCCGGCTCGATCTCGTCGATCCTGTGGTGTCACGGCGTCCTCGAGATCCAGGCCCTGCTCCTGGCGGGGTCCGCCGGCCTGGTCCTGGTGCGAGCCTGGATCCGCCCGGGCCGTTGGACCCGCCGCTATGCCCTGCAGGTCGAGAGCCGCCGCGCCCTACGGCTCCTGACGCCGGTCTTCCCGCTCCTGTTCATCGCCGGGATGATCGAAGGCTTCGTGAGTCCGCACGCCCCCGCGAACGTGCGCCTGGCGACCGCGATCGCTACGGGAGTCGCCCTGTCGGCCTGGGCACTGCTCGGCGGACGCAAGACGTAGCCCGCATCCACGCGGAGGTCGGTCGCAGCGGTCAGCCGTGGGAGGCTTGCCGTTCTTCCAGCCAGGCTGCGAGCAGCGGGGCCGCCGCCTCGGCCGGGAGGGCATCCACGACGCGCACCTTGCTGCGTGCGAGCTCGCGCAGGGCCCGGCGACGGTCTTCCTCCAGCTCGAGGGCCGCTGCACGCAAGGCGGCGCCTGAGCGACCTTGCGCTTCGCCTTCGCCGTGTGCCCAGGACCTCACGCCCGGATCGTCCAAGGCGCAGAACACGATGCGGTGACGGCGCGACGTCGCCGCCAAGGCGCGGCGTTGGTCCGACACGCTCAACGGATCGGCGACGTCGGAGAGGATCAGGATCGTCGCGCGGCGCTGGTGACGAACGGCGAGCTCGCGCAGGGCCAGCGCGGGATCGGCGTCGACCTCGCGCGGCAGGAGGCGGAAGTGCTCGCTCGAGATGCGCGCCAGCTGCTTCGAGCCGCGCGCGGGAGCCACGAAGGTGACGAGCCCGCGGGCGAAGGCGGCCATGCCGACGCGGTCCCCCTTGGCGAGCGCGACGGCCGCCAGCTGGAAGGCGGCGTCGAGCGCCCAGTCCAACTTCGTCCAGCCACGCCGCTTCGCATCGTCGTCTCCGGAGGCGGTCGCGCGCATGCGGCGTCCGAGATCGACCAGGAGGATGAGCTCTTGGCCGCGCTCGACCTGGTACTGCCGCACGATCGGCTTGCCGCGTCGGGCGAAGGCCTTCCAGTCGACGCGGCGGACGTCATCACCCGGAACGTATTCGCGCAGGGACTCGAACTCGCGCTCGCCTCCGCGCCGTCGCAGGATCCGCACGCCCAGATCGTGCCAGCGATCGCTCGCCGCGAGCGCCAGCGTCTGGCGCAGGTTCAAGAGCGCCGGCTCGACGGCCAACTCCTGTCCGCCTTCGAAGCGCGCCTGTCGCTGCCACAGTCCGAAGGGGCCCGTGACGCGCAGGCGCAGGCTCTCGAACGAGAACAGGCCGCGCAGGTTCCCGCGGTAGGCGCGTACGAAGCGGGCCTTTCCCTCGCTATCGAAGCGAACGGTGTCCGGTGCACCAGGCCGATCGGCGGCCGGCGCTTCGTGCACGCCGTCGCGGGTCACGGTGAGCACCTCGAACGGCGCCGGAAAGCGCTCGTCGAGCTCGGCCGCGAGGCCCGCCGCAGCCGGCGCCTCGACGAGGACTTCGCGCTCGAAGCGGCGCGACAGGCCGACGCGTTCGGGCAGCCGGCGGTCGACTTGAAAGAGGGCCGGACGCGGCGTCCGCAGGAGGTCGATCCACACCGTGAGCCCGAGGACGACGTCGATTCCGAGCACGATCGCCCGCCCGTGTTCCACGAACCAGATCAGCGGCGACGCGAGCAGCGCGACGAAGACCAGGACCGCGAGTCGCGTCGTCGGGATCAGCGCGGGACCTCCACGGCGTCGAGGATGCGCCGCAGCACCTCGTCCGCCTGTACGCCTTCGATCTCCTCCGCCGGATCGAGCGCCACGCGATGCCGCACGACCGGCAGGAAGACCTCCTTGATGTCGTCGGGCAGGACGTAGTCGCGCCCGGCCAGGACCGCGCGAGCCTTGGCCGCACGCAACAGCATCACTCCGGCACGCGGACTCGCTCCCAGCGCGAGCGAAGGGGAAGTGCGCGTCTCGTGGAAGAGTCGTACGACGTAAGCGGGCAGATCCTCGCGCACCACGACGCCGTCAACGATTTTGCGCGCGAGCAACAGCTCCTCGGGGCTCGCGACCGCTCGCACCCCGAGCTCTTCGGGCGTCTTCTCCGGTTCGTGACGATGCGCCCGCGCCAGGAGGTGGGCCTCCACGTCGGCCGGCGGGTAGCCGACCAGCACCTTGAACAGGAAGCGGTCCAGCTGGGCCTCGGGCAACGGATACGTGCCCTCGTGCTCGATCGGGTTCATGGTCGCGAACACCGTGAAGGGCGTCGGTAGCTCGTGCCGCACGCCGTCCACGGTGACGGAGCGCTCCTGCATCGCCTCGAGCAAGGCCGATTGAGTCTTCGCCGGTGCGCGATTGATCTCGTCACACAGGAGAAACTGCCCGAACACGGGGCCGCGCTGGAACCGGAACTCGCCCTGGCCGGGATGGAACAAGCTGATGCCGGTGACGTCCGACGGCATCAGGTCGGGCGTGAACTGGATGCGCGAGAAGCTGCCCCCGAGCGCCGTCGCGAGCGTTCGAACGGCCAAGGTCTTGGCCACGCCCGGCGGCCCCTCGAGCAGGACGTGCCCGCCGGCCAGGATCGCGACGAGGCAATCGTCCACGAGTCCCTCCAGGCCGACGAGCACCTCGCCCGTCGCGGCGCGGAGGCGGCGGGAGAGTTCGACGACCGCTGAAGTCGGCGTGCTCGCATCGGAGTCGGTTCGGGGCGAGTCGGTGGAAACGTCGGGATCGCTCATGGTGACGGGGAGGCTTCGGCGTGGAGTCCTCTGCGAGAAGGCCGTGTCCGGGCCGCGGGTTCTTCGGATCCGAGGCGGGACTCGAGCGCGGAGAGCTCGGCGGCGAGTTGCGCCAGGGCGTTCGCGTCACGGACCTCGCGCGTGAAGAGCGCGGTCGCGCGCTCGAGGCCTTCGGTTCCACCCAGGCGGGCCGCATGTGCGCCGAGCACGGTCCGGACCCTAGCGGGTTCGAGCGCGGGAGGGGAGCCCGTTTCGTCCTCACCTGCGGCGGACGACCCGCGCACGCCCCGGTCCAGCCGGCGCAACACCCCCGCCGTCAAGAGCCGCGCCAGGAGATCGAAGCGCCGCGCCGCGAGCAAGAGACCCGACAACGCGCGCACGCGCGCCGTGGCGGAAAGCTGCGACAGGGGTTGAGGATCGCGCGGGAACCCGCGAACCCAGGCCGCGCTCCAGAGCAGCACCAGGGCGAGCCCGATGAGGTGCAGCGTGAAGGGCGCATTGTCCGCGGCGAGCGCCAGCTCGAGCGGCGTTTCGGGCACCCAACCGCCCAGCGCGTACTCGTCGAACCAGAGCCGCCCGCGCGGAGCCAGGAGCTCGACGAAGCGTGCCAGGAAGAGGCCGTGGTCGCCTTCCTCGAGGTCGTGGTTGTCCAGGAAGTCGAGCGTGGTCGCGATCACGATCCGCCCCCTCCCCACGCGTAGACGGACGACGCGCGCCGCCCCCTCCTCGTCCGCCGCGAGGACGACGAACGGGGACGAAGGCGACAAGGGCGCGAACTCGATGCCGCCGTCTCCCATGCGCTCGAAGCGTTCACCGCTCGCGAAGATCCAGGTCGAGCGCTCGGTCCGACGCCCGGGGAGCGGCTCGAGGTCTTCGAGCTCCGCCAGGCCCAGCTCGTCCCGCAGGAAGGCTTGCATGTCTTCGCTCAACGCGACGACGAGCGTGCCACCCTCTTCGACGAAGCGCAGGTAGTGCAGCGGATCGCGCAGGCGCCGCGAACCGGCCCGTCGCACCTCTTCGCCCGGACCGCCCGCCCCGGGCGGCGCGTCGGGAACGCCGAACGAAACGAGCACGTCCTCCCCCACCAGCTTGCCGGGGGCCTCGGTCCACGCGGCCACGTCCTGGCCCAGCTCGGCGAGAAACAGGTACGCGGCGCGCAGGCCGTCGCGTTCGACGGAGAAGACGCTGTGCGGCGTCGGGCTGCGGCCGCTGGGAAGGATCGCGGCCAACGCGAGGAGCAAGACGACGCCGCAGAAGAGCCCGAAGCCGATCAAGCGCGTGAAGCCGTTCACGGTGCGACCTCCGCTTCTCGCCGCACGAGGGCCAGCGACCCGAGGTGCTGGCGGCACAGGCTCTCCAGGCGTTCGACGTCGGCTGCACTCGTCGGCGCGCGCCCGAACTCCTTCGCTTCGAGCTCGGTCACGAGCTCGGCGAGCAGGCCCTTGACGCGGGTACCAGGACGCCCCCGCGCGAGCAGCTCGCGCCACGTCCAGGCATCGCGATAGCGCAGGTCGCCACGGTTCGAGAGACCGATGACGAGGGCGAAGAAGAAGAGGCGCAAGGCGAGGCGCAGGTCGCCCTCCGTCCTGGCCACGCGGGCGCGCTCCAGGAGATCGCGCACGCGCTCGGCCGGTGTCATGGGGCCGGCTTGCTCGCTCTCACCGGGCTCGTCCGGCGTCTTCGCGCGGCGTACGAACTTCCAGACGAGCAAGGCGACCAGCAGGCCGACGAGGAGCGGCCCGAGCCAACCCGGTAGCCCGAGACCTTCGAATTCGGGCAGCTCCAAGCGGCGGAGGAAGTCCTCGAGCTGCGAGGGTTCGTCGTCGAACTCCGGTCGCGCGAGGACGTCCTCGAGGACGGCGCGCACGGCACGATCGTCGAGCCCCTCGCTCTGCAGGCCCCTCATGCGCGTCCCCCGCCGAGGCTGCCCGCCGACTTGCCCGAGCGCGCTCGCTCCACGAGCTCGTCGAGCTGCCCGCGCAGGGCCAGGCCTTCCTTGCGCACGCGGCAGTCGACGTAGAAGGCCAGGTTCATGAAGGTGAAGAGGGCAGAAACGCTCGCATTGACGAACGATCGCAGGAGCGAGCAGGACACGTCGTAGAGCCAGCCGTCGACGTGCAGGACTTCGCGCAGTTGCTCGACGACCTCGGGGTCCTCGAGAGCGGTCGCGAAGCCGGTCAGCGGAATCACGATGCACGTGCCGACACCGATGAGCCCGAGCCAGCGTCCCAGGTTCGCCCACCCGCGCACCAGGTTCGCACTGCGCGCGATCGACTCGAAGAAGCCGCGGTTCTCCAGGACGTAGATCGGCGCCGCCGCGCTGACCAGCCAGAAGAGGCTGAGGCCGATGGGCGGACACAAGCAGCACGAACCGACCAGGAGCGTGTTGGCCAGGACCGTCACGACGGCGATTCCGAGGAGCTTCGAGAGCGCCAGGGAGAGGGCGGCGCGGGCGTCCGTCGCTCCCCCGATCATCCATGGCCCCGCGAAGCAGCAGATCAGAGCCACGCTCAGGATCTTGATCGGAATGCCTGTCAGGAGCCAGGCGACGTCCGCGAACGGCGACGCGTTCGAGCTCAGGATCAGCTGCGAGCCGAGGTCGATCGGGATCCAGAAGACCAGCGGTACGGCCACGCACACGAGGAAGAAGTGCAGGAAGCCCTCGATCGACCGGTCGAGCAACTGTCCGACACCGCGCGGGACCAGCACCGCCGAGTCGACCGCGCGCGCGCCTCCGAAGCGTCGTCGTGCACGGTCGGTGCGTTCGGGCCCCTGTCCGCGGGAACGTCCGGACAACCTTGCCATGGCGCCCGAGGCGGGCACCATCCTCCGGACCGCACCCCCGCCTCGCACCATCGGCCGTCTCCGACTACAGGTTGCTCAGGTGGATCGCGTCGGTCGGACAGTTGCGAGCGCAGGCGTGATCGCGTGTGCACTCGTAGTTCGAGAGCTTGCGGACCTCAGCCTTGTCGCCGTTCGTCCAGTACGCCTGGGTCTCGCACACCATCTCGCAGTTGCCGCAGCCGATACAGGCCTCGGAGTCGATGCGGATGGACACGAAGTCGCGCGGCACGACGGGACAGGAGAGCCCGGGCAGCTCGAGGTCGTCGGCCACCAGGTTGCGCGTCGCCGCGTGCGACGTCAGGACCCGAATCGTCTCCTCTTCGCCCAACCGCACGATCTCGGGCACGTCGTTGAAGTCGAAGCGCGCGAGGTGCCCGACCTTGGGCTGGATCAAGACCGTCCGATCGTCGGCGTGCATGTGCAGTCCCTGCTCGACGATGATCTCCTCGGCAATCTCGAACGAGCGGTAGAGCGTGCTGACGACACGGTCCTTGTAGTTGGGCGCCTTGAACGTCGCCTTCACCGTCAGATCGATCGCGATGATGAGATCGGGCCGCAGGGACTTCGCGAAGCGCAGGGGCAGGGCGTCGACGATGCCGCCGTCCATGTAATGGAAGCCCTCGCGCTGGTAGGGCTCGAAGATCCCCGGAAGGCAGCACGACGAGTAGACCGCGTCGACCAGGCTGATCTCGTCGCAGCCCGGCGCACCCCAGAAGATCTGCCCGCCGGTCTCGAGGCGCACCGCGTTGCAAAAGAAGGGCACCTCCATGTCCGAGAAGGCCACGTCGGGGAGGATTTCGGTGAGCCGCGCCTGGAAGGTGTCGCCGCGATAGACGCTCGAGGCGCGCATGCCCTTCAGGAGCAGCTTCAGGAAATTGAGCCGGAAATAGTCGTCCTTGTTCAGCCCCCCGATGATCTCCTCCATGCGCTCGACCGAATAGCCGCCGGCCGCCATCGCGCCCACCAGCGCACCGATGCTGGTGCCGACGATCGCGTCGTAGCGCACGCCGAGGTTCCGCAGAGCCTTGAGCACACCGACGTGGGCCATGCCTCGCATGCCGCCCCCACCGAGGACGAGCACCGTGCGGGGCTGGACGCGGGCCGAGGTCGCGCGCGGGCGAGCGGGGCCGGCCGTCACGGGAATACGGGGGGAGTCAGGAATGGGAGTTCCTTGCGAAGGGGAGTTTGCGGGAGGGATCGGCCGCGACCCGGGCCGTCGGCACCGGGCAGGGGTCAAGCGAAAGGGCCTTCCCGATCGATGGTCATTCAACGTCTTCCCGAGGGGCGTGTCCACGGTCCCCGTCCCTTCCGTGGATTCCGCCCGTAGGGAAGAGTGCAATGGTCGGGCGCCGCGCTCGACACCGATCGTTCCGACCCCCTGAAATCGAGAAGAAGTCCAAGAACCTTGAACGACCAACGAGGACGAGTGGTGCTCGCCGCCGGATTGCGCCTGCCCCAGGCGCGCGCGGGCGGCGCGTTCGCGCGCGAGGATGCCGGGCATTTCGGAGCCCGCGCCGTGCGCGAGCTCCTGGCACGCACGGGAATCGACGCCGGCACGATCGACGAAGTCATCGTCGGCTGCGTCGGGCAACCCCACGATCAGGCCAACGTCGCCCGAGTGATCGCCCTGCGCGCCGGTGTCCCCCAGGGCGTTCCGGCCTTCACGGTCGCGCGCAACTGCGCGAGCGGAATGCAGGCCGTCACGTCCGCGGTCACGCGCATCGAAGCCGGCCGCGGCGAGCTCTTCGTATGCGCCGGCGTCGAGGTGATGAGCGCCTATCCGCTGATCTACAACGACGCTGCCGTCGGGTTCTTCGGACGGATGATGAAGGCCCGCAGCGTCGTTCAACGTCTGTCGGCGCTCGCCTCCCTGCGACCCGGGATGTTCTTCGCACCGCGCATCGCGCTGACGGAGGGCCTCACCGATCCGACCAACGGGCTCATCATGGGCTCGACCGCCGAAAACCTCGCTCGCGACTTCGGCATCACGCGCGAGCAGGCCGACGCCTTCGCCTTGCGTAGTCACGAGCGCGCCAAGGCCGCACGCGAGTCGGGCCGAGGCGCGCAGGAAATCGTCCCCCACCTCGGACGCGGCGCGCGCCCGGGCAGCAGCGCACTGACGGCGGACGACGGCATCCGTGACGACCAGACCATCGAACGTCTGGCCAAGCTGAAGCCGTACTTCGAGAAGCCCGACGGGGTCGTCACCGTGGGCAACGCCTGCGGGATCACCGACGGAGCGACCGCGCTCGTCGTGACGACGGAAGCGCGCGCGAAGGAGCTCGGGCTCACGCCGCTCGCCGCGATCAAGAGCTTCGCCTGGTCCGGCTGCGACCCCGACCGGATGGGCATCGGCCCCGTCTTCTCGAGCGCCAAGGCGCTCGCCCAGGCCGGAGCGACGGTCGCCGACATGGGCGTCGTCGAGATCAACGAGGCCTTCGCGGCCCAGGTCCTGGCCTGCCAGAAGGCCTTTGCGAGCGACGAGTTCGCCAGGTTGCACCTCGGCCGCGACCGGGCTCTGGGCGAGCTCGGCGACGACCTCTTGAATCCCAACGGAGGCGCGATCGCGATCGGACATCCGGTCGGCGCCACCGGCGCACGGCTCTTGCTCACGGTCGCCCACGAGCTGCGGGTTCGCGATCGCGAACTCGGACTCGCGACCCTCTGCATCGGAGGCGGCCAGGGCGGGGCCGTCGTTCTCGAGAGGATGGCGGCATGATCGACCTCACAGGCATTCACGTTCCGGACAACGCGCCCGAGGCCGGCGCCTGCGTGCGGATCGAACGACCCGAGGAAGGCCTCGTGCGCCTCGTGCTCGACCCGCCCCATCGCCCGAAGATCGCCGTGTTCGACGTACCGCTCTTGCGCGACCTCGACCAGGCGCTCGAAGGGATCGCCGCGGACAAGTCCGTGCGCGGTCTCGTCATCACCGGCCGCGAGCCGCTGTCGTTCGTCGCCGGCGCGGACATCGAGGCGATCGCTGAGATCAACGATTCCGAGGTCGCCGCCAAGTTCGTGCGCGAGGTCCAAGGGCTTTTCCAACGGCTGTACAAGCTGGGCCGGCGCGGCCGCGGCCGCATCCTGACCGTCGCCGCCGTCGGAGGGCCCGTTCCGGGCGGCGCCACGGAGATTTGTCTCGCCTGCGACCGCATCGTGTTGGCCGACCACCCCAAGTCGCACCTGCGGCTCCCGGAGGTCATGCTGGGCATCCTCCCGGCCTGGGGCGGAACGTCGCGCCTCCCGCGCCGCATCGGACTGCCGCTGGCCCTCGACGGAATCCTCACCGGCAAGACCTTTCGCGCGAAGCAAGCCCTGCGGGCCGGCCTGGTCGACCGCCTGACGAAGCCGGAGTACCTCGAGCGCATTGCCGCCGACGTCGCGACCGGGCGCGAGCGTCTGCGCTACCGCGGTCGAAGGGGCTGGAAGAGCATCCTGATCGATCGCAATCCGATCGCGGGCGCGCTGATCGCGGGTCAGGCGCAGAAGAGCGTGCTCGCGAAGACCCACGGGCACTATCCCGCGCCGCTCGCGGCCCTGGCGGTCGCCGTGCGCGCGCCGCGCATCCCGCTGCGCGACAGCCTCGCGGCCGAGATCGAGGCGGTGAAGCCCCTCGCGACGAATCCCGTCACGAAGAACCTCGTCACGATCTACCGGATGAGCGAGGAGGCCAAGAAGCTGGCCGAGCTCCCGAACGGTAGCGCGGTCGCCCAGCTCGAGCGCGGCGCCGTGGTCGGCGCCGGCGTCATGGGAGCGGCCATCGCGAGCCTGATGGCGGAGAAGGGCCTGTCCGTGCGTCTGCGCGATCTCGACACGAGCCAGCTCGACACCGCGCAAGCCGAGCACGAGCGCGAGATCGACAAGAAGCGCAAGCGCCGGCGGCTCGAGCGACATCAAGCCGACGCTGCGCTCGATCGCTTCGAGCGCACGACGTCCGCCGAGGGCTTTGCCCGCTGCGAGATCGTCATCGAGGCCGTGGCGGAGCGGCTCGAGGTCAAACGCGCCGTGTTGGGCGAGCTCGCCGAGCTGATGCCGGAGGGCGCCATTCTCGCCACGAACACGTCCTCGCTTTCGGTCGACCGCATCGCGGAGACGCTGCCGGGCCCCGAGCGGGTCGTCGGCATGCACTTCTTCAACCCCGTGCGGCGCATGCCGCTGGTGGAGATCGTGCGCGGCTCGAAGACGTCGGACGAGACGGTCGCGAAGACCGCCAAGCTGGCGGTGCGGCTCGGAAAGACGCCGGTCGTCACGAAGGACGTCGCGGGCTTCCTCGTGAACCGCGTGCTCGGTCCGTACCTCGACGAGGCCATGCGCCTGGTCGCGGCAGGCATCGACCCGAAGGCGATCGACAAGGCGCTGGTCGACTTCGGCATGCCGATGGGGCCGTGCGAGCTCATCGACGAAGTCGGGTTGGACATCGCCTCGCACGCGGGCGCTTCGCTCGAGGCGGCCTACGGCGAGCGCATGCGTGCCTGCACCTGGCTGAAGCCGTTGGTCGAAGCGGGCCGGCTCGGCAAGAAGACGGGCGGCGGCATCTTCGTGTGGCGCAAGGACAAGCAAGGGCGCGCCGTGAACCTCGGCCTGTCTCCCAAACTGCCGCCGCGCGGCAGCCTCGAGCTGACCGAGAACGCGATCATCGACCGGCTCGTCCTGGCGATGGTGAACGAAGCCGCGCGCGCACTCGAGGAAGAGGTCGTCCGCGGACCGCGCGAACTCGACCTCGCGACGATCTTCGGGACGGGCTTCGCGCCCTTCCGCGGCGGCGTGCTGCGCTATGCCGACACGCTAGGGGCCAAGCAGGTCGTCGAACGACTGCGAGCTCTCGAAAGCACCGGGCCCGAGCCCGAGGCGCGCGTGGGGCGCTTCCAGCCGGCCGGAATCCTCTCCGGGCTCGCGGACTCCAACGGGACGTTCCACGCCTCCACGTAGGGAGCCCGTTGAAGCACGTCATCCGGCGCACCGCCCTCCGCCTTCGTACCTCTCATACGGATCGCTAGACGATGGCCTCCGCTGCTCCCCGTTCCGGTTTCGTGCGCGCTCTCTTCCAGGGCCGGATCGAACTCGCGAGTCTCCTGCCCTTCCCCACGCCGGACGACGAGACGCGCGAGACCGCGGATGAAATCGTCGCGATGGTCTCCGACTGGGCGGCGGGAGCGATCGACCCCGCCGCCATCGACCGGACGAAGAACATCCCGCTCTCCGTCATCGAGGGCTTGAAGGAGCTGGGCCTCTTCGGGCTCACGATCCCCGAGGCCTACGGCGGCGCAGGCGCGGGCCAGTACACCTACGCCCGCATGATGGAGGCGGTCGCGCACCGCTGCGCTTCGACCGTCACCGTGCTCGGTGCCCACCTCGGGATCGGGATGAAGGGCCTCTTGCTCTTCGGAACGCCCGAGCAGAAGCAGCGCTGGCTGCCGGCGCTCGCGACCGGCGAGCGCATCGCCGCCTTCGCCCTGACCGAAGCCAGCGCCGGTTCGGACGCCGCGGCGCTCCGCACGACGGCCGACCCTGCCGCGGACGGCGGCTGGCGCCTCGACGGGCGCAAGATCTGGATCACGAACGGCGGCATCGCGAACACGTTCACCGTCTTCGCACGCACGCCCCACCCCGACGACCCCGACGCGCCGCTCCTCGAGCGCCCGATCTCGGCCTTCATCGTCCCGGCCGCGACCGAAGGGGTTTCGATCGGCGCGCCCGAGGCCAAGATGGGACTGTGCGGCTCGTCGACGACGGAGGTCGGCCTCGACGGCGTCCTCGTCCCTGCCGACCACCTGCTGGGCGAGCGCGGGCGCGGCTTCAAGATCGCGCTCGAGGTCTTGAATTCGGGCCGTCACGGCCTGGCCGCCTGTTGCATCGGTCAGGCGCGTCTGGCGCGCGACCTCGCCATGGCGCACGCGCTCGAGCGCGAACAGTTCGGCCAACCGATCGCGCGCTTCGGCATGGTGGCGGAGATGCTCGCGAGCATGGAAGCCGACCTTTGGACGATGGAGGCCGGAACGTGGTTCACCGCCACGAGCATGGACCGCGGCGAGGTGGAGACGATGCTCGAGGCCGCGTGCTGCAAGATGTTCGCGACCGAGGCCCTGTGGCGCATCGCGAACGACGCCCTGCAGGTCACGGGCGGCACCGGCTTCATGCGCGAGTACCCGTACGAACGCATCATCCGGGACGCACGCATCAACATGATCTTCGAGGGCACGAACCAGGTCCTGCGAATGATGCTCGTCAGCCAGGGCCTGCGACCCTGGATCCGCGGCGAGGTCACCGACACGCCCCTGCGGCCCCGGATCGAGGGCCTCGACGCCTGCTTCGACCCCGAGCGCGAGGAGCTCGAGGAGCTGGTGCAGACCTTCGGCGCGAGCTCCCGCGCCCTGGCCGCGGCCCACGGCGCGCGCGTGCGGGACGCCCAGCTTCCCCTGCGGCGCCTCGCCGACCAGGCCGTGGCCCTGTTCGGAAGCTTTTGCGTGCTCGGCCGGATCCAGTCTCGGATCGATTCCGGCACGCTCACGGATGCGGAGCTCGCCGTCGCACGCCTGGCCCTGCGACGTCGAATCCAGGAGTTCCATCACGCCGCAAGCGACGCGGCGCACGCCGACGACGAGCTCGTCCGGGTCGTCGCGCAGGACATGGAACGTCGAGCCTGACGATTCCGTCGGACGAATCCGCTTTCGCCCGACCGCCGCTTCCTGGCCGGCTACCTTTGCCTACCTGACCGCAATCAGGCCACCCTGGTCGAGTGGCCTGCGAAGCCTTTTCCGAGGGAGCGGTCCAAGTTGCGAGAGAGGTACGCCATGCGACGCATTGATTTCCCCCGGCTGCTCGGGACGTTCGGGATCGCCGCCTTCCTGGCCGGTGCGACGTCTGCTCAGTGTGACCCGCAGAAGGTCTTTTCCACCGACTCCGCCATCTTCGACTACTTCGGCAAGGCGGTCGCGATCGACGGCGACACCGCCGTGGTCGGAGCCTATTCCGTCAACAACGAGCGCCCCGGCTTCGCCTACGTCTTCGACCGGGGTCCTGCGGGCTGGGTGAAGACGGCGTGCCTCACCCCCTCGGACGGCGGCAGCTCGGACCAGTTCGGCAACTGGGTCGGCATCTCGGGCGACCGTGTGATCGTCGGCGCGGAGTTCCACGACTCGAGCTTCGGCAACAACTCGGGGGCGGCCTACGTCTACGAGCGCACGGGCGGCGTGTGGAGCGAAGTCGCCAAGCTCTTGCCCAGCGACGCCCAGAAACAGCACAACTTCGCCGAGAACGTCGCCATCTCCGGAGACAACGCGCTCATCGGGGTGCGCTTCGACAGCGACAACGGCAACAACTCCGGAGCGGCCTACTTCTTCCGTCGGATCGGCGACACGTGGACCGAGACGCAGAAGGTCGTCGCCGGCGACGCCGAGCGCAACGCCCTCTACGGTGACGCCGTCGCGCTCGACGGGGACGTCGCGGTCGTCGGCTCGTGGCGCAAGGATGGCGGCAAGGGACTCAACAACTGCGGCGCTGCTTACGTGCTCGAGCGCATCGGGGGCACCTGGGTCGAAACGGCTCGGCTCACGCCCTCCGACGCCCGCGCGGGAGCGGAGTTCGGACGCTCGGTCGGCATCCAGGGCACGACCCTGGTCGTCGGTGCCTGGAACGACAGCGCGCTCGGCTCGAACCGCGGCAAGGCCTACGTCTACGAGAAGCTCCGCGGCGTCTGGACCGAGACCGCCGTGCTGACCGACCCCCTCGGCTCGACCGACGCGCGCTTCGGGTTCTCCTCCGACGTGGACGGCGACACCGTGGTCGTCGGCTCGCGCTTCGACGCGGTGGTCGGCCTGCGCTCGGGCTCCGTCAACGTCTTCCGGCGTGGCGCGGCGGGCTGGGAGCACGTCCGACGCATCATCCCCACCGACGCGGCGCCCTTCGATGAATTCGGCCACGCCGTCGCGGTCTCGCGGGGCACCGTCCTGATCGGCGCGCCCTTCGATCGCGGACAGCGCGGCGGCGCCTACCTCTACCCCGTCGACGAGTGCACGACGCCGCTCGGCGCGGCCTTCAGCGCGACCCCGACCTCGGGCAAGAGCCCGCTCACGGTTCGGTTCCAGGACGACTCCAGCGGAGCACCGCTCGCCTGGAGCTGGGACTTCGGAGACGGCACGACCTCGACCGAAGCCGCTCCGGTCCACGTCTACGACGCGGTCGGTCGCTACACCGTGACCTTGACGGTCAAGGACGGCGACGGCGGCACGAGCACGCTCACGCTCCCCGATCTGGTCGAAGTGGAAGCGCCCGTTGCGGCCCTCCTGGTCTACGGCTGCGGCGTCAACCCGACCGGGAGCATGCAGGTCCTGGCCGGGGATGCACGCCTTGGCACCGTCGTCAGCCTGGGGCTCGACAACCCGCTCGGAACCCAGGCTCCCGGCTCGATCCCGCTCCTGGCACTGACGTTCCAGGCGGACGGGAACTATCCCTGCGGGCGGCTCGTAAACGGGCTCGGCATGGCGGGTCCGGGAGCTCCCGGCGAGCTCTTGATCGCGCTCCAACCGGCACCGTTTCGGCTGCTCACCGGAGGGGCATGGGCCGGGCCGGGCAACCCCGCTCGGATCGACGTCGCGATCCCCGGCAACACGAACCTGATCGGTCGCGAGATCTTCGCCCAGGGTCGCCTGGTCGACCCGACCCCCGGCGCGGCGATCCCCGTCGGGATCACCGACGCGGTCCGGATCACCATCCAGCCGTGAACACCTCCCAGGCCACGCCCGCTCACCCCGCCAACACCAACGCAAGAGGAGTACGACGATGTTAGGACCCGGTGCTTGGATTGCCCTGCTCGTCTTCCTGGTCTTCAGCTTCCTCGCCGAGGGCTGGAAGACCTGGAGGACCCGGGGCGGGCGCGGCTGACCCGGCTGGCGAGCCGCTGACGCGCGGCTCGTCCACGCTGCGGGACGGATCACGGCCGAACGGGGCCGCGCGGCGCCTCCTGCGCAGAAACGCCACTCCGCCGTGGATCGGGTCCGTGCGAGGTCTATGCTGGCCGACCTCGCTCCGACCGACGCGATCCGCGGTCGTTTCCGCACCGCTCCGGAGCCCTGGATTCGCCCGCTTCAGGCGTCCCCGCCGTCGCCCCACCGGCTCGCCAGCCACCGTCACCGAGGTGCCCGCGCCATGACCACGACCCACGTGGCTTCGATCGACCAGCTCTGCGTCAACACGATCCGCACCCTCGCCATCGACGCGGTGCAGAAAGCCAACTCGGGGCATCCCGGCCTTCCGCTCGGCGCAGCGCCGATGGCCTATGTCCTCTGGCAACGGCACCTGAACTTCGACCCGAAGGCGCCGCACTGGTTCGACCGGGATCGATTCGTCCTTTCGGCCGGACACGGGAGCATGCTCCTGTACGCGCTGCTCCACCTGTACGAGTACGACCTGTCGCTCGATGACCTGAAGGACTTCCGGCAGTGGAATGCGAAGACGCCGGGGCACCCGGAGTTCGGCCTGACCCCGGGCGTCGAGGCCACGACCGGCCCGCTCGGCCAGGGCAGCGCCAACGTCGTGGGCATGGCGATCGCAGAGCGGCGCCTGGCGAACCGCTTCAACCGCGCCGACGAAGTCGTCGTCGACCACTACACGTACGGCCTCGTCTCGGACGGCGACCTCATGGAGGGGCTCTCGGCCGAGGCCGCGTCGCTGGCGGGACACCTGGGGCTCGGCAGGCTGATCTGCCTGTACGACGCGAACGACGTCTCGCTCGACGGCCCGAACTCGCTGCACTTCACCGAGGACGTGGCGAAGCGCTACGAGAGCTACGGTTGGCACGTTCAAACGGTCGCGGACGGCGACACGGACCTCGACGGGATCGATGCCGCGATCACGGCGGCCAAGGCCGACTCCGAGCGCCCGTCGCTCATCATCGTCAAGACGACGATCGGTTACGGCTCGCCGAACAAGGCCGGTTCCTCCAAGTCGCACGGCTCGCCGCTCGGTGACGACGAGGTCGCCGCGACGAAGAAGAACCTGGCCTGGAACCACGAGGGCAGCTTCTTCGTTCCCGACGAGGCCCGCGAGCACTTCCACGCCGCCCGCCAGCGCGGTGAAGCGGCCCACGGCGCCTGGAAGCAACGCCTGAAGTCCTGGGCCCGCAGCTATCCGGCGCTCGAGGCCGAGCGGCGCCTGTCCTTCTCCGGCGAGCTGCCCTCCGGCTGGGATGCCGAGCTCCCGACGTATGCCCCGGGCGAGAAGGTCGCGACGCGCGTCGCCAGCGGGCAGACCATGAACGCGATCGCGAAGACCATCCCCTGGTTCTTCGGTGGCGACGCGGACCTGTCTTGTTCGACCATGACAGCGCTCACCGATCTGGGCTCGTTCGACGGTCACACCGGAGCGGGCCGCAACATCCACTACGGTGTCCGCGAGCACGCGATGGGCGCCATCGCGAACGGCATCGCCTACCACGGCGGCGCGCGCACGTTCACGGCGACCTTCTTCGTCTTCTCCGACTACATGCGGCCCGCGATCCGACTCGCGGCCATGAACCACCTGCCGGTCACCTTCGTGTTCACGCACGACTCGATCGGCTTGGGCGAGGACGGTCCGACGCACCAGCCGGTCGAGCACCTCGCCAGCCTGCGCGCGGTTCCGAACCTGCTCGTCCTCCGCCCGGCCGATCCGACGGAGACCGTCGAGGCCTGGCGCATCGCCCTGTCGTCCAAGAACCGTCCGACGGCGCTCGTGCTCAGTCGCCAGGGTCTCGCAGCTTTCGATCGCTCGGTCCTCGGTCCGGCCGCAGGCGTCGCCCGTGGCGCCTATGTCCTGTCCGAAGCCGCCGGCGACGCGCCGGAGGTCATCTTGATCGCGACGGGCAGCGAGGTTCACCTCGCCCTCGAAGCCCAGGCACGCCTCGAGGCGGACAAGGTCCCGACCCGCGTGGTGTCGATGCCGTCCCAGGAGCTCTTTCGCGAGCAGGATGCGGCTTGGCAAGAGGCCGTGCTGCCACGTGGAGTGCGCGCGCGAGTCGCGATCGAAGCCGGCTCGACCTTCGGCTGGGAACGCTTCACGACGGACGCCGGACGGACGCTCGGCCTCGACCGCTTCGGAGCTTCGGCCCCGGGAGGCACCCTCTTCCGTCAGCTGGGCTTCACGGTCGACGCGGTCGTCGAGGCCGCGCAGGAAGCCCGCGCCGAGGCCTGAACGGGATCGGCCCGGTCGCGCCGCCCCCGTTCCGTGCAGTTGACCTAGAGCGCGGGAGGAGCGGCGGAAATCGACCGGGCCACGTGCCGAAGACGCAGGCCGTTCCTGCCGGGTTCCACGAGATGGACGGCTCTTCGTAAGAACCGACGGGCGCCGTCCGGGTCAGTCCGGGAGCTCGGAACGAGCCGGCGCGAAGACCCTGTTTGCAGCCAGGGCGGCCGCGACCCAGAGCCAGGCGACCGGCACGAGCTGGTACACGACGCGCTCGGCGGCCGTCTTCAGGTGCCAGTGAACGTCGTGTGGAGCGCCGACGAAGACGAGGCCGATTCCCAGCAGGGCGCAGAGCAAGGCCAACAACGGAACGGCCAGTTCGGTCCGCCGCAGGATGGCCCGTGGAAAGATCGCCGCGAGCAGGAGGAGCGCCAGGAAGACCAGGTTCGAATGCCGCGCGCCGAGCGACGGCGGCACGAGCTCGGCGAAGGCGATCTTCGTCGCGAACCAGGCCCCGACGGAGCCCGCGCGTTCGGAGGCTTGTTCGACGACGAGGGACACGAGGCCTTCGTCGCGACGTTCGTTGGCGAGGAAGCCGCTCGAGAGGCCGTAGTGCGTGTTGAACGCCGCGTGGAGCGCGTAGATCCCAAGCGGTAGGGCCACCCAGAGTGCGGCCGGACTCGGGCGCGGCCGACGTCGCGTGCGGCGGAACTCGATGCAGTACACCGCGCTGGCCGCTGCCGCGCTGCAAACGACATAGAGCAGCGCTTCGTTCTTCGACCAGAGCGAGAAGGCCAGGCCGAGCATCGCGAGCCGGAACCAAGCCGTCTCGCCGCTCGCGCGCCAGCGCGTCCAGGCGTCGAAGGCCACCAAGAGGCCGAAGCCGACGGCCAGGTCTCCCTGGGCGAGTCCGGCCTGGAAGCGCGCCTGTGGGGTCGCGACGAACAGGAGCACGACCAGCGCGGCGAGGCCGGGGCGCAGGTGCCGTCGCACGCAGGCGGCGAAGACCAAGAACTGCGCCAACGCGAACAGCTGGATCGGCAACCGATTGGCGACGTGCAGGACGTTGCCCGCGTGCACGAAGGCCCAGAGCTGCAGCAGAGGATTCAGGTTGGGGTAGTCCATGTTGTAGGCCCCCCCCGCGCTGACGGCCGCCGCAAACCTGTCGTTGAAGCCCCCGCTCGTGAAGATCAACTTGGCCTTGTAGGCCCAGAATTCCGCCTCGTCGTCGGTCAGGACGGGGAGGTTCGTCGCGAGGACGACGCGCTGGAGAACGAGCGCGAAGAGCACCGCCACGCAGAACGCGAAGACGCCGCGCTCCACACGGGAAGCACGCGGAGCTTCCCCGTCCGCCCAGGGCGCGGGACGCACGAACCGCCCCGCCGCGAGCCCCGCCAGGAACAGGAACGTGATGACCAGGCGCGGGACGCTCTCGAAGAGGTAGTTCGGCCCGCAGAAGGACCACGCGAACATGACGAGACCCGTTCCGAAGCTGCCTGCCAGCCAGGCCCAACCTGCCCAGGCCAGCGGATCGCTGCGCCAGCGGATCCCGATGGTGCGCAGGAGCGCCGCACCGAGTCCGAAGGGGAACACGACGATCGAAAGCAGGTCCTGGAGCGGGAGGTTCATCCGCCCCCTCCCACGAAGCGCCAGAGGACATAGTCGTCCCCACGCGCGACCGCTTCGAACGAATCATCCAGCCGCCCGCTCGTGCCACCGTACTCGAGGATGAAGAAGTCCGCGTGCAGGCCGCTCGTCGACTCCTTCCAGTCCGCGGGGATTGCCGGAGTCCATTCGAAGCGCCGCGGATGGAGCAGGACGCGTAGGTGGGACCAAGCCGACATCGCCTTGGGCTCGCGTGCGGTGACGAACCAGATCTCGCCTTCGGGAGGGACCTCCTGGCGCAAGGCGGAGAAGAGCAAAGCCTCGCGTCCGACCTCGAACCCGTAGCGCTTCTCCCAGAAGGCGAGACCCCGTCGGATCCGCTCGTCCTGCGTCGCCGTCAGCGCCTGCTTCCAGTCCGAACGCTCGACGGAAGCGATCTCGTCGACGACCGCGAGGAGCGAGCCCGCGCCGCGCCACGTGAAGAGCAACGCGAAGACGATCGCGATGCAGAGCCTCTTGGCGTTGCCTGGCGCGAGCGGCCCCATCGTCAACGCAGGGCGTCTTCCAGCGCGGTCGCTCGATCGGTCGAGGCGTCGCGGATCTTCACGATCAAGGCGCAGGCCTGGCCCAGGCCGCGTTGCTCGCCGAAGGCCCCGCGCACGGGGCGGGTTCCGGGGACGACGACGGCGTTCTCGGGAATCTCGAGCGGAGCGTCGCGCGTCCCGCGTAGCTCGCGTTCGTGCACCAGGTCGAAGACCGGCGTGGTCGCCGTCAGGACCACACCGGCGGCGACGACGGCGCCACGCCGAAGGCGCACCCCCTCGAACAGTCCTGCCAAGCCGCCGACCAGACAATCGTCTTCGACGATCACGGGGCGCGCACCAACCGGCTCGAGCACGCCACCGATTTGCGCCCCGGCGGAGACGTGCACGCCCGTACCGATCTGGGCGCAGGAACCGACCAGCGCGTGGCTGTCGATCATGCTGCCGGCGCCGACCCAGGCTCCGATGTTGACGTAGCAGGGCGGCATCAGGACGACGCCGCGGCCGACATGGGCTCCGCGCCGGACCGCAGAGCCACCGGGAACGAGCCGAACTCCGTCGTCCGGCCCGAAGCGTCGCACCGTCAGTGGCGCCTTGTCGCGAAACGGCCACAGCGGTCCGGCCGCGTCCATGGAGACGACCTCCGACGTCCGAAAGAGGCCGAGGATCGCCTCCTTCACGTCGCCGTCGACCACCCACGCGTCTCCCTCGCGCTCGGCCACGCGCAGCGCGCCGGATTCGAGCGCGTCGAGCAACTCAGCTCCCGAGAGCATCGCCTCAACCCTCCGCGTCGATGCGCGCGAGGAGCTCCTTCGCCGTCCGGGCGTAGTCGCCGATGGCTTGCAGGAACTCGTCCTCCTCGAGCTTCTCGTGCGCCGTGTGCGCATCCCGGATACTGCCGGGACCGTACAGCAGGGGCCTGCCCCACTTCGGGAGGTACGGCGCATCGGTCCCGAAGGCCACGACCGGTCCCTCCTGGCCCGCGGGGACGACGAACTCGACCGGACCGTAGCCCTTGGTCGGTTCCAGGACGACGTTCGCGCCGAGGTGTCGGCGAACGCGCGCCTCGACCGTCGCGGGCGCTTCCACGGCACGAACCAAGACCTCGGCCCAGGCGCTGGGCGCCACGACGTTCGGCGCCAGGCCGCCCTCGATCAGGCCGAAGTTGATGGTCCCCTGCCCGACGACAGGGTGCGTGCCCCAGTCATCGTCCAGCATGCGCTGGATGGCTCCGACCAGCTCGTGCACCGCCGAGGGGCCGATCGGCTGGGAGCTGTGGCCCGCGACACCCGTCGCGCGCAGCATGCACTTGTACACGCCCTTGCCACCGCGAATGAAGGCGTTGTCCGTCGGTTCGCCCACGATCGTAAAGCGCGGATGCCAGGGCTCGGCCAGCTTCGCGTTCGCGAGCTGCGCACCGGCGCCGTCGGTCTCTTCGCCGACCGTGAAGAGGAAGCCGACGCGGTCTTCGCCCCCGGCGAGCAGTGCGCGCACAGCCTCGATCATGGCCAGCGCCGGCCCCTTCGCATCGCACGATCCGCGCCCGTGAATGACCTTGCCCTTGCGCTCGGGGCCGAACCAGGGCGGCACGGTGTCGAGGTGCGTGCAGAAGACCACCAGCGGGTCGCCCTTGCCGCGCGCCAGCACGTTCGAGCGCCCGGGCGCGAGCTCCTGGCGCTCGACGCCGAAGCCCATCCCTTCCAGGGTGCGCGACAGCGCGTCGCCGTAGTCGTCTTCGTGACCCGTGACCGAATCGATGGCGATCCAGTCCAGGAGAGTGTCGAGGGTGCGATCCATGAGCCGCAGTCTACTCCGCGGTCGGGCCACGGACCCAGGGTCGAGGAGCGCTGTTCGCCGGAGCCCGGTTCGGAGTCCGCGAGGAAGGCCCGGAGCTCGCGACGTAGCCCGGAGCTCGGGACATCGGCCGCGGTGCTCCAGGGCGGCGGTCGGAACTCAGTGCGTGACGTCGAAGCCGACCGGGCCCGCGACGCGTGCGGATGCGCCGAGCGCACCACCGAAGCTGACGGCGGCCCACTCGATACGTCCGGGCCAGTTGACCAGGGCGCCGGGTGGAATGTGCAACTCGGGTTGCGCGCGTCCGCTCGCATCGAGGCGTCCGATCGAGCCGAAGAAAGCGCCGACGCCTGCGCGCTCGACGCTGCGCAGGGTCAGGGCATCGAAGTTCAGGGGTACGTGGTGCGTTCCGAGCGTTCGCCCTGGCTCGGTGCCGGAGCCGCTCGCGAGCAGGATGTAGGCGGCGCCGGCCGCGTCGTCCTCGGCGAGCGTGAAGGGCAACTTCGAGCCGGCGAGCGCGGAGACCGCTTCGGTGCCGAGGAAGAGCGGCGTCGGCGGCGCAAGACGCAGGATGGGCCACGGAGCAAGCGTCGCCCGCGCGACGCCGTCGTCAGCGGTCACGACGAAGCGGACCGCTCCCGGACGGGTCCCGGCACGGACCTCGACCGCGTAGGTGCCGTCACCACGATCGACCACGGTGCCGAGGCTCACGAGCTCCGCGTCGTCCTCGGGATGGACGGCCACGTCGACCCGTGCTCCGCCCGTGACGAGCGGCGTCCCCTCGAGGTCCGCCAATGCGATCACGAGCTCGGTCGCGCGCAGCCCGTCGGCGGGCAGGAGCTCCGCGGCGAACACGGCCCGCGAGGTCAGATGGTCGGGCCGGCCGAGCAGACCCGCGCGCCAGCTCGCGACGCCGTCGGCCAGGGACAGGATCGGATCCGGCGAACCGCCCCCGCCGATCACGTTCAGGTTCAGGTAGTAGGTTCCGGTCAAGCACCCGGCCGGCGTGCAGTCGCCGTCGGTGTCCCCCCGTCGCGCTACGGCGAGTTGGGCGACGTGGGCCGACTTCGTGAAGCCCGGCGGTGGTACGCCACACGAATCCGGCGCGAAGGCGTCGCACGAGCAACGGCCGTCGCCACCCAGGGCGCGCGCCGCTTGCATGCCCGCGAGCAGGCGCTCGGCCATCGTCCCGTCCGTGCTTCGAAAGGCCTCCTGAGCCGCGAAGATCACCTCCGGACCCGAGAGCGAATTGCCTTGGATGGCCCAGATCCAGTCCCCCGACTGACCGACGACCTCTTCGCGGCCCGGGTCGGCGAAGTTGCCCGTGAACGTCAATGGCGGTCCGTTCAAGCCGACGATCCCGAACTGGCGCAGCTGCAGGCTGCCGGGACCGTTCGCACGGATCTCGTCGAAGATCATGCGCGGCGTCTCGCCGTTCGAGAAGCCATCGAACATGATCCGACGGTTGCGCGCGAGCGGATCCACGGCGTACTGCGCGGCTCCCGCTCCCCGACCGACCACCAGGATCGGAACGGCGGCGCGAATGTCGTCGCCGGGAATGCACGTCGCCGAAGCCACGGCGACCTCGCCGGTCGCGAGGTTGACCGCGACGATCGACCAGGTCGCTCCGAGCGGAGCCGCGACGAGCGTCGCGACCAACAGCGTGCGTCCGAAGAGGCGTCGTAGCATGGCGGGTCAGTGCGCGACGTCGAAACCGACAGGGCCGTGGACCCGCAGCGAACCGCCCAGGGCTCCACCGAAGGCAATCGCCGCCCAATCGATGCGTCCGATCCAGTTCACGAGCACGCCCGGCGGCATGTTCAGGGTGGCTTGCGCGCGCCCGGAGGCATCGAGCCTGCCGACCGAGTCCCGGAAGGCGCCTTCGCCGGCGCGTTGCACGCTACGCAGCGTCAGCGCGTCGAAGTTGAGGGGAACGAGGTGTGGACCGATCACGACGCCCGGGTCGGTCCCCGAACCACTCGCGATCAGTATGAAAGCCGCTTCGGCCGCCTCGGGATCGTTCAGCACGAAGGGGAGCCGGCCACCGTCGATCGCGCGCAGGTCGTCGACGCCGAGGTGAACGGGTTGGATGGTGTCGATCCGAAGCTCGGCATGGGGAAACAGCGTAGCTTTCGCGATCCCGTCGTTCGCCGTGACGACGAAGCGCGCGGTTCCCGTCTCGTTGCCCGCGACGACACCGAAGGCGTACGTTCCGTCGCCCCGGTCCTGCACGGGCCCCAGCGCGACGTCGGGCGAGCCCTCGGCCAACGCGACCCGGACATCGGCACCGCCGAAGCCGAGTGGAACGCCCTCGAGGTCGACCAGCTCGACGACCACGGTGGTCGCGGTGAGACCGTCGGCCGGAAGGGAGTCGACCGCGGGCAGGGCGCTGGAACGGAGGTGGTCCGGTCGGCCGGCCAGGTTCGAGCGCCAGGCGTCGTATTCGCTCTGCAGCGTGAAGACGGGATCGGGCGAGAGCGCGCCACCGACGACGTTGACCGCGAGGTAGTAGTTCCCGTTCGCGCACCCGAGCGACGAGTTGCAGACCCCGTCCGTGTCCCCGATGCGCGCGACCAGGACATAGCCGACGTGCGCGGTCTTCGTGAAGCCGTTCTGCGGCGGTGCGCCGCAGCTGTCGGCGTCCGGGCCACACGAGCAACGGCCGTCGCCGCCGAACGCGCGCGCCGCTTCCATCGCCGCCATCATCCGCTGACTCAAGTCGACTTCGCCCGCGATGAAAGCGTCCCGAGCCGCCGTGACGACCGCATCGCCCGCCAGCACGTTGCCCTGGATCGCGTAGATGATCGTGCCACGGCGTCCGACCAGACCCGAGGCCGCGTCACCGTTCTGGATCCCCGAGAAGGAGATCGGGTTGCCTTCCATGCCGACGATTCCGAACTGCTTGCTCTGCACCGAGCCCGCGCCGTTGGCCCGGATCTCGTCGAAGATGTCGCGCGGCGTCCAGCCGGCGCGGAAGCCATCGAACATGATCCCGCGGTTGACGCCCGACACGTCCACGGCGGCTTGGGCGGCGCCGGCACCCCTCCCCACGACGATGACGGGTGTGGCGTGCTGCAAGTCGAAGTTCGTCAGGCAGGTGGCCGAGGCGACGGCGACCTCTCCGGTCGCGGTGTCGACGGCGACGATCGACCAAGTCGCGTTCAGGGGCAGCACCAGCGAAGCGGCGACGAGGGTCGAAGTCACGAGTCGATACAGGCGGGCGGGGCGCGAAAGAGAATCCATGACCGAAGTCTACCCCGGTCTCCACGCCCACGGGGAACAACGGGGTAGACCGTACGCGGACCGCTCCTCAGTCTCCGACGACGGCGCCCACGGGGCCGTCGATCGAGAGGTTCGTGAGCGAGCCGCCGAAGCGGATCGAAGCCCAGTCCAGGCGACCGATCCAGTTGACCAGCGCTCCTGGCGGGAGCCGTAGCGTCGTCTCGGCGCGACCCGTGCCGTCGAGCCGGCCGATCGAACCGAGGAAGGCTCCCGTACCGGCGCGGTTCAGGCTGCGCAGCAACAGGGCGTCGGGATTCAAGGGCAGGTGGTGCGGCCCGACCACGAGGCCAGGTTCGGTTCCGGAGCCGCTCGCGACGAGCAGGAAGGCGGAACCAGCCCCCGCGGCGTCCTGGAGCGTGAACGGGAGCGTGGCCCCGCTCGTGGCCGAGATGGTGTCCACGCCGACGTGCAGCGGTGTCACCGGATCCAGGCGCAATTCGGGGCGCGGGTAGAGCGTGGCCCGCACGACTCCATCGTCCGCGACGACCTCGAAGCGCGCGAGGCCGACGAGCGTTCCGGCGCGGACCTCGAAGGCGTAGCTCCCGTCACCGCGATCGAGCACCGGGCCGAGCACGAGGTCGGCCGGACCCTCCGCCACCGCGACGCTGACGGTCGCGCCGCCCTTCGTCAGGGCCTCCCCTGCGATGTCCGCGAGCCGGACGACGAGCTGGCCCGCCGTTTGACCGTCGGCGGGGAGCGCGTCGCGATCGAGGCGAGCGGTCGAAGTGTAGTGGTCGGGGCGCCCCAGATGCGCCGCTCGAAAGGCCGCGACCTGCTCGGCCAGGCGTGGAACACGGCCGGTGTCGCTGCGAATGTTGAGGTAGTAGTCGCCGGTCGCGCAACCGGGCTGACCGCAGTCCCCGTCGGTATCCCCGATACGCGCGACCATGAGGAAGGCGGAGGTGGCGGCCTTCTCGAAATCGTCGGGCGGCACGCCACAGGCCGTCGGATCGACGAAGCCGCAGGAACAGCGTCCGTCTCCGCCGAGCACGCGCGCTCCCTCCATCGCCGCCATGACGCGCTGGGCCCCGTCGCCCTCGGCCGCGAGGAAGGCCGCTTCCGCGTTGAGGATGACCTCGGGACCCGTCAGCGAATTGCCCTGAATCGCGTAGGCCCAGTCACCGGCGATCCCGTTCACGTGCGCCTTGCCGGCATCCACCGAGAAGCCCGTATACCCGACCGGAAAGCCGTCGATCGACGCGATCCCGATCTGCCGCACGACCAGGCTGCCGGGACCGTCGGTCTGGATCCGAGCGAGGATCTGCTGCGGCGTCGAGCCCGCCAGGAAACCATCGCGAATGATGATCTTGTTGCGGGCGAGCGCGTCGGGGATGTACTGCGTGGCTCCGCCGCCACGGCCGACGACGATGACGGGAACCTGAACGCGCAGGTCCTGAAAGACGCAGCTCGCCGACGCGACCACGACCTCGCGCGTCCGCAGGTTGACCGCCACGACGGACCACGTGGCGCCAAGCGGCAGTGCGCTCGCGAGCGCGACGAACAGGGCGCTGCCGACCGAACGGAGCGGACGCTTCATCCGCGCGAGGATCCGGCGTCCGGTGAAACGCGACGAGGTCGGGGTGGTGCTCATGAGTCGAGGACGTCGAAGCCAACGGGACCGCTCACGCGCAACGATCCGCCGAGTCCGCCACCGAAGGTGATCGCCGCCCAGTCGATGCGGCCGAGCCAGTTCACCAGCGCGCCGGGTGGCATGCGCAGGACGACGTGCGCCCGTCCGGAGCCATCGAGGCGGCCGGCGGACTGCGCAAAGGCCCCCTGCCCGGCGCGGGCGATCGAACGCAGCGTCAGGGCGTCGAAGTTCAGCGGCACGAGGTGAGGTCCGAAGGCGACTCCCGGTACGGTGCCCGAGCCGCTCGCGACGAGCAGGTAGGCGGCTCCGCTCGCATCGGCCTCGTCCAGCGTGAACGGAACCGAGCGACCGCCGAGAGCCGTCACCGCGTCGACGCCGCAATGCAGCGGAGCGACCGGCTCGAGGCGCAGTTCGGGGAAGGGATAGAGCGTCGCCTTCTGCACCGCATCTTCGGCCGTGATCACGAGGCTCACGATGCCCGGATTCGCGCCTCCCTGAACGTCGAACGAATACGTGCCGTCGCCGTTGTCGACGACGGGTCCCACATTGACGAGGCCGTTCGCCCCTCGAACCTCGACCGCGACCGCAGCACCACCCCCGGTCAGGGCGTTGCCCTCGAGATCGACGAGGCGCACGACGTAGTTCGCCGTCGAGCGCCCGTCGGCGGGGAGCGAGTCGTGCGAGGCGCTGACGGTGGACAAGAGGTGATCCGGACTTCCGGCGCGCTCCGCACGCCAGGCGTCGAACATGTCCTGCAGTTGAAAGACGGGGTCGGGATCTGCGGTACCCCCGATGACGTTCAGGTTCAGGTAGTAGTCACCGGTGGCGCAGCCGTTCGCGTTGCAGATCCCGTCGGTGTCTCCGATGCGTGCGAGCACGAGGAACCCGACGTGGGCCGCCTTCTCGAAGCTCGGCGGCGGAGCGCCGCAGGAGATCGGCGAACCGGTCAGGCACGAGCAACGGCCGTCGCCACCCAAGAGGCGCGCGCGCTCCATTCCGATCATGATCCGCGTCGCGAGGTCGACGGACGGGTCCGCTTCGCGGAAGAAGCGCTCGGCCGCAAGGACGACACCCTGGGCGGTCAGGACGTTGCCCTGGATCGCGTACTTGATCCCGTCGATCTCGCCTGTCACCTGCCCCTTGCCGATGCCGACCTGATTCCCGCTGAAGGAGACCGAGTCCCCGATCATCGAGACGATGCCGTACTGGCGGTTGAAGACGTTCAAGGCCGCATCGATGTTCTCGAAGATCTCGTCGGGAGTCAGGTCGCGCAAGAAGCCGTCGTACATCTCCAGCCGCGCCCGCCCGGAGACATCGATCGCGGATTGGGCCGCACCCGCTCCGCGCCCCACAACGATCACCGGCAGGTTGGCACGCAGGTCGAAGTTCGTGAGGCACGTGGCGGAGGCGACCACGACCTCGCCGGTCCTCGTGTTGACGGCGACGATCGACCAGGTCGCGCCGAGCGGCACGGCCAGGGCCGTGGCGACCGACAGGGAAGGGACGAGGCGCTTGACGGCGGAGAGGAGACGCTTCATGCCCTCCAGGATAGCCCGGGTAGCACTGTGGGCGTCACCCGTCAGTTGCGCCAAGTTAGCCCGCTACGGGAACACAACCCGCAGGGGGAATTCTACGGACGAGCAGTTACCGCTTACGAACTAGCAAACATTTCGTGTGAGCTCTACAGGTCTCGAAGGTCAACGGGAGTCAATCGTTGCCTCTTCTCCAGACTTGATATCGACATGAATAGGATCTTTGCCCTCAGCCAAGAAGGTAACCTCCCCAGCTGCAACGGGAATCTTCAGGGATTCCTTGGGAAGCAGAGTGCCATCGTAGGACGTAACTCCGTTCGAAAGAACTCTGAACCGGATTGGATTGCTGGCCTGGTCCGAGATGACCCGTAGGTACCCTGCACGCTCCATAATCACTACAATGTCCTCTGCGCCAACGCCAGCCTCGACGAAGACGTTTCCAACGACCCCGACGAATCCCTTGTCAGTAGCACAGGACACAGAGTATTCGCCGACTGAAAGTCCGGGGATAAAGAATGCTACACCTCGGCCATCCTGTTTGAGGCCAGACAAGTTTATGTTGACTCCTGGCCTTTGCGTCGTGGTCGTTGGTATTGCCTGGAGTTGCACTGCTTCTCCCTTGGATACTTCTACACCGATCAAGTGGCCGGTGATCGTTCCGCCTTGGCTCAACGCCAGCACGACTTCTTCATTGGCACCGACGGTTCCTTCCCACCTTTCCGACGGCCCGTAGCCTTCGAAGCCTGGGCTTACCGCGAAGAGAGTCACGTTACATCTTGGAAGCCTCCCGAACGAGAATTCTCCCATATCATCCGTATGGGTGTCCGCAATCCAGACCCCGCTCTCGTTATAGAGCTGGACTTCTGCGCCTTCCTTCGGTGTTCCGTCAGGAGTCTTGACGATGCCTTTCAGTGATTGAGCCCATTCAAGTCGCAACTCTAAGTGGATGTCTCGACTATCGAGGGACACTCTTCTTGCATTCGGTGAGATATCATTGTCTGGACTACCAATCCACCAGTTACCATTCGGGAGTTCACTGAAAGCGAAGCGTCCCAATTCGTCGGTGCGGGTCTCACGGAATGGGTTGACTTGGGGTGCAAGGAAGCCTGTCTCATGCTGCCATTCGATTCCTTCATGGCTTAGCCAGATGCGTCGGTTCGAAGCAGCAGAGTTGTCTGGAAAAAAGGCGGCACCGTCGATCCCAAAGTGCGAACCAACGGATACCCGAATCAATCTCGATTCGCCGGGACTCAGTGTCAAACTAGAAGTGTAGATTGCCGAGCCAGACTCATTCCAAACCTCAACAGATAGCCTGCAATCAGGTGGAAGATTCTTGATTTTGGCGTATCCATCCCGATCTGTTGTGTCCGTCCAAACGACAGGCGGAGCTCCGCCGATGGGGAGTGCGCCTCCTCTGGATGCCAGTTCGTGCAGCTCGGAAATTACCCGAATCGTAAGGCCCACAGCTGCAGCACCCTCGGTGTCACGGCTATGGACTTCAATCGCGCCTGCTTGCTGCATAGGCACCAGGGCTGCGGTGGATGGGGTCGAGTGCTCTTCGTCGAGGAATTCTATGGCCAAGGCGAAGCCATGCTTACTCACCTGGATGCCCATCTGCTTCCAGGTCTCGTACCGAATATGGAAGATTCCGGCAGAGTCTGACGTTGTTTGAAGTGCGTCAAGAGGTCTCGTCCAACCATGGTCGCTAAGAGCCTCAAAGACCAGTACATCTGCTCCTTCGACAGCAGCTTCGCCTGGCACCTCAATCACCTTTCCCCAGAAGGAGAGCGAGTGGCTTACCAGGTAGAGAATCTCTTCCATTCGGGCGCCGGGTTCCATGATTGGAACTTCTAGCTGCGCTTCGTGTTGTTCTGATGCTCCCATCCTTCTCGCCAAAACAGTAGATGCGCGCCCAGAGGGTATTAAAATGTCCAGGCTTCCCTTTACATCTGTAGTCCAGATCCCATCAGGTCGAGAAGTCGTTGGGCTCAACCACCAGCGAGCAAGACCTGGATCGGATTCCAGGTCGTGTAGAAGGGCAACGACTGCCCCCTCTATCGGCTCCATTGTTCCTTCTTGTAAGACAGTCAAGCGCAACTGTGATTCGGTTGCCACTGGACCAGCGACCTGTGGAGATCGATTGTCGCTGAGAGTTGCCCTCTCTGGTTCACTTCTTATCGGGGACGAGGGGTCGGCCGGGCCTTGAGCCCTCTTGAGGTCAATTGGTGTTTCGCCTTCATTTGGAAACAGCACAAGGAAGGCTAGAACAGCAACCAGTACAAGGACAAGGATTCTGAGGTTCATAGCTTGTGCCTTGGGTTGATGAAGCTCTACAGCTTCAACAACCCAAGGTGCGTGGCGTCCTACAGGAAGTAGAGATATCCGCAATTGGGGACCGATCCCCACGTCGTCCCCGGGTTAGGGGTCACCGAGATGCCACCTGCTGAACACACGCCTGCGCTCTCGCAATCGAAGATGCCCCAATAAGTCTGTCCGTTGATCCGCTTCCGAACCGCACAGTTGCCGCCGGGAGCTCCATCGAAGACGGTTACATCACCTCCCCCCGGAGCGGGGCAAGGCCCGACGACGACGCCTGCGGACAGAACCGGGAAGCCGACGACGGAGGTTA
>JAJDEW010000167.1 GCA_029259595.1 Planctomycetota bacterium | reverse complement strand
TGGATCACGAAGTCCTCGCGCGGCAGCCCCTCGGCCAGCTCCAGCGTGCCGCTGATCCGCGTCTCGCCGCGCCGTAGAACGAGCGGCGCCAGCTCGCGCACTTCCAGCGGCGCGAGCTCGACGCGCACGGAAGCGGCCAGGAGTCCGTCGGCGGCGGCGACGACGAGGTAGGACGCGGGCTTGCGCTTTTCGAAGGAGAAGCTCCCGTCGTCCTCCTCGATTTCGGCGGTGCGAACAGGCTCGAGCGGCGGCGGAGCCCCCGGCGTGAGCTCGAACAAGCCGATCTCGACGCTGCGGACGTCGTGGCCGCGCGGGACGACCACGCGACCGTTCAACCTTGCGGCGGGCTGCAGGGTCCACTCGCGCACGAGGTCCACGCGTTCTTCGCGCGCGCGCTCGAATTCCTCCCGCGACACGTTCAGAACCTCGGTCACGACTCCGTACGCGGGGTGGTTGACCGAGATGTACAAGTCCATCGGCGCGCTCGCGCAGAGCGGCGTCAGGTCGACGATGTAGCGGCCCTCCTCGTCCGGCTCCTGGGAAGAGGCGCTGTCGTCTTGGCGCGGTGCGTAGACGTGGATCACGGGCACGGTGGTCGAGTCCGGCGCGAGTCCGACCAGCGTCGCGACGAGGAAGATCCCGGGCAGAGCTTTCGTGGGGGCCGTCGAGGCCGTCGCATGGTCTTCGTTCGCGACCGGTCCGAGCGGTCCTTCGGACGTGCGAACGGAGTCGGTCGGCACCAGGTCGCGCGTCGCGTGCTCGTCCTGGTCGGCTGCGACGAGACGGGGCTCGACGGCACTCTGGGCGTGCGCGTCGCCGCCCGTACCCCGCGTCGGCGGCGCGCCGTTCGTCTTCGAGAGCTGCAAGGACAGCCCTCCCACGAAGAGTCCCACGGTGACCGCCACGATTCCGATTCCCGCCTTCGTCGACATGAACGTTCCTCCGATCGTCGTCAGACCGATCGCGGTCGTGTTGGCAGCCAGCGCGAGCTGGCCGGCGTGCACCTGTGCGCGGGCGAGCACCTGCGCCTTGATTGCGGCCTGTCCGCGGGTCGCATCGGCGAACCCGAACGCGGCGCAGCCCTCCGGCAGCGAACGCCGTAGGAGCTTCAGGCCGCGACTGATCTGCATCCGCACCGTGCCGGGCGCGCGCTCGAGCTCGTGCGCGATCTCGGCCGGCCGCGCGCCGTGCAGGAGGTGGCGTTCGAGCACGTCGCGGTACTTCGGCGGCAAGGCGACGAGCGCGCTCGCACAGCGGTCGCGCAGCTCGGCGTCCTCCAGCTCGCGGCTCGGCTCCGGAGGGGACGTGCGTTCGTGCAGCCGGTCCTGATCCGGACGGCGGGACGCAGCGCGTCGGGCGCGCGCGGCCTGGCGCGCGAGGATGCCGACCAGCCACGGAACCAGCCGGCGTCCGCGCCGGAAGCCGTTCGCTCCTTCGATCGCGGCCAGGAACGTGCTCTGGACGAGGTCCTCCGCTTCGACCGCGTCGCGCGCGACGTGCATCGCGACCCGCAGGAGCTCGGGCCCCGTGCGGTCGAAGACCTGCGCTAGGGCCGCGACGTCGCCGCGCTTGCGAAAGCGGCGAAAGAGGGTCTCGAGGGACACGTCGGCCATGCCCCTGTCTTTCCCGGAAGCAGCCGTTCGTCACGCAAAAGCCGCGAATTCCGAGCCGGCCCCTTCGGCAAAGGGCCGCAAAGGCGGGGAAACGGGCGATCGGAGGCGGTTCCCCGGCCGGATTCCGCGAGTCCGGGCCGCGCGTCGGCGGTTAGGCTGAGCCCGCAGCTCGACCTGCCTTCCCCCTGGCTCGCCACGAGGCCCCCCCCGATGATCTCCACCGCTCTCGCCGTCTTGCTCGTCCTGTCTCCGCTCGAACTCACCCCGACGAACGTTACGAACGACGGCTGGCCGGGCTGGCGCGGCCCGAACGGCTGCGGGCTCGCCGAGGGCCATCCGCCGATCGCGTGGAGCGAGGAGAAGAACGTGAAGTGGAAGACGGAGATTCCCGGCAAGGGGCTTTCGTCGCCGGTGGTCTTCGGTGAGCTCGTTTTCGTGACGACGGCGGTGGCGACCGAGGGGCAGAGCGAGAGCGACGGCGAAGACGGTGGCGAGGCCGAGCGTCCCGAGCGCGGCGAGCGTCCGGAGCGCGGCCCGGGCGAAGGCGGCGGGGAGCGCGGCCGCGGTGGCCGCGGCGGCCAGGGTGGCTTCGGGGGTGGTCCGCCGCAGCCGCTCGTCGAGCAGGAGTTTCGCGTGCTGGCGCTCGATCGCAAGAGTGGTGCGATCGCCTGGCAGAAGACGACCGGCAAGGCCACGCCGCACCAGGGCACGCACCGAGACGGCTCCTACGCGACGCCGACGCTCGCGACCGACGGCAAGGTCTTGATCGCGTCCTTCGGTTCCTACGGCATCCACGCCTTCACGCTCGCGGGAGAGCCGCTGTGGAACGTGGACCTCGGCGACATGGACATCACGCGCGGCTTCGGAGAGGGCAGCTCGCCGCTCCTGGTCGACGACCGCGTCGTCTTGAACTGGGATCACGAGGGCGACTCGTTCCTCGTCGCGTTGAACAAGACGACCGGCCAAGAGGTCTGGCGTCAGGAGCGCCCGGGCGGCACGAGCTGGGTGACGCCCGTCGTCAGCACGGGTGAGGCGGGTCCCGAGATCGTCATCGTGGGCGGAACGACGATCGCGTACGCGCTCTCCGATGGCCACGAGGTCTGGCGCCTCGAGCCGGCAGAGGTGGAAGCGGCCGAGCCGACCGAGGGTGGCTTCGGGCGCGGCGGTCGCGGCGGCGCGCGTCGCGGCAGTGGCGTGATCGCGAGCCCGGTCCTGCACGAGGGCCTGCTCCTCTATTCGACGGGCAGCCGCGGCGGCGCGTTCCAGGCCATTCGCCTCGCGGCCGGCGAAGGCGAGGCGACGCGCGGCTCGCTCGCGTGGTCGCATGAGGGCGATACGCCGCACGTGCCCTCGCCGATCGCCTACGAGGGCATCCTCTACTCGCTCAAGGGCAACTCGGGCCAGCTCCTGGCCCTGGACGTCGCCACGGGCGAGGTCCTCTACGGCCCGACGCGCATGCAAGGGATCGCCGACGCCTACGCCTCGCCGATCGCGGTCGACGAACGGTTGTACTTCATCGGTCGCGACGGCACGAGCGAGGTCGTGAAGGCCGGACCCGAGTTCGAGACGCTCGCCGTCAACGTCCTCGACGACCGCTTCGATGCCTCGCCGGCCGTCGCAGGCAACGCGCTCTTCCTGCGCGGTTACGAACACGTCTACTGCATCGCGGAGTGACGGCGGAAGCGCTGGGCGGAATCGCGGGGGCGGCCGGTGTGGCCTGGAAGCTGCTCCGTGCTCTGGCGCTCGCCTACGCGGTGCTGTGTCTCTTCGTGTTCCTGTTGCAGCGCAGGCTGGTCTATTTCCCAGGTCCCGCGCCGAGTTCGACGCCGGCGGACGCCGGGCTCGACTTCGAGGACGTCCGGTTCGGCGCCGAGGATGGCGTCGCGCTGCACGGTTGGCTGCTGCGACCGCGTGATGGGCAGGACGTGCGTGGCTGTCTGCTGGTGAGCCATGGCAATGCCGGCTCGATCGAGCATCGGATCGCCCTCGCCCGGGACCTGACGGGCATGGGTCTGGCCGTTTTCCTGTACGACTATCGCGGCTACGGCGCGAGCGAAGGAGAGCCCTCGGAGGCGGGGCTCTATCGAGACGTGCAAGCCGCCTACGAGGCCGTGCTGGCGCGCGGCTTCAGCCCCGAGCGCGTGGTCCTGTTCGGAGAGTCGCTCGGCGGCGGGCCGACGATCGAGCTCGCGCGGCGGCGTCCGGTCGCGGGTGTCATCGTCGAGTCGACCTTCGCGTCCCTGCCTTCTGTCGGCGCGCGCTTCTATCCCTGGCTGCCGGTGCGGCTCCTTGCGCGCGATCGCTTCGCCAACGTGGACAAGGTCGCGTCGATCGGGGCTCCCTTGCTCGTGATCCACAGCCCGGACGACGACGTGGTGCCGTTCGAGCAAGCGCGCACGCTCTTCGAGGCCGCGCGCGAGCCGAAGCGCTTGCTGCGGACGGCGGGGGGCCACAACGACGGTGGCTTCCGGCAGAGCGAGCTCTTGCGCGCGGAGGTTGCGCGCTTCCTGGACGAGGTCCTGGGTTGACGGACGGTGCGCGGATCTTGGGGTAGGATGAGCGCGTCCCGCGTCCAAGGAGGACCCCATCCATGCCACGCACCGTGCAACGCGCCAGCCGCTTCGTTCTCGTCGCCACGCTCCTCGTCTCCACGGCCGCGGCCCAAGCGCGGCAGAACACGACGCGCCGCGCGGCCGCTCCGGGAGCCGTGCGCGAGGCGCGCTGGCTGAATCCTCGCCCGGCGTCGAGGCTGGAAGCCGCTGCGCTGCTCTCGCCCGGGCCCGCGACGCGCTTCCTCTCCACGAACGGTCCGAACGCCGCCGACATGCCGCGCGAGGTGGCCTTCGCGCCGGACGGGGCGAGCGCGTTGGTCGTTCATCGCGACACCGACAATCTCGTCTTCTTCGACCTCGCGACGCGCACGGCGACCGACGTCGTTGCCCTGGGGGACTTTCCCGTCGACATTGCGGTGACGGCGGACGGAACGAAGGCGGTCGTGCCGAACGTCTTCTCGAACACGGTCTCGGTCGTGGACGTCGCGACGCGGACGAAGCTGGCCGATGTCGCGATCAGCGGACTGCAGCCCTTCGCCGTGGCGACGACGCCGGACAGCATGCGTGCGGTCGTCGCCGTGATCGACAACGGGGGCTCGTCGAGCTTCTCGGTCGTGAACCTGACGACGCTCACCGAAGAGCTGTCGTTTCCGACGACCGGGCAGGGCGCAGTCGGCTTCTTCTTCAGTCCCGAGGCGGGGATCTCGGGCAACCTGTTCACGGCCTTCGCCCTGTCGCCGGACGGAGCTTCGCTGGTGCTGCCGGACGCGGCGAACGACGTCGTGACGATCTACGAGCGCGCGACCGGGGCCGTGCGCGCGACGCTGCCCACGGCGGCCTTCCCGGCCGGCGTCGACATCAGCTCGGACAGCCAAGTGGCGGTCGTCAGTCACGACGGTTCGAACCAGCGCGTCAGCGTGATCGACCTCACGACCGACACGCTCACGGCCTCGCACGCGACGGGGATCAACCTTCAGGACCGCAGGATCCGCATCACCCCGGACAAGTCACACGCGCTCTGCGCCGTCTCCAACGCGATCATCTTCGTGAACCTCGCCACCGGTGCCGTCCCGACGCAGATCACGACAGGGATCGTGGGGGACATCGAGTTCAGCTTCGACGGCCAGCTCGCCTTCGTTTCGAACTTCAACAGCCGGGTCATCGACCTCGCCTCGCGGACGCTGCTCGCCACGCTGCCCCTGGCACCGTCCTACGAGGCGGCGGTCAGCCCGGTCACACTGCGGGCCGTGGCGCTGAACAACCGCTTCCGTGAAGACGTGCACGTCTACACGATCACCGGCGCGACCGCGGCGGTCGAGGGGCGTGGCATCTCGGGGCCGGCCGGCGAGGCGGACGCGACGCGCACGCTCGCGCTGTCGGGCGACGGACGGGTCGCCGTGGCGGCCAACAACACCTCGCGAACGGCGTCGGTCATCGATCTGGAGGCCGAGCTCGTTCGCGCGACGATTCCGACCGGAGACCGCTCGCTCGGGGTGGCGGTCTCGGCCGACGGCACGACGGCGGTGGTCGCGAACGGGGACGACGACACCGTCTCCGTCCTGGACCTCACGACCGATACGCGCGTCGCGCAGCTCGACGTCAGCTCGCGTCCGGGCGAGGTGGCGATCGCTCCGGATGGGGCGATGGCCTATGTGACGACGATCGCGGGCACGGACCGCGTCCACTTCATCCAGCTCGCCGGAGCCGCCAGCACGGTGGTCGGTTCACTGGCGACGGGGCAGATGGGCTCGGCCAACGGCTATGCCTACAGCGCCTTGAGCGGCATCGGCCTGAGCGCGGACGGTTCGGTGCTCGCGGTCTGCGTCAGCTTCGACGATCAGTTGATGCTGATCGACACCGCGACGCAGACCGAGTTCGCGCGCGTCTCCGTCGGCGACTTTCCGGTGCGTGTGGCCTTTCATCCGTCTGGGACGCGCGCCTGGGTGCTGAACGCGTTCGGGGACAGCGTCAGCGTCGTCGACATCGCCGGCGCGGCTTCGACGACGGTGGCGACCGTCGGCGGGATCGACTTCCCGAGCGTCGTGTTGGCCACGGAGACGCACGCCTACGTCGCCAACTCGGGCAGCCCCAGCGCCGTCTTCGTCCTCGATGCGGTGACGAACGGGCTCGTGCAGACGGTCGGGCTCCCGACGCGCGTTCGTGGCGGCTGGTACGCTCCGAAGAACAGCATGCTCTACCTCGGTGGAACGGCGGACGCCGGCGGGCGACTGCACCGTCTGTCCGCGGGCGGGCCGGCCACCGCGCTCCTGAATACGGTCGAGCTCTCGAGCGGCCCGTGTGAGCTGGTCTTCTCGCAGTCGACGCACAAGGCGGTGCTGGCACAGCCGATCCCCGACGGCGTCGACATCGTCGACTTCGCGCCACGCGACGCGCGTCCGGTCGAGCACCCCTGAGGCCTGTCCCGAGCGGGAGTCAGCGCGCGTGCTCGACGACGACATGCTCGACGTCGTCGAGCTTCCAGTCGATGACCAGGCCGCGTCCGATGCCGCGCGCGGTGGCGCTGCCGTACAGGAGCTCGCACAAGTACAGCGCGACTTCGAACGACGGTGCGCCGCCCACGGACGTGAGCGCGGGGCCGTCGTGGACGAAGCTGACGTCCGCGCGCACGTCGAGCCCCGGGAACATCGTGCGGAAGGCCGCGATGTCGGACGGGAACGTGGTCGCCGTGCGTCCGTCGAGGAGCCCGGCCTTGGCCAAGACGAAGGCGCCGTCGCACAGCGACACCACGAACTGGGCGCGGAGCCCGACCTCGCGGACCCAGGCGATCATGTCCGGGTCCTGGAGGTCGGTGTCCATGCTGTGCTCGGCGCTGGGAACGACCAGGATGTCGATGGGCGGAGCGCCGGAGTAGCTGTAGTCCGGCAGGATGCGAAGCCCCTCGAAGGTCTTCACTGCATCCAGGTCCGGTGCGACGGAGAAGACGCGCAGTCCGGGGTCGGTGTGGAAGACCGAGTGCTGGAAGATGTCCCAGGGTGCGGTCAACTCCGTGTTGTAGACGCCATCGACGATCAGGAAGCCGACGTGGAGTACGCGTCGCTGCGGTTCGGGCGCGTTGTCAGGCGCGGCGCTACGGCAGGACGAGAGGACGAGCAGGCCGAGGAAGAGGGGCAGATTGAACGTCGACATGGGGTAGAACAGCACCATGAAGCTCCTGACCTTTCAAGCACGCCGCTTCTCCTGGAAGGGCTTTTCCAAGACGATCGAAGAGGCGGATGAAGGTCCTGTGAACGACGGAGTCGAGGACGCCGTCGTCGTCTTCCTGCACGCCGAAGCCAAGGACCAGGATCCCGAGGAGCACAAGCGCGTCTTCAAGCACTCGCTGAAGCACGTCAAGTGGCTCGCGAACAAGCGCGACTTTCGCCGCGTCGCCCTGCATTCCTTCACGCACCTGGGTGCGGAGAACGCGGAGCCGGAGTTCGCGCGCGCGTTCATCGCGGAGCTGACCGAGCGGCTCGAGGCGACGGACTACGAGGTGAAGTCGACGCCCTTCGGCTGGTTCTGCGAGTGGGAGCTCGCCGTCTACGGGGAGAGCCTCGCGAAGGTCTGGAAGGAGGTCTGAGGCCGCGCCGGTCGGCGCACTGCCGAGTCCTGGTCAAGGTCATGTCTCCGCGTCCCATTTCTAGGAATGGGCCGTCGTGGTGTTGATCGTCCGGAAGTCGTTTGGGATCGTGGCGGCGGGTGCGAAGAATCGATCGCGTCATTCGGGTTCCCTACCGGGTGGCTCCACTGAGTCGGAGGCACGCCACGGCTCTTGTGCAGGTGAAACATGTTGAAGCTCGTGACCGAGAAGGCTCGGATTCTCGTCGTCGAAGACGAGGGGCTCGTCGCGCAGGAGATCATCGAGCGACTGGACCTGGTCGGCTACCAGGTCGTCGGCGAAGAGGTGACCGCGGAAGGGGCGATCGCGACGGCGAAGAGGCTCGCCCCCGACCTGATCCTCATGGACATTCGTCTGAAAGGGGCGATGGACGGGATCTCGGCCGCCCGCTGGATTCGCGAGGAGGTCGATGTCCCGGTCGTCTACCTGACCGCGCATTCGGATCGTGCCACGCTCCAACGAGCCAAGACGACGCTGCCGTTCGGCTACGTGCTCAAGCCGTTTCAGGAGAACGACCTGGTGGTCACGATCGAGATGGCCCTGCAGCGCCATGAGTTCGAGCGTCGTCTCCGCGAGAGCGAAGCCCGCTACGCCACGACGCTCAAGAGCATCGGGGATGGCGTCATCGCGACCGACGCCGGCCGACGGGTCACCTTCATGAATCCCGCCGCCGAGACCTTGACCGGCTGGCCGTTCGGCAAGGCGGAGGGGCAGCCGGTGGAAGAGGTCATGCGCCTGATCGGCGAGCAGAAGCCCACGCGGGCCGATCATCCGATCGAACAGGCGATCTCCGGACGCGCAGTCGTTCACCTGGATGACGCCATCTCGCTGATCGATCGCCAGGGAGGGACGGTTCCCATCGAGGACAGCGCTGCGCCGATCATGAGCTCTACGGGCGAGGTGCTCGGGGCGGTGATGGCGTTTCGCGACTGCCGGGAACGTCGTCGCTCCCAGGAGGCCCTGCGTGAGGCCGAAGAGCGGCTGCAGGCAGCGCTGCGGATGGAGGCGATCGGACGCCTGGCAGCGGGAGTCGCGCACGACTTCAACAACATGTTGACGGTGATCCTGGGCTGCTGCGATCAACTGGGCCGGACGATTCCGCCCGGTGGCGTGGAAGCGAAGCTCGTGCGGACGATGCTGGATGCCGGCGGACGCGCGTCGGCGCTCACGGACCAGCTCCTGGCCTTCGGTCAACGACGCCTGCTCGAGCCGCGGGTCGTCGAGCTCAACGGTCTGGTCCGCGGCATCGAGGGACTGATCGCTCGGATCCTGGAGGCCGAGATTCGGCTGGAGATCGAGGCGTCCCCCGAGCTCTTGTACGCCAAGGTCGACCCCGGGCAACTCGAGCAGGCGCTCGTCAACCTGGCAGCGAACGCGCGCGATGCCATGGCCGCCGACGGGGGCAGTGTGACCCTGAAACTCTCGGCGCTCGAAGTGTCGGAAGACGCACCCGCAATGACGAGCCTGGCTCCTGGGCGCTACGTGGTCATTCACGTCCACGACACCGGGCTCGGGATGGATGCCGAGACCCGCGACCGGATCTTCGAGCCGTTCTACACGACGAAGGCCGGTCGAGGGACCGGCCTGGGTCTCGCGACGGTCTACTCGACCATCCGACAGTCGAACGGATTTCTGGAGGTGGCCTCGAGCGAAGGCGAGGGAACGACCTTCGCGATCTATCTGCCGCGGACCGAGCCAGGTGATGCGCCCTTGCCCACACCTGCCGTCCAGCCGAGGCAATGCTACGGGACCGAGACGATTCTCCTGGTCGAGGACAGCCGAGCGGTGCGCAAGGTCGCCTGCGAGGGGTTGAGGTCCTTCGGGTACACCGTGCGGATGGCGAACGATGGTCCGGAGGCTTTCCAAGCCTTCGACGAGCAGGTGGACCTGCTCGTGACGGACATGATGCTACCGGGTTGGAACGGTCGTCAGGTGGCCGAGCGTCTGGTCAGGAAGAAGGACGATTTGAAGGTGCTCTTCATCTCGGGTAGCACGCAAGACGTGGGTCTCGCGCGCGGCCTCTTGGAGGACGGCGTCCACTTCCTGCGCAAGCCCTTCACGATCACCGAGCTCGCACGCAAGGTGCGTGAAGTCCTCGATCGCTGAGGGCGAGAACGAAGACGCCCGGATACCGCGAACGGCGGTACCCGGGCGTTTCGAGGATCCGACGACGGGAATCAGAGGTGCGAGGCGAGCTTCTTCTGCAGCTCACGAATCTTGGAGACCGTCGGGATGCCCGTCATGGTCGCCAAGACCGCTCCGCTCTCGTCCAGGACGAGCGACACCGGCGTGATGTCGTCCTGGAACGTCGTGCGGACGAAGTCGCGCAGCCAGGTCCGCTGCGTCAGTGGGGCAGCGGACAACACGAGGTAGGCCGGGGCGCTCTTGGCCGCATAGGCCGAGAGGGCTCCTTCGTCCTCTTCGAGGTCCGTTCCCACGCCGTACAAGCCCAGCTCGGACTGGTCGAACGCGTCGCGTAGGCTCGCAACCTGGGGCTGCAGCTTCTTGCAGCTGGCACAGTGCGTCGACATGGCCGTGACCACCGAGAGCCGGTGGGTCTTCGGCAGGTCGATGCCGGCCTTCTCGTGACTCTGGGCCGCAGCCAGGGTCTCCGTGCGAACGTCGCGCTGGTAGCGCTCGCTCTCGAAGCCCGAACCGTCGGTCGTCTCCGCCGCGTTCTCGAAGGCGGTCACGAGCGTGCCGGCCACGACGTTCTCGAGCGAGGTCGTCCGACCCGAGGGCCAGCGCACGTCCAGGCGGTCGACGCGCTCACGCGCGCCGATCCCGACCAGGATCGTCCGGGAGTTGAGGCTCGAACGTCCTTCGCCACAGCGAACCTCACGCACGAGCGGCTCGGCGCCGACGTCGAAGGACAGGAGCGTTCCGTAGGCGTTCCGCGCAGACCAGCCCGAGCCGGCTTCGGCGGCACGGTTACCACCGACGACGCGCACCGCGACATAGCGGTTCTTGTCGCCGACCGCGTCGCCGATCCGGTTGCGGTGCAGCTGGATCGAGGGAGCGGTGGCGCTGGAGACGACGAAGTCGACCCAGCCGTCGCGGTCATAGTCCAAGGTGCAGAAGGTCCGTCCGTCGCCGCCGTCCGCCAATCCGGAGATGGCATCGACGTCGTAGAACTGCTTGCCCTTGTCGCTGAGGAAGAGGTGGTCCGTCTCGCCGCCGCTGAAGGAGTTGCGGGGCGTCGAATCACCGAAGTTGCCGAGGTTCTCGGTATCGCCGGGGTTGGTTTTCTTGACGTGATCATCCGTGCGCACGACCGTGCGCCAGAAGGCGCTTCACAAGTCGTGGCCGGCGCCGATCTCCTTCGGTGCGGAGTAGTATCCGGACAGGGCGTAGAGGTCGAGCCAGGCATCGTTGTCGACGTCGACGAACTGACTGCCCCAGGACCATCCGCCATACTCGACGTGGTAGCCGGGGCCGTCCAGCGAGGACACGCGCTCGAAGCGCCCGTCCTGCAGCTCGAGCAGCGAGTTGCCACCCGCCATGCGCAGGAACGTCTTGTCGACGGCCTCGACCATGGGCAGGATCCGGTTGCCGGCCTTGCTGAACATGTTCGAGATGTAGGCGTCGTGGTCGCCGTCGCGGTCGAAGTCGCCCCACGAGACGCCCATGCCGAAGCCGATGTCGGCGGCGTTGGTCGCCTCGGTGACGTCGACGAACTCGCCGCCTTCGTTGCGGAACATGCTGTTGGGCGAGAAGTCGTTCGCCAGGTACACGTCCTGGTCGCCGTCACCATCGAAGTCGGCGAAGCCGGCCTGGTAGGTGTTGCGGTAGATGTTCACGGGCGAATTCTCCGCAGCGAACGACAGGTCGCCCGTGTTCCGAAGCAGGTAGTTCGGCGGTCCGACGCGGTCGCGCACGTGGTTCGTCTGGGACGTCTTGTGCCGGCGGAAGAGCTCGCGCGAAGCGCCTTCGGGCAGGTAGTCGGCAAAGAGCATCTCGCGCTCATCGCCGGCACGCCGCTTGGCGCGCAGGTCCTTGACCAAGAGCGTCGCCGCGTAGGTTCCGATGTAGAGGTCGAGGAGGCCGTCGTTGTCGATGTCGGCCGCCGAGGCGGTCATCGCGAAGTAGGGCGCTTCGTCACCGAAGATCTTCTCCGTGCGGTCGACGAAGCGGCCGCCGTCGTTCTCGAGGAACATGCTGCGGGCCAGCGAACGCCCCAGGAAGAGGTCGTCGTCGTCGTCGTTGTCGAAGTCCGCGAACAGGGCCACGGTGCAGAAGTCTTCGAAGTCGAGGCCGTACTGCGCCGCGGCTTCTCGGAACGTGCCGTCACCGTTGTTCACGAACAGCTGGTTCGGGCCGTAGCGCGGCATCGTGTAGAAGTCGTCAAAGCCGTCACGGTTGATGTCGATCACCGAAACGGACGGGTTCTCGGAGGCCGCGGCCGCGCTGAAGAAGGGGTGCGGCGGTTCCCACGTGCCGCCGGTCAGGTCCGCCTTGACCATGTCGACGACCATCTCCTGGGCCTGGTTGCGTCGCGCCGTCGCGAGAGCTTGGGCGTCCGGGATGGCGCTGTCGAGGACCTCTTCGAACAGAATGTTCTCCGACTCGTAGGTCTTGAACTCCGAGAAGGCGAGGCGCGAGATCGACCAGGCGTCGAAGTCCTCGAACTCCGCCGTGATGTTCGGGTCATGACTCTCGTCGAGCTTCCAGCGGATGACGAGCGAGCCCTTGGCTTTGGCCCAACCGCCTTCCTCGAGGTGACCGAAGGCGCTGAAGCCCGCGCGCACTTCCCACTGCGAGAAATCGTCGCCGACGAAGTCGCCGCCCACGAAGTAGAACTTGCCCTTCTTGACGTAGGACATGCGATCGAGGAACGAGCTCAGAAGGTCGAGCTCTTCGGCGGGAACCGTCCGCTCGCCCTCCTCGATGTGCCACTTGCGAAGCAGGACGCCGCTGTCCTCGAAGTCGTGATAGAGCTCGGGGCCATGGGTGCCATCGAGCTCGCGGACGCTGACCTCCGGCCGCAGGGCCCCGAGGCCTTGCCAGTCCGGCACCTGCAGGTTCAGGAGGCCGGCGGAGAGCTTCTTGAGTCGTCCACCGAGGTTGAGGTGGAGCGTCTCCGAAGCGTTCATCCGGGCGATCTGCGTCGAGAGCCGGTCTTCGTTCGCGGTCTTGACGATGCCGAGCGCGCGCAAGGTCCCGAATCCGCCGAGTCCGGTCACCGCGAGCAGCAGGGCGGTCGCGAGGCCGGAGGCCGCGCGCGCCAGCACGGGAGGACGGACGAGGAAGAAGACGCCAGCGAGGACGAGGATGGTCTGAGTCACGACGATCGCCGTCAAGGTCGTCGTCGACGTGATCGAACGGTCCGCGGTCAGGAACCAGGCGAGGGACCAGCGGTTGATGGCGAGCCCCGCAAGGGCGAGCCCGACCCCGGCCCAACGCGCTGCGTTGGATTTGGAAGGGTTGTTGGGTTGCGAGTTCATGGTGTGGCTTATCGGTTGCGTGTCGAAAGTTGTATGACCGTTAGTTCATGAAAAGAGGGAGCGGAAAGTCTTTCCGCCCCCCCTTCGTGCAGCGCGCTCAGAGCACGCTGAAGTCGATGTCGAAGCGAATCCGCAGCGGATCCTCGACGGCGTCCGCATCCGAGCTCAGGGCCCAGAGCCTGAAGGAGACGTTGTCGCGCCAGAAGTACTGGACGCCGGCGATCACGCTCTGCATGCCCATACCGACTCCCGTGCCGGCGATCGGCGTGTCGTCCTGGGAGACGGGGCTGAAGAAGGCGTCGGCGTCGACGTCGAGGAAGCTCACGAAGCCGTTCCAGTCGCCTTGGTGACCGGACTCGCCGACCTTGACGCCGACCGCGAAGCCCGAGTCCTCGTCGACGCCGTCCGCGACGTTCTGCATGACCTGGACGAAGCCCTGGGTCTTCTTCAACGGGCCCCCTCGGACCGTGGCCGCCAGGAAGCCCTCGACGACATCGAAGTCGCCCATGGGGTTCGTGTTGCCCTGGTTCTGGATCGCGCCGCCACCCGAGGCGAGGCCGGACCAATTCGAGAACGAGGCCGCGAAGTCGAGGTCGCAGGTGTCGTTCAGCGCGAAGTCCAGCGCGCACTGCGCACCGAACATGGTCGAGTCGGTGTCCCCGCCGTTCTCGACCGCGATGTACTCCATCAGGCGGAACTCCAGGTCGACCGAGTCGGAGAGTTCCAGGCCGTAGAAGGCCGCGACGCCCGTCGGTGCGACGTCGTTGTCCCAGAGGACCTCGCTCAGGACCGGCGGCCGCCGGAAGGCGTCGGCCATCTTGCCCGCGCGCGCTCGGAAGTCGCCCTCCTCGAAGTCGAGGAAGAAGCGGTCGAACACGATGTCTCCACCCTGGAAGGCTTCCGAGCCGTCGCCGAAGTCCCAGTGGGGGTTGTTCGCGTCGTTGCCGTCCGAGGCGGTCGAGAGCCGCGCCTCGGCCCGCAGGCCGTCCGCGATGGCGACCTTGGCGCCGACGCGCGCGCGCATCCGACCGCGGTGACGGTCTTCGCCGTTGGTCTGGTCGAACGTGCTCTCGGCCCGAACGCGGCCGTTGGCGTAGAAGCTGACCCGTTCGTCCCCGCCGTCTCCGGCGGCGAGGAGTAGAGAGGTCAGAAACGTGGTGGTGGCGATCATCAGGTTTGCTTTCCAGCTAGGGGTGAAGGCTCGTGCGAGCGCGGGACCGACGCGGTCCTTGCGGGCTCCCGGGCGCAAGGGCTGTGCCAGGCAGGAACAAGGGCGTCGGGCGCTCGGAAAGGGCCAGGAACGGGGTTGATGGGGTTTGCGCCCGCGGAACGCCCCACGGGCGCGGCAAATTTACGGGATCGACCCGTAGATCTGACGGAATCCCCTCCAGAGCTTTGCCCCAGGCCCCGAAGATCGAGACGCGAGCCTTCCCATGCCCCGGCGACCCCTGCAAACCCCCTTGCTGCTCTTGGTCGTGCTCGGGCTGGTCGCGCTGGTGCTCGTCCACGGCCGAACGCGGCTCGCGGGCCTGCGGGCCAAGGCTCGCTTTCAGTACCTGCGGGCGGCCGAGCGCGTCCACGAGGGCCTCGCGGCCGACCTCGCCTTCCGCCTGGACACCGCCGCCCGGCGGGTCGAGACCCTCGCGCGACTGCCGGAGGTCGAGGCCGGCCTGGCGCCCGGCACCGACGGCTCGCCGGCGGGTCTCGAGCGGATCGAGCGCACGCTGGCGGCCTTCGTCGAGATCGAAGGGGCGCGGCTCGTCACGGCCGAGGGCCGGACTCTCCTGACCTACCGGCGGGCCGTGCCCCCAGGGCGGCTCGCGCAGCGCCCGGACGCCTGGGCCGCGACGCTGCTCGCCGACCTGCGCCAACGCGGCGAAGGCGCGACCGTGCGCTCGCTCGGGCGGTCGGGGCAGGGCGCCGACCTGAGCCTCGCCATCGCCGCAGGCGTGTGGAAGGCGGGCGTGTTCCTGGGCGCGCTCGAGGTCACGACCCGCGCCACGAGTCTCGTCTCCGCCCTCGAGGAGCTCTCCAGCATCGATGGGGTCGCCTTCCTCCTGGTCACGCGTTCGGGCCGTCTGCTCCACGCCGACGCGAACGGTCGCGCGCTGTTCGCCTCCGGCGCGACCTTCGCCGAGCGCTTTCCGCACGCGGCGGCGGCCTTCGGGACGCGGACGCGCCTGCTCGACGGCGACCACCGCTTCTTCGCCCGTCCGCTCGACTCGCGCTTGCCCCTCCTGCCGACCGCGCTCGACCCCGCGGTCCGGGCCGAGGCGGGCGAGGAGTCGAGCTGGCTCGTGGCGGCGATTCCCGAGTCCGCGGTCGAGCGCCGCGGTCGCCCGGTCGGCACGGAGCTGGCCTGGGTCTTCGCGACCGGTCTCGGTGCGGTCGTCGCGGTGCTCGCGACGGCGGCCTGGGCTCACCGTCGCGTGGTCGGAGCGCTCGAGCTGCGCGAGGCCGAGCGGCGCGCGGAGGGGCTCGAGCGCGAGGCGAAGCGCGTGCGCGCGCTGATGGAAGGGGCACCCGACTGGATCCTGATCGTCGAACCGGAGAGCGGGCTCGTGCGCGAGACGAACTCCCTGGCGCAACGCGACCTCGCGGTGCGCGCGGGCGCGGACCGCCTGGTCGACCTGGTGGCGGGCACCGAGGCCGAGCGCGCGGCCCTGACGCACGCCCTCTCCCGCGCCGGGCGCGAGGCGGAGGCCGTGCAGGTGGGTCACCTCGCGCTGAGGGCGCGCGCTGGCGGGACGCGCGTCGCCGACGCGCGACTCGTGCGCGTCGACCTCGCCTCCGAGCACGTCGTCGAGGTCGTCCTGCGCGATCGGACCGAGGCAGAGCTCGTCGCGCAGCGCCTGCGCACGGCGGAACGGCTGAGCTCGCTCGGACTCTTGACCGCCGGAGTCGCGCACGAGATCAACCACCCGCTGGCGGGGATCGGAAACTGGCTCGCACTGCTCGAGAAGAATGGCGCGGATCCCGAGAAGCGCGCCAAGTACGTCGGCGCCCTGCGGAAGGGCTTCGAGCGCATCGGCGCGATCGTGCGGGACCTCCTGAGCTTCGCGCGGCCCCAGGAAACCGTGGGCGACGTACACGTGCAGGAGTGCGTACGGCACGCGGCGCAGATGGCGGGCTACGCCTCGCGCTTCCAGGGCGTCGAGCTCGAGCTCGAGCTGCCGGACGCGCCCGTGGTTCTGCCGGGCTTCGCGCGCGGACTCGAGCAAGTGCTCCTGAACCTGCTCGTCAACGCCGGCCGCATGAACGGCGGGCGTGGCAGCGTGCGGGTGCGCGTGGCGCTCGCCGACGAAGGCGTTCGGATCGACGTCGAGGACCAGGGCCCGGGGATCGCGGACGACGTCCTGCCGCGGCTCTTCGATCCGTTCTTCACGACCGTCGCGGACGGCGACGATCCGGACGGGGGCGCCGGCACGGGCCTCGGGCTGTCGGTCAGCTACGGCATCGTGCAAGCCCACCACGGCCAGATCGTGGCCGAGAACCTGCCCGGCGGAGGCGCCCGCTTTCGTGTGTGGTTGCCGCTCGAGCCGGGGACTGACGGAACAAGCAGACAACGGGAGCGCGAAACCTCATGAGTGCGTCGAAGACCGTGCTCGTCGTCGATGACGAGGAGTACGTACGCGAGTCGCTGGTCGAGCTGGTCGAGGGCGAGGGCTACACCGTGCTCTCGGCTTCGAACCCGCGCGAGGCCCAGGAGGAGCTGCGGGCCGAGTCGGTGGACGTCGTCTTGACCGACCTGCGCATGCCCGAGGGCGGCGGACAGGCTCTGCTCGAGAGCGCCGAGGTCCAGGGCATCCCCGTGATCGTGATCTCGGGCGCGGGCTCGATCGGAGACGCCGTGCGGGCCATGAAGGCCGGAGCCTTCGATTTCCTCCAGAAGCCGATCGATCCCGGGCTCGTCGGCCGCATCCTGGCGCGCGCGATCGAGCACGCCTCGCTCGCGAACGAGGTGCGCAGCCTGCGCGAGAAGCTCGAGGACCTGCAGGGCCCGTCCGAGCTCGTCGGCGACTCCCAGGCCATGCGCGACGTGCGCCGCCTCATCGCCCAGGTCGCTCCGACCAGCTCGACCGTGCTCGTGCTGGGGGAGAGCGGCACCGGCAAGGAGCTCGCCGCGCGCGAGATCCACCGCCAGAGTCCGCGCAGCGCGGGTCCCTACGTCGCGACGAACTGCGCCGCGATCCCTGAGGGCCTGTTCGAGAGCGAGCTCTTCGGCCACCGGCGCGGGGCCTTCACGGGGGCGCACGCCGATCGCGTCGGGCGCTTGCAGGAAGCGGAGGGCGGCACGCTCGTGCTCGACGAGATCGGCACGCTGACCCTCGAGGCCCAGGCCAAGCTCCTGCGCGCGCTCGAGTCGCGCGAATTCCAAGTGGTCGGCGAATCCCGCCAGCGCACCGCCGACGTGCGGCTCGTCGCGATGACGAACGAGGACCTGAAGGAGCGCGTCGCGGCCGGCGCCTTTCGCGAGGACCTCTATTACCGCCTCGATGTCTTCCCGATCGTGATGCCGCCCTTGCGCGAGCACGCGGACGACATCGTCGCGATCGCCCGGGTTCTGCTCGAGCATCAACAGCCCCGCCCGGTCCTGGCTGCGGAGGCCGCCCTCGTCCTGCGGGGCTACGCCTGGCCCGGCAACGTTCGCGAGCTGCGCAACGTCCTCGAGCGTGCCTGCATCCTGTCCGGAGGCGGGACGCTCACCGCCGAGGACTTCACGCCCATTCTGGGGGCGACCCCCGCCCGAGCGTCGTCCACCGCGCCGGCCCGGGATGATCCCGAGCGCGACCTGCATCTGCGCCGCAACCTCGAGCGGCTCGAACGCGAGCTGGTCTTCGCGGCCCTGGAGCGCGCCGCCGGACGCAAGAAGGAGGCCGCCGAGCTGCTCGGCATCGACCCGAAGAACATGGCCTACTACGTGAAGAAGGCCGAGTCGGGCGAGGCGGGACCCCCGTCCGCGCCCGGCTGAGAACCAGGCGCGGCAAAGGCACGCGTCGTCCTCCCGCGGTCGCCTCTCCGACGTCCGGACAAGATTCGCGGATTGTTCCGGAAGTCCGGAGCCGCGCGGTCACGGGTAGGGTGGAACGTCTCCCATGTCACCCGTCGACGTACGCAGCCTGCTCGAAACCGATGCCTGGATCCGACGCCTTGCGCGCCGGCTGGTGGCGAGTCCCGAGCAGGCCGAGGACCTGGCCCAGGACGCCTGGGTCGTGGCCCTCGATCGCGATCGAAGCGGGGGGTCCGAACGCCGCTACCTGACGGGCGTCGTGCGCAATCTTTTTCGCGGCTTCGCCCGGGGCGAAGAGCGGCGGGTGCGGCGCGAGCGCGAGGTGGCGGCTGGTGGTGAGGTCGCGAGCTCGGACGAGCTGGTCGGTGAGCTGACGCTACGGCGCGAGCTCACGACCGCGTTGCTCGAGCTGGAAGAGCCTTACCGGCGCACGCTGTGGCTGCGCTTCTTCCAGAACCGTTCGGTCGCGCGAATCGCGCGCGAGGAAGGCGTTCCCGGCTCGACGGTGCACGATCGCGTGCAAAGTGGGCTGGTTCGGTTGCGCTCGCGGCTCGATCGCGCCTACGCGGGCGATCGACAGGCCTGGTCGTGCGCACTCCTCGCCGTGGCGAAGCCGACGTCGTTCGGCAGCGCCGCGCTCGTATCGAAGATCCTGGGAGGCATCGCGATGGGAACGGGAACGAAGGTCGCCGTCTGCGCCACGCTCGTCGTCGGAGGAACGCTGGCCTGGGTCTACGACTCGGGCGAGGCGACCACGCAAGCGGAGGCCGGGCCGATGCGGATGGCGGCGGTCGTCGAGGTCGCGGACCAGGCGCCGCTGGCCGTGCTCGAAGCGGCGCCCGTAAGCGCTGCGCGCGAGGAGGTCGTGGAGCCGTCGACGCCCGTCGAAGCCACGCCCGCCGCCGCGGCGCGCACGGGGCCGGTCGGACGCGTGATCGACGTCGACGGCACGCCCGTCGGCGACGTCGCGATCGGTCGCGTGGACGCGAACGGTGCTCTCGCCGGCCGTACGAGTGCGCGCACCGACGCCGCGGGACGCTTCGAACTCCCGCCCGAGGAGGACGCGGGCCACTGGCTCGGCTGTCTGGACGCGAACTGGACGACCCTGGTCTTCGGTACGACCGAGCGCGACGCCTTCGACGCGTCCAGCGACGGCATCGTGGTCGTCGTCGCACGGCGCGCAGCGGGCGGGGGCACGGTCGTGGATGTCCTGGGGCGACCGATCGAAGGCGCCGAGCTGTCTTTCGTCGTTCGGCAGTCGCTCTTCCGCAGCCTCGGCATCGCCCGTCCCTATCCCTTGCGGCTCGAGGCTTGGAACACGACCAGCGACGCCCAGGGCCACTTCGACCTGGACCGCATCGCCGGGGGTCTGCACGTCGTCTTGAACGTGCGCGCGGCGGGCTTCCTCGAGGCGTTGGTCGAGCTTCCTGGCGGCGGGCGCGACGACCTGGTCGTCACGCTCGAGCGCGACGTCGACGGGGTCGAGCTCTTCGGGCTGGTCCAAGACTTCGCCGGCCGCCCGGTCCCGGGTGCCTCCGTCTCCGCCGGTCAGCAGATCGTCGAGACCGATGGGGAGGGGCGCTTCGCGCTGGTGTGGAAGCTCGAAGGGCAGGGAATGTTCGCCAAGGACGAGGACGACGTCTGGCGCGCCGAAGGCGACACGTCGACGCTCGTCGCCGTGAAGGCGGGCTTCTTGCCGGCGCGCTACGAACTCGACGAACCGGATCCGCGCGAGACGATCGTGCTACGACTCGGCCCGGCGGCGCTCGAGCTCGCGGGGCGCGTCGTCGATCCCGACGGGCGACCGATCGAGGGTGCCATCGTCTGGGCCCGCGACCTGTCGCCCTTCGGGTCGGTCAGCGTTGGCTCGACCGAGGGCAAGGCCGTCTTCTTCGTGTCGCTCGAGGAGACGATTCGCGGCGGCCAACACAAACGGGGCTGCGGAACCGACGCCGCCGGACGCTTCCGGCTGACGGGGCTGGTCGAGCGCGATTACGAGCTCGTCGCGCTCGATCCCGCCTCGGCCACGCGCGGCGGTCCGTGGACCCTGCGACCGGGCGGGGGGGAGGTCGAGCTGGTCCTGGTGCCCGAGGCGGAGACCTGGCCCGTGCGCGGTCGGATCGTCGACGCGCTGGGTGCTCCGATCGTCGGCGTGAGCGTGCGCGCCCAGCGCTCGCGGATCGCGAACGTTCACGAGGACGCTCCGCGCCTCGCCGGATTCGACGGTTCGCGAACGACCGACGAGGACGGGCGCTTCGCCTTCGCGGCGCTCGCGACCCGCGGCACGGTGCTCGAGCTGCAGCACGAGGCCTTCTTCCTGCGTCACGTCGAGCTCGACGGACGCGACGACCTGGACGACATGGAGATCGTGCAGCCGCGACTCTGCGAGCTGCGCGTCGACCTCGGTGCCGAGCGCGACCTGGCCGACGAGCTGCGCGTGCTCGACGACGCCGGACGGCCGCTCATGATGCTCGAGTCGCACGGCGTCTTCCTGTCCCTGGTCGAGGAGGTCGACATCGTCGCCGGCAGCTCGAGCATCGTCCGCGTCAACGAGACCGCCCACACGCTCGTGCTCCTGCGCGAGGGCGAAGAGGTGCTGCGGCGCGCGCTGCGCCTCGATCCCGGCGAGGTGACCGTCTTCCGTCCCTGAGCGTGCTGCGCCACAGGGGCGGCGACACGACTCCGGGCGGGCCTGTGGCACAGGACGAGAGGGGCCGGCGTGTCCGCTTCGCGGACGTGCCCCGGGGCTCCGACCCGGTATGATGCGCCGTTCGATGCGCTCGCTCCCCTCGATCGTCCTGGCCTCCGCCCTCGCGCTGCACGCGGCTCCCAGCGCTCTGGCCCACGCGACCTCCGCGCTTGGAGCCCAGGACGAATCCCTGGCGCTACCCAAGGCGCTGAAGTCCAAGGATGCGAACGTGCGGCTGGCGGCGATCCGGACGCTGATCGACGGTCGCGAGCTCGAAGGAGCGGAGCGCGAGAAGCTCCTGATCAAGACGCTGGGCGACGACGACTGGGAGATCGTCGAGCTCAGTGCCACGGCGCTGGGTGCGGCCGGCGCCACGAAGGCCTTCGACGAGCTGGTCGAGCTCGCGCTCGAGGGACCCGTGCGGCGCTTGCGACGCGTGGCGGCGGAGGCCCTGGCCGGCATCGACGCAGAAGGAGCCTGGGAGGCCTTCGCGAAGAAGGCGTCGGGCAAGCTCGCCGTGCCGGCCTGCGAGGCGCTCGGCGGGCTCGCGCGGACGCTCGACGGCGCGGTCTCCCTGGCCCCGCTCGAGAAGGCGCTGGGACATGGCGAGGCCGAGGCGCGCGCGGCGGCGGCGCGGGCGCTGGTGTTGCTCGGTGGCAAACAGCGGGCAGCGCTCCTCGCGCGGATTCTCGCGGAGGGTGACGTTCGCGTGCAGTGCGCCGCCGTCGAAGCGGCCGGTGCGTCGGAGGATCCGGACTGCCTCGCACCGTTGCGCGACGCGCTCGCGCGGCCGCAGCTCGTCGACGTGCTCGAGCGGCGCATCTACGGCGCACAGCGCGCGATCTTCCTGGCCCACGCGAGCGACGTCGAGACGCTCTGGGCGCCGTACGTGGACGCGTCCGGATTGACGCCGAGCCTGCAGGTGCGCGTGGCGCGTCTGCTCGGCCGGCTGGGCGAGGAGCACAACGGTGCGCGCGCGCTGGAGCCCGAGCGTGTGCTCTGGCACCTCGAGCCGGCGCTCGGACACGACAACGTCGGCATCCGCCACGCGGCGACGGGTGCGCTACGGCGTGTGGGAACCGGGGAGGCGCTCGATCGCGCGCAGACGCTCGCAACCTCGGATCCCGCCGAGGCCGTGCGACTCGCCGCCCTCGACGCGTTGGTGCGCGTGGCCGGCAAGGCGGACGAACGCACGCAGGCCGTGGCGCTCGCGCGCGCCGGAGCGGACGAGAGCTGGCGCATGCGCGAGCTGGCGGCCGTCGCCCTCGGCATCGCCGACAACGAACGGGGAGCCGAGGCCCTGGTCGGGCTGTTGCGCGATCCCGAGGTCGGCGTCGCGATCGTCGCGGCCGTCTCGCTGGGACTCACGAAGACGGATACGGGGCTCACGGCGCTCGTCCAGCTGGCTGCGTCCGAGCGCTGGGAGCTGCGCGGGGCCGCCGTCGTCGGGCTCTCGCACGTGCGTAGAAAGGCCGCCGTGCCCGTCGTGATCGAGGCCTTGGCCGACGACGAACCGCTCGTGCGCCGCAGCGCGCGCGAGTTCCTGCGCACGCTCTCCCCGGTCGACTTCGAGAAGCAGGCCGAATGGCGCGCGTGGTGGAGCGAGAACGAGCACCGCGTGCAGATGGAGATCCCCGCGGCCGTGCTGGCCCGGCGGCGCGAATTCGGCTACGTGCAGGACACGAGCCGCTTGTACGAGGGTCTCGACGTCGTCGTGCTCGAGGACATCGGCGATCACATCGAGACCGTGCTCGGCTTCCTCGGGATCGAGCACCGCATGACGCGCGGCGGCCAGGTGACCGACGCGGCCTTGCACCCCGATGCCGTCTTCGTGGCGAACTGCCCGGCCGAGATCAACCAGTCGGACGTCGAGCGCCTGTCGTGGTTCGTGCGCGTCGGAGGCTACCTGATGGGCTCGTGCTGGGCGCTGCAGGAGACGATCGCGCGCGCGTATCCCGGGATGGTGCGACGCTTGCCGACCAGCGGCGAAGTGCTGGACGAGGTCGTCGCGTCGCCCTGCGTCGAGGGCTCTCCTTACCTCGAAGGGGTCTTTCCGCCCGACTGTCGGCCGATCTACACGCTCGAGGGTGCCTTCCTGATCCAGGTGCTCGATCCCGAGCGCGTCGAGGTCCTCGTCGACAGCCCTGCCTGCGCCGCGCGCTGGGGCGGGGGCAACCTCGTCGCCTGGTTTCCGGCCGGCCACGGCGTCGTCCTCGACTCCGCCAATCATTTCGACCTGCAGGGCCTGGCCCGTGCGCGCGGGCTCAAGAAGCCCGAAGAGCGCAAGGCTTGGGCGGTCGACCACATGGGGCTCGGCCTCGAGCGGCTGCGCGAGCTGTCCGACGAGAAGTTCTGGAAAAAGAACCCATCCGCCGCCGCCAACGTGAAGGATCTCTCCGTATTCCGTCTGGTGACCAACTTCGTCCGCCGCAAGAGAAGCCAAGCCGCCGAATGAACCTTCGATTCCTCCTGCCCGTCGTCCTGCTCGCTTGCGTCGCCTGCAAGTCCGGGGAGCGCACGCCCCCGCAGCCGCCCGGATCCGGTGGGGCGCGCGCGAGCACCCTGGAGCCCGCGCCCGTCGATCCGAAGGCGCCGGACGTGACCCCGGACGCCGGCACGCCAACGCCCTCGGCCTGGACCGAAGGAACGAGCCGCGAAGGGCGCTTCAAGCTCCGCTGGCGCTCGCTCTCCGGCCAGGTTCCGAACAACGATCACTTCAAGCTCGAGCTCGAGCTCTCCGACACGAGCCAGGACGACGCACCGCTCGAGCACGCGCAGGTCTTCGTCAGCGCCTGGATGCCCGACCACTCGCACGGCATGGTCGTGCAGCCGCGCACCGTCGAGCAAGGCGGCGGCAAGTACCTGGTCGAAGGCATGCTGTTTCACATGTCCGGCCACTGGCAGCTCTTCTTCGACGTCATCGACGAAGACGGCCTGTCCGAGCGGGCGGAGTTCGACCTCGACTTGAAGCCGTGAGCAGCGCCTGCGTCACGATCCTCCCGGCCTGCCTCGCCGTGCTGCTCGCACCCGGCTTCGTGCAGGGGCGCCAGACCGCGCCGCAGCCCGTGACCTTCGACGAGTCGGAGGTCGCCTTCATCGAGTCGTTCTCGCCGCTGCCGGCGGTTCCGGACGACCCGACGAACGCCTACGACCACGACCCGGAAGCCGCGCGGCTCGGGCAGTTCTTGTTCTACGACCAGCGCTTGTCGTCGAACGGCCAGGTCGCCTGTGTCTCGTGTCACGACCCGGCGCAGAGCTGGACCGACGGGCGCCAGGTCGGGCTCGCGCCAGGTGCCGAGCGGCCGGTCGAGCGCCACACGATGTCGCTGTGGAACGTGGCCTACAACCGTTGGTTTTTCTGGGACGGGCGCGCGGACAGCCTGTGGTCGCAGGCGCTCATTCCGCTCGAGAACCCGCTCGAGCACGACTTCACGCGCCTGCAAGCGGCACACGTGCTCCACGACGACGCCAAGTTGAAGGACGCCTACGAGCGCGTCTTCGGACCGCTGCCGCCGCTCGACGAGGAGGCGCGCTTTCCCGCCGCCGGCCGGCCGATCGCGAACGAGCCCGAACACCCGCACGCCATCGCGTGGACGGGCATGACGTCCGAGGATCGTGACGCCGTCAACCGCGTCTTCGCCAACGTCGGCAAGGCCATCGCGGCCTTCGAGACGAAGCTCGTGTCGCGGCGCTCGCCCTTCGACATCTTCGTCGAGGGCCTGCGCGAGGGCGACCTGCGCAAGCAGCGCGGCTTCAGCGCCGACGCGCGACGCGGCCTGAAGCTCTTCCTGGGCAAGGCGCGTTGCTTCGTGTGCCACACGGGAGCGAACTTCACCGACCTCGAGTTCCACAACGATCGCATCCCCGGGGCCGAAGGCGTCAACATGGACCCGGGGCGCTTCGGGGGCATCGAACCTCTGATGACGAGCGAGTTCAGCGGCGTCGGCCCCTATTCCGACGACCCCGACGGCAAGGCGCGCGACAAGGTCGCCTTCCTGCGCCGGCCGGTGCACGAGTTCGGCGCCTTCAAGACGCCGACGCTGCGCAACGCCGCGCTGACGGCGCCCTACATGCACCAGGGCCAGTTCGCCACGCTCGAAGACGTGATCCACTTCTACTCGACCCTCGAGAACGCCGTCCCCACGCACCACGCCGCGGAGAAGATCCTGATCGCCGTCAACCTCCTCGAACACGAACGCCGCGACCTGATCGCCTTCCTGCGCACCCTGACCGACACCTCCCTCGATCCCGCCCTCCTGTCACCCCCGGAGGCCCCGTGACCGTACCGAACCAGGTTCAACGCCGTGTGGTCGCGAGCCAGTGTCCGCTCGACTGTCCGGACAGTTGCAGTCTGGACGTCACGCTCGAGCACGGGCGTGTCGTCGCGCTGGAAGGCAACGAGCGCAACCCGACCACGGCCGGCTTCATCTGTGACAAGGTGCGCGCTTTTCCGCGCTACCTCGAGCACGAGACCCGGCTGCGTCATCCCATGATCCGCACCGGTGCCAAGGGCGCCGGCGAATTCCGGCAGGCGAGCTGGGACGAAGCGCTCGAGCGGATCGTGGCCGAGCTCACGACCGCGCGCGAGAGCGCGGGCGGCGAGTCGATCCTGCCGCTCTCGTACGGCGGTTCGAACGGGAGCCTGACCCAGGACACGGCCGACCTCGCGCTCTTCCGGCGCCTGGGTGCGTCGCACCTGTTGCGCACCGTGTGCGCCGCCCCCACGGGACATGCGGCCCAAGGTCTGTACGGCCGCATGCCGGGAGTCGCCTACGCCGACTACGAGGCGGCCGAGCTGATCGTCGTGTGGGGAGCCAACTCCCAGGCGAGCGGTATCCATCTCGTGCCCCACATCAAGCGCGCGCGCGCGCGCGGCACGAAGCTCGTCGTCGTCGATCCGCGCCGCACGAAGCTCGCGCGCCAGGCGGACCTGCACCTCGCGCCGCGGCCGGGGACCGATCTACCGCTGGCGCTCGCCGTTGCGCGGTGGCTGTTCGAGAACGGACGCGCGGACGTGGCCTTCCTGACCGAGCACGCGGCCGAGGTCGAGCTGTTCCGCGAGCGGGCCGAACCATGGAGCCTCGTGCGCGCGGCGGCGGAGTGCGGGCTCGCGCCCACCGACATCGAGGCCTTCGCGCGCACGTACGCCGACGCGTCGCCGGCCGTCGTACGCTGTGGCTGGGGTCTCGAGCGCAACCGCAACGGCTGCGCGGCCGTCGCCTCGGTCCTGGCCCTGCCGGCGGTGGCGGGGAAGTTCGGCCTGCGCGGTGGGGGCTACACCCTGAGCAACGGCGCGGCCTTCGAGCTGGGAGCGGCTGTCGACGAGCAACCGTCGACCACGCGCATGATCAACATGAACCAGGTCGGACGGATCCTGGACGACCCGCCCTCGCCGCCGATCCGTGTCCTGTTCGTCTACAACAACAACCCGCTGGCGACGCTGCCGGATCAAGAGCGTCTGCGGCGCGGGCTCGCGCGCGAGGAGCTCTTCACCGTCGTCTTCGATCAGGTGCACACCGACACGGTCGACTACGCCGACGTCGTGCTGCCGGCGACGACCTTTCTCGAGCACGCCGAGCTGCGTGCGGGCTACGGGAGCTATGCCCTGCAAGCGTCCGAGCCCGTGATCGCACCCGTCGGCGAAGCGCGTCCGAACTACGCCGTCTTCGGCGAGCTGGTGCGCAAGCTCGGGCTCGAGCGCCCCGGTGACGACTTCGAACCGGCTGCGCTGACGGCCCGCATCCTCGCGGGCGCGGCCCCCGACGTGCGTGCAGCGGTCGAGCGCGACGGAATCGCCTTTCCGACCTTCGGCACGTCCCCGGTCCAGTTCGTCGACGTCCGGCCGCGCACGCGCGACGGCAAGGTCCACCTGGTGCCGGACAGGCTCGAGCGCGAGGCGGCGGGCGGCTTCTATGCCTACCGATCGGACCCCGCGACCGACGCGCACCCGCTCGCGCTGATCTCGCCGGCGACGAAGACGACGATCAGCTCGACCTTCGGCCAGTTCTTCGAAGGTCCGATGCCGCTCGCGCTGCATCCCGACGACGCTGCAGCGCGCGGAATCGCGGACGGGGACCGGGTGCGGGCCTATAACGAGCTCGGCGAGCTGGTCACGATCGCGAAGCTGGACGCGGACCTGCGTCCGGGCGTGGCGCTGTTTCCGAAGGGCGTCTGGTGCAAGCAGACGGAGAACGGCCGCACGTCGAACGCGCTCGTCCCCGATTCGCTCAGCGACGTGGGCGGTGGCGCCTGCTTCAACGACGCGCGCATCGAGGTCGAGAAGCTGCGATGAGGCACCGCGCGGCCAGCTTGCTCTTCGTCCTGCTCGCCGGATGCGGCGGTGAGTCGCCCGCGCCGGCCGGCGAAGGCGCGACCGAGACCGTCCTGACCGAGGCCGAGCTGGCCCGGCAGGGCCCCGACGCACTCGATCGACTGGGCGACATCGGCTACTCGCAAGGCGAGCACGAGGCCGGCGACGAAGTCGGCGTCACGATCTGGGACCGCCGCTATGCCGAAGAGGGGCTGAACTTCTACGTCTCCGCCCACGGTGCCGAGGCGCTTCTCATGGACATGGCCGGCCGGACGGTCCATCGCTGGACGGCGGACTTCTGGACGCTCTTCCCGGGTCAGAAGGGGATCGCGAAGAACGACGTCAACACGCGCTACTTCCGCCGGGCCTACCTGCAACCCGACGGCTCCGTTCTGGCGATCTTCGAGGGCCTGGGGCTCGTCAAGCTCGATCACGAGTCGCAGGTCGTGTGGGCACGGCCGAACCAGGCGCACCATGACCTGGAAGTCGCGGCGAACGGCGACATCTGGGTCCTGACGCGCAAGTGGGCACAGGTCGACACGCCCGAGGGCAAGAAGGAGCCGACGCTGTTCGATTTCGTCAGCGTGCTCGACGCGAACGGCGAGACCAAGCGCGAGGTCTCGGTCCTGAAGTGCATCACGAGCTCGCCCTTCGCCGGGATCTGGCAAGCGAGCCCGATCAAGACCGGCGACATTCTGCACACGAACACGCTCGAGATCCTCGACGGCAGCCTCGCGGATGACGTCCCGGCCTTCGCGCGTGGGCGCGTGCTGACTTCGATGCGCAACATCAGCACCCTGGCCGTGCTGGACCTCGCGACCGAGAAGGTCGTCTGGGCGCACCAGGGTTCCTACCGCCACCAGCATGATCCGCACGTGCTCCCGAACAAGAACCTGCTCCTGTTCGACAACCTCGGCGCGCATCCCTACTCGCGCGTGCTCGAGCTGGATCCCGCCACGATGGAGAGCGTCTGGACCTACGCCGGGAACGCCGCGACTCCGTTCTATTCGTTCCGCTGCGGCGTCGCCCAGCGCCTCGCGAACGGCAACACTCTGATCACCGAATCCTCCCAGGGCCGGGCCTTCGAGGTCCTGCCCGACGGCGCCATCGTCTGGGAGTTCAAGAATCCCGGTCGCGTGGGCGCAAACGACGAGCTGGTGGCGCGGCTGTTCGAGCTGAAGCGCGTCGATCCCGCCTTCACCCGCTCCTGGCTCGAGGACTGAGGGCGCGCGAGGTCCCATGGACCGACAGCCGGCATCCACCACGACGCCCGCAGGGCTCGGTGCCTCGGCGCCGAGCCGGTCGCGTGTCGTCGGCGCGGGCTTCGCGCTCCTCGTCCTGCTCGGCATCGCGTTGCGCGTCAGCAAGGCGCACGCGACGGGCATCGTCTTCGACGAGGCGCTCTCGTTCTTCGAGTTCGGTACGTTCGAGCGCGCGCTCACGTCGTACCGCCTGCCGAACAACCACGTCCTGAACTCGATCCTCATGGGCTGGGCCGACGCGCTCGTTCCGTGGGAGCACGCGATCCGCCTGCCGGCGCTGGTCTTCGGCGCGCTTTTCGTGGTGGCGTTGGCCTCTCTCGCGCGCCGCACGATCGCCTGCGGCCCGCTGGCGCTGGCGGCCTTCGCGGCGATCACGTTCAACGCCTTCGTCTTCGATCTGACCTTCCTGGCGCGCGGCTACGCGCTGGCGTTGGGCGCGGCCTACGCCTTCCTCGCCTGGTGGCTGCGGTGGAACGAGCGCGACGGCAGCATCGCAGCGCTCGTCGCGGCCACCGTCGCGCTCAACGTGGTGGCGCTGGCCTCGATGCTCTCCTCGTTGGCGCTCGTGGCGTCGATCGACCTCTGCGTGCTCGTGGCACTCGCGCGCGGCGGACGCGCGTCTGCGAAGGCGGTCGTGAGCGCGACGGCCGTGGTCCTCGTCGCCAGCGCCGGCCTGCTGTTCCTGGTCTACTTCCGCCTGTGGGACGAGCTGGTCGCGATCCGCAAGAGCTGGGGCAAGACCGGCTTGCGCGCCTACCTGCGCCAGATCCTGGTCGAGCCCTTCGTCGAAGCGTCGTCGCTCGCTTCGATCCTGACGCACGCCTTCCTGGTCCTGTCCGCGGGTTGCGCCCTGGTCCTCGTGCCGCTCGCGCGTCTCCGGCGCGTGCGCGCGTCGAACGGCGGCGGTGCTGCGCCGCAAGTGGGAACGCGCCGTGCGTCGGGTCTCGAGCGGGACCCGCTCGTGCTCCTGGGGGCCGTGACCGCCGCGACCTTCGTCGCGATGGTCGTCGGCGCCGAGCTCTTCGACCTTTCTTACGGCTGGCCGCGCAACGGGGTCTTCGTCGTGCCCGTGACCTTGCTCGTGGCCTTCGGGCTCCTGGACCGGCTCGCGCACCTCGCCGGCGGCGGCCGTCGTCTCCTGCAAGCCACGTTCATCGCCGCGACGGCAGCGCTGGGCCTCTGGAATCTGCCCTCGCCGACGGTGACCGAGATCGGCAACTTCGCCGGCCACAGCGTGAGCGGCCCGCTCGTACGCGAACTGCACCGCCTCGATCCCGACCGCCACTGGACGATCTGGATCACCGACAGCTCGCGCTTCACGAACCTCCCGATCGCCTTCTACGCCCACGCCGGCTACCCCGTCACCGGCACCGCCGACCCGCGCACTCCGCACGACGTCGCGATCTCCTTCCGCGTGGCGAAGGACGCGCGCCGCACCTACTTCCGCGAAGACCTGTTCGACCGCTTCGAGACACTCGTGCTCGTGCGTGAGCGTTAGCCCCGCCCACGGATTGCTTCGATCTTTGTTCGAGCCCTCTTGAAAAGGGGGCGGTTCCAGGCGCGTAATCGCCCGTTCGTCGCCGCATGTCGTCCCCTGTCATCACGCTGCTCGGCCTCACCAAGCACTATGGAGCGGTCCGGGCCCTGTCCGGGCTCGACCTCGAGGTGCGTCCGGGACCGGTGGGTCTGCTGGGGCCGAACGGGGCGGGCAAGAGCACGTTGATCAAGCTCCTGCTGGGCCAGCTCGCGCCGACAGCGGGCCAGGCGCGGATCGTCGGCCAGGATCCGTCGACGGCGCGTGGGCGGCTCGACGTGCGCCGCAACGTGGGTTACATGCCCGAGGGCGAGTGCCTGATCCCCGGCATGAACGGGGTCGATCTGGTCACGACGCTGGGCCGCACCGCGGGCATGACGAAGCGCGATGCGATGACGCGCTCGCACGAGGTGCTGGACTACGTCGGGTTGGAAGAGCAGCGCTATCGCGGCCTCGAAGAGTACTCGACCGGGATGAAGCAGCGCCTGAAGCTGGCGCAAGCGCTGGTGCACGATCCGCCGCTCCTGCTCCTGGACGAGCCCACGAACGGCCTCGACCCGCACGGGCGCCGGCACATGCTCGACCTGGTGGCGGACCTGGGTTTCCAGCAGGGCAAGAACGTCCTGATCTGTTCGCATCTCTTGCCGGACATCGAGGCCACGTGCCGGGACGTCGTCGTGATCCACCGCGGGCGCCTGTTGAAGACGGGCTCGATCGAGGAGCTGACGCGGCGCGAGGAGGGGCGGCTCGTGGCGCGCGTCGCGGGCGGAGCGCAGGAGCGCGCGCGCTTCGAGGCCGAGCTCGCGGCGGGGGGCATCGTCTTCGAGAACGAAGGGCTCGACCTCAAGATCCAGCTCGAACCGGAGGAGGGCGATCGGCTCTTCGGCCTCGCGCGTGACGCGGGCACGGCGCTGACCCTGTTGAAGCCCGAGCTCTCGACCCTGGAGGACGCCTTCCTGGGCGCCTTGATCGGCGAGGACGTGGCCTGATGGCGTCGACGCACCTCGAGCTCTACCGGCGCTTCACGGGCAAGCTGCGGCCGCGACGCATGGCCTTCTGGCCGATCCTGACATCCGGTCTGCGCGTCCTGACGAAGCGGAAGTTCCCGCTGCTGGTCCTCTATGCCATCCCGGCCATCGCGACGATCGTGTTCTCGTTCTTCGTCTACGGCAAGTTCGCGGCGGAAGAGCAGCTCGCGCCGAGCCTCGACGGCGGCTTCGGACTGACGCGGATGCTGGCCAAACAGGCGATGAACATGCTCGAGGTCAAGAACCAGATCATCGAGTTCAACATCCAGATGCGGCTGTTCGCACTCTTGGCCGCGGCCTGGTTCGGCAGCGGTCTCTTGTGCGAGGACCGGCGCGTCGGTGCGCACCAGCTGTGGTTCGCGCGGCCGCTGACGAAGCTCGACTACTTCCTGGGCAAATTCCTGACGGCGGCCTTCTTCGGTGCCTGTGCCGTGTTGGTGCCGGGGCTCGTCATCTGCCTCGTCGCGAGCTTCTCCTCGCCGAACTGGTCCTTCCTGCGCGAGGAAGGCGACGTGGTGCTGAAGACGCTCGCGTACGGCGTCATCTGGGTCACGCTGGTCGCTTCCGTGACGCTGTGCGCGTCCAGCCTGGCGCCGCGCCGGGGCTTCGCCATGATGGGGACCTTCGGCTTCTTCGTGGCGCTCGACGCCTTGGCCAAGGTGCTCGGCAGCGTGCGCGACGAGCCCGACCTCTTCGCCCTGAGCCCGTTGATGGCGGTGCGCCAGATCGGCTACGTGCTGTTCGACAAGGAGAGCACGTGGCCCGGCATCACGCCGTGGCTCGCGTGGACGACGGTCGGCGTCGTGACGGTGGGGTCGCTCCTGGTCGTCGCCTGGCGGCTGCGCCGGCTGGAGGTCGTGCGGTGAGCGTGCTCGCTGCGCACGAGCTCGGCCGCTGGTACGGCCAGGTCGTCGGCCTCAGCGACCTTTCGGTCGAGGTCGAGCCCGGACTGACCGGACTCATCGGGCCCAACGGCGCCGGCAAGTCCACGCTCCTGAAGCTGATCGCAGGCGAGATTCGTCCGTCGCGCGGCAGCGTGCGCGTGCTCGGACTGGATCCGTTCGCGAACAAGGAGCTGCACCGTCGCATCGGCTTCTGCCCCCAGCAGGACGCCCTGTACGACGACATGACGGGGCTCGCCCTGGTGCGCTTGCTCGTGCGACTGTCCGGCTTCTGCCGCCGCGAGGCGGGCGAGCGCGCGCGCGATGCGCTCGAGCGCGTGGGCCTCGGCGAAGCCCTCGACCGGCGCGTGGGTGGCTACTCGAAGGGCATGCGTCAGCGCGTCAAGTTGGCCCAGTCGATCGCGCACGGGCCCGAGTTGCTCGTCCTGGACGAGCCCTTGACCGGGCTGGATCCGATCGCGCGCCGCGACGTCATCCGGCTCCTGCGCGAGCTGGGCGAGGGCGGCATGAGCGTGCTGCTCTCGAGCCACGTGCTGCACGAAGTGCAGTCGGTGACGGATTCGATCCTGCTCCTGCACCGCGGCCGCCTCCTGGCCCAGGGCACGGTGGGGGAGGTCCGCGAGCTTCTGAGTCAGCATCCGCGTCGGGTCGAGATCGATGCGCGGCGTGCACGCGACCTGGCCCAGGCCCTGATCGGCAATCCTGACGTCCTCTCGGTGGCGCTGGAGCGTGCCGAGGACGAAGGCGCGGGCGACCGCTTGATCGCGCGCGTGAAGAGCGCGGCGGAGTTCTTCCCCTTCCTGACCACGACCGCCGCGACCGGCGGCTTCGGCATCACGAGCCTCGAGAGCCCCGACGACGACCTCGAGTCCGTCTTCGATTACCTCGTTCCCTGATCCATGTTGCGCGCCACCTGGCTCCTGTTCGTCACACACCTCGTGCGCGTCGCGACGTCGAAGCGCGCGCTCCTGTGTCTCGTCGTCGCGCTTCTGCCGGTGGCCGCCGCACTGCTCGTCGTCCTCATCTCCCAGAGCGAAGGCCCCCCGCCCGCGCTCATCATCGGCTGGAGCCTCGAGGTCCAGCTGGTCGTCCCGCTGATCGCGCTCGTCGCCGGCTCGGGCGTCGTCGCGGAGGAGATCGAGGACAAGACGATCAGCTACCTGCTCGTGCGCCCGATCCCGCGCGCGTCGATCCTGTTCGGGCGCTACCTCGCATCGGCCGTCTTCGTATGTGCCGTGCTCCTCGCGAGCACCTGGGCGATGACGACCGTGCTCGAGTTGGCCGGCAGCGGCCACGAACAGGGCCTGACGAGCGAGGCGACGCGCCGCCTGATGCTCGTGGCCCCGCTCGGCGGCGCGGTCTACACCGCCATCTTCGCCACCCTGGGCACCTTGCTCGCGCGTCCGATCCTGTTCGGCATGGGCTACACCTTCGCGATCGAGGTCTTCGTCGCCAACTTTCCCGGCACCAGCCAGAGGCTGACCGTGCAGTACTACCTGAAGAGCCTCTTCGTCGGCGACGCCCCCGACCTGGCCGAGCGACTCGACGAGGCTCTGATCGCCGTCGAGCTCGTCGGTCCGAGCGAGGCCCTGCGCACCCTGGCCTGGATCCTCGTGGGCGCGCTTGCGCTCGGCGCCTGGGTCGTGTCCCGCCGGCAAGTCGTGCTGGCCGCGTAGCGGCGGCTACGGCCGGGGGCCGGAGGGCGGAACTTCTTTCGACCGCGCCCGCTTTCCGCGAGCCCGCCTGGAGATCTTCGGCGGAGTCGGCCGATAGCGTGGCACGGAAGGGGTCCGCGTGGTCTTCGGGGGTTCGGGGGAACTTCGGACGCGGGCTCGGGGAAATCCGGCGTTCGGCGTCGGCTTCACGGCGATTTCATGTCGAGGTCTCTCGTTCTCTTGCTGCTCGCGGTCAGTTGCTCGGTCACGTCGAGCTCCTGCAGCGGGCGCCGACGTCAGGTGGTCCACGATTCGTTCACCGGCGACCCCGAGGTCGTCATCACGCGCGGGCACGTGCACACCGCCCGCTGCGGTCACTACCGGCGTCACGGTCGTTGGTACTTCGCCGGCGACCACGTGCACGGCGGGGGCTGCGGCCACGCCTGGGTGAACGGCGTCTGGATCGTGCGCTGAGGCGAGGCCTCAGGGCTTTTCGGGAGTACGACGGGCGTGGCCACGGACGCGTTCGAGCGTGGCGCGGATGCGTGCGTCGTTGAAGGCGCGCACGGCGTCGCGCCCTGGATTCTCGAGGGCGGCGACGATCCAGAAGCCGCCTGCGGTCGGCTCGAGCGCGCAGACGAGGCGCAGGGGAACGGGCTTGCCGTTTTCGTTCGAGAGGGCGCGCGCCGTCTGCACGAGGCCGACGTGCTCCTCGAAGGAGAGCCGTGTTGCGCGCTCGCCCACGAGGTCCCAGTTCTCGGCCTCGAAGGCGGCGACCAAGAGCGAACGCAGGCGCCCGGCCTCGATGTCGGCGACGAAAATCTCGGGATGACCCACGCCCCGCGCGGGGCGCGGCTGGGGCGAGGCGCAGGCGGCCGCGAGGGCGCAGAGCGCAAGCCACACGCCCGTCAGGCTGCGTGCGAAGCGGCGTCGTGAGGTCGCGTGCATCGTTGGATCGGGGGTGCGGGTCATGAGTGGGCCGGCGGGGACGTCGGCTCGCCCTTCAAGGCGTGTCCTGGGACGTCGTCCGTGCAGCACGCGTGCGCGTGGTCGTGGTCGTGATCGTGATCATGGGCGTGCTCGTCGCCGTGCGGCGAGATGACCTGACCGAGGAAGCCGCGCGTGCCCTGGCGCAGGAACGAGGCGCCGAAGGCCAGCACGAGCGCGACCAGCGAGCCCCACTCGAGGACGCCGCCGGAATGCTCCTCGTCGAGCACGGGCAGGCCCGCGGCGACGTCCGTAAAGCCAAAGTTCACGCCGTAACCCAGGAGGATCGTGGCGGCGATGACGACGCTCGCGAAGGCCAAGGCGGTACGCCGCCCGTGCAGGCGACCGAGCACGCCGAAGGTCGTCAGATTCGTGGCCGGTCCCGTGAGGAGGAAGGCGATCGCGGCGCCGGGGGAAACGCCCTTGGCGAGCAGGATCGCGACGAGCGGTGTCGAGCCCGAGGCGCAGACGTACAGCGGCATGCCCGCCAGCGCGAAGAGCGGAACCTCGAGAAAGCCCGGGACGTTCGCGATGCCGTCGGCCTGCACGAACGGGTCGACGATCGCGGCCAGGGCGAGTCCTACGAGGATCCAGGGCGCCGTGCCGTCGAGCATGTCGCCGAAGCCGTAGACCAGTCCGCCGCGCAGGCGCGTACCCCAGGGCGCCTTCGCGTGCGAGGTCACGACCGGCGGCACCTCGCTCGAGATGACGGGTGCCCGACGTCCCACGACGAGGCCGGCGAGCAGGGCCAGCGCGATCGCACAGCCCGCGCGCACGAGCGTCAGCGGTCCGCCCAGGAGGCTCCAGGACAGGAAGATGGCGGCGATTCCCAGCTCGGGGGTCGCGACCAGAAACGACATCGCCGCCGGCACCGGCACGCGCTGCTGAATGAGACTGCGGTAGAGCGGGATGACGCCGCAGGAGCAGATCGGGATCGGCAGGCCGGCGAAGGTACCGCGCAGCGACTGTCCGAAGGGACGTCCGCGTCCGAGCAGTCGCGCGAGGTCGAGCTCCTGCGCGTGCACGAGCGCGACCGCGACGTAGGCGAAGAACAAGGCCGGCGCGCTCTGCAGGGCGAGGTCGAGGAAGGTCACGCGCGCCGCCGCGCCCACCATGTCGTCCTCGAGGTGGAAGCTCTCGAGCGCGATCACCAGGCCGATTCCCAGGAGTCCGCCGAGACCCGACGCGATCCGGCGTGAGCCGGCCGAGGCCTGTGCGGTCGCACCGTGCTCCTCGGAGCTCTCCCCCGCGCTGCCTCCGGGCACGCTCTTCGGCACGCTGGGGGGATGGCGGAAGACGACGTGCAGCAGCGAGCCCGCGATCAGGGCCTGGAAGAGCGCGAACCAGCCCTCGGACGTCCCGCCCAGAAGCGACGGCGCGAAACCGAACCCCAAGACGGTGAAGAGCGCGATCGTCGCGATCAGTCCACCCGCGGCGCGCTGGCCGTAGAGCGGTCGCGCGAGCCACCAGATTCCGAGCCCGACCGGGATGCGGTGCAAGACGACCGCGACCGGCAAGAGGTGGTCGCCGCCGTGCGCGTGGTCGCTGCCGGCTCCCGCGAGGGCCACGCCGTCCAGCATCGCGTGCAGGGCGATGCCGAGCAGCGCCAGCGGCATCGTGATGCGGGCCGAGCTCTTGCCCGCGAAGAAGCGCGAGCCGCACAAGAGCCCCGGTCCGAAGAGCCCGACCAACGCCACCGGCACGACCCACCAGCCCGCGCTCGCCATGCTCTGGGGCAGGATGTGCGCGAAGACGAGCCCCGCCACGCCGACCAAGGCAAAGGCATCGACCGCAGAAGCGGCGAGTCCGCTGCGCGCGCGGGCGTAGACCACAGGCCCCACCAGGAGGGCGACGAGGCTCAGAAGGAGGGCCAGGCTCATCGAGGCAGGATCTTAGCCCCCTCTTGGCGTTCGTTCTCGGCCGGGATGCGACTTGGGTGCGGACTTGGGCGAAGAGCGAGCTCGCGTGTGGGTTCGGATGCCTCGCAAGCTACCCTGGGGCCGCATGGCAGCACCTTCCGATGTCGTGACGACGCCCCGGCGAGCGGGCCCCGACTCGCTGACCCGGAAGGCGCGGGGAGCGCGCGCGACGGGTCTCGTCCCGTGCCTGCAGGCCCGTGCCGTCCGAACCGTTCCCATGATTCTCGCCGCCTTCCTGCGCCGCTGCGCTGCGGTCCTCGCACTCCTCTTCACCGCGTCGCTGGCGCCCTGCGCCTGGCAAGAGACGACCGGCCCCGCAGGGATTCCCGAGGCTGGCGCGACGACCCAGACGCCCACGCCCGTCGAGCTGCTCGAGGCGCGGATTGCAGCGCTGGAGACCGCGGCCGACCCGGCCGCGCAGGAGGTGCTCGAGCTCTATCGTTCGGCCTTGGCGGAGCGGCTGCGGGCGCGCTCGCAGGCCCAGGAGGCGGCCGGCTTCGAGCGGCGGATCGAGGAAGCGCCGGCGCTGTTGACGTCGCTGAAGGAAGAGCTCGCGCAACCGGCCGTGCGCACCGAGCCGGAGGTTCCCGCGGGCATGAGCCTGCGCGACATGGAGGCGGCCCAGAGCCAAGCTGAAGCCGATCGCGAGACCGCGCGGCGACTCGGCGAGGAGCTCGCGGGCGAGGCCAAGAAGCGCGCCGAGCGTTCAGCCCTGTTGCCGGAAGAGATCGCGCGCCTTCGTCAGAGCATTGCGGAGAAGGAGACCGAGCTCGCCTCGGTGGCGGCGACGGACGCGATCGGCGAGGCGCGGCGCGCGCTGCTCACGGCCGAGCTCGAGGAGCTCGCCGCCCAGGTCCGAACGTTCGAAGCGGAGCGGGGCATGATCGAGGCCCTGCGCGAGGTCCTGCCGCTGAGGCGGGATCGCGCGCAGCGCCGTCTGGCGCGCTCCGACCAGGTCGCGCAGTTCTGGCAGTCACGAGCGGCCGAGGTCCGTCGGCGGGAAGCCGACGCCGCGGCGCGTGAGGCGGAGCAGAAGCGGCTCGAGACGACGAATCGTTTCCCGGACCTGGCCGAGCTCGCAGAGCGCAACGAGGAGCTCGCCGCGCTGCGCACGGGCGACGAAGGCATCCCGGTGCAGCTCGCGGAGGCCGAGACCGAGCTGCGGGAGACGCTCGATCTCCTGGCGAAGACGACCAGCCGCTTCGAAGCCACGGTCAAGAAGGTCCAGGTGGCCGGGCTGAGCGAGGGCATGGGCGTCTTGTTGCGACGCGAGTACGAATTGACGCCGTCGCTCGCCCGCTTGCGTTCGGAGGAAGCTCGCCGGCAGGAGGAGCATTCGAAGGCCCAGCTCCTGCAGATCGGGATCGAGGAGGAGCTGGAGGGCGCCTCGGATCTGGAAGGGCGCCACGACGCCCTGATGTCGAAGCTCGCGGCGGCGAGCCCCGGGGAGCCCGACGAACGGCTCGCGAGCGTCGCGCGTGAACTCCTGAAGACGCAGCGCGACCTCCTGCAGGATCTCGCGAGCGACCTCGAGGCGTTGATCGACACCCTTGGAAAGACTCAAGCGCGCCATCAGGATCTGCGCGAGACGGTCGCGAACTACCGCCGCTACATCGAAGAACGGATTCTCTGGGTCCGTAGCACGGTCGGCGGTCCTTTGCCCAACGCTTCCGATGCGCTGAAGGGGTTGACCTGGCTCCTGTCCGACTGGCCTGACGGACTTGCTCGGACGCGCGCGCAGCTCGGCCGCAAGGTTCCCGCGCTCTTTTTTCTGAGCGTGGCGCTCGTGCTCTTGCTCGGCGTGCGCCGGCGCATGCGCGCCTACCTGGAGAGCTCGGCCGAGCACGTGCGTTCGTACCGCACGGATCGCTACTCGCTGACCCTGAAAGCCCTGGGGGCCACGCTGGTCGTGGCGGTGGGCTATCCGAGCGTGCTCTGGACGGTCGGCTGGCTCCTTTCGTCGCCTCCCGATCAAGTCGACGTCGCGCGTTGCGTCGGCCACGGGCTGCGCGCCGCGGCTCAGTTCTGGGTGCTGTTCGAGTTCTTCCGGCAGATGGCGAAGCCGCGCCGCCTGGGCGAGGTGCACTTTCGTTGGTCGAGCACCGCGATGACCCGCCTGCGGCGCGAGCTGCGCTGGTTCGTGCCGCTCGTCATTCCTCTGACGCTGATCGTCACCGTGTTCCAGGAAAGCGGGGAGGATGCCTGGAACGAGTCGATCGGACGCATGACCTACGTCGTGCGGGCGACCTCGTCGGCCGTGCTCGCGTTTCGGTTGTTTCGCCCCGGCGGCGACCTGCTCGCGGACTCGTTCCGACGGGCCTCGGGCTTGCTCGATCGAACGCATCGAATCTGGTTCACGGTCGTCTTCCTGATCCCGGTGAGCCAGGTCGTCTTCGCGGTGTCCGGGTACTACTACACGGCGCTCCAGATCAAGACGCGCGTGTTCCAGACGCTGATCCTGGTCGTCGGGTTGTCGCTGATCAACGCGCTCCTGTTGCGCTGGTTGTTCCTCGTTCGTCGGCGCCTGGCGGTCGAACAGGCGCGGCAACGGGCGCAGGCCAAGGCCGAAGCGGCGGCGGAGGGCGAGGAAGAGGGCATGGCGCGCGAAGGTGGCGCGCCGGGCTTCGAGGAGTCCGAGGTCGACATCCCGGCGGTCGACGCTCAGACGCGCAAGCTGTTTCGAACGGGGATCACGCTGACGGCCTTGCTGGGCCTGTTCCTCATCTGGTCGAGCATGCTTCCGGC
>JAJDEW010000166.1 GCA_029259595.1 Planctomycetota bacterium | reverse complement strand
CGGATCCTCGAGGGCAACGTGCTCGAACGCCTGCTGGTCAGCACGTTCGCGGTCCCGCTGGTCTTCTTCAAGGGCGACGTCGGCGCGGGCGGCGGGCTGTCGATGACCGACATCGACTTCCGCACGCAGCGCCGGCGCGAGTTCGCGACGACGACGCTCACCTACACCACCGAAGGTCAGCAGAACTACGCCTTCTTGTGGCGCCGTTGGCTGAACAACCGCGACCTGGAAGGCGGCGGTGTCATCCAGGAGGAGCGCAGCTTCGTGCGCCTGTTCGTCGGCTACACGAAGACCCTGTCGCGGCGCTTCTTCGGCTTCGGCTCCGAGACGGACGAGGACGACGAATCCGACTACGCCGAAGAGGTCGCCGCGATCTCGCTCGGCATCCAACGCTCGTTCCCGGAGCCGGGCGACAACTGGGTCGTGAGCTCGAACGTCCGGGTCGAGAAGCGGTCCTTGTTCCGCGGCTTCCTCGACGACGTGCCCGACACGAAGGATTCCTTCGGGGGCGTCTTCGACGACGGCAACGGGCTCGCGAGCCTCGAGCTCTCCGGCGGGCTGCGCTACGACACGCACGACAGCCAGGCGAATCCCTACCAGGGGTGGTCGGTCGGAACGTGGTTCGACGCGATCCCGCTGATGACCGGGGGTCGTGGGGGCATTCGCTACGGATTGAACGGAACGTGGGTGGTGCCGCTGCCGCCCGCCTTCCACCGGGGCGGAGACGCCTTCGAGGAGAATCCGCCCACCGACCGGCTCGCCTTCGCCGCGGCCGTGACCGACACCGGAGGCGAGCTGCCGTTCTGGGCCCGGACCCGCTTGGGCGGCGGTCACACGCTGCGGGGCTACATCCAGAACCGCTTCACCGACGATTCCTCGTGGTTCGCGGCGGCGGAGTACCGCTTCGCCGTGCTCGCGCGGGGCTTTCGGGTGTCGGAGAAGGTGCGGGTCGAGCGCGTGGGCTTGGCCGTCTTTTACGAAGTGGGCTCGGTCGCCTCGCGCGTCTCCGCCCTCGATACGGCCGAACGGCACGACAGCGTCGGGCTCGGGCTGCGGATCGGGCTCGAGCGGGCCGCGAACTTCCGCCTGGACCTCGGCTTTTCGGACGAGGGGACGAACTTTACGGCCGTGTACGGCCTGAGCTTCTGAGCGGAGCCCGGCGGGCCGCCCGAATTCGCGGAACCAGGCCACGACCGACCGCGTCGTAGCGGCCTGGGAAAGTCCCACTGCTCCGGCGAAAGGCGTGAGCCGCGCGGATTCCGAGCCATGACCAGCCTTCAAACGGATGGCTCCAAGGGTCCGAATACCTGGTTTCCGCGCCCATCGAGCCCTTCCCGGATCGGGTGAGCTTTCCTAGGCTGAACAGGCACGCGTCGAGCCCAGCGTTCGGCGTATCCGGCTCAGCTGGAACGAGAGAGGGGAATTTCGGCCCAAGCAGCGGTGTTCTCGGGCGCCGTGGGCAGGACCCGTCTCGGTCCGGTCAGGCCCCAACCGAAAGCTCCCCACTTATGAAGGTCCAATCCCTTCGTCGCACCTTGCTCGGCTCGTCCCTCGCCGTAACCGCCATCGCGTCGCTCGCGATCGCCCAGTCCACGTCCGTCCAGGGTGGCGGCGCCGGGCGCGGGCGCAGCTTCCCCTGGGAAGCCGGATCGGGCGCGGGCGTCGACTCCTGCCGCGACGTCATCAACTTTCGCAAGATCCCCAACGGCACGATCCTGACCCAGGTCCAGAGCAACACGGGTCTCGGGCCGTTCTTCATCCAGGGCAGCAACCCGTTCATCAACGCCGGCGCGACCAACGCCGCGATCATCTTCAACACGGCCTTCCCGACCGGGCTCGACTTCGACCTCGGCACGCCTCACATGGACTTCGGGGGCCCCGGCGTCGGTGACGGCGGCAAGGCCGGCGAAGCCTACGAGAACGATTTCAATCTCGGCAAGGCGATGATCCTGGGCGAGAACCTGAACGACGCGAACAACGACGGGCTCGTGGACGATCCCGACGACGCCAACGTCCTCGGCGTCGGCGGTTCGCTCACGATCGACTTCTCCGCCTTCGGCGAGGTCTACATCGAGAGCATGGTCGCGATCGACCTCGACCTCCCCGAGGACCCGCTGACGGTCGACTTCTTCAAGATCGGCGGCGACCTGCTCGCCACCCACGTCTTCCCGCATACGGGCAACAACGGGGGCGTGCGCGAGTTCCTGGGCTACGGTCCGGTCGGCAAGATGGTCATCAACGTGACCGGTTCCGGCGCCTTCGACGACATCGTGTTCGAGTGCTGGGAAGACTGCAACGACAACGGCATCCAGGACTCGGTCGACATCGGCGACACCGGGGACAGCGACGACTGCAACCTCAACGGGATCCCCGACGAGTGCGACCTGTCGGACAACCCCGCTGACGACTGCAACGGCAACGGCATCCTCGACGAATGCGACATCGCCGACGGCACCAGCCAGGATTGCAACCTCAACGGCATTCCCGACGAGTGCGAGATGTTCGACGATTGCAACTGCAACGGCATCCCCGACGAGTGCGAGCCGGACTGCAACGGCAACGACATCCCGGACGAGTGCGACATCGCCGACGGCACCAGCCAGGACTGCAACGACAACGGCATCCCGGACGAGTGCGACATCGCGGGCGGCGGCTCGGATGACGTCAACGGCGACGGGATCCCGGACGAGTGCTGCATCTTCCCGCCGGACGACAACACGTCGATCGGCCTCTACCGGCTCCACAACGCGACCGGACTCGTTCCCGGCGAGCCGCCGGAATACGGCCTGCGCCTCGACGGCCTCTTCGGTGACCCGGCCAACGACTACACCTTCAGCTTCGACGAGCCCGGCACCGCGATGTTCATGCGCTACGACGGAGTCAAGCTCGAGATCTGGGGTACCGCTTACGGCGGCCTCGACATCGGTCTCGACTGGGATCCGGTCATCCAAAGCCTGGTGACGATCGACTACGTCTACGAACAGACGCAGATCTTCGCCGACGAGCTGCAGGTCCCGGACACCTCTCCGGCCAGCGGCACGATCGTGTGGGAAAACGACAACACCGTGATCCCGCTCGACCCGGTGGCCTTGAACGGCCTCTACTTCCACTTCCTCGACAACCTGTTCGGCCAGGGCTGGCTCGC
>JAJDEW010000165.1 GCA_029259595.1 Planctomycetota bacterium | reverse complement strand
CTCACTGCCTTCGGGCGCATTCTGGAAGCTGCGCCAGTTCAAGCCGTTGTCCGCGATGGCCTTCTTGGCGCGCGGGAGGTCGTCGGAGTTCACGCCGATGAGAGCGAAGGGTTCGTCCTTCAGCTCTTCCACGAGCGACCGCTCGTGGGGGTACAAAGCCCGGCAGGGGCCTCACCAGTCGCCCCAGAAGTCGACGAAGAGCACCTTGCCCTCGTAGTCCGAGAGCTTGAAGGCGACGCCATCGAGGTCGACGCCCTCGATGTCCGGCGCGACCATGCCGAGCGAGAAGATCTCCCGCTCGCCGATCTCGGTCCGCACGGCCCGCTTCAAGCGGTCGTCCTCCGCCGGCTCGATGCCGGCCAGAACGGCCGCCTTGGCCTGCGCGTAGGCCTCGGAATCGAGAGCGGCCTCGAGCAGGACCGGCTTCAAGCGCGCGAACACCGCCCAGGCCTTGACGTCGGCGTGCGGGCTGGTGGCTTCGAGCGTCTTCAAGAGCTCGGTCGCGCGCTCGGCCTCGTAGAAGTCGACGAGCGATCCGAACATGCCTCCGAGCTGGATGAGCTCCTCGCTCGTCGCGTGCTGAGCGACCAGCCGGTCGAAGGCCGTACGACGGACCTTCATCTGTTCGGAACGATCGTTCTGGACGATCCAGATCAGAAACGCGACCGCGTCCTCGGTGCCGGCGTAGTCGTCGGCCGCGGCCAGAAAGCGTGGCAGGAACGCGAGCCTGGGGTTCTCGGGGAAGTCGTCCGGGGTGGGTTCTTCACCGCGTTCGCGGAAGGCCGCCTGGACCGCGCGCGCTTGTGTGACGAAGGCGCGGTAGGCCTCGTCCGCTTCCTGGCGCAGGGCTTCGTAGCGCTCGGTCGGAGTCTCTCGAGCGGCCTCGGCCGCCTCGGCTTGGGGCCGGCCCGGCGCGTCCGCGCGGAAGCCGACCGAGAGGGCCGCGATCAATAGGAGCTTCATGGGATTCGAGGGGTCTGGGGTCGTTCGGAGCGCACACGATAGCATGGGCTCACCGACCGGGAGCGTTCGACGCCGAGCCTGTGCCGGCCACGCCGGCCGCTCCTGCCGAGGCGCTCCGGGCAAGCCGGGCTTGGGATAGGATGTGCGCCGGCCAGGGCAGCGTGCGGGCGGAGGATGCGCCCTGCGGGCTGCAGGACTTCGCGTCCCGGTTCGGATCCTGCCGGCCCCACCCAGAAAACCGTGGCTCGGTCAAGCCTGCCCCCGACCTCGGCCGACGATCGAACACGATGACCTCGGACGCCTCCGCACCCCCGCTCGGCAACCTGCGCGCGCTGACGTTCCTCGCACCCGGCATCCCACGCCCGTTCTTCGAGCTCTTGTGTCGCCACCTCTCCGCCCGGCTCGGGCTCGAGGTCGCGCTCGACGCCGAGAGCCGCTACTCGGGCCCGATGCGCGGCGATCCCGACCCCTTCCGCGGCGCGGCAGCCAGCGCGGACGTCGGCTTCCTCTGCGCGAGCTCGTATCTGTGGCTGCGCTCGCGCAACGATCCCTCCGTCGAGCTGGTTCCCGCAGGCCTCGTCTTCGCGGACGCACGCCTCGGTGCGCGCCCCTTGTACTTCTCGGACTTCGTCGTGCGCACCGACGACCCCGCCCAGAGCTTCGCCGACCTCGAGGGCCGCACCTGGGGCTACAACGATCGGTGTTCCTTGTCGGGCTACTTCGCGACGCTGCAGCACCTCGCCGAGATGCACGCCGACCCCGAGACGTTCGCACGCAGCGTCTGCACGGGCTCCCACCACGGCTCGCTCGCCGCCGTGCTCGACGGCGCGATCGACGGCGCGGCGATCGATTCGAACGTGCTCGCGCTCGCACGGCTCGAGCGCCCGCAGCTGGCCCACGAGCTCCGCGTCATCGAGAGCTTCGGGCCCTTCCCGATCCAGCCGCTCGTCGTCCGCGCCGACCTGGGCCCGCTCTGGAAGCAACGCATCGCGAACGCCTTGCTCGACGTCGGGGGCGAAGTTTCGCTCCTGCACGAGCTCCAGCGCTTCGGCCTGGCCGGTTTCGCCCCGATCGACGACGAGGCCTACGACGAAGAACGCTGCGCCCTCCGCGAGCTGGGCAGTCTGGAAGACTAGCTGCTCTAGCCCGCAACCCTCGACCAGGCCCTTGCGCTCGGGCCCGGGAATTGCGATGGATGACGCGTGCAAACGAAACAGCGGGAGCGCATCCGCGAGTGCGCGACGGCCTTGCGGTCCGCCGAAGCCAGCGTACGGATCCTGCGAACGATCGCCTGGGACCCCGCCGTCAAGACGCGCTTCTTCGCGAACGGCGCGCGGGAACTGCCCGACGTCGCGGTGACGCCCTTCGACCCCGCGCCGGTCCATGCGCTGGTCGCCGATGCGCGCCGGCGAATCGACTTCGACGGACCGGTCGCGGCTTGGCTCTCGCGCTGCGCGGACGCGATCGAAGCCTCGGCCGATCTCCTGGCGAGCGCGGGCACGCCCGCCTTCCTGGAGCACGGAGCTCGCCTCTGGGGCCTGCCCGCCGACGAGCGCGCGGGCACGAGTTCGCTCGCTCTTGCGCGCGCGGTGGAGATGAGCTGTGCCGAGCTCTACGGGATCGACCTCGGAGCTCCGCCCGAGGCCTGCCACCTCGCGACCGGCGTCGCGGGGCGGATGGAAGCCGCCTGTCGAGAGCGCTTCGGCCAGGAAGGACCGGAGGTCCACGTCGTCGACAGCCTGTCGGCCAACGCCCTGGCCGGTCCGCGCCGCATCCAGATCCGGCGCGATGCCTGCTTCAGCGATCTGGACATCGAGCAGCTGATCCAGCACGAAGCCTTCGTCCATGTCGCGACGTCGTTGAACGGGCGCCTCCAGCTCGAGCTCCCGCTCCTCGGCGCCTCGCACGCCGGTACGACGCGGACCCAGGAAGGCCTGGCCGTCTTCGCCGAGTTCATCTCCGGCTCGCTCGATCCCGACCGCCTGCGCCGCCTGGCCGACCGGATCCTGGCCATCCAGATGTCGATCGAAGGCGCCGACTTCCTCGACGTCTACCGCACGTTCCTCGAGCGGATCGGCGACGAGAGCCAGGCCTTCGAGAACGCGCGGCGCGTCTTCCGCGGCGGCGTCTTGAGCGGCGGAGCACCGTTCCTGAAGGACTCGGTCTACCTGGGCGGCTTCCTGCAGGTCACGAACTGCCTGCGCGCGGTCGTCTCCCAGGGTCGCGTCGATTGCCTGGCGCTGCTCTTCTGCGGCAAGCTCGACGTCGAGGACCTCCCCGCGCTCGCACAGCTCGCCGCCGACGGACTGTGTGTGCCTCCCCGTTTCCTGCCGCCGTGGGCCCAGGATCGGCGCTTTCTCCTCACGTACCTGACCTACTCGAGCTTCCTGAACGGCGTCCGTCTCGACGACTACCGCGAGCACTACCGCCACCTCTTGGCCGACGCGCCGCCGGTGAAGGGCTTCGTCCCGAGCGCGCGCTGACCGGGCGCAGGGAGACGTTCGTCGCGAGACTCACGACGGCTCGACGAAGGCGCGGAGCCGCTCGAGCGCGACGTCCCACTGCGCCGAGATCCGATCCAGGCTGGCGCGCGCTTCGGCCAGGCCGCCGGGCAAGAGCTGCCAGCTGCTCGCGCGCCCCTGGCGCGTGGTCCGTACGAGCCCCGCGCTTTCGAGGATGCGCAGGTGCTTGGTGACGGCCTGGCGCGTGACGCCGCTGCCCTCCGTGAGGTTCTTGATCGAGGCCGGACCGCCGCGGCACAGGCGCGCCACGATCCGCAGGCGCGTCTCGTCTCCCAGAGCTGCGAAGACGTCCGCCCGGCCGATCGCGGTCGCGGTCGCGCGCCTACGACGAGCTGACATGGCGCTCGAGGTTCAGGACCTGCTGGGCCCACCCGCCTGCGTTCCTCCGGAAGGCCTCCGCGCGACGCGCCGCGGGAAGCTGATCGAAGCCCGACTCGACGACGACGAGCCGCGTCGCGTCCCCGACCGCCTCCAACCGGAACTCGACCAGCGTCATCGGTTCCGCCGCGTAGTCGACCCCCGGATCCACGGCGTAGGGATGCCAGCGGTAGGCGAACACGTGCTCGGGTTCCATGCGTTCGACCAGGAGCTCGAACTCGATGTGCTCGTAGCCCGGGCTCGTGATCTGCCCCAGCACGCGCTCGCCCGGCACGAACGCGCCCTCGAGACGCACTCCGAACCAGGTCCCGAACTCCGCAGGATCGGTCAAGGCCCGCCAAACACGGGCGGGAGAGGCCTGGAGAACGATTTCCTTCTCGATGCGGTCGGTGGTCTTCGACATGTGTCCTCGCTCGGTCGTGAAGGGCCGTCGGGCCCGGTCTCGAATGCAACCCAGTGGTTGCACGTTAGTGCGCGCAAGCCCCAAGCGCAACCCTGTGGTTGCATTTGATTGCCGTCCACCTGACCGGCGGCGACGACCCGCTTCACCCCCCAGGGGGGCGGCCGTCTCACCACGCTCAGCTCAGCTGACGCGGAAGACTTGGCCCGTACGCTTGCCCTCGACGCTCTTGGCGTAGGCGAGCGCAGCACGCGCGGCCGGCACGGGCTCGAAGCCGCGGAAGTAGGGCGCGTAGGCCTCGAGCGCTTCGGTGATCACGCCCGGACTGACGACGTTGACGCGCAAGCCACGGTCGAGCTCGATCGACGCCGCCTGGGCGAAGGCGTTGAGCGCACCGTTCACCAGAGACGCCGACGTTCCCTCGACGATCGGGTCCTGATCGAGAACGCCTCCGGTCAACGTGAACGAGCCCCCGTCCGCCAGGTGCTCGCGTCCCAGGAGAACGAGATTCACCTGCCCCATGAGCTTGTCGCGCAACCCGACCTCGAAGTCGGCCGCCGTCATCTGCTGCAGGGGCTTGAAGGTCACGTTGCCTGCCGCACATACGACGGCATCGAGCGCGCCGAGTTCGGCGTACGCCGCGCGGATCGACTCCGGGTCCGCGAGATCGATCCGCACGTCGCCGGACGAGCGTCCCGCACGGACCAGCTCGTGTCGAGCCGAGAGCTCCTCGGCCACCGCACGCCCGATGGTTCCCGAGGCACCGATCAAGAGGATTCGCATGGCCGGAGTCTGGCAGAAGCGAGAGCTCGATTCGAGCCCCGGGAGTCCCACCGAGCGACGTGCGAAGAGCGGGACGACGAGGGGTGCGAAAAGGGATGGAGAGGCCGAGGTCGCGAGG
>JAJDEW010000164.1 GCA_029259595.1 Planctomycetota bacterium | reverse complement strand
TCGTAATAAAGGAAGTAACCCTCGTCCATCGGCCCGACGGCCGCGACGACCTCCCTCCGAACGACGAGACAGCCGCCCGAGAGCCAATCGCAGGGGTGGGGCTCCTGGCGCGGCGGGGGCTGCAGCCGCCAGCGGGCGGCGAGTCGGGAGACCAGGCCGAGGTGCAAGGCTTCGTCGAAGGCGTTCACGATGCCCGGAAACCGAAAAGCCGTGTTCTGCAGGTTGCCTTCCCCCAGCTCCGTCGCCGGTCCGACGATCCCCGCCTCGGGCTGCTCCTCGAGGAAGCGGGCGAGCCGCCGCAGGGCGCCCGGCTCGATCTCCGTGTCGGGATTGAGCAGCGCATGGAAGGCGGGGGTCGGGCGCCCTTCGAGCTCGGTCGCGAGCCCGAGGTTGTTTCCGGCCGCGAAGCCGCGGTTGTCCGGGCTGGCGACGAGCCGCACCCACCCGCCCCAACCCCGCGACTCGATCGCGCGGCCCAAGGCCAGGGCCATGTCTTCGCCGTCGGGCCCGGGGCCCGACGCGTTGTCGACGACCACGACGTCCAGGCCGTCCCAGCCGATCCGCTCCCGCTCGAGGGCCGCCAGGCAGGCCAAGAGCCGCTCGGGGGTGCGGTAATGGACCGTCACGACGCGCACCCCGCCCCGGGGCGGGGCGGCGGTCTCGAGCGCGGCGGGCGGGGGTTCGGACACGGTTCTCATCGAGGATCGACGGGGGGCCAGGCGGATAGGATACGCGCCGGCCCGGGCCGCGAGCAGGCGGGCCCGGCTCTCCTCTCCTAAGGTCGTCCGCCAGGATCCCGATCTGGAGCGATTCGGCCGCTCCCGCGCCGGTCCGGGGCCCCGCCCGGAGTCCGCAGGACCGACCCGCTCGACCGAGCGGCCGACTTCGGAGACCGCCTGCCCCCGCCCCCCTTCTTCTAAATGCGAAAAACCTTCCCCTTCGCGAAATCGCCCGGCGGGCCGACGTTTTCCGCCCGCCGCCCGGGCCCTATGCGGCGAAAGGTTCCACGGGTTTTTGCCACACCGGGTCGCTGCCGCCGCTAAGCTTGGCCGGTATCTGGATTTCCTCCAATCCGCGGATTGAGGGAACCGAGCCTGTTCCTGCCGCGTCTGACGCGGACCTAGAGTGCGGTCCCCGAGTCCTCGGGGCCTGTTCCAAGCAGGGGCGGGCTCGCCCGCTTTCCGCAACACGATCGTACGATCAAAGCGACAGTCCCTCCTCCCACGGGAGAGGGAAAGAAAGGTGAACATAATGGTTTCGACGAAGTCCCTAGTCTCTACAGCGTTCGCTGGATTGGCTTTGGCCGCCGTATCCGGCGCCCAGCAAGTGACCGACTTCCGCGCGGTCGAAGGCCCCCTTACCCGGGTGCACTACGACATCGCTACGGGCGAAGTGACCCGCCTCGGCAACGATGGCGGCGGCGTCCACAACACGGATCCGATCGGTGTCGGCACGCAGAAGGCCCTCGCCAACTGCTTCAGCAACACCGTGACGACCGGCTACTACACCGGCCTCACCAACGGCTGGGAATTCATCGACTACGCCACGAAGGACTGTGGCACGTCGGGTCTCATCGGCATGTTCGGTTTCGCTTACGCGACGACCGCGCGTGACCTCACGGACGCCCCCCCCGGCCCCGGTGCTGCGATCGGCGTCAACATCTACCAAGGTGGTTCGGCGTTCTGTGGTTCGGCCGGTACCCTCGCGGGCTCCTTCGGCTTCACGGGTCTCCCGGGCGCCATCGGCACCCAGGTCAGCCCCGGCTTCGCGGTCACCGCGACGCTTGCGCCGAACGCTCCGATGGCCCTCGCCGACGGCCCCATCTCCTGGGGTTATGCCGGTATCGATGGTCCCCAAGGCTCCGGCGCGGCGTCGGGTCCGTTCCTGACGGACTTCAACTCCAACACCGGTTGGGCTGACGTGTTCGACGCCTACAACCGCACCCCGAACTCGGCCGGAACGTGCGTCGTTTCGTTCTTCTTCGGTGGCTGCAGCCCGCCGGTGCCCCCGCCGACGACCGGTACGCCCTGCTCGGGCTTCTGGTTGCAGCTTTGGGAGCAAGGCTCGAAGACCTCTTCCGCTACGTCGCGTACCTGTGGCACCAACGCCAACATCTTCGCCCACTTGGGCTCCGATGCGAATGGCGACCTCATTCCTGATGCGGGCCCCGCTGGCCCCGTCATCAACGAGACCTGGCAGTCGGCAGTCGGCGCGGCCATCTCGCTCGTCGCCATCACGAAGACCCCGCTTCCGGGCATCCCGCTCGGCGGCATCTTCGGCGGCACGTTCATCTGTGGGTCGGGTACGCTCTTCACCCAGGTGGGCTTCGGCGCGCACAACATCCCGATCCCGGCGGACCTTTCGCTGTCCGGCGCGGCCCTGGTCACCCAGGGTGCGGCGATCTCGATCGGCCCGGTCAGCATCGCGCTGGCCAACGCCATCGACATCGTGATCGGCGTTCGCTGAGAATGACGTGAGCTGCTGAGACGGCGGACGTCCGTCGTCTCGAGGCGGAGGGCCACGGCAGGAATGCCGTGGCCCTCTGTCATTTAACGCGCAGCCCGTAGCGTGCGCCGAGGCGCGGCCAAGGGGTTCCCGGCGGAGCGCGTCCCGCGACGCGGAGTCTGCCCCTGACTCTGCGGACCGACCCCGCCGAGCGCCGTGCAAGCCCTGGGGCTGGCACGGATCGCGCAGGCCGACTCGCCGCCGCGAGCGCGCGTCAAGCCGGGCCGGAGAGCCGACCGGCGAGCCCGAAGGGCGTCGCCTCGGTCAGCTCGAGGCGGACGGAGCGCCCGATCCGACTCGCCTCGCCCTGGAAGCGGACGGCGAGGTTGTGGTGCGTGTGGCCGCGCAGGAGGTCGGGCTGCTTCTTCGAGGCTTCCTCGACGAAGGCGTCCACCGTGCGCCCGATCCAGGGGCGCATCCGCTGGAGGGCGACGCGCTCGCCACAGCGCAGGAGCGCGTTGTTGCGCTCCTTCTTGACGGCTGTCGGGACCTCGTCCACGAGCTCGGCCGCGCTCGTGCCCGGGCGCGGGTCGTACTTGAAGACGTAGTTCTGCACGAAGCCGATCTCCTCCAGGAAGGCCTCGGTCTGCGCGTAGTCCGCGTCGGTCTCGCCCGGGAAGCCGACGATCCAGTCCGAGCCGAGTTCGAGGTCGGGCACCGCGGCGCGGAGGATGTCGACGCGCCGACGATAGAGATCGGTCGTGTAGCCGCGCTTCATGGCCTTCAACACGGCGTCGGAGCCCGATTGCGCCGGGAGCGGCAGGAAGCGGTCGACCTTGTCGCAGTCCCGGATCGCTCCGGCCAGCGCGGGCGTGACGTAGGAGGGGTGCAGGGTGATCAGGCGAATGCGCTCGAGCCCGTCGACCTCCTGCAGGGCGTAGAGCAGGTCGGCCAGGCTCGGGCGCCCCTGCCGCCCCCGGAAGCGCGGCTCTCCCGGCCCGGGCTTGGGCAGGTCCTCGCCGTAGGAGTCGACGGTCTGGCCCAGCAGAGTGAGGACGCGGGCACCGCCGGCGACCATCCAGCGCGCCTCGCGCACCAGGGCCTCGATGGGCCGGCTCTGCACGCGTCCGCGCACGGTCGGCACGATGCAGAAGGTGCAGTTGAGGTCGCAGCCGCGCATGACGGCCAAGAAGCCGACC
>JAJDEW010000163.1 GCA_029259595.1 Planctomycetota bacterium | reverse complement strand
AGAGGCCATGGGGTTGCAGAGGTCGGAGGTTCGAATCCTCTCGCCCCCGACCATTTGCTTCGCATCTTCGCGCTGTGGCACGATGCGTCGAGCCGCAGGACCGCCGAGAACCTGGCGCTTCCTGATTCACCTGCCCGGCGGAGGTGGGCCATCGCTGCCCTGGACAGGACCGCGGCGCTGGACAGTCGGGCCTGGGATGCCGTGCCAGGTTCTCGGGATGGTGGGGTAGCCACGGGTGACTACGTAGTAGTAGGTGCCCTTGGGGAACTCGGGGGTGACACCGGAACGGCCATTCGATCGGTCGAGGTGACCTGAGCCTTCGACATATTCGTAGTCCGCGCCGAAGGTGCCGTCGTATCGACCGCCAGGTCCCTCGGGCGGGTCGGGACGGTTGCCTTGCTTCAGCCGGTAGCTGGGCTCGAGCTCGACGAGTTCGGACGCGGGATCGTCGGGATCTTCGTGACTGTACGGTGCATAGATGGGGTAGCCATCGAAGGCCCACCCGAGGAGCGTCATTTCGTGAGCGTGCGAGTGGGACGGATGCTCCCCGTCGGCAGGCAGGCCGAGCTTCTCCATCAGGCCGGTGGGCAAGCCGTGGTAGTGGTACTTGCCGGTGGGCTGGACATGCGCGTGGTTCCGGTCGAGGCCGAAGCGAGGCTGGTTGCTGGCGCTCGCGGCGTCGTAGTTCCATGGCGACTGTCCGCGCTGTCCGGATGCGGTCCAGAACTCACCGGTACCGGAGTCGAAGAGGACGCCGTTGAGCGCGATACCGAACTCGGGCTGAGCCGGCGTGAGCCGCTGGGACGCCTTGGGGTTCAGCGGGACTCTGTACTCATGTGTCTGAGGGCGAACGGCGTTGGGGTTGTATTCGTTGGGGAACGTGCCGGCCTCGTGGTCCGGCAGGCCGTTGGATCGGATCACGCGGTACTCGCCTTCGATCGCGATCGACACGGTGGATTCGGGTAGGTCGATGGCCTCCATCGGACCTTGCCGTTGGTCTTGGAGTTCAGGCCCACCGGGCCGCACCCGATCCGGGCGGCCCCGAGCTCCCGGAGGCGGATCGCGATGCGGCGGAGGACCCGGTTCACCTTGTTCTTCTCCCTCCATGCGCGCTGTTCCGGGCACGCCACGGAAGGCATGGATGATCTGGTTGCTGCCAGGAGCCCCTGCGTGATAGTGGTAGCCTCGCTTCGAGTCGATGTGACCGCCGCACTCGTCGAGGCTCTGCGGCTCTCGGCTTTGCTCGTTCAGATGTGCGTAGATTGCGAAGCCATCCAGGGCGTACCCGATCATCGCGGCGTGACCGTCCCCTTGATCGACTTCCTTGGTGCGACCCGTAGCCGCGTGGTAGTGGTAGCCCGCATGCGGGTTCAGGTGTCCGCCGTAGTCGTCCAGGGGCGCGATCGTATGAGCGGCCAAGATCGCGTGTAGAGGAGCGGGAGGATCGAAGTTGACCCCGTTGAATGCAACCCCGACCGGTCCGTGACCGAGGCGGATGGGGGTCTCGCTGAATATGGGCTGAGCCGGAATCACGTAGGTCGTCTTCTTCTGCTCGATCCACTCGGGTCTGCCCTCGACGACGTGATTGTGATACCTGGAGTCCACGTCGGGCCTCGCGGCCGCCTCGAAGGCTTCCTTGGTTTCCGTGACGCGGATCGACCCGTCTTCGCGGACCAAGTCCCAATCAGAGTCGGAGTAGAGGTCTCCGATCGAGGCGACGAAAGGGCCGTCCACGTCGTAGAGTTCCCCGTCCTTCATCCAGATCCCGCCCTTCTCCTTCCCGTCGGTCACGTGCTTCGGACTCCAGGGCCCCATCGCATGTTCGTGCGGTTCGGACTCGGACTGGATGACGTAGGACAGGGCTCGCGTGCCGTCGGACAAGACGCGCTCCTCGAGAGCGATGTCCGCCAGCAACGCAGCCCGAATGAAGTGCGAGGGATCGACCGGCTTGGCCCGCTTCTCGTCGGCTGCCTGCGCACGGATTTCGGGAGCCGGCTGCACGCCATCGAGGCCTCTCGCGGGATTGGGCCGCGAACCACACGCGCCGAGTACGATCGTGCCGATCGCCAGCCAGCCGGCCAGTTCGACTAGCCCCCGGGAGCCGGATTCGTCGAGACCGTGCAGGCCACTTTTGCTCTTGATTGCCATGGGATGCGGTTCTCATTGTTACGGGGTTTGGCTCTGGTGATTCGAGGTCTTGGCCTCTCAGTCGGACGAGGTCGACGTCACGCGCCCGGCGACGCCGGGGTGATCGAGGGGGATGTGCACGGCGCGGAAGAGCGACGTGGCCGAGCCGGGGCCGCCGCGCTGACCCCGTTCACCGTCGGGTCCCGCCCCAGGACGGCCCTGCGGTCCGCGGCCTGGAGGTCCGTCCCCGTCGGGACGCCCTTGGGGAGGACCGCCGGTAGGACCATCGGGACGGCCATTGCCGCGACCTGGACCTCGGCGGCCACCCTGGGGCGCACCTCGCCCGGCTTGACCCTGGAACGGACTGCGGAAGTCCCACAGCACGTCGCCCGCGCGGTTCACTTGGAAGACGCGGCCATCGTCCCCTTCACAGACGAGGAACCGTCCCTCTGAGAGCGGCGTCGCGCCCGAGATGTGAGAGGAGAAGAAATCGGTCCTCCGCGGTGCGGCGTACGACCAGGCGGCCTGTTCCGGAAGTGCCGGAAAGCCCGCCTGCTCGACGATCGAGTTGCCCGAATCGCTCGGATCGATCGCAACGTGCACGAGGTCCACCGAGGAGTAGTCTCCGTCCGGACGACCGTCGCCATTGTTGAAGACACTCAGCGCGACCTGGTCGCCGTCGCGCGTCCAGCGCGCGTCGTGCTGTCCGAAGAGCGTTCGAGCCCCCGCCGGGCGGAAGTTGGTGGCGTTCCCCCAGCGCCACAAGAGGTCACCGCCGTGGCCATACTTTCCGCCCTCCGATCCGGCGGCCTGTTCGGTCGTCGTCGAATGGTCGATCACGAAGACCTCGCTGAAGTTGCGTACCGAGATCACGATCAGGTCCAGGTCGGCGTCGTAGTCGATGGAGTTCGTGTGCATCCAGTCGGCCCGATCGCGGTCGCGGTCGTCCCGATCGACGTCGTCGTCCGCCTCGCCACCGAGATAACCGAGCGCGCGCAAGTGCTCCAGCTCCTCCTCGCGAGCGAGCCGCTCGTGGTCGGTCTCGGTCCGCTCCATGGGCGCTGCGCCGATGTTGATGTCGATGCGCTCGGGATGGGCGGCCGGATCGCCGTAGTGGGGCAGGCTCGCATCGTGGTCCTGGACGAGGTGATCCCACGCGCGCCATCTCCACACGATCTCAGCGCCGTTCGGATGGACGGGATTCAATTCCCAGATCGCGTCGGGCCAGAGGCCCGTTTCGCCGACCGAGTTCGGCCGGCGACCGGCGGCCAGCGTCTTCTCCTTCGACTTGCCCTCCCAGACGATGACCAACACGTTGCCGTTCGGAAGCACTTCGAAGTCGTGGTGGTGCAGGTGAGCTCTTGTCGAGAGGTCGTAGCTCCAGACCAGCTCGCCCTCCCACGTGAACTGCTCCAGCAGCCCGCCTTCGCCTCCCCCGTGGAAGCGTTCGTTGTTCCCGACCTTCGCGGCGCGGAGCAGGTTCCCATTCGGCAACAGATCGGCCGCGTTCCCCGGCGTGAACTCTGAGTCCCATCGGTTCACGACGGCACCATCTTCATCGATGAGCAGGGTCTGGGTCGAGCGCAGGGGAGCGAGGAGCGTGTAGCCGGGTGCGGCATTGTCGGTACGGAGCACGACTCCCATGCCTGGCCGTGTCGGGGCGGATTCCTGGGCGACGGACGGGAAGAGCAGTGCGAGACAGGTGATCCAATTCATGAGCGTAGTCTAGGCAGGGAATCTGAAGCTCGTCTTGCGGCGGTGAGGGATTCGACCGAAGGGCCGGTTGATCGGCGGCGAGCGTGAACCTCGTCTCCCCGAGGGTCTCGGAAGCGGGGAACTCGCCAAGTGGACTGGGGCACGCCGCCACCCGCTCCACCTCGAGAGGGGGCGGGGGAGGGAGAAGAGGGGCGCGGGCATCGACGGCGTGCCCAGTCCGGTAGGAGGGTCTTTCGAGCGTCGTTTGCTGGACGCTACTGGACGTAGAACACGTTGGCCGGCAGCTCTTGTCCGATCTCGGTGTTGCGGCGGATGATCCGGGCGAGGGTCTGATTCTCGATGAAGCCGATCACCGGCCACGGCATGTACGCCTGATACCAGAATCGATCGCCGTCGCGCAGACGTCGGAACTGGTCTCCCAGCAAGGCGCGCAGCGTGCGGCCGACCATCGCGTCCGGTGCATGGTCCTCGCACAGGAACCCGAGCCAAGCGTCGATGTCGTCCACGCTGGAGTACGCCTCGGCCAGGCGCGCTCGCACCTCGGCGTCCGAGGACACGTCCGCGAACGACGCCGCACGTCGGCGTCCAAGAGCCTGCCGTGTTTCGTTGTAGGAGGGCAGCCCGTGGTCACGGCCGCGCTGGATGTTCAGGGAGGGGAGATCGAGGCCACCGGCGCCCGGAGGACCGAACAGGAAGTTGCGCACGTCGTCGATCACGAAGGGGTCCACTTCCTGCGCCTGCTGCCGGGACAGGCCGCGCAGGTAGGGCTCGACCCCGATCGAGATCAGCTCCTGCGGGTTGAAGAACGCCTGCGCCAGCGGGAGGTCGCCGGCCGGGTGCGTCGACCCATCGGCCTGGACGCGCAGGAGGTACGGCGAGAGCATCGTGTGTCCCACGCGGTAGCCCGCCGTCGCGAACTCGTTGGCGATCGAGGGATCGACGTTGGGTCGATACCCGCGATAGGGGGGAAGGGCGTCGTTCCCGAGCAGCACCGGCAAGAATTCGCGGTAGGTGATCGCCTGCATTTCCGCGGCGACCACCGCGCGAGCGAACTGGTAGATCGCGTCCCCGTCGGGCAGGCCGAGGGCTCCGAAATGATCCGCCCAGAGGTTGTGCTCGCGTACGAAGAGCGTGTGCATCGCGGCCAGCGCGACTTGCTCGCTGGCGCGAATGTCACCGGCGAGGAAGAACGATGGATCCGAATTCGGAGCGTTGGGGAGCCCGTTCTCGTTGAACGGCAGCAAGTCTCCAGGGCTGGTCTTCAGTCGTCCGGTCCCGTCCAGCGTGCGGAGCTCGTCGGCACGTTCCTCCTCGGATCCGTAGACGTTCGAAGCATCGATGAACGCCGTGATGAGGTTCACCTGCTGTCGAACACCGTCGACGACGTCGTAGGAGGAGCGGTCGAGGGGAATCGTCACGAGCCCCGTTCCGAAGGGGTCGAACCATGCGTCGCCGAGCGGAACGAGGATGTCGAACGGTTCCGAGGGGTTCGCGACCGGAGTTTCGGTCACGTCGTGGTCCAGGAACTGCCCCCACATCCAGAGGAAGTCGGAGGCCCCTCGTCTGTTGGGGATCGAGTTGGTCTGCGCGACGACTCGGTTGCTGATCTCCCGCGGACTGGCACGATCTCCTCCGGCAGGGGCGTGGGCGCCGTCGGCGTAGTCCGGTTGGGTGAGGCGCAGCATGACTGTTTCCGCGGCTCCCCAGTCCGGATGCCTGCGGTTGTTCCCGGCACCATCGATGGTCCGGAACTCGAAGGGAAAGACGGCGGGGCGGCCTCCGTCACCCGGCCCACCACCGTCACGGTCTCGAGGCGGGCCACTGTCCGTCGAGCGGGCGCGCTGCACCGGAGAGCGATCGACGGCCTGTTGACTCTCTTGGACGGGTAGGGCCTCGGTGGGGCCGGCGACGGCACACCATGAGGCCGCTGCGACCAGGCTCATTCGGATATCCATGCTCACGACTCCTACTGTGGTTGGCGCGGCTTGCTGCCGCGAAACGTTCATGTCCACCCGAAGGAGCCGCTCGGGTCTTTCGAACTTCTGAAGCTGCGGAACCCATTCGCGAGAATCTCGGTGGGGAGCGAGGAAGCCCGGGAGCACGGTCTTGTCGAGCAACCTTGCGACTCTCTGAAGCTGGCTGGCCAGCTGACGGTTCGCACGCCGAGGTCGGATGGCGCTCGGGCTATGCTGTGCCTGAGCGGTCATGTCGAAGCCGAGGATTTTGCTAGTCGAAGACGACGAGAAGCTGGGCCGGCAGGTGCTAGGGCACCTCCGGAGCGCCGGCTACGACGCCGATTGGATTCGCGACGGCAGCGCTGCGCTGGCTACGGATCCCACCCCGTACGCGCTCCTGATCCTGGACCTCATGCTGCCGAAGACCCACGGACTCGATGTACTGAAGCATGTTCGCGAGTCCTCGGACGTTCCGGTTCTCGTCCTCAGCGCCCAGAATGAGACGCACGTCAAGGTCCGCGCCTTGCAGTTGGGCGGCGACGACTACCTGACCAAGCCGTTCTGGCCGGAGGAGCTCATCGCGCGCGTGCAGGCACGCATGCGGCGGCCAAACGCCGTGCGCGACAACCGTATCGTTGTCGGAGGGGTAGAACTCGACTTGGAGGGGAGGCGTCTCGTCGTGGACGGCAGGGAGGTCGAGCTGACGCGAGTCGAGTTCGACCTTCTGTCTCTACTTGCGCGGCGCCGCGGCGCGGCGATCCAGCGTGGCTGGATCGCCGAGAGAGTGCTTGATCCCGAGCGGGAGGGGACCGAGCGGACGTTGGACGTGCACGTCTCGCGCCTCCGGAAAAAGCTCGGCGCCTACTCCGGGTTGGTCGCCACGGTCTGGGGAGTCGGCTACCGTTTCGACGAGGAGTTCGCTCCGTGAGCCTGCGTTCCCGACTCGTCTTGGCATTGGCAATCGTGGCTATTCCGCTGGTGGTCGCACTGACGTGGGCCAGGGGACTCCTCGACTATCGTGCCGAGGTCGGAGCCCTTCACCGTTTCATCGAGGGGCGGATGGAGGACGGACGAGCGGCGTGCGAGGCCGACCCAGCTCGATTCCCTCCTCCTCCCCACGCCCGCCCGCCAGTCGGGCCGCGCGTTCCGGCGACGGATGGTCGCAGGCCTCCGAGGAGGGGGGGACCCGAAGGTCCCCGAATCGACCTCTTCGCCTACGGCGAGGACTTTCTCTCAGCCAACTTGCATGCGCCGAGTTTCCCCGTTGGTCTTCGGCAGGCGCTCGAGGCGGGTGCGAGTCGAGCCGACGAGAGGTTCCTGGAAGAGGGGCGGTCCGGGATCCGCGTTGCCGCGCGCATGCCGTGGGGAGAGGGACCGTGTGCAATCGTGCTGGCCATTCGCCCAGGGACTGGGCCGCTTTGGCTCACACGCAACCAGCTCATCACGGCTAGTGCGTTGGCGCTCGGACTCGCCTTGGCTGTATTTGTCGCAGCCCGTCCAATCGTCAGTCGCGTGCGGAGGTTGCAGACCGAAGTTCGGCGTTCCGCGCGAGAGGGCTATGCGATGCCCGTGACGGTGAGGGGCAGTGACGAGATTGCACAGCTCGCGCAGGAGTTCAACGATGCGGGCGAGGAAGTCCAGCGCCAGTTCCGCGCGGTAGATGAACGAGAGCAAGCACTACGAATGTTTGTCGCGAACACGACTCACGACGTGATGATTCCGATGACCGTCCTGAAGGGCCACCTGAGCGCCCTGTGCGACTCGGAGGGCACTCCGGCCCCAGAGGTTCTTCGTGGCGCCATGGAAGAAGTGCACTACATGGCCTCCTTGATCCAGAACCTCTCGGCTTCCGCCAAGCTGGAGGCGGGGGAGTTGGCGGTCGAGCTCGGAGAGGTCGATCTGAACGCCCTCGTAGAACGTGTTGTGGCTCGTCACGCTCCCATCGCTCGCCAGAAGGACATCGAGCTGAACCTCGCTGTACCCGAGGAGAAGGTCGTTGCCCGGGGCGACCTCACGCTCCTCGAGCAGGCCGTGAGCAACTTGGTCCACAACGCCGTGCGATATAGCGTGTCCGGTGGGCACGTCGCCCTCTTGCTCGATTCGGGAACAGGTGGCCCGTGGCGACTTCGCGTTGTGGATGACGGCCCGGGCATCGACGATGAGCTCATCGAGCGCTTGATGCAGCGATCCGTCCGTAGTGACGACGCTCGCAGTCGCCACCCCGAAGGACAGGGCTTCGGGCTGCACATCGCTCGCGAGGTGGCCCGGCGACATGGCATTGCGCTGGAACTCCGGCGGTCGGAGTACGGCGGGCTCGAAGCCGAACTGCGAGGGGGGTGAGTACCGAGACCGAACACTTTTCGCCGGCCACCCGCAACCCTAACTCACTCCGGGCTCTCCACGTAGCGTGACACGAAAGACTCATCGAGTCTGGATGGGACAGGATGCGGCGTATGTGGAAGCGGTGGGGGAAGTGGGTGCGGAGTACCTCAGGGACTAGGCCGGCGGAAAGTGTTCGGTCTCGGTAACTCCTCCTCGCCCGCGCGTACGTCGACGAGATCGTGATGCGAGCGAAATACCAAGACCGAACACTTTCCGCCGGCCGCCCGCAACCCAAACTTCCCACGCCAGTCTTCGACCCGGAGGTCGAGCATGGTGTGGCGATGGAGATCAGATGGCCAGGGAGTCTGGCATCACGTGATGAATCGCGGGCTGGCGCGCCGATCCGTCTTCGAGGATCGGGAGTGCGTGCGCTACTTCTTGTCCTGCCTCGCGCGGGTCGTGCGAAAGGGATGGCTCGAGGTGCACGCGTACTGCGTGATGACCACGCACTTCCACCTGCTCGTACGGAGCCCGAGCGGGGAGCTCTCGCGGGGCATGCAGCTGGTCCAAAACCGCTACGTGCGCTGGTTCAATCGCAAGGCCCGCCGCGACGGGGCACTCTTCCGCGGCCGGTTCCTGTCACGCCACGTGGCGAGCATGGAGTACCGGCGGGTCCTTGTCCGCTACATCGATCACAACCCAGTCGCTGCAGGGATGGTGCCTTGCGCCGAGCTGTACCCGCACGGGAGCGCACGACGCTATCGCGAGGCGAAGGGGCCGCGCTGGCTGGAGCGCAGCTGGGTCGAAGCCGATGCGGTGGCTCGCGTCGGAGCCTCGCGATTCTCCTACGAGCTCTACCGGCTCGCTTTCGGCGCTCCGCTCGACGAGGCCATGGGCGAGCTGGTCGAGGCGCGCCTGCACTCCAACGCCCGCGGTCCCGATCCGCTGGACGAGTTGATCCACTCGGCCCCCGAGGGCGTCGGTCGATGGCTGCGCCGCAAGGCGGAGCTCGCCGACGGAACGCGTCCAGGATTTCCCTGCGCGTCTCCGACCGCCGTGCTTCGCTGCCTGGAGCAGCGTGTCCGCGCGCATTCAAAGTGGCGCCTGCCGAGGGGCGCTAGCTCCGTTGAGGTCTGGCCGGTCTTGCTCGTCGGCCTGCTGCGCGACCTCGCGGGCTCGAGCTGGAGCGAGATCCAACAACGGACCGCTGCCAGCGCTTCGGGAGTCCAGCGCAGGTACCAGGCTCATCGAGTCTGGATGGGACAGGATGCGGCGTATGTGGAGGCGGTGGGGGAAGTGGGTGTGGAGTGCCTCAGGGAGTAGGCCGGCGGAAAGCGTTCGGTCTCGGTATCACCGGTCTCGGTATCACGGCCGGTGATGTACAGGTTGCGCTTGGGGATCGAGAAGATGAAGGCGGTCACCGCACTGGCCACGATACGGGAGTCCGATCCGAAACCTGCGTTGTCTTTCGTTGGGGCCAAGCCCTGGTGGGCAGCCCCGCCCTCGCCCCGGCGGAGAGGTTGCCGACGACCGTGCGATGGTCGTTCACGGCCACGGCCGAGGCGTTGCTCGTGAAGCCGGTAATCGCCTGCATGCCTGCGTCGTCGGTGAAGAGAAAGGGAATGCTCGCATTGCCGTTCGCGTGCGTCGCAATGCCGACAACATCACCCGCGGAGTTGATCGAGCTCGGATAGACGTAAACGTGCTGCCCGAGTGCCGGCAGGACTTCGAAGCCCGCGCCGGGTGTCCAGAGGAACCCCGCCAAGGACGACGTCCAGCCCGCGACCTGACCGGCATTGTTGAGGAACGAGGCCTGGCTCGAGGAGAGCACGAGCTCGAGCGCTTGGCCTGGTACAGATCGGAAGCTCTGCGGTGGATCCATGATCGACAGCGTGCGCGAAGTGCCCACGATCTCGCCTTGATCGTTGATCGCGGCGGCCGTGCTGCGCACGCCACCCGCCAGCGTTCCGAGGAACTCGAACGTGCCATTCTCGAAGCGCCAGGCTTGGCCGAAGCTGTCGCCGCCGTCGCCCGCGATCGTACCGGACGCGTTGATGCCGATCGCACGGTAGCTCGAACCCACCGGCGGACCTGACGTCGCGAATCTTCCGCGTGTTTGAACGAGCAGCACAAGATCTGGACTCTGCGCCTGCAAGCTGGACTCCCGTCTCGGCCGACTCGCTTCGTGGCGAACCAAACTCCTAGTTCGGGGCGAGATGTCGGGCCGCAGGGCCCACGGGAGGGCACGAGCTCGATCGTGGCATGGCGATTGCCAGGCTTGCCCCGAACGGCCCACACCAAAGCAAGGATGACCGATGTACCGAAGGAACCGAATCTCTGGCGTCGATTCACGCGAGCGCAGCGTGTTTGCACTCGCCTGTGCCAGTTTGCTGCTCTTTGCAGGGCGAATCGACTCTCAGGGCGAACAGCTTCGTTCGGGGAGAACACAGGTGGGTCCTCACATCAGTTCGCTATCTGCGAAGAACCTGGAGCGCAGTGACCCGCTGGTCTTGAGCGGCCAGAACTTTGGAAGCGCCCAAGGCAGTTCAGAAGTGTTGATCGGCGGCTTGGCCGCCAACGTCAGCGCCTGGTCCGCGAGCGAGGTGCACGCCTTCGTCCCCGCAGCCGTCGAGCTCGGGGCCGTCGGTGTCCAGCTCCAGACCCCCTCCGGCGCGAGCAACGTCGCTCCGCTGACCATCTTCGCGGCGGGTCCTGAAAGCCGCATCCGCTGGCGCTTCCAAACGAACTCCTACCTTCCGGTGCAGTTCACCGAGCTTGCTCCGGACGGAACGATCTACGCCAGCGACGACACGACTTTCTATGCCTTGGACCCAGAGGGCCAGCTCCTGTGGAGTCTGAACGGCATCGGGGGAGGGCGTCCCATCTCGCTCGCATCCGATGGAACGATCGTCACCGGCGGTGGTCCGGGAATCCTCATCTCCGTGCTCAATCCCGATGGAACGGTACGTTGGACGCTTCCCAACACGAGCGGTCATGAACTTCTGGCCGGACCGAGCCTCGGTCCCGACGGCAACATCTACGCGGTTCAAGACACGACCAGCGGGGAAGGCTACGGACACTTCTCGATCGATCTCGAAGGCAACCTGCGCTACAGCCAAGTCCAATTCTTCAGCTTCGTCGGCGGCAACTCCGAGATCACATTCGGCGCTGGGCAATGGTATGCGAGCTGGGAATCCACCGCCTCGGGCCCCGCTTCCGTGCACACCTTCGACATGGACAACGGCAACCTGCTCTGGGATGTGAGCGACATCGGCGTCTCGGCCAATGGCTACCCCGTGCAGGACTCCTTCGGACGTCTCCTCCTAGCCTGGGGGCAGATCGGTGTCGTGGCGGTCGCGCCCAACGCCAATCCTGACTGGATCTCCGTGCACCCCAGCGACGGAACCAACGTCCTGCTCCAGCCCCAGCTCGGCCCCTCGGGCACGCTCTACACCGGAGACTGGCTCGGAGTCGAGTGGTGGGCGCTCAATCCAGATGGCAGCACGCTTTGGATTCGTGACTACAGCCCGCACCAACTGCACCGCTTTCAAGTGGCACCGGATGAATCTCTGATCGTCGCCCTCGGAACGGAAACCTTCGGGAATCCGGAATGGGCACGCGGCTACGACACCGCCGACGGTTCCCTCGTTTGGCACGTCGACCTCGAAGCGGAGAACGGCGTGAATCAGTTCGCGTCGTCCTGGGAGCCCTTGTTCACCCCCGATAGCCAACGGGTGTACTTCATGACCGGTTTCGTCGGAGGCGTCAACGACTACGGCTACCTTTACGCCCTGGACGTGCCCTTCGACCCGCTCATGGACGTCGATGCGGACGGCTACGCAAACCTGGATGACAATTGCCCAAACGTTCCCAACGAGGACCAACTCGACAGCGATGGAGACGGCATCGGCGATGTCTGTGACCAACTCCCCGATTTCTGCGCCGAAGCAACGCCCATCGGCCCCGGCACCTTCACGGGCTCGACCGTGGGAGCGACCCCGGATGGATCGGCCAGCTGCAGTTCGAACCCCCTCAACCGCGACGTGTGGTTCTCCTACACGCCAGCGACCAGCGGACCGGTCACGATCGACGGTTGCGGATCCTTCTACAGCTATTTCCTTTCCGTGCACACGGACTGCCCGGGGACCGTCGCGAACGAAATCGCCTGCGACTCCTCCCAGTGCAGCGGCGCTTGGCCGAGTGTCAGCTTCGACGCCATAGCGGGACAGACCTACAGGCTTCGGGTCACTGGATTCAACGCCGTAGAGATCAGCTACACGCTGTCCTTGAGTGGACCGCCCGCCCAGTAGCGGTCCTACGGTGTCGCACACCCTGTTGTTTCTGTACGACAACGATGTATCGCACTCGACCCGTAACCCGCTGCGCCCCCAGTCGGTCCTCCTCGCATGGGACGAAGACCGCGGCAGGACCGGCCCGGGAGCTGGCATCACGTCGTCAATCGCGGTATCGCCAAGCGACCCTTGTTCGAGTCCGGGGCAGACATTCGATTCTTCCTCTCGCGGCTGGCGCGTGAGGTGCGACGGGGGCGGATCGAGCTGCACGCCTACAGCATTCTCACCACCCATTTTCACCTGCTAGTGCGGAGTCCGGTGGGCGAGCTGAGTGAGGCTCTGAGGCTGGCGCAGAACGCACACTCGCGGCGCTTCAACCGCATGCATCGCCGTGACGGCGCCTTGGTCCGGGGCCGGTTCTTCTCGAAGCCGGTCGAGGACGATCGCTATTGGCGGACCTTGGTTCGGTACATCGATTCCAACCACGTTCGTGCTCGGATCGTCTTTCAGAGCGAGAGCTACCCGTTCGGAAGCGCGTTCCACTACTACCGCGACTCTGGGCCTCCCTGGCTCGAGCGTCGCCGGGTCGAGCAGGAGGCCTGCAACCTCGCTGGCGTGGAGCGCTTCGGTTCGCAGGCCTATGCACGAGCGTTCGGCCACGATGCGGGCGCTGCGACCACCGAACTCGTGGACCTGGTGGAGCGCCGGATGTGCGTGCGCGCGTCCGCGGATCCCTTGCTGGACTTGGTCGGCTCCACTCCGATCGAAGTGCAGCGCTGGATGGAGAGCAAGACTCGCCTCGCCGATGGACACGTCCCGGGGTTGCCGGTCTGCTCGCCAGGGTCGCTCGACCGGGCTCTGGACCAGGAGGAGGAGCTGCATGGGCCCTGGAGGATCGAGCGTGGAGGCGTGCTCGTGCCGGCGCGACCGCGAGCCTTCAACGGCCTCGCCCACGAGCTGGCCGGTCTCTCCTGGCGTGAGCTTTCCGAGCGACAGGGGGAATCCGCGATGCGCTGCCGACGCTTCGGCCAGGAACACGGGATCTTCGTCGACGAAGACGCGGACTACCGCACGCGGACAGCCAGAGTCGTCCAGCAGGCGCTCGTGCTCGTACTTGGTCGGTGAGCGGGAGACAAGCTCGCGACCTTGGCTTCGCTCTGTGAGTGGCAAGTGCTTGTTGTCGGTCAACAACAAGGTGTGCGACTCTGTATCAATGATTTGCACTGCGCTGTCTCACGCGGTGAACGGACGCGCTGGCCTCGCGGGCGGCCGCGACAACGGAAGTGGTCGCCGGTGACGTGCTCGAGTTCGAGACGCTGGCACCGGCGTTCGAGGGCGTAGGCACGGCCTACTACCTGATCCATTCGATGGGTTCGGACCGGGACTTCGAGGAGCGCGACCGCGTCGCGGCCCGCAACTTTGCCTCGGCAGCGTCTGCGGCCGGCGTACGCCGCATCACTTATCTCGGAGGGCTCGCCCATGGAGACGATCTCTCGCCGCACCTGCGCAGCCGGCACGAGGTCGGTGTGCTGTTGCGCGAGTCGGGCGTGTGGGTCATCGAGCTTCGAGCCTCGATCGTCCTCGGCTGCGGAAGCCTGTCCGTCGAGATGATTCGCGCCCTGGTCGAGCGTCTTCCGATCATGATCACCCCGCGTTGGGTCGACGTGGAAGCGCAGCCGATCGCTGTCGAGGACTTGCTCGCCTACCTGATCGCGGCCCAGGACGTTCCTCTCGAGGGAAGTCGGGTCCTCGAAATCGGCGGCGCGGACCGGGTCTCCTACGGCGACTTGATGCGCGAGTACGCCCGGCAGCGCGGGCTACGCAGGGCGATGATCCGCGTGCCGGTCCTGACCCCGCGCCTCTCGAGCCTTTGGCTCGGGCTCGTGACGCCGATCTATGCACGCGTGGGACGCAAGCTGATTGAATCGATCAAGCATCCAAGTGTCGCGCGTGACACCGCGGCGCTCGACTTGTTCCCATTGCGGCCGCGTGGCATGCCGGAGGCGATCGCAGCAGCCCTCATCAACGAAGAGAACGAGATCGCCGAGAGCAGCTGGTACGACGCTTTCTCGTCCGGGTGGGAGGCACGAAGCTGGGCGGGCGTGCGCTTCAGGAACCGGCTCGTCGACTCGCGGGCTCGCACGGTAGAAGTCTGTCCGGATGAAGCGTTTGCGCCGATTCGCCGCATCGGGGGCGCGACCGGATGGTACGCCTACGACTGACTGTGGCGCGTGCGTGGTTTTCTCGACCTCCTCGTCGGCGGTGTCGGTGTGCGTCGCGGCCGCGTAGACCCGGAGGAACTGCGCGTCGGCGATGCGCTCGACTTCTGGCGTGTCGAGGCCTACGAACCGGGCCGGCTCTTGAGACTGCACGCCGAGATGAAGCTGCCCGGACGCGCCTGGCTCGAGTTCGAAGTGCTGCCAACCGACGGCGGTGCCACAATCCGCCAGACGGCGCTCTTTGATCCGGTCGGTCTGTTCGGACTGGCCTACTGGTACTTCATCTATCCACTGCACCGCTTGGTGTTTACAGGGATGCTCGACAACATTGCACTCTCGGCGGTCGTGGGCCGCCGCGGCGACCTGCCGAGGTAGGATGCCCGGGTGGCTTCGACGGAAAGCGAAGAACCCCGCATCGAGCGTGCGATCGATGGGGACGGAGAAGCGCTCGAAGAGCTTCTGCGGGAGTGTGGCCCCCGGGTCGTGGCGGGAATCTCCATTGATCCGCGTTGGCGCCCGAGCCTGGAGCCCGAGGACGTCATGCAGGTCACCTACTTGGAGGCCTACCTTCGCATCTTCACCCTGCAGGCGCGGACCATGGCTGGGTTTCGCGGTTGGCTCGCGCGCATCGCCGAGAACAACCTTCGTGATGCTGTCCGAGCTCTCCAGCGCGACAAGCGTCCCGAGGCGCATGGGCGAGCCGTGCGGGCGGGAGGAACGTCGGCCGAGACGTTGATGGCAACCCTGGTTGATGGCGAGGCGACCGCTGGCTCGATCGCCGCAGGCCGCGAGGCGGTTTCCCGGCTTCGTGCGGCGATCGCGCGCTTGCCCGCCAGCTACCGCCGCGTCGTGGACGAGCTCGATCTGGCCGAACGGCCCGTGGCCGAGCTCGCTGCCGAACTCGGGAAGAGCCCGGGCGCGGTCCACATGCTGCGCTCGCGGGCCCACGACCGCCTGAAGGAGCTGCTCGGTGGCGCGACCCGGTTTTTCTACGATTCACCGTGAGTGCGGAGTGTAGGCGGCGCCGGGCCTCCAGAGGAGACACCTGACGATGAACCCGGCCACGGACCCCGACAGCTTTGCCCCCGACTCCGACCCCATTCGCAAGGCACGCGCCGAGGTCGAGGGGGGCGAAGTGGCTCGAGCGGACGTGTCTTCCTCGATCGAGCAGCCGGGCGACGCGATCGGTCGCTACAAACTGCTGCAACTCATCGGGGAGGGTGGTTTCGGCACGGTCTACATGGCCGAGCAGAAGGAACCGGTGCGACGCCGCGTCGCGCTGAAAATCGTCAAGCTGGGCATGGACACACGCCAGGTGATCGCGCGCTTCGAAGCCGAGCGCCAGGCGTTGGCCATGATGGACCATCCGAACATCGCCAAGGTGTTCGACGCCGGCGCCACCGAGACCGGCCGCCCGTATTTCGTGATGGAGCTCGTCAAGGGCATTCCGATCACCGAATTCTGCGACGAAAGTCATCTCTCGACAAAGGACCGCCTCGAGCTCTTCGTGAAGGTTTGCCGAGCCGTCCAGCACGCCCACCAGAAGGGAATCATCCACCGGGATCTGAAGCCATCGAACGTGATGGTGACCATGCACGACGCCGAGCCGGTGCCCAAGGTCATCGACTTTGGAATCGCCAAGGCGACCAATCAGGACCTGACGGACAAGACGCTCTTCACGGAGTTCAGGCAGTTCATCGGCACGCCCGAGTACATGTCGCCGGAGCAGGCCGATCTCAGCGGTCTCGACATCGACACTCGCAGCGACATCTACTCCCTCGGTGTGCTCCTGTACGAGCTCCTCACCGGAACGACGCCCGTCGACGGAGTACGGCTTCGCAGCGCGGCCTTCGAGGAGATCAAGCGCATCATTCGGGAGGAGGAGGCTCTACGCCCGAGCACGAAGCTCTCGACTCTGGGCGAGTCGATCGGGTCACTCTCCCGAGCGCGCGGCGAGGAGCCGGCGGCTCTCGTGCGCGCCCTCAGAGGTGACCTCGACTGGATCGTGCTCAAGGCGCTGGAGAAAGACCGTGTGCGCCGCTACGAGACGGCGAAGGAATTTGCAGCGGACATCGAACGCCACGCGCGACACGAGCCGGTGCTCGCTTCGCCGCCGAGCCGTGTCTACCTGCTGCGCAAGTTCCTGCGGCGCAACCGGGGTTCCGTGGCCGCAGCCTCGGCTCTGGTGGGCGTCCTGCTGCTCGGGATCGCCGGAACGAGCAGTGGCTACCTGCGCGCCACCGAGGCACTACGCGTTGCCGAGGATCAGCGCTCGGCCGCGAGAAGAAGCGAGCAAGACGCCTTGGCCGAGGCGTTGAAGCAGGAGGCGCTGGCCAGCTTCTTCCGCGAGACTCTGTTCTCGACCAGTCCGCTTTTTGGTGCTCGCGGGGGAACGGAGTCCACGGTGACGGACCTCTTGCGCGATGCGTCCCGCCGTCTCGAGGCCGGCGCGCTCGCCGACCAGCCACGTAGCCGGGCGACCGTCCACCGAGCGCTCGGCGACGCCTTCCTTCACCGCGAGCTCCCGGACGAGGCGGTCGCGCACTTCAGCCTTGCCTTCGAGGCACTGGGCGAGGGGGCTGGAGATCCGCTGACACTCTCGCACATCGCGTGGGAGCTCGACCGGTTGGCTCACGACAAGGAAGGAGGGCTCACCGTCGAGCTCGACACCGACCTGCTGCGCACCGCGGCACTGGGCAGCCTCGAGCCGCTCCTCGTCGCCGGCGAACGAGAGGCCGTCGAAGAGCTCTTCCGATGGTCCGCCATGCTCTTCAACAGCGGGCGACTGGCGGAGGCCGATCGGGCCTTGAGCCGGGTGCAAGAGCTGATCCCAGCGTTGGACCGGCGCTTGGTTCCCATCGTCGAGTATGCCCGGGCCGGTGTTCTCATGCGGATGGACCGGATCGGCGAGGCCAGCGCGCTGTACGAACGCATCGCGAAGTCGATGCAGCAAGGCTTCGAACCCGACGACGATGCCTTCGACTTCTTCGAAATCGCGCTCGGATTTTGGGTTCACGGATCGCTGAAGGCCGTCGGTTTCACGGTACCGGTGATGGAGGACGTGCTCGAACGCTTCCGGCGTCGAGGTACCGGGACCCTGATGCAAGCGGACTTGGAATCGAACGTTGTGTGGGCGTTTTGGCGCGAAGGCCGACGTGCGGAGGCGGCGGCGAGGCAGCGCGAAGTCGTCGACACGGCGCGCGGCTTCCAGCGCAACAAGGTCTTCCTCGGCAAGCAGCTCGCCTTGCTGGGGTTCATGCTCCACGGTACGGCGAGGCATGACGAAGCCTTCGAGGCCTTCGAAGAGGCCAAGCGCCTGCTGGAGAATCATCGGGGCGAGGCCTACTTCTTCTCGTGCGAAGGCGTGACCCTTTGGCATGGCATGCAGGCGCTGGAGCTCTTCGACCACGATCCGGAGGCGGCCGTCGAGCCGGCTCTGGAGTTTCTGGACAACCTCGGACAGTGCTTGAGCTGGGAGCTCGAGGGCACCCCGTACCCGGCCGGGTACTTGGAGAGCCTGGCGCAGTTCATGCCGACCATGGAGCGGATTCTCAGCGCCTGGGAAGGCCTCGATCCGACGGTGCGCAGGCATCCAACCGCTCTGCGAGTTCAGGGGTTGGCGCGTGAGTGGATTCCCCGCATTCTCGTCGCCGCCGGCGACCCAAGCGTCTCGCACCAAAAGGTCAATGGCATGGTCTGGGGCGTCCTTCACCTGGACCCCCTCGCCGACGAGCACCTCGCGCTCGTGCTCGAGCTCTCCATCAAAGTCGACGAAGCGACGGAGCATGGCGACAGCAGCTGTCTCGAGACGCTTGCACGAGCTCGATTTCTGAGCGGGGACGTCCATGCCGCGCTCGCTTGTCAGCAGGCTGCAATCGATATTGGCGGGGTGAGCTCGGGTGCTGCGGCCGAGATGAAGACGCGCTTGGAAAGCTACAAAGCGTCTGCCGGTCGGCGCTGACTCGAGTTCCGTCGGGCCCTCTGTGCCCTTTGCAAGAGCGCCGGTGAGATGACTTCTCGTATCCAATCAAGGAGACCGTTGTACCCATGAAGAATTTCATCCGAACGAATCTGACCCTGTTCAGGGTCATGGCCCTGGCAGGGATGAGCCTCTTGTGGTGTGGCGCGTCGGCGCAGTCCACCGGAGGTGGCTTCGACGTCCTCGGCGTCCTACGCCGCATGGACGCGGAGAACCGCATGTTGACGGTCGACGCACGAGGGGAGCAACGGTTGGTCGAGGTCCTCGCCGCCGCCCGGATTCTGGATGCTCAGGGGCAGGCTCTGCCCAGGGGGCTCGAGGCCCGCGAGCTGGTGGATGGAACCGTCGTGACCCTCACCCTGGCGCCGGTTCGTGGTGATCTGGCAGTCATCGCGCTGCGGCTCGGCGAGCACATTCCTGATCAAGAGCCGATCCATGGACCAACGCTCGGACTGAAGCCGCTCACGGAGATGTCAGCAAGTGATCGATACAAGGATGAAGACGGTGGCCTCTATGGCGGTGGCCGAAACGAGCCGCCGGCATCCCACCTGGCGGCAGCGAAACTGGCGAGTGAGAGAATCACTCCCAGGAGCGCGGACGGGGAGCCGGCCAGCGATGGCAAGGTCGGATTCGTTTCCATCAGCATGTCGAATGCGACGATGGAGTTCTCGCTGTTCAAGCAGCTTGCTGATCAGGACGATCGCAAGTCGGACCGAGTCGTGATCGTGGACTGCGCCCAGAATGGCCAGGGGATGGCGCAGTGGGTAGACCCCAGGGCACCCGCGTGGATCGAGGCCGATCGCCGCCTGGCGGCGGCCGAGGTCTCGGCGCAACAGGTTCAGGTCTCCTGGATCAAGCTCGCGAATCCAATGCCCAAGGGCGACCTCGACTACCACGGACGCAGGCTCTACCTCGACGCGTTGGCTGTTCTGCAGAACGCGAAGCGGCGGTTTCCGAACCTACGGATCGCGTACCTGGGGAGCCGCATCTACGCGGGGCATTCTGCCTATCCACTGAATCCAGAACCCTACGCGTACGAAGGCGCGTTCGCCGCCCGCTGGTTGATCCGTGACCAGATCCTGGGCGCCGACCCGCTGCGATACATCGACGCTGCAGCGCCCGCGAGAGCGCCCCTGCTTCTTTGGGGGCCCTATCTCTGGGCGGATGGCACGACCCCGCGAACGAAAGACGGATTGACCTGGGAGCCCAGCGATCTGATGGCGGACGGAGTTCACCCCACCGCGCGCGGCTGCCGGAAAGTCGTCGACCTCCTCATCAAGCACTTCACGACGGACGCACTGGCAAGCGACTGGTTCGTGAAGGACTGATCACTCCTCGCGTCCACGCACGCGAGCGGTTTGGCACGACCAGCTCAGTACGGTGCCAGTGCAAGCTCACGAACGCACGCCCTCAGGAGAAGATCGTCTTCGTTCGATTCCGCCAGGGCAAGGGAGCGCTCCGGCGTGATGAGCACGTTGGCCGGGCGACACCATCCTCCACGATGTACGCAATCCGCTGAACGATGCAGCCAATCATTCAACTACTGAGCCGCGCTGAGTCTCTCCGTCGTCGGATCGCCGGTACTCGTCGAGGGCTTGGGCAACGTGAGGCGGAGCACGATCAGGCCCACCGCCATGCTTGCTCCGGAGCCCAACAGCACTCCCATACGCGCGGGTACCAAGGACTCGTCCTGGAAGGAGAGGGAGGTCAGGAACAAGGACATCGTGAACCCCGTTCCGCACAGGACGCCAGCGCCAGCCAGCGCCGCCCAACTCACGCCGGCGGGGAGCGCAGCCTTCTTGAATCGAATGGCCACCCAGGCGGCGAAGCAGATTCCCAGGGGCTTGCCCAAGAACAACGCGGCGGCGATCGACAACGAGAGTGGGTCGCGCAGGCTACCGCTCGTGATGGGGACCGCAGCGTTGGCCAAAGCGAAGATCGGCATGATTGCGAAGCCCACCCAGGGATGCAATGCACTCTCGAGGCGCTCCAGAGGAGAGATGGCTTCCTTCGCCGCGAACGCGAGCTCCTCGAGAGTTGCGCGCGCCTTCCTGCCTGCCAGCTTGGCTTCTTCCAGGACACGCTCGGCATCGACGAGGAGCTCTTGAATCGATGGGGCAGAGATCCAGGGGCGAGTCGGCGTCAAGATTCCAAGGACGACTCCGGCAATCGTGGGATGCACGCCTGACTTGAGTGTGCAAAGCCACAGAGCCGCCCCGACTCCGACGTAGATCCCCACCCGTCGCACGCCGATTTTCTGCAAGAGCACCGTGAGCAGAATCCCAGCGATCGATCCCGCGAGCCAACCGAAGTAGATCGTGTCGACGTAAAACAGGGCAATGACACCGACAGCCAAGAGATCGTCCACGATGGCCAGCGTGAGCACCAACACCTTCAGCCCCGGCGGGACCCGCTGACCCAAGACCGCCAAGGCCCCGACGACGAAAGCGATGTCCGTGGCCATGGGGATCGCCCAGCCGCGCTCTCCAGGAGAGCCGAACTGGAACCATGCGAAGATCACGGCAGGAACCAGGGCTCCGCCCAAGGCAGCGACAACGGGAAGCACGACTTTGCGACGATCGCGCAGATGCCCTTCGACGAGTTCGCGCTTGATCTCCAGCCCGACGACAAAGAAGAAGACCGTCATCAAGGCATCGTTGACCCAGTACCAGCGCGGGTACGAGAGTTCGAACGAGCCCGTGCCAAGGGTCAAACCCGCCTCCCAGAAGGCCGTCCACCCAGTGGAGCTGGACGTGTTCGCGGCCACGAGGGCGATCGCCGTGCACACTCCAAGCAAGATGCCACTCGCTGCCTCGATCTTGAGAAAGCGGGCGAGTGGCCGCGTGATTCGCTGGACGGGAGCCTGTGGGAGGTTTCTTCGCTCGTTGGCCGGCTCTGCGTCTTGCTTGGAGGTCATGGTGACTTTCCTCAGAGGCCGGTACCCGGGCCTCGTGCGAGGCCCGGGTTACTGCCGGACGTTTCTCACGAGCGGTGCGAATTCCGTTCGCTTGGCGGGGCCCAGCGTGGGCTCGTTCGCTTCGGCTAATGGACGGGGCAGATGAAATCGACTGGCTTCACAGTCAGAAGCGAGCAGTCCAATTCGGTGAGTAGCTTCTCCGCAGTGTTGCCCACGAGTAGGCCTGCAATTCCACCGCGAGAGACCGTGCCGAGCACTGCCAGGTCGGGGGACTCCTTTCGAACGACTTCCTGAATGATGTGGGAAGGACTGTCGGCCGCGAGCTGGATCTTGACGCGCTCGCCCAGCTCAGCAAGGGAGGGGATGGCCTCGATGTGACGGCGAGCCGCCTCAGCGATACTGCGTTTGCCGCGGAGGAACTCCTCGTCACCGATTCGGGAGTGGCTCATCTGAAGATCGAGGGGAACCTGCCACGCGTGAACGACGAACAGGTCGCAGTCTTCTGCAGCTGCAATCAGGGCGCCGTATTCTGTCGCCAGGTCTCCTACGACTGACAGATCGGTCGCAGCCAGAACCGACCGGTGCTCGAGCTCTTGCCCGGACTTGACGACCCACACTGGGCAGGGGCACATGCGTACCAGCTGGATCGAGACGCTACCCAACTTGCGGTCCTGGCGGCGGCTCTGGTTCCGCTTCGCCGCGACAACGATGTCGTTGGCACCCGAGAGGACGCGCCGGGTCATGCCCAGGCTGGGCCTTTCATCGGACAGGATCAGGTCCGTGCTCTCTACGTCGAACTCATCGCGCAGAGCGCTGAGCTCCGATCGGCCAGCATCGCTCGCTCCGCGAAAGTCGCTGTGCTGAGTCTCGTCACTACGGTAGGTCGAATGAAAGAAGTCCACTCTGGCGTCACAGATCCCGGCCATCCAGAAGGCGTGCCGCGCGGCAGTCTTGCTGCCTTCTGTGAGCAATCCGCGCTCGCCGTCGAAGTCAAGCCCAACCAGGAAGCTGCTCGGTTTGTTCATTGTGTCCCACTACTTGTCATGACTCGGGGGTGAGGAAGTCCGCATGCGAAGCCTTGCATGCCTCAGGGGGAGTTCGCCAGTGCGAAGGAGTCCCGGCTCTTTCCGGCGGGGCGCCATGGTAGGGGCGGCCCAGGCATGTGCACGTCAGAAAGCAGCATCAAGCAAGGGGACGCTGCCCAGTCGGACGGAGTGGCGGACGTCGGTGTGTGGATGGAATCCGGATTCGGTATCTTACGGTCCATGATGCTCAGCCGTCTCCTCCCCAGGACCCTTGCGAGCCCGCTGCGCGTCCTCGTTGCGGCCGGACTCTGCTGCACAGGGTTCGTCCCTTCCACCGGGGCCCAGGCGGTCGCGTACGAAGCGCGCGAAGTCATGATCCCCATGCGCGATGGGGTCAAGCTCTACACACAGGTGTTCGAGCCCGTGGGCACGGACGAGCCCGGCCCGATCCTGTTCAGGCGCACGCCCTACGAGATCGACCCGCTGCCCGCACGGGTGGATCCTGCGCGGCTCGGACCGTCCCCGGCCTTCGCGGATTCGGGTTACATCTTCGTTCGTCAAGACGCCCGTGGGACGTTCGGGTCCGAGGGCGAGTGGGAGCTGCTGCGTCCCATGCGTGCCGACCGCGCCGACACCAAGGCCGTGGACGAAAGCACCGATGCCTACGACACCATCGAGTGGTTGCTCGAGAACGTGGAGCAGAACAACGGTCGCGTCGGGATGTGGGGCATCTCCTATGACGGCTGGCAGACCGTCATGGCCATGGCCGATGCGCACCCCGCGCTGGTGGCCGTCTCGCCCCAGGCTTCCCCGGGGGATTGGTTCCTGGGTGACGACGCTCACCATCACGGGGCCTTCCGTCTGAACTACATGTTCTTCTGGATCGGCATCGTGGCGATGCGTCGCGGGGACGTCGATTCGGCCCTGATCGGCCCCGCCTTCCGTTCCGAGGCTTACAGCTTCTTCCGCAAAGCCGGCTCCCTGAGCCAGCTCGAGGAGACGTACTTCCAGGGCCAGGTGGGGGAGTGGACGGACCTCCTGGAACACGGTGACTACGATGCGTACTGGGAGAAGCGCAACGTGCTGAAGGAGCTGGGGAAGGTCGGGCCCGCAGTTCTGAACGTCGCCGGATGGTTCGATGCGGAGGACTTTCGCGGCCCCGTGGACATCTACTCCACGATCGAGGCCACGAGCAGCGCCGACCGCAACCACCTCGTCATCGGCCCCTGGCAGCATGGTGGTTGGAATCTCCGTGTTGGCGATGGCTCGAGTTTCGCCGGCCTCGACTTCGAGGCGGCCACGGGGACACGCTTCCAGGAGGAGGTCGAGTTCCCGTTCTTCGAGCGCTACCTGTGGGGCAGCGGCGATCCTGCTCCTCCGCAAGCGCTGGTGTTCGAGACGGGCGCCAACGTCTGGCACGAACTGGACGAGTGGCCGCCGCAGTCCGTCAAGGCCCGCGACCTCTACCTGCGCAGCGACGCAACCGCCTCGTTCCAGGCCCCCGACGCGCAGGAGGGCCACACGGCCTTCGTCAGCAATCCCCTCGACCCCGTACCCCACACCGCCTCGAGCCCGGTCCTCCTCGACGCCTCGTACATGGCGGAAGACCAGCGCTACCTCGCCGCGCGCGAGGACGTGCTCTCGTTCCTGACGACTCCTCTGGAGGAGGACCTGGTCATCGCCGGAAGGCCGCAGGTGCACCTGCAGTTCTCGACCACCGGTACCGACGCGGACTGGGTCGTCAAGCTCATCGACGTCTACCCCGCTGACACCGAGGACGTCTCCGCCGCCACGGGCAAGTCCTTGGCCAACGCCCAGATCCTCATCGTCGGAGACATCTTCCGCGCCAAGTATCGCGCGAGCTTCGAGCAGCCCTCCGCCCTCGAGCCCGGCCAGCTGACCCCTCTGAACTTCGAGCTACCGGACCGCTTCCACCGCTTCCGCAAGGGGCACCGCATCCTGGTGCAAGTCCACAGCACCTGGTTCCCGCTCTACGACCGCAACCCTCAGAAGTTCATGGACATCTACGGGGCGAACGAGAAGGACCTGGAAACGCACGAACACCGAATCTTCCATGAGCAGGGGGCAGCGTCCCTGGTTCGGTTGCCCGTGTGGGGGGAGTAGCTACAGGGGCGTCGCTCTTGGCGGCACGGGTGAGAGCTAGTCGCGTTTCAGGCTTGCCGCCGCCAAGAGCTGGCGAGCATCCGCGGGAAAGCCGACTTCACCGACCATGCGCTGAAAGCGCGGGTCGTCCCGGTAAGGGTCGAGGTTCGGGTGCACGTTCATCAGGATTGCGATGCGGTCGCGTTGGCGCAGGCCCTCTTCCAGCCAGTCGAGCAGCTCGTCCGTGCGGTCCAGTTCGACCAACGAGAAGACCTGGGAGAAGGGGGGAACGAAGGTTTGCTTCGAGCGCGCCTCGACCATCTGGCGCTGCCACAGGCGGGTGTTGCGAAGGGCTTCCCTGGGATCCACGACGGTTGCGCCGGGAACCCTGACCAGGTCGCCGCGGCGGTCGAGCCAGGCGCGCATGCTGACCCAGGCCTCTTGCTCTTTCCCGAGCCTGCGCAGGGAGGCGACCTCACAAGCCAAGGCGGCGTAGAGATCCGGTTCGATCTGCAAGGCGCGTCGGCTGGCTTCGAGAGCTTCGTCGTAGCGTCGTGCGCGATAGTAGAACCAGGCCGTGTCGGACACGACGAGTGACCAGAGCGGCTCGAGCTCTTGGGCACGTCGCACGGCTTGCAAGGCCTCGTCGTGCAGTCCCAGGGACGAAAGGAAGTGAGCGTAGACGTGGTGGGGAAAGGCGACGCCGGGAGCACCTGCGATCGCCGTTTGAAACTCGACAGCGGCCCGTTCGAAGTCCCACTCGTAGTAGAACGCCACCACGCCAAGCGCCGCATGGGCCAGGGCGCAGTCGGGATCGAGCGCGAGTGCCCGCAGGGCGGCGATCTTCGCCCGTGGGAAGACCTCGTGCGCAGGTCGATAGCCGTAGCGGCCGAGCAGGGCGTTCGCGTTTGCCACTCCGACGTGGGCCGCGACGTAGTCGGGATCGATCGCAAGCGCCTCGTGGAAGTGCTCGAGGCTGGCCGCGAAGCCTGCTCCGGTTCCCTTGTGCCAGAGGTAGCGACCGCGTAGCCAGGCGGCGTAGGCCTCGGGCTCGGCGGAGGCTCGATGGCGCGTGGCGAGGTACTCGCTGAAGGGCTCGGCTGCGAAGTGGTCGCCGGCCAAGCGCGCGGCGATCGCAGCGGCCAGCGAGCTGGCGTTCGCCGAGCTCGCAGGTTGTGCCAGCTCGAACACCCCTTTCCAAAGGAGCTCTTCCGTTCCGGCCTGGCGCAAGCTGGCTTGGACTTGGAGTCCGTCCTCCGTTGGCACCAACGTTCCTTCGAGGAGTTGGTCGAAGGCGAACTCGCCCACCGGTGCCTCGAGCTCGCGTCCGAGGCCGGCCAGGCGCAGGGCCGAGGAGTGCCCGATCACGGCTAAGCTCGGCTCGGCCAGCGCGCCCAGGCGCAGGATCAACTCTTCGTGGAGCCCCCGCAGCAGCTCTTCGTCGAGCGCGCTTCCGGGATCGCTTCCGGGACCGCTCGAAAACGGCAGGACCAAGAGTCGTTGACGGCTCGCTTGCGGAGGCAATTCGGCCTTGGACAGCCGAGCGGGGATGACAAGCCAGGCGCCGAGGCCGAGGAAGCCGAGCAGCAGGGCCGCGGGCCACCAAGGGAGTTTCCTGCTGTGGTCCGCTCCCTTCTCCAGGAGAGGGCTGCTGGCCTGGCGCGCGGTCCGCGATTGCAGCCACGCGTCAATCTCGTCCCGATAGGCGAACACGGTGCCCCGTTGTTGATGCAGGTGCCGCCGAACGGGCAGCGCCTCGTTCTTCTCCCAACGTTGCACCGTTCGAACTTCGCGCTGGAGATGCGTAGCGATCTCCTTCCAGGAGTCGAGCACAGCTCGTTCTCTTTCCTCGTCAGGCGACATGCGCGACATGATGCGACATCGGGCGTCAGGGCCTCTGGATGCCGGAAATGAGCCCTCCGGCAGTGCTCAATCGCAGCATAGCATCCGCTGTCTTGCGCCGCTGTGCGCTGCGGAATTCCGACACGTCTCGAACAGGACCGACGATGACGACCCTCCCGAAACTCTGTCTCAGCTTCGTTGCCTTGGCCTCGGTACTCACCGGGCAACCCGCCGCCCTCGTGGCGGGCGAGGCGCCTGGCGAGGTACCGGGCGATGTGGAGTCGCTCCTGCGCGATGAGCTCGCGCGTCTCGCCTCGGAGCTCGTCGATCCCGAAGTCTCCGCGCGCCTGGGGCAGGAGCTCGGCCTGGAGATCGAAGCCCTTGTTCTCCGGGCGGAAGCCCGACTCGAGGCGGGCGACTGGCTCGGCGCCCTGGGGCCCTTGGCGGCACTCCTTCGAGCGCTCGAGCCTCAGCTCGAATTCGACGCCCCGCCAGACCTGGACGCCCTCGACGAGCGCTGCCGATCCTTCGCCATGGAGCTTGCGAGAGATCCCGCGCCACAACTCCGCAACGTGGAGACGCCGGCTGTCCAGCGAGCGATGTGGGAACGCGCCCAAGCGAGCGCCCTGGACTATCTGGCGAGCGCGCCTCTCCAGGGGCGTGAAACGAGTCTGAAAGCGGGGATCTACTACTTCCGGGCCGCACAGTCCGAGGGGCGTCTGGCGAGCTTCCTGTCCAGGCTCGAGTTGCCGAGCGAGGGTGTGGCGTACGCGGACGTACCCGGGCTCGAGCAGCTGCTGGCAGGTCTCGAGGACGAGCTCCTGGAGCATTACCGACCGCCCTTCGCCCAGGAGCAGCACGCGACCTTCATCGGCCTCTCCGCCGGGCTCAAGTTCGCCCGCGAGCTCCAACAGATCGGTTTCGTACACGGCTCGTTCCAGGCTGGCCTGGAAGTGAAGCACGAGCTTGCCTGTTTCCTGGCGAAGCACGCGGGCACGGCGCTTGGGCAGGGCGAGCGTGATCGCTGGAATGATGCCCTCGACGAGGCCGCTCTTCGCTTCGCCGAGCTCGAACGCGACGATTCCCTGGCGATCGCGCTCCTGAAGGACGCGCGCGAACGGCTCTTGGCATCCGAGGAAGGTGCGCTCGAGGCCCAGGTCCTCTTGGAAGACGTGCTGCCGACCTACCTGGCCTGCTTCGACGAGAACCGAAAGTCCCAGCAGAAGGAACCCACCTCGGTCACCGTCACGCTGGTGCGCTGGCCCTTCACATGAAACCTTTCCGATCCAGCAAGTTTGCTGGTCAAAGGTGTTGCCGATGAGTTCGCAGGGGCCGTGCGCGTGGTCGAGGAAAACTTCGGTGAGTCCGAGCTGGCCAAGCGCTTCGGGGTCCAGCGCTATCCCGCGGTCTTCGTCAATGACGTGTTGGTCGCCAAACCGAAGGACTTCGGGTTCTTCGGTTCCGGCGGAAGTCAGGGCCAAGGGCGCTACACGCCTTGGCTGAACGCGGAGAACCAAGGCCGCTTCCGCGCGGACATGTCACGGATCGTCGGGCAGGCAGTCCGCGGCGAACTCTCGAGTGTGGCCGCGGTCAAGGTCGACGCCGGGGCGAGCTTGCAGAGCATGCCGACGTTCGAGGTCGAAGACATCGACGGCACGCGGGTCGCCACGAGCGACCTGCTCGGTACCGTGACCGTGATCGAATTCTGGGCAACCTGGTGCCCACCCTGCATCAAGGCCTTGCCGACCCTGCGGAGACTCCAGCTCGCGTACGAGGACGACGTGATCTTCATTGGCATCGCGGTCGAGAGCAAGGAATCCGCTGTCCGCGGGGTGGTCGAGCACTACGAGCTGCCCTTCCCCAATGTCCTGGGGACGCCTGAACTCGCCCGCGCTTTCGGGGACTTGGTCGCCGTCCCGACCATGTTCGTCTTCGCGCGCGACGGCAGCCTCGCCAAGGTGTTCTACGGCGCCCCGCCCGGTCAGGACAAGGAGCTCGAGAAGTTGCTCGAGAGCTTGGTAGCCCGGGGAGACGGACGTTGAGGCTCTCGGGGGGTCGTTGGCGCCTGGGCGGCGTTCTGGTTCTCGTTCTCCTCGGGGGCTGGCCTGAAGCTCAGGCGGAGCTGGCCCTCGACTTGGAGGCGGTTCCCTTCGATGCGGAACACTGGGACCTGGCGGAGGCGGAGGGAGCGCTGACCCAGCACGCAGGGCGCAGCAGTTTGCACCTCGAGGGTGGCATGGCAATCCTCCAAGGTGTCGACCTGCGGAACGGTGTCGTCGAAGTCGACGTCGCGCTACCGGATGCGCGGTCATTCGTCGGAGTCGCCTGGCGTCGAGTCTCGCCGGGCGACTACGAGCACTTCTACCTGCGCCCGCATCAGTCCGGCAATCCCGATGCCTGCCAGTACACGCCCGTCTTCAACGGCCTGACCGGCTGGCAGTTGTATGCGGGCAGCGAGCATGCGGCGCCGATCGTGTTCGATCAGGAGTGGACGCGCGTCCGCATCGTCTTCTGGGAGCACCGCGCACGGATCTACGTGAACGGCGGAGAGCCCAAGCTCGTGATTCACGAGCTCAAGCATGATGTGCGCAAAGGCCAGATCGGCCTGAGTGTTCCGGCGAGCTTCGCATCAGCCTGGTTCTCGCGCTTCCGCTTCGGGCACCTCGACGCTTCTCCCTATGAGGAGCGGGAAGTCGTAGAACCAAACGCTCTCGTGGAGCCCGGTACCGTCTTCGAATGGTCCGTGTCCCAAACCTTCGCCGAAGACCGCCTTGAGGGCCGAAGCCAGCTGGATTCCGAAGACCTTCAGGCGCAACGCTGGACCAAGCTCGAGGCCGAGTCGACGGGCCTCCTCAACCTGGCCCGTTTGCAGGGCATTCACCCGGGCGCCGACACGTGCTTTGCGAGGATCAGCGTGACATCCGAGCAGGCCCAATCCGTTCCGGTCGCTTTCGGCTTCAGCGACCGGGTCAAGGTCTACCTGAATCGCCGGCTCCTGTACGCCGGAGACAACACCTACGCTTCGCGCGACTACCGCTTCCTGGGAACGATCGGGACCTTCGACCAGCTGGCACTTCCGCTCGTCCCCGGAGCCAACGAACTCGTCTTCGCCGTGAGCGAATCGTTCGGGGGTTGGGGCCTCATGGCCCGCTTTGCAGAGGACGCGGAGGTCTCCCTCGACACCCCCTGACGCGAACGATGCTGGCGAACCAGGCATGACGCCGCCGACTTCCGTGAGCAGACACGCCAGCTACTCACCCTTTCTTGCGATTCTCAGGCAATCGAGGAAGTCTTCCGGATCAACAAAGCCGACTACGCGGTTGAAGACACGCCCGGCGGAGTCGAGCAGGACTGCTGTCGGGATTGCAGCGACTTCGAAGAGCTCCGCAAGCTCTCTCGCCTGGGTCACGTCCACTCTGCGCTCGAGCCAACGGCCCTCGAGCTCCGCGCGTACCTCGGAGTCAGGATACGTCACGGTATCCATTCGCACGCAGGACACTCACCCGGGTCCCGAGAACTCGACGAGGAGATACTTCCTCCTCGCTTTCGCTTCGAAGAACAATGCCTGCATGTCCTCCGGCAGCGAAGCCAAGTCGATCTGATCCGACACGACGGCGTGCCCGCTTGGCGCTCGAACCACTTCGGGTGCGTAGTCGAGGTCACGGATGGTGCGGAGCAAGCCAGCGACCGAAACCATGTCGTGGTCGAAGGCGACATCGAAGCGGTCGTCGGCAAGGTCGACCTCGACCTTGCGCACTCCTGGAAGCCCGTCCAGGGCTTCGCGGACCCGGTTGGGTCACCCGTGTCATGTGATGCCTTCGGCGGCCATGAACCCAGACACCCGAATCGAGACGGTCTCGGACAAGGCAGGATCTTTCCGGGATGTGGGGGCTCCGAGAGCATCAGGGAGTTCCAGCAGGTCCACGACCTTCTGGACGTTGCTGATCTTGGTCGCGGCCACGTAGCTTCCTTCGGAATCCAGCACGTAGAGTCCGGGCAACGGAAGCTGGGTCCCATGACCCGTGACACAACCGGCGGGCGTTGCCGAAGCGACTCCTCCCTCGTGAGCGAACGTGTCGTTCAGGAAGAGGTAGGCATGGGGACGGCGGATGATGACGCGCACGTACGCGTCCGTCGCCCTGACGACCGCCGGGTCATTCAAGATGTTCGAGAGTGCACCACCCTCGAAGCGCGTCGTCGGTCATCATGTCTCCGCGCCGGAGAGACCGACGAGTACCTTCTTCTTCTCCGCTCTGGCCTGCTCGAGGGCCGCGGGAAGTTGCGCAAGGCTGGCATACTGCCACCGGAGTGTTCCAGAGGGCCGGGCGGGACCCTGACCCAGGGTGATGACCAGCTCTTCGCGCTCGCGCGTCCCGCTTCGAACCAACGTGGCGAGCACCTGTGCCCGAGGCTCGTGAATGGAAACGTAATCGTCGATGTCGTCCTGGCTGTACAGGGTCACCTCACCGAGTCGCAAGAGGACGTCCCCGACGCGAACGCCGGCTGTTGCAGCAGCGCTCCGGTCGGCAACGGATTCCACCATCCGCCCCTGTTGGCGGACCTGGAACTCGAGCCCCATCGCTTGGGCCAGTTCCTCGGAAGGAATGGAGGTGCTGACGCCGAGGGTAGCGCTCGTCCTGGCCCCGGTGGCCGGTGCGGTGAGCTGTTCGCGCGACGACTGACAGGCGACCAAGGCGCTTGCCAAGAGTGTCCACTGAATGAGCTTCATGCTTCTCCCGCTACTGTGAGCATATGCCGGCCTGGCGCGCTGACTCACCTGGAATGCCTCGACAGCTGAGAGTACAAGGTCGCCGGCGTGTGCTGCGAGCCACCTGGAAGCAGCTTGCGTAGCACGAAAGCAGTGTACCGGCAACTGCCGAGCTGCGAGTCCAAGGTGGTCGCGAAACAGTGGAGCCTGTCCTCGAACCAGCTTGCAAGCCGTCGCGAGGAGAGCACGATAGGCATCAGAAGTACCGAACCTGCTCGAAGGCAAGTCATGAAAGCCATCGGACTCCGCCATTACCTGCCTGTCACGGACGAGGCGTCGCTCATCGATCTCGAGCTCCCGAAGCCTCAGGCCCAGGGACGCGATCTGCTCGTGTCCGTTCGAGCCGTCTCGGTCAACCCGGTCGATGTCAAAGTACGGGCGCCCAAGGACGGCGTGGAGGAGCCGGCGCGCATCCTGGGCTGGGATGCGGCGGGAGTCGTGGAAGCCGTCGGACCGGATGTCACTCTGTTCTCGCCGGGCGACGAAGTCTTCTATGCCGGGAGCATCACGCGCCCTGGAACGAACAGCGAATTCCACCTCGTCGACGAGCGCATCGTCGGCCGCAAGCCCGCGAGCCTGAACTTTGCCGAGGCAGCGGCTCTCCCTCTCACGAGCATCACCGCCTGGGAAGCCCTGTTCGAGCGCCTGGGAGTGTCTCGGGAGGGAGCCTCGGCGGGGCAGTCGCTGCTCGTCCTGGGTGGAGCGGGGGGAGTCGGCTCGATCGCCATCCAGATCGCAAAGCAGGTTGCGGCGCTGAACGTCATCGCAACCGCCTCACGCGACGAGTCCCGGGCTTGGTGCCTCGAACTGGGGGCCGATCACGTCGTCAACCATCGCGAAGCCATTCCAGCCCAGCTCGAGGAGCTCGGGCTCGCGCGAGTCGACTACGTCTTGTGCCTCAACGATACGGACGGGCACTGGAACACGATGGTGGAGGTCGTCGCTCCCCAGGGGCACATCTGTTCGATCGTCGAAACCGCGGCACCGGTCGACTTGGCACCGTTGCAGCGCAAGAGCGCGACGTTTGCGTGGGAGCTGATGTTCACGCGATCGATGTTCGGTACGCCCGACATGATCGCTCAGCACGAGCTGTTGAACGAGGTGGCGGCCCTCGTCGACGCCGGCAAGTTGCGCTCCACGAGCGCCCAGGTCGTCGGGACCATCAACGCCGCGAATCTCCGCAAGGCGCACGCGCAGGTGGAGACCGGGCGCACGATCGGAAAGGTGGTCCTGGAAAACTGGTAGTCCGACGTCCGGGTTCGCCCCCGAAAGGAGGCGCTACGCCGTGCTCGGGCTCAGGAGCGCATCGACTGCGGGCTTCGCAGAGCCCGGCCCGAGCAGCAAGCCGCCTACAGCGGCACCAGCGCGAGCCGCCCGTAGGCGAGGAAGGCGCACATGGCAGCGACTGCGAGCCAATAGACCGCCTGGCCGTGATTCGCATCGCCGGAACAGAGATGCACGCCGGAGAACAGCAGCATCTCCGCGGCTATGCAGACTGCTGCGATGGGGGCCAGGATGGCCAGGGGCTTGTGGAGGGCCGGGATGACGAGGCCCACGCTGAAGAAGAGTTCGAAAACGCCCAGCGCTATCCAGGCGCCGTGAGGGATCGCCTTCAGGGACGGGACGGCTTGCTCCGAGTTCGAGAACTTCCACACCGCGCCCATGACGGTATGTAGAGCCAGGATCACCTGAAGAACCCACAAGAGGATGTTCATTGCTGCTTCTCCCTTGGAATCGATTGTGCGTGGGGCGTCTGGCCAACGCTGTCCCAGCAAACCCGCGGTTCGGACGGGCTCACGCGGCCCTCCCGAGCAGGTCGACGAGCTTCTCGCTCATCAGCTTCCAGCCATAGCGCGCGCCGGCGAAGTTCTGCTTCTGGTCCGGCTTGAAGCCGGTCTGTACGAGGGTCAAGAGTGTGCCCGTCTCCGTGGGGGTCAGCGTGAAGGTCACGACGGTGTCGATGTCACCGACCACCCACGTCCAGCTGAGCTTCCTCTCTGCTTCGAGCTCGACGAACCGGCACCTCACGATGCCGTCCCAGCCTGGCCGTGGTTCGGCCTGGAAGGTGAAAGCCGCTCCCGGTGCGAGCTCCAGGTCGACGACGGGTAGAAGCCATTCCGCGAGCAGCACGGGATCGGTGAGCGCGCGCCACACCTTCGCCGGTGAATGATGCAAGTCGAACTCCAAGGAGATGGATTCGTGTTGCGATGGAGCGGTCTTGTCGATGGGCTTCATTCGTCGATGCTGTCCAGCAGCTTCTCCAGGCGATCGACGTGCTCCGTCCAGAACGCGCGGTAGTGCGCGATCCAATCGAGGAGCGGCCCGATCCCACGCGGGTCGACTCTGTAGTAGACGCAGCGCCCTTCACGTCGGGCGTTTACCAGCCCGGTGTCTCTCAATGTGGCGAGGTGTTGCGAGACCGCCGGCTGCGAGATGTCGAACCGCGCCGTGAGGTCTTTCACCGCCGCCTCACCGCGCGTCAGCGACTCGAAGATCGCTCGGCGGCTGGTGTCCGCCAACGCCTTGAAGATCTTGTCCTCCGCGACCACCGCGCCCTGCATGACCAAAGTATAAGCGGGGACTTATGCGTGGTCAAGCTGCCTCCCACGCGGGGGTCGTAGGTCCTCAAGCTCTTGCTCCTTGCAGAGTTACGGCTGCCGCGGGGCGAGCTTCGTTCGCCGCGCGGGTTGGCGGCCGAGGCTTCGACGACGAGATCCACGAGCCGTGTGCGACGCGAGGAGCGGAGGTCAAGTGCGGCCCGACGGACCGCACCCGACAGGCTCACCTCAAGTGCACCCTTCGATCCCACAGGCCTCTGGCCCCGGATCGGCGGGGTCCGAGGTCTACGGGACTCCCTCGCCGAGGAGCGAAGCGATCTCCGCGCCGACGCGCAGGTCCGAGACCACGCCGAAATGGTGGGCTCGAAGGCGGCCCTCGCGATCGAGGAGCAGGAGGCTCGGCGTGCCGCGCAAACCATAGAGGCTCATCGTCTCTGGCGTCCCTCCTTGCGCGGGACGGTCGACGCCGACAGGGAAGAGGATGCGGTACTCGCTCAGGAACACCTCCAACGCGTGCGGAGGCATCGCGTCGTGGTGCTCGAAGACGGTGTGCAGGCCGATGACCGCCACGTCCTCCGCCGAGAAGGTCTCGCGGATTCGCTGGGCCAGCGGGAGGCCGTGGGAGACACAGCCCGGGCACAGCATCTGGAAGGCTTCGACAACGACGACACGACCTCGGAGGTCCTGGAGCCGGAGGTCACCCTCGTGGTTGAACCAGCGTGCGACCGACCATTCGGCTGCCTGTTGTCCGATCTCGGATCTCATGCTTCTAGAACTCTCCATCGTTGACGTAGGGGAAGCTCCACAGGATGGTTTGCAGGAGAACGGACTTGACCCAGGCTTGGTGCATGCGCTCGACCTGCTCGGGTGTGTGGCCGCCCTTCTCCAGGAACGGTTTCAGGGTCGTGGTCACCGGGATCGTCAGGGCGACCATGTGACGGAAGTGGACGATCGAGGGGCCCTTCCCGCCGTCGGTGAGATTCTTCTTCGTGGTGTGGTGACGCAGGCCGATCTCGTGCTGCCAGGCAAGCCACGTCTCGTCGTACTTGGCTGCGGCCGTGTCGAGGATCCACTGGGAGAAGCGCTTGCGGACGGCAGCCAGGTACGCGGCGTCCGGCGCCTTGGTCGCGGGGTCGCTGAAGTAGGCCAGCAGGTGGGGATTCGACCCGACGAAGCCGTACCAGACGTCGAGGATGTCGTCGACCTGAGGCCGCAGGACCTCCAGGGACATCCGCAGGGCCGCGACGTCCTCCTCGCCGAAGAGGAGGGACTTCTGGAGCACGTGCAGCTCCTCCAGGGACACGGGAGAGGTCGCGAGCGTGGGGCTTGCGTAGGCGTATCCGTGGATTCCGGGTTCCTTCTGCGAGGTCGTGGTGGAGGGGGACTGGCAGGTCAGGCCGACGACGGCCGCCGCCAGGAAGGAGAGGGACAGGGAGATGGAGATCGTGTGCATGGATGGTGAGTTCGTTTTTGTTTAGGACACCAAAATGAAAGGATCGGAAGAGGGGCGCGGTTCTGGGAGCTTGGCTCAGGCCTGCCGCCGCCCTTCCAACTGGTCGGTGTCGGCGGGCTCGTGCTCGGAGCAGTCGATGCGCAAGTTGGCCTCGCCGATGGGCTCCTCGAGCAGGTTGCAGAAGTACGGGCGTGCTCCCTTGCCACCCTTGGGGTCGAAGTAGCGGCAGGTGAAGCACATGCGTGCCGCGGTGATCGTCCCGCGACGCTCGAAGGCTCGAATCAGTTTGAGGAGCGAAGCGAGCAGGGTGGCCGCCTCGTCGGGGTCCAGGTCGGCCACCGGGGGTGCCAGAAGCTCGCTGGCCCAGCCTTCGACGCGCCGTGCCGCCGCCGCACCCTTGCGGGTCAGCTCCAAGTTGACGGCCCGGTGCTCTTCGGGGTCGACGTACTTCGTGACCAGGGCCTTTTCCTCGAGCGAAGAGACCGCGGGACTGAGTGTGCCATAGGTCACGAGCAGCTCCCTCGCCAGGTCACCGAGCCGGATCCCTCGGCGGCGCTGGAGCACGACCAAAGCCCGGGCTTGGAGGGGGGACAGCCCCTCGGCCTGAGACTTCTGGTTCTCGTGGAAGCGGGCCAGAGCGCCCAGGCGTGCGAGGCCGTCGGCGATGCGCGTGTGGAGAGGGACGCGCATTTTGGAGTCCGAAACATAGCTGCCCAGCGGCCGGCTCTCAAGCCCAGAGCGAGTATTTCCAACCCGGCCAGCCGGTAGGAACGATCCGGCCCTGAGCGCGACGACGGCTTCCGGGTCGCTCTCCGTCGTCTGCATGCTCTGCCCGGCAGCGCTGAGGAAGGGCTGGAGGCCGGTGCGCAGACCGACAAGCAGACTCCAGGAGCCCGTCGAGCAATTCACTCGGCGCCATGACGTTTCGAAGCACCTGCTCCGTGGGCGCTACGCCGTGCTCGGGCTCGCGACCGCTCCGGTCGAACGGCCTTCGACGACGGCCTTCAGGTCGTTCAGATCCTTGTCGATGGCTTTCAGGCAGGCCTTCAGCAGGAAAGAGAAGAGGATCCCCAGCACCTTGGCGAGGAAGGTCTGCGGTTGCGCCGAGAAGGACAGCACGAGCTTCGTGCCGGAGCCCTCGGGGACGAGGTCGTAGCTCGTCACGTACTTGCAGCCGTGGCTCTCGGCCTCGAAGACGTAGCGCGCGGGACGCTCGAAGACGGTGATCTCCATGACCTCCGTCGCTTCCTTCTTGAACATGATGCGCGTTTCGCGGAAGCGCGTGCCGAGGCCGATCGGCCCCTCGGTCAACACCTCGAGCTTCTCGATGCCGCGGATGTTCTCCGCCGCCGCGTGCAAGTTCAGAGCCGTGTCGAACACGACTTCGGGCGGCGCCTCGATGAACTTTTCGATCGTGAGCTGTGTCATGGCCGTTTCCGTCTACTTGCGCCGCGTGTAGCGGATCTCGAACACCTTCGTGTTCTTCTCGCCGATCGGCAGGTCATGGACCTCCATGACGATCTCGTCGTCCGAAGGGAACCGGAACACGGTCTTGACCATCTTGTCGTGCTCGCCGGTCAGGTACTCGTCGAGCGTCCCGTACATCAGGAGGGCCTTCCCGCCCGGGTCCATGTCGCCTTCCTGGTGGATCATGATCGTGTCCATGCTGTTCACGCTCGTGACGACGTAGCTCTGCTTGAAGTTGTCGTAGCCCATGATCGAGACGATTCGCATGGGCATCCCCATCATCGAGCCCTCGAAGTCCGACTTGAGCCAGCGCCCTTCCATCAGCCACTCCGACTTCGACGTTCCCTTGGTGGGCTCCGTGGCCTTGCCACCCATGAACAGGGTCACCTCGGCGTCCCACTCACCGAGCCAGCGCTTCAGCTGTTCGTGATGCGGGCCGGGATTCGTGTACTTCTGGGCCTGCGCCATCATCGCGGCCATGTCGATCGGCGGAGTGCCCGCTTCCTGGGCGAAGCCAGCGGAGAACGCGGGGACGAGCAGCGAGGCGAGCACGGCGCCGGCCAGGAAGCTGGGGAGAGTGATCGGTTTCATGGTTGGGAATCCTCGGGCGGGGAGTTCTGGGTGGATGGCACGAGCCAAGGAGCGAGTTCCGAGCCTTCGACAGTCTCCGCATGGGCCTGCATAGCAAGGACCGCGTAGCGCAAGCGCAGGCAGCCCTCCAGGTTCTCGAGCGGAGGGAGCTCGTAGGGAAACGGAACCGTCAACCGGGGCGCTCTGGGCAGGCAGCAGACGAAGAGCAGAGTGAAGAGCACCGCCGCCTGGGTGCGGCGCAGGGCAGCGTTGTTCGCGACCGGACGCTCGAGCGAACGAAGCCGTACGACGAGCTGGCTCCGCGGTGTGAGGAACGCCAAGCCTTCGCCGCTGGCCTCCAGCGCCCACGGCCGTGCCAGGGAGAGCAGCGCGCGTCGATAGCTCGCCGTCTCTCCGCCCAGCGCGCGCCCCACGGTCTGATCGCAGGCGAGCTCGCGCAGGAGCGCGAGCCGCCGCCGCGCCATCCACACCAGCGGATGGAACCAGTACAGGACTTGCAGCGCGAGGCAGAGCAGGGACCAGAGCGGATCCCGGCGCTTGACGTGGGCCAACTCGTGGAACAGGACCAGCTCGAGCTCTTCGCGCTTGCGGCTTGCCAAGAGCGCGCGGGGAACGAGGACGACCGGGCGCAGGTAGCCGAGCACGACAGGGCCCCCGCGGTCACCGGGGCCATCGAAGACGCGCACCGGTGCGGGTCGAGCCAGACGGAGCCGGGCGGCGACGTCGTCGGCGAGCGCGCGCACGAAGCGCGGTGCGGGTTCGCTCTCGGCCCAGCGTCTTCGTCGCAGGCCGCGATAGCGTACGACGCCGAGCACAGCGAGGAGCGCGACCCCGGCCAACCACAGGCCGAAGGCCGCGGGCGCCAGCCGACTCGAGGTGGAGGCGGAAGCGGCGTTCGAGCGCAAGGACTCTTCGAGCGCCGCAGGAACGAGCGCGGCCGGAAGCGACCAGCGTAGGGCGGCGGGCACGGCGCTCGGCAGCAGGAGCTTCGCGAGCACGGCCAGCCAGAGGGCGGCGCGCAGCTCGGGAGCGGCGAAGCGCGCGAGCAGGACGTCCAGCAGGGCGACCACGAGCGCGAAGCAGGCGAACTCGAGCGACGCCTCGGAGGCGTGCGCCCACCAGGAAGCGGGCAGGCCTGACAGCTCGAAGCTCATCGCTTGCGCCTCTTGGTCCGCGCCGCGCCGCGGCGTGCCTCTTCGAGCTCCTCGAGCATGGACGACAGCTCCCGGCGCTCGCTCTTCGAGAGCTTCTCGTCGGCGACCATGTGCTGGAGCAAGGGCCCGAAGGCGCCGTCGAAGGCCTTGTCGAGCAGGGAGCGCAGGGCCGAGCGCCGCGCCTCCGTGCGTGAGACGAGCGGCTCGTACAGGCTCGTGTTCGCGCGCTTGCGCTCCGCGAGTGCGCCCTTGTCGACGAGGCGCGCGAGCAGCGTCTTGACCGTCGTATAAGCCCAGGACGTCTCCGCCTCACAGTGCTCGAGCACGTCTCGAGCATTGGCGGGAGACTTCTCCCACAGGGCGTTCATCACCGTCCATTCCGCGTCGCTGAGCTTCATGTCTTCGACAGGTGTGGCAGAGAATACTACAGACGTAGCAGGCTGCAAGCTCCGGCCCCCTGAATCCTCCGCCAGGCCTTCGCGCGGGCCGGGGACTGCTAGGAGACCCCTCCACACGTCCTGCGATGGGGGGCGGACCCCAGTCAAGGCCGTCGGACCGGGGGGTCGCAGGAGCGGGTCGGTGATCTGAACGGAGACGGCACCGTCGACCTCGTCGTCGGTCAACCCCATGACGACACCAGCGGCTTTGACAACGGTGCCATCCGGATCCTCTGTATCTTCGAGTTGAGGCTTTCGGCCCTGGCATTGGTGACCTCGAGCACGTCAGCGTTGAGGATTCCGATCAAGTGGAAGCGGATCATCTTGGCCACCTTGATCATTGGTGCCAGTCGGCTGCGAGATGCCCAGTCCAGCCAGAGTTCCAGGCACGGCGAGCCCAGCCGCGCACGTTGTGTCCCCAGATGCCGACCGCCGCTTCCTTGAGGGCAAAGGTTCGAGCCGTTTCCAGGCTACTGTCCTTGAGAGCTTCGAATCGGACCCCCTTGGGGGCGTGAATCCTAACGTGGGGCGACGCGGGAAATCGCGACAACTCCTTGGCGTCTTTGCGCCCGTGGCAGGCGGGAGACATCCCCTCGACCGGAAGGCCCGTGGCACGCCTTCGCCCCGCGGCGCGCGGGACGCTCGCCTCAGGGCACCAGGTCGCGCAGCGGCAAGCCCACGACGCGTTCCAGCTCCGAGGACGCCTTGGCCGCCTCGAGCCGCAGGAGGACGTGGCCGCGCCGGGCCTCGAGCAGTTGACGCTGGACTTCGACGAGTGCCAGGAGCGTCGTGTGGCCCACGGAGTAGGACTCCCGCGCGAGCTCGAGCGAGCGTTGCGCCTGGGGGAGCAGGTCCTCGTCGTAGAAGGCGAGGTTCGTCCTGGACGTGTGCCAGCGGTCGGCGCTCGAGCGCACGTCCTGGGCGATGGCCACGCGCGCGGCTTCGTACAGCGCGCGCAGCTGTTCGAGCTCGAACTCTGCCCGTGCGACGCCGGCACGGTTGGTGTCGAAGAGCGGGAGCGTGAGGCTGACCGAGGGGCCGACGAGGTTCTCGCCGCTGCCCGCCGGCCGCTCGAGGGCGGGGCCCGCGCTGGCTTCTCCGAGGCCCTTGCGGCCTTCCAGGCGCACGCTGGCCTCCAGCGCGGCGAGCGTCGCCTCGATCGCGCGCAGGTCGAGGCGCGAGCCGAGCGCCCGCTCGACGAGCGCTTCCGCGTCGAGTTCGGTCGGGGCCCGTTCGAGCAGCAGGCCGGGCAGCGGTTCAGGCAGCGGTTCGGGCAGCGCGTCGGTCAACCACAGGGTGTCCCCCGGGCGTGCGAGGGAGAGGTGCTTCGCCAGCTCGCGCTTCGCGTTGGCGGCGTCGATGCGGCCGGTGCGCACCGCGAGCTGGGCCGCGAGCAGCGGTCCGCGCGCGAGGTTCTCGTCGAACGCGTCGGCGGCACCGGCCGCGTGCAACTCGCGCACGGCGCCGTGCGAGCGCGTCGCCAGCTCGACGTTTTCCTCCGCCACTCGCAGGAGCTCCTCGGCGGCCACGGCCGCATGGTAGGCGTTGCGCGCGTCGGCGAGGCGTTCACCGGCCCGCCGCGCGATCCGGAGCACGGTCGCTTCGAGTTCTTGCCGCGCGACCTCGGTGCGGACCGGAATGCGCCAGAGCTCGAGCAGGCGCAGGCCGAGGATGGCCTCGAGCAGGCTGCGTCCACCGTCCGCGGGGAAGCGCAGCAAGAGGTCCAGCGTCGGATTGGACAAGAGCTGCGCTTGAACCACGTCCGTGTGGGCGCTGCCGATTTCCTGGAAGTCGGCCCGCAGCTCGCGGTTGTTCAAGAGGGCGATCCGCAGCGCTTCGTCCAGGGTCAGCCCGTCCGCGAGGAGCGCGTCGAGCTCGTCACGCGCGAGCGGCTCGGCGTACGGGTCGAAGACCTCCTCCCGCCCGGTACTGTCCGTGATGAGGCCGCGGGCCTTGTCGAAGTCCGCGCGCGGTTCCACCTGGGCGCAGGCGGTCAGCAGACCGAGGACGGCGAGCCGTGCGCTCGTGCAGATGCTGGTCGTGCGGTGACTCATCGTTGTGCTCCTTCGATCGCGAGCTGGCCGCTCGGGCTCGGGTTCGAGCCTGGGGGAGCCGTCGTTCGACCGAAGCGGACGAACAGGGCGGGAACGACGATCATGTTCAGGACCGTCGACGAGATCAGGCCGAAGAGGATGACGTAGGCCATGGGGGTGAGGATCTCCGTACCGGGCTCCTCCGCCTTCAGGGCGAGCGGAACGAGCGCGAGGCCCGACGCCAGGGCCGTCATCAGGATCGGGGACAGGCGCTCCATCGCACCTCGGCGCACGGCCTCGGCGAACTCCTCGACGCCCTCGTGGAGCTGCAGGTGTCGAACGTGCGAGACCAGCATGATTCCGTTCCGTGCGGCGATGCCGAAGACCGAGATGAGGCCGATGATCGAGGCGACGGAGATGACACCGCCGGCGAAATACGCGCCGAGGACTCCTCCGATCAGGGCGAAGGGCAGGTTGGCCATGATCAAGAGCGTGTCGCGCGTCGAGCGGAACATGACGTGAAGCAAGAAGCCGATCCCGAGCACGACCAGCGCGCCCAAGAGGGCCAGGCGTCGGTTCGTGGCCGTGGCGTTCTCGAACTGGCCGCCGTACTCGACGTAGTAGCCGGGCGGCAGCTCGACCTCGTCGGCGATCCGCGCTCGGATGTCCTCGACGACGCTGCCCATGTCCCGGCCGGCGACGTTGCACATGACGACGATCTTGCGCTGGACGTCTTCGCGCGTGATGAAGTTCGGCCCGCGGTCCTCGTGGATTTGGGCCAAGGCCTTCAGCGGGACCCGGAACCCGGCCGGCGTGTCGACCAGGATCGCTTCGACGTCCGCCTTGGAAGCCGTGTCGCCCGTGCCCAAGCGCAGGGCCAGGTCGTGGGTCGTCTGATCCTCCAGCACCTGGCTGACGACGGTGCCCTGGAAGGCGGCCTCGAGCGTCCGCGACGCTTCGGCGATGCGGACTCCGTAGCGCGCCAGAGCGTCGCGCCGGAACTCCACGCGCACCTGGGGGACGTCGACTTGCTGCTCCGCGGACAGGTCGACGACTCCCGGGATTGTTCCCATCAGCTCCTCCACGCGCCCGGCGAGAGCGCGAAGCCGGGCGAGCTCGTCGCCGAAGATCTTCACCGCGATGTTCGCGCGCGTGCCCGACAACATGTGGTCGATGCGGTGACCGATGGGCTGACCGAACGTCGCCTGCACGCCGGGGACCCCGGCCAGGTCCTTGCGCAGGGCTTCGAGCAACTCGCTCTTCGAGCGTCGTTCGAGTCCGAGCCGCGCGGGGGCCTGCATGTCGAGGGTCAGGTCGATCTCGCTGGCCTCGACGCCTTGTACGTGCTCGTCCTCCTCCGCACGCCCGGTCCGCCGCCCGATGGCCTCGATCTCGGGATGCTTCATCAGCGTGGTTTCGACGATGCGGGCGAGACGGTCGCTTTGCTCGAGCGAAGTCCCCGGCAGCGTGACCAGTCCCACGACCAAGGCGCCCTCGTTGAACTCCGGCAGGAAGTTCTTGCCCATGCGCGCCGCGGCGAGGATCGCGAGCGCGAGCAGGGCCAGCGCCGGCGCGGTCACGGCCACGGGTGAAGCCATGGCCCACGCGAGCGGAGCGGCGTAGGCCCGCTCGAGGACGCGTACGACGAAGGGCTTCAGCCCGTCCGTCACGGTCTTGCTGTTCGGAAGCAGGTAGGCGCAGAGCGCCGGCGTGAGAGTGAGTGCAGTGACGAGCGACGCGGCCAGCGACACGCAGAAGGCCACGCCCAGCGGACGCAGGAGCCGACCCTCGACGCCGGAGAGGAAGAACAGCGGCGCGAAGACCAGCAGGATGATGAACGTCGCGAAGACGATCGAGGTGCGGACCTCGACGCTGGCGTCGAAGACGACACGGATGGCGGGCTTGCGCTGCTCCGGCGGGAGCGCGCGGTTCTCGCGCAGTCGACGGACGACGTTCTCGACGTCGATGATCGCATCGTCGACCAGGGCGCCGATCGCGATCGCCATCCCGCCGAGCGTCATCGTGTTGATGCTGGCACCGCTGAAGCGCAGCGCCAGGATCGCCGTGACGAGCGACATCGGGATGGCGAGCAGCGTGATCAGGCTGGCGCGGAAGCTGGCCAGGAACAGGACGACGACCAAGAGCACCATCAACCCGCCCTCGAAGAGGGCTGATGTCGTGTTGCGGATCGAGTGCTCGATGAAGTCGGCCTGTCGGAAGAGGCGCTTGTTGATGAGCATTCCCTCCGGGAGCGCCGTCTGGAGCTCGTCCAGGACGTCGTCGAGCTCCTTCGTCAGCTCCAGCGTGTTGGCCTCGGGCTGCTTCTGGATCGCGACGATGACGCCGTCGCGGGTGATGGGCTCCCAGTCCGGGCCGCGCATGGAGGCGGAGCCGGTCCCGCGCTTGATCGCTGCCCCGACCCGGACCACGCTCACTTCGCCGACCGTGATCGGCTGGCCCTTGCGGGTCGTGATCACCGTGCGCGCGATGTCCGTCGAGTCCGCGACGCGGCCGATGCCGCGGACGACGGACTCCGAGCCGCCGTCGATCAGGAAGCCGGCGGACACGTTCTCGTTGCTCGCGCGCAGGGCCTGCGCGACGTCCGCCATGCTGATGCCGAAGGCCTGCAAGCGTTGCGTCGAGAGCACGACCTGGAACTGCTTCTCGTCACCGCCGATGGGCGTGACCTGGGAGACGCCCGCGACCGACAAGAGGCGCCGCCGGATCCGCGACTTGGCGACCGTCCGCAGCTCCATCGGGTCGTGGCGATCGGAGGTCAGCGAGAGGAAGAGGATCTCGCCCATGATCGACGAGACGGGGGCCAGCGCGGGCGGCTCGACCTGCTCGGGGAGAGCGGGGGCGACCGACGCCAGGCGCTCGGTCACGGTCTGCCGCGCGCGGTAGATGTCGGTTCCCCATTCGAACTCGACCCACACGACGGCGATTCCGACGGACGTCGCCGAGCGCACGCGCCGTACGTTGGCCGCGCCGTTGACGGCCGACTCGACCGGGAAGGTCACGAGGGTCTCCATCTCCTGCGGAGCCATGCCGTGCCCTTCGACGATGACGGTGACCGTCGGGGCGGTCAGGTCCGGGAACACGTCGACCGGCATGCGGAGCGTGGTGGCCGCCCCGACCGCGAGCAGGACGACCGACAGAAGGAGCACGGCCAGGCGGTTGCGCAGCGACCACAGGATGAGGTTGTTGATCATGGTCGCAGCCCTCAGTGCGCGTGGCCTTCCCCGAACGAGGCCGGGGAGGCCGCAGCCAGCTTGACGAGGTACGCACCCTCCGTGACGACCCTCTCGCCCGCTCGGAGTCCGGCGCGAACCTCCACGAAGCGCCCGTCGCGGATGCCCAGCTCGAGGTCGCGCTTCTGGAAGGCCTCCCCGTGGATCAGCACGAAGGCGATCGGGCGCCCGTTGTCCTGGACGATCGCCTGTTCGGGAATGGCGACGACCTCGACGGCACGCCCCGTCTCGAGGAAGACGTCGGCGAACAGACCGGAACGAAACTGCCCGTCTGGATTCGTGGCCTCGTAGCGAAGCGCGATCGTGCGCGTCTCGGGATCCACGACGCGCCCGCTGTCGATCAGACGTCCCTGCAATTCGCCCACGACGTCGAAGGTCCGGTTGGGCAGCGCGGCGAGCTGCAGCAGGGCTCCCGGGGCTTCGCCGAGCGCAGCCAGGTCGAACTCGGAGACGTGCGCCGTGATCCAGACCTGACGCAGGTCGAGCAGGCGATAGATCGCGCCCTGGCTCTCGACGTGCTCCCCCGCGACGTGCTCCACGCCGACGATGACGCCGGAGATCGGTGCGACGAGGGCGTGGGGTCGCGGAGCGAGGCTCGACGCAGCGCCGGAGCGGAGCGCCTGGCCGCGGGCCCGCAGCGTCTCGAGTTCGTCTCGCGCACCCGTGAGCGCCGCTTCGAGTGCCACGGAGCCTTCGTTCGCTCGACGAGCGAGCTCTACGTCGCGGCGCGCCTCCTCGAGCTCCGCGACGGTGCCGAGGTCCTTGGCGCGCAGGTCTTCGAGGCGAGCCTGGGCGCGCTCCGCGAAGGCGAGTTGCGCGCGACCCTGCTGCAGGGCTCGTGCGCCCTCGAGGGTCTTGGCACGCACGTCGAACTCGCGGATCAAGAGCTCGAGCTCGAGCGTGTCGTGGTAGGTCTCGTTCGCGACGAGTTGCGCGGTGTCGGAGGTCGTCAGCGGCGGCTCCAGTTGCCCGAGGACCTGCCCCTGTTCGACGCGCTCGCCGAGCTGCGGGAGGCTCCCCGCTTCCGGTGGCAGGAGGCGTCCCGCCAGCGGCGCGCTGACGACGGCCTGGCCGTTGTGGGGGGCTTCGATCTCACCGGGAACCCGGAGGCGACGGGTCAGCGTGCGTGGTTCGACCGTGTGCAGGAGCAGGCCGATCTTCCACTGCTGCTCGAGCAGGAAGGGGACCACGTCCGGCGGTTCGTCGACGGCCTCGGCCACCGCCGCGCGTTGCGCGCTCGCGAGGTCGGCGTGCACGACGACGGGCGGCAAGGGGATGGTCGCGCGGACCTGTGGGCTCGTCACGACGATGCGCGCTTCGTACGTGCTGGGCGTCTCGAAGGTCCCGACGGGAATGAACAGGCCGTCGCGCGCCGGTCGCGGCGCCTCGAGCACGCGTGCGGCGGCCGAGCCGCGCGACAGCTCCAGACGCAGCTCGCCGCTGCGCACCGGTTCCCCGCTGGCCAACACGGTGACGTGCGCGAGAAAGCGCGCCTCGTGCCCCGGAACCAGTCGGGGGTATTCCATGAAGAGCTCGACCTGGTCGGTGAAGACGGTGACCACGACGGGCTCGAGAGCTTCTTGCTCGGCCTCCGAGCTGGTGACGCTCGCACCGACGGCCGGAGCGCAGCCGCCCACGAGGAGCAGGGCCGCGAACGAGACGGAACGGTCGACGTAGCGTCGACCCGTGAACGGAATCATGGGGTCCTCCAAGCGCGGGCGCGCGCGTGCAGCGGATCGGACTGGCTGGATGCCGCGCGGTGACAAGTTCACGTCGCGCGCAACGTCCGCATCGAGACCGTCTGGGCTCGATGCGCACGGCAGACTCGAATCAGGCTGCTGCGGGGGGACCCCGCGGGCGCGGGGCAGAGCGCGAAGCAGGGCGAGGGGGGCGCCGCTCGGGTCGGGGTACGAGCGAGAGCGGAGCGGGAGCCCGCCGTGCCGCGACCTGTGGCAGGGGCACGGCCTGCAGCTCGAAACTCGGCTCGTGCTCGGACGTCCTACGGGCGATCAGGTCGCTCGCATGGTCCTCGGAGGGATGCGGGTGGTGATCCCCGTCGTGCCGCTGACCCTCCTCGTGCTGCTCATCGTGCCCGTGCGCAGGATCCTGGCCGTGTTCGTGCGGGAGCGGCTGTCCGCCGCCCCCAGATGCTCTTCCTGAGCCAGGTGAACGGGCGCGTAGAGCACCCGCAAGGCCAGCGCGCAGACGACGAACAGGAGAACGAGCGTTCTCCGCGGTCCCCGCCTCGTACCGTGCTGGTGCTTCATGCGTTCGGGCCTTGCGGCTTTGGAACCCTACCAAATCCCGCCGCCTGCGACGAAGCTCGCGACCAAGACTCCCAGGCCGGGGATCTCGGTCCCGAAGTCGGCTGCGAATTGCACGTGAAGGCGACGCACTCCAACATGGGGCTGCGGGCCGCCGGTGCGCTTGGCCCGAAACGAGGACGACGAACCCATGAAGAACGACGACGACCGACCCTGGCCCGAACTCCCGGCCCTGGCGGAATGGCAGGACACGCTGACCACGGTCCACATGTGGACGCAGGTGGTCGGCAAGGTGCGGCTCGAGCTTTCCCCGTGGCTCAACCACTCCTGGGGCTCGGCCTTGTACGTCTCCACACGCGGCCTCACGACCTCGCCGATCCCGTACGAGGGGCGCGCCTTCGCGATCGACTTCGACTTCGTGAAACACGCCTTGCGGATCAGCTCATCGGACGGGCGCGAGCGCTCCTTCCCGCTCGTGCCGATGCCAGTCGCGGACTTCTATGGCCTGACGATGGACGCTCTCGGCGAGCTGGACATCGAGGTCGAGATCTTCAGTCGTCCGGTCGAGGTCGAGGTGGCGACCCGCTTCGAGGACGATACGACGAACGCCAGCTACGACGCCGCGGCCGTACACAGCTACTGGCAGGCGCTGGTGAACGTCCAGCGCGTGCTCACGAACTTCCGCGCGCGCTATCTGGGCAAGGTCAGCCCGGTGCACTTCTTCTGGGGAGCCTTCGATCTGGCCGTGACGCGTTTCTCCGGGCGGACGGCGCCGAAGCATCCCGGCGGCGCGCCCAACTGCGCCGACTGGGTGATGGAGGAGGCCTACTCGCACGAGGTCTCGAGCGCGGGCTTTTGGCCCGGCGTCGGCCTGGGCGAGGCGGCCTTCTATGCCTACGCCTATCCGGCCCCCGCGGGCTTCGAGACCCGCCCGGTCGAACCGGCCGCGGCCAGCTTCCACGCCGCGCTCGGCGAGTTCGTGCTCCCGTACGAAGCCGTGCGGACTGCGGAGGATCCCGACCAGGCGCTCGAGGCCTTCCTCCAGTCCACGTACGAGGCCGCCGCGGATCTCGCGCAGTGGGACCGCGCCGCCCTCGAGTCGCGGCCCGAGGACACCGTGGGCCAACCGAGCTGAGGAGCGCTCTCAGCGAGGGCCGGGCTCGACCTCGGAAGCGATGACGTGAACCTCGTCGGGCCGCGAGGCAGGCTTGCGCAGCCATTGCCGAGCGGCGTCGAGCTGCTCCGACGGGAAGTACTTCACCTTGGCCGACGTGAAGGGGCGGCAGAACAGGGCCATTCCGTGCTGCCACCTGGTCTCACCGACGATGGCGAGTCGCAGGATGCCGCGGAAGTGACGCAGGTCGAACTTCAAGTCGTCCCACAGCGCCCCCGACGTCCAGCCGTGAAAGTCGTGCATGACGAAGAGGACGCGCAGCTTGCCGTGCGCGCGCACCTCCCGTTCGAAGACGGGGACGAACTGCTCGTACATTTCATGCGTGAGCTTGCCGCTGACCCGGACTTCGACCAGGCCTTCAGAACCTCGGATCTGTATGTGGTTTTCCATCGTGAGTCACCTCGCTGTCGGAAGGCTGTGTTCGGAACGAGCGTGTCGCGCCCTTCGCAAGGCGTTCAGGGCCGCGTGTGCAGCGGTCGGAAGACGGGTCTCGGGGACTTCCCCGCGGAAGGCACGAAGCACGGGAGCGGCGACCTCTTCGTAGCCCGCCTTCTTCAGGCTGCTGAGGACGTGGTGCAAGGAGCGCAGCAAGTGGTCCGTCCGCGGGAAAGCGATGAGGATCTCCAGCGCTCTCTGCAGGCCGGCTTCCCCCAGTGCTGCGAGACCCTCGGCCGCCAGCCAGCGACAGTCGGAGTCCTCGTCTTCGAGCAGCTCGACGAAGAGGTCCGTCGCTGCGGGGTCCGCAAGGTTCACGAGACCCTTGAGCGCCTCGCGCCGGGTGCGCTTTCCGCGCGGGACCGCGGCCTGGATGAGATGCCACGTCGCCGGCCGTCCGATCGACTCGAGGGCCTCCCGGGCGCGTGTCCGCTCCTGCGCGTCTTCGGCGCCGAGCTTGCGGATGTTCGTCACGATCGAATCGGTGTTCCAGCTCATGTCGTGTTGGCTCCTTCAGGATCAGGACTCCGTGCAACGTTCATGCCGGCTCGTCAGAGGTCGTCGCAAGGGGCTTCGCGGCGAGTTCGAGGTGTCGCTCGGAGGGGCAAGCTGCCCCGTGGGGCGGAGCACCCCACGGGTCGAGTCGAGCAGCTCTTCAGGAGGTCTCGATGCGGGCGAGGAGGAGCAGCGCCGTGACCACGCCCGTCATGGCGCTGAGCAAGACGGCGCTGACGAGGTTCGCGCCGAGCCGCGACGTGAAGACGACGCACGTCATCATCACGAGCAGGCCCGTCGTCAAGGGCTTCGAGCCGAGCCCCTGACTTGGCCTGCCGCCCGCCGGGGACGCTCGCTCGCTCTCTTCGAGCACGGCCTCCCGGAGCGCTCGCGCCGCCTGCAGCTGTCGGACATCCACCAAGAGGCGCGCCAGCTCTCCCTCGGGCCGGAGCGCGGCGGAGATCCCGCCCTGCTTCTCGAGCTCGTCGCGCAGGTACGCCGCATCGCAGGGGTGCAAGGCGCCGCCGAGCGGAGCGAGCTTCCTAGTCGTTCGTCTTCCGTGGGCCATGGCCGACGTCGCTCCGCAGGGGGACGAGGGTCGCGCGTGCCTCCAGCAGCTGTCGTCGAGCGCCGAGGAAGGCCAGCGCGATGGCATGGGCGAGCCGCTGCGAGCGGTGGCCCGGAGGCGCTTCGTGACGCGCCACGATCGTGTTGCCCGCGGGCAGGCCGAGCGTGACCTCGGCCGAGTACGTGACCGCGCGTCGTCCGAACTCGTGCAGCTCCTCGAGCGTGACCAGGCAGAGGACGCGCGGATCGATGTCCCGAATCCTGCGGATGCTGGCCGAGATCCTGGCCTCGATCATCCGGCTGGGAGTCACGTGACCCCACGAGATGGCGGGTCGAGAGGCTTCTTGCGATGAGACGGATTCCGGCACGGTGTCGACTCCTGAGCGAAGCGGTCGAGTTCGGTTCGTTGGTTCTTTCATCGGGCTCCTGATGAATCCCCGCGCGGGACGACCTCGCGGACCTTGGCCACGAGGTCGTCCATGGGAAAGGGTTTGTCGAAGAGGGCGACGGCTCCCAGCTCCCGCGCTCTGTCGTGGGTCTCCTTGTCACCGAAGGCCGTGATCAAGATCACGGGGGGGAAGTCCTCGCGCTCATTCAGGCCGTCCAGGACCTCGAGCCCGCTCAGGTGCGGCATCCGGATGTCGGAGATGATGAGGTCGACTCGCTCTTTCGAGTTGGGGAGGAGGTAGGAGCCGAGGTGCTCGACGAGCTGGAAGCCGTCGTAGCACTTCACGACCTCGTACCCGGCTTCCTCCAGACAGACGGCGAGCAAGAGGCACATCGGTCCGTTGTCCTCCGCCAGCAGGATCCGCGGTCGGCCGAGCGTGGTGCTTGGCTGGCGCGTGGCCGAGCGCACCGGCTGCGAGCCGACAGGCGCGGCTTCGGACGTGGCGTGCGTGGGTGTCGACATGCGGTGCTCCTGAGGCCGGGGTGGCGGGCAGGAAAGTGCAAGCCCTGTGCCAACCCCGGAGACCCGCCGCGGGTCGCCCAGGGCCGTTTGCCGCGCCCGCGCGGCGGGGCCGTTCGCCCCCGGGGGGCAAAGCGCCACCGGCCGGCGTCGGGGGGCGAGGCGGCCCGGGGCGTTCGGCCCCATGGGGCCGCTGGCCCCGTCGATGGACGTCGAGGCGCCCCGCTCCAGGGACCGGAAAACGGCGCTCGCGGACGCTCCAGGGCCGTTGGAGCGCCTTCCGACTGCATTCACGGCTCTGGCACACGGCTTGCGCCCTTGCGCCCATGGGGCTCGCGAATCAGGACCGGCGACAGGGCGAGACGCCGGTTCGCCGCGTTGCGCGCCGGAACGCTGCGGTGCGCGCCGTCGTCGCGGGCGGCGGCGGGGATCGGACCGCGAGCAGTGGAGGGTGTGCTCGGAGCCTCGCAGGGAAGCGTTCGCCCGGACGGCGGGTCTCAGACCGGGACCTGGACTCCGAGCTCGACGACGCGATTGGCCGGCACGCCGAAGTACTCGTCCGCCGTTCGCTGGTTGCGGGACAGGACGACGAACAGCGCTTCGCGCCACCAGCTCATGGCATGGCGCGAGCCCTTGACGAGCGTCTCGCGGCCGAGGAAGAAGCTGGTTCGATTCACGTCCTCGTACGGAACGCCCTGGGCGCGCGCCTCGCGCAGGAGAGTCGGGATGCTCGGTTCGTCCTGGAACCCGAAGTAGGCCAAGGCTCGGAAGAAGCCTGGCGCGACCTCGACGACTTCCAAGCGCTCGTCGTGCGAGACGTGGGGAACCTCGCGCACGACGATGGTCAGCATGACGACGTGCTCGTGAACGACCTTGTTGTGTTCGACGTTGTGCAGCAGCGTGTGGGGGACGCCCGTCGGGTCGCCGTCCAGGAAGACGGCCAGTCCCGGCACACGCAGCACGTTGTGCTCTTCCAGATCCTTCACGAAGTGCTGGAAGGGTACGCGTCGGTCCCCGAGCCTGCGCTCCAGGTTGCGATGCCCCTTGCGCCAGGTGGCCATGAGGAAATACACGCCGCCGGCAACCAGCAGGGGGAACCAGCCGCCCTCGGGGATCTTGATGACGTTGGCCGCCAGGAACCCGAGATCGATGGCGAGGAAGCAGGCCGAGGCCGCGACCGCGGCGACGAGGCTCCACTTCCACACGAGGCGCGAGCACAGGAAGCCGAGCACGGTCGTGATGACCATGGTCGTCACGACGGCCACGCCGTAGGCACCGGCCAGGCCCTCGGAGGTCCGGAATCCGAGTACGAGCCCCACCGTCGCGAAGAGCAGGATCCAGTTCACGATCGGGACGTAGATCTGGCCCGCATGCGACGCGGAGGTGTGCCGGATCTCGACCCGCGGCAGGAAGCCGAGCTGAACGGCCTGGCGGGTGAGCGAGAAGGCGCCGGTGATGACCGCCTGCGAGGCGATGACGGTCGCGAGGGTCGCGAGGGCGACGAGCGGGTAGAGCGCCCAGTCCGGCACCAGTCGATAGAACGGATTCGCGACGGCCTCGGGCTGCTCGATCAGGAGCGCCCCTTGCCCGAAGTAGTGAATCGCGAGCGCGGGCAGGACCAGGGCGAACCACCCGATCCGGATCGGACGCGGACCGAAGTGTCCCATGTCGGCGTAGAGCGCTTCGCCACCGGTCACGACGAGAAAGACGCCGCCGAGCACCAGGAACGAGCGCTCCTGGTGCTGCAGGAAGAACTCCAGCGCCGGGAGCGGGCTCAGGGCGGCGAGGACCTCCGGGACACGGACGATCCACGGCAGTCCCAGGGCGGCGAGGCACACGAACCAGACCACCGTGACCGGGCCGAAGATCGCGCCGACCGTTCCGCTCCCGCGCCGCTGGAAGGCGAAGAGCAGGCAAAGGATCGCGACCGCGATCGGAATGACCCAGCGCGCGAGCGCCGGCGTCGCGACCTCGAGACCTTCGACCGCGCTGAGGACGGAGATCGCCGGCGTGATCATGCCGTCTCCGTACAAGAGGCACGCCCCGAACAGGCCGATGGCGATCAGGATCCGGCGGCGTTCGTTCGTGCGCGACATGGACGCGAGCACCAACGTCATCAGCGCCAGGATCCCGCCTTCGCCGTGGTGGTCCGCGCGCATCACGTAGGCCAGGTACTTCACCGAGACCACGGTGACGAGCGCCCAGAAGATCATCGAGAGGACGCCGAGCACGTTGTCCGGCGTGACGGCGACTCCGGCTCCCGCGGAGAAGCACTCGCGGAAGGCGTACAGCGGGCTGGTCCCGATGTCCCCGTACACGACGCCCAGGGCCGTGAGCGCCGTCAGCGCGAGACGGCGGTTGCGGGTCTCGGTTGCGGGCGGCGACATCGCGGGGGATCATGGCCTTTCCAGCCTGCGACGTCGACGAAGCGGGGATTCGATGAAGCCGCCTGAGTTCGATTTGGACCAGGCCTCCGAGTTCCTGGGCGTGCCGGCATGGACCGTCGAGCGCTGGGTTCGCCAAGGCCTGCTGTCCGCGTCGACTTCGTCGCCACGGCCGAGCTTCGATCGCTCTCAGCTCGAACGCTGGGCACGCCGACACGGGATGACGGTGCCCGGGAAGCGCATGCGCGTCGTCCGTCCTCCGGCCGACATGCTGGCCGATGCCCTCGAGCGCGGGTCCTTCAGCATCGCGACTTCGCTCGAGACGGCCTCGGGTGCGATCGACCTGGCCGTACGCTCGCTACCCGACCTGGAGCAAGGCGTGAAGGACGTCCTGGTACGCGAGGTCCAGGCGCGCGAGCGGCTGGCCTCGACGGCCTTCGGCAGAGGGATCGCGCTGCCTCATCCGCGCCGACCGCCCTCCGAGCTGATCCAAAAGCCCCTCGCGAGTCTCGTTCGCTCGGAGCGTCCGCTCGATTGGGCGGCCTTCGACGCGCAACCCGTCGACCTGGTGCTCCTCGTTGCCTCCCCGACCGCGGTGGAGCACCTCGAGATCCTCTCGCGCATCTCCTTTGCCCTGCGCGTCCCCGAATTCGTCAGCACCCTGCGCGAGGCCACGTCCGCGGAACAGATCACGACGCGCCTGCGCGAGCTGCGGATGTCCTCGTGAGGCACGCCGGCGAAGAGCGAACGCGAATGGAACGCCTCTCCTCCAGGGGAGCGTCGCTCGCGCGCTTCTTCCGCCTGTCGGAGGAGCGCTGGGAGGGCTTCCTCCTCATGGCGCTCGTCGTCGGCTTGCTCAGCGGCGTCCTGGCCGTCGCGTTGCGCAGTGCGGTCCACGCCCTGTTCCACGCGCTCGAGCCCGCCCGCTTGGGACCGGCAGGGATCCTGATCCCCGCGTTCGGGGCGCTGATCGGCGTGATGATCGTCCGCGATCTCTTCCAGGAACCCGCGGGCCACGGCGTCCCGGCCGTGATCCGGGCCGTGTGCCTCCGCGGCGGAAGGATGCGCGTGCGGGCCATCGCCTCGCGCTGGCTGGGCAGCCTCGCGAACGTCGGCGCGGGTGGCTCCGCCGGCCTGGAGGGCCCGATCGTGTACAGCGCGGGAGCCCTGGGCGCCGTCGTGGCGGAGCGCTTCGGGCTCGATGAGCGGCGGCGGTCGATCCTGGTCGGCTGCGGCGTGGCGGGCGGCATCTCGGCCATCTTCAACGCGCCCATGACGGGCCTGATCTTCGCGACCGAGATCATCCTGGCCGAATGGAGCGCCTTCTCGATCGTTCCGGTCGCGATCAGTGCCGTCGCCGCCACCGAGCTGTCGCGCGTGTTGCTCGGCAACGAGCAGTCCTTCCTGCACGCGCCGTTCGAGATGGGGGTCCACGACCTCATCGCGTGCATCGGGCTGGGACTCCTGTCCGGAGCCGTCGCGGCGGCGCTCAGCAGCGGCATCGCCAGGGCGCAGGGGATCGCCTCACGCCTGCACGGGAGGTTCGCGCCCTTCGCTCTCGGTCTCGGGGTGGGCGCGATCGGGTTGGCCTTTCCGATGGCGATCGGCGAGGGGTACGAGGGTGCCCAGGCCGCCGTCAGCTCCCAGCAAGACCTCGGGATCCTGCTGGCGGTCGGACTCCTGCTCGCCAAGCTCGTCGCGACCAGCATGACGCTCGGCTCCGGCGCACCGGGCGGCATGTTCGCACCGAGCCTCGTCTCCGGCGCCTTCCTCGGAACGGCCTTTCACCGCATCGTCGAACGCATCCAGCCGGTCCAGTTGCAGCTCGCTTCCGAAGGCAGCTACGCCATCGTCGGGATGAGCGGCATGGTCGCGGGGGTCATGCACGCGCCGCTCACGGGCATCTTCCTCGTGATGGAAGTCACGGACGGGTACGACGTCATCCTGCCGCTCATGATCGTCTCCGTCCTCTCGTTGGTCGTCGCGCGCCGCTTCGATCGTCATTCGCTCTACACGAAGGAGCTGGCTTCGTCCGGCGAGCTGCGGCGGCCGGGGACCGATCGACAGATCGGGGTGGATCTCTCGGTCCGGGACGTGCTCGACGGCGAGACGATCCCCGTACACGAGGACCTGACCTTGGAAGAGCTCGCCGAGGCCGTGCGCAGCTCTTCCCGCAACCACTTTCCCGTGGTCGATCGGTCGACAGGAGCTCTCCTCGGGATGCTGGACCTCGCACGGGTCCGGCGCCAGCTCCTCGATCCGCAGCTCGCGCGCATTACCCTGGTCGGCACGGTGATGGAAACGAAGCTGCCCGAGGTCCTGGCGCAGGCGCCCGTGTCGCAGGCGCTCGAAGCGTTCGAGCGCACGGGCCAGTGGGTCTTGCCGGTGGTGGACGACGAGGGCCGCTTCGTCGGGCTCATCAGCAAGTCGCGGTTGTTCGATCACTACCGGCGCGAGTTGCTCGTGCAGGATCGCAGCGTGGACGGATGACGGAAGACGTCGAGGTGTCGCCATCAAGCTGACAACCAAGTTGATCGCGCTGATCGTCGCGACGGTCGCCGCCTTGCTGATCGTGGACGGATGCGTCGAGATCCGGCGCGAACGACGCCTCGTGACCAGCGACATGAGCGAGTACGCGACCCTGATCGGTCGTAGCCTGCGGGGCCCGATCGAGGACATCTGGAGGGAGCGGGGCATGGACCGGGCCATGGAGCTGATCGAGGACGTGAATCGCGCGGAGAGCGCCGTTGCGGTCCAGTGGACGTGGTTGGATGACGAAGCGTCCGGGGCCTTCGCGCCCGCGGCCGTCGTCGACGGGAGCGAGGCTCGCGGTGGGGAAGGCATGTGGTCGACCGTGCTCGACGAAGGCCGCTCCAGCGCTCGCCTGGTCACCTACGTGCGGGCCGACGTCCCGGGTGACCGCCCGGGTGCGCTGCAACTGACCGAGTCCCTGGCGAAGCGCGACGAGCGCACGGCGGTGGCGATCCAGCGGACCTCGCTCTTGCTCGGCGGGCTCCTGCTCGTGAGCGCGGCGACCATCTTCCTGCTCGGCGTTCGGTTCGTCGGCCGCCCGTTGGCGCAGCTCGGCGCCAAGGCCGAGCGCGTGGGGACGGGCGATCTGTCCGCTCCCCTCGAGCTCGCCGGATCGGGAGAGCTGGTCGACCTGGCGGGCAGCCTGAACCGGATGTGCGATCAGCTGGCCGACGCCAAGCTCCGCATCGCCGCGGAGACCGCCGACAAGATCCAAGCGCTCGAGCAACTGCGCCACGCCGATCGCCTGCGGACCGTGGGGCGCCTCGCCTCCGGTATCGCGCACGAGCTCGGCACGCCCTTGAACGTCGTCTCGGGACGAGCCGGATTGATCGAAGGGGGCAAGCTGGGGCCCGAGCAGGTCACCGAAAGCGCCGAAATCATCCGCGCGCAGGCCAATCGGATGACCCAGATCATCCGGCAGCTCCTGGACTTCGCGCGTCGACGGTCCTCGGAGAAGGGCGTCGTCGACATCGGTCCGATCGCGGCGAGCACGTGCGAGCTGGTCGCCGCGGCGGCGAAGAAGCAGCACGTCGTTCTCGAGACCCGCTACGACGAGTCGCAGGGTCCCAAGGTGAAGGGCAACGAATCGGAGATCCAGCAGGTGTTCTCCAACTTGCTCATGAACGCGATCCAGGCCATGCCCGACGGCGGACGGGTGCGCATCGAGGTCGAGCGTGCCAGCGTGACGCCGCCGGATGCGAGCGACGGCGCTCGGCTGTCCGCCGTGCGCGTCGTCGTCACCGATCAGGGGCAGGGCATCACCGAGGACAATCTGCCGCACGTCTTCGAGCCGTTCTTCACGACGAAGGATGTCGGTCGCGGCACCGGTCTGGGGCTCTCGATCGTCTACGGCATCGTCCAGGACCACGGTGGCTGGATCGACGTGAATAGCGAGGCGGGTCAGGGCAGCCGCTTCACCTTCTATCTGCCGGAGGACGAAGCGTGAGCGAGGGACGCATCCTGATCGTGGACGACGAGGTGGAGATGTGCAGGCTCCTCGAGTCGGACCTGAGCCTGCGCGGCTTTTCCTGCCAGACATCGACGAGCGCGCGGGAGGCGCTCGAGCTCGTGCGCCGCGACGACTTCGACGTCGTGCTGACCGACCTGGTCATGCCGGAGCTCGACGGAGTCGAGCTGTGTGACCGGATCGTCGCCAACAACCCTGAGGTACCGGTCATCGTCATGACGGCCTTCGGCAGCATGGACGCGGTCGTCGAAGTGCTGCGGGCGAGCGCCTTCGACTTCGTCACCAAGCCGCTCGAGATGGAGTTCCTCGCGCTCGTGCTGAAGAGGGCGGTCAAGCACAGGCGCTTGATCGAAAGGGTGCGCTTGCTCAGCCATCCGGTCGAGACGCGCGACGGCTTCCCGGAGTTGCTGGGCCAGGGGCGTGCGATGCAGGAAGTGAAGAAGCACATCCTGCAGGTCGCGCCCACGGACGCCTCGGTCCTCGTCACGGGTGAAAGCGGAACCGGGAAGGAACTCGTCGCACGCGCGATCTGCCGGGCGAGCAAGCGCAAGGACAAGCCCTTCGTCGTCGTGAACTGCGCGGCCCTGCCCGTGGCCCTCATGGAGAGCGAGTTGTTCGGACACGAGCGCGGCGCCTTCACGGACGCGCGAAGCGCCCGCCAGGGGCTCTTCAGGGAGGCCCACGGCGGGACGCTGTTCCTCGACGAGGTCGGCGAGATTCCGCTCGAGCTCCAGCCGAAGCTCTTGAGGGTGCTCGAGGATCACCGCATCCGTCCCGTCGGCTCGAACACGGAGACCTCGGTCGATGTGCGCATCATCGCCGCGACCAATCGCAACCTGCTCTCCGCGGTGGCGGAAGGTTCCTTCCGTCAGGACCTCTACTACCGCATCCAGGTCGTCGAGATCGCCCTGCCACCGCTGCGCGAGCGTGGCGGCGACGTCGTCGAGCTCGCGCGGCACTTCGTGACCCGCTGCGCGGAGAGCTTCGGCAAGCACGTGACGGGCCTGTCGGAGAAGGCGGCCACGCGCCTCGTCGACTACCACTGGCCGGGCAACGTCCGCGAAGTCCGCAACGCGATCGAGCGCGCCGTCGCGCTGACACAGCACGAGACCATCACGGTGCACGACCTCCCGGATCCGATCCGCCGGTATGCGAGCACCCCGCGCTTCCGCGGCGGTCGCCGTCCCGGAGAGCTCCTGAAGCTCGAGGAGCTCGAGCGCCGCTACATCCTCGAAGTGTTGGACCTCGTCGGTGGACGCAGGTCGGAAGCGGCCAGCGTCTTGGGATTGGACCGCAAGACGCTGTACCGCAAGCTCAAGCGCTTCGAAGCGTCCGCCGAGGACTGACCGTCGAACGACTCAGGCCTCCTGAGCGCGTGACGTGAGGGCGGGAGCGGGTTCGCCTTCGTAGGACCAGCCGGTCTTCAGCCCCAGCGTGAACCAGGCCAGAGCGGCGACGCCGCTCAAGAAGACGGAGTCGCCTACGATCCGCAGCCAGCGCAGGGTCTCCAAGGCGGGGAGCTGCAGGAAGTCGGCGCTACGCGCGTACCACAGGCCGTGCTCGACGCTGGCCCAGGTCTGCGCCAGGCCGATCGGAAGCAGGCTCAGAACGACCATGAGCGCGAGGCCCCCGTTCATCGCCCAGAAGGAGTACTGCAGCGCGCCCTCGCGCCAGGGCCGGTCCGAACCGAGCTTGCGCAGGATCATGAGGATCAGGCCGAGCGACAGGAGGCCGTAGACGCCGAACAGCGCCGTGTGGGCGTGCACGGGCGTCGTGTTCAGCCCCTGCATGAAGTAGAGCGCCACGGGCGGGTTGATCAGGAAGCCGAACAGTCCCGCGCCGACCAGGTTCCAGAAGGCGACGCCGACGAAGAAGCGGATCGGCCAGCGATAGCGGTCCATCCAAACCGCCTTGTGCTCCATGCGCAGCGTCTCCAGGGCTTCCCAACCGATGAGCACGAGCGGAACCACCTCGAGGGCGCTGAACATCGCTCCGATCGCGGTGACCGAGACGGGCGTGCCGCTGAAGTACAGGTGATGGAACGTGCCCGGGATGCCACCGAGCAGGAAGATCGTGGTGGACGCGAGGAAAGCACGCTTGGCGTTGCGGGCATGGACGAGCCCGAGCCGCGTGAACAGGAAGGCGAGGGTTCCCGTGGCGAAGACTTCGAAGAAGCCCTCGACCCAGAGGTGGACGACCCACCAACGCCAGAACTCCGCGACCGACAGGTGGGAGCGCGCGCCGTAGAAGAGGCCCGCTCCGTAGAGGGTGCCGATCGCGACCACCGCTGCGGTGAACAACGCGATCGTCCCGTGTTCGCTGTCGCGCCGGCTCAAGGCCGGCCAGAGGCCTCGCAGCATGAGGACCAGCCAGAGGATGAGACCGCCGAACAGGGCGATCTGCCAGGCGCGACCGAGCTCGACGTACTCGTAGCCCTGGTGTCCGAACCAGAAGCCGGCGTCGAGCCCGAGCTTCTGCTGGATGGACAGCCACTCGCCGACGAGCGAACCGCCGACGACGAGCAGAAGGGCGCCGAACAGGACGTTGACTCCGAGCTTCTGGTAGCGCGGTTCGCGCCCGCCGATCCACGGGGCCAGGAACAGGCCGGCCGCCAGGAAGGCCGTCGCGATCCAGAAGATCGCGGTCTGGACGTGCCACGTCCGCGTGACCGCGTACGGCAGGATGCCCGACAACGAGATCCCGAAGAACGCGTCGCCTTCCACGGTGTAGTGCGCCGTCAGGGCACCGAGCAGGACCTGGACCACGAACAGGGCGACGACGACGGCCGCGTACTTCGCCACGGCACGCATGGAAGGGGTGACCTGCAAGCGCGCGAGGGGATCGCGGCGGGGGATCGTGAGCGGCCCTTCGTCTTTCCGGCGCGCCTCGTGGTACCAGACGAGTGCGGCCGTGGCCCCCAGGAGCAGCATGATGCTGAGCACCGACCACAGGATGTTCGCGGCCGTCGGAGCGTTGCCGACGAGCGGCTCGTGCGGCCAGTTGTTCGTGTAGGTGTAGCTCTTGCCCGGGCGCTCGGTGACGCAGGCCCACGACGTCCAGAAGAAGAAGTCCGTCAGTCGCTCGAGCCGTTCCGGGTCGGTGACCGCGCCGTCGTGCAGTGCGTAGTCCTCGCGCAGGCCGTCGAGCGACGGATGCCCACCGAAGAGCGCGTGAAAGTGCTCGGCGGTCGTGGCCATCGCGAGCGCCCGTTGGTCGCTGACGACCAGGTCCCCCGTGTCCTCGTCGAACGTGTTGGTGCGCAGCTCCCGCTGCAAGCGACTCTCGAGCGCGCCCTGTTCGTCGGGACTCGCGAGCTCGTAGTCGACGCCGTACTCGGCCTGGCTCCACACGTCGAGCAGCGCCAGCGACTCGCGATGCAGCCAGTCCGCGGACCAGTCGGGAGCCTGATAGGCCCCGTGTCCCCAGATCGAGCCGAGTTGCTGGCCCCCGGTGCTCTGCCACACCTGCTGCCCGTCGAGGATCTCGTCCGCGCTCATCAGGATCGTGCCCGACTCGGTCACGACTCGGGCAGGGATGGGCGGTGCCTGACGGTAGATCTCACCCCCGAAGAATCCGAGGACGAGGAAGGTGCCGGAGACGACGAGGACCAACGTCGTCCAGAGTTTCTTGTCGGTCGACATGGCGAGCTTCTCAGCCTCTCAGGGCGCGGGGGAAAAGAACGTTGTTCTCGAGGTGGATGTGTTGCATCAGCTCGCGCTCGAGCTCGGCGAGGCCCAGGTAGAGGGCCGTCCACGTGCCGCAGGCCTCCGCCGGCGGTTGGTAGTCGTTCGTCAATTCGCGCAGCCGTTGCAGGTTCCGACCGTGGTCGGTGTGTTCCTGCTCCATGACCTGGATCGGCATGGCGGCCATGCGCCCGCGTCCCGCGCGCAGCAGCGGGAAGAGCACCCGCTCCTCCTTCTCCATGTGCTGGACGAGCTCCTCGTGCATGCGCGCGAGTCGAGCGGCCAGGCCGCGCGGACACGAGGGCTTCTCGCCATGCACGCGTTCGACCTTCTCGGCCATCGCCAAGAGGCGCGGGAGCTCCGCGCGGTGGGGTTCGTGAAAGCGGACGAGGATGTGGTCGATCATCTCGGGCACCCCGCGCTCGTCCCAGCGCTCGAAGTCCTCGACCGAGCGGTCCTCCGCCTCGATCTCGTCGATCAGGGTCCGGGTCTCGAGCCCGGCCGTGTGGCAGGCGTCCGCGAGGCTCACGTGCCCGCCGCAGCAGAAGTCGAGGCCGTGGCGGTAAAAGACCCGCGACGCGCCGGGTCGCCTGGTGGCGAGCTCCGCAACGGTCTGCTCGGGTCGGACGGTTTCGTTTCCGGTCGTCATGGGATCCTTCTTGGTTCGGGACACCCGACCCTACGCACACCGCGTGCCGGGGGCCGAATGTGCCCTGAGGAGCCTTCCGGGGGGTTGTGTTATGCGGACGACTACGGTCGAATGTTGTGGCGCACACAACGAGGATGTGGTTATGACAACAGCTCCCCGGGCCGACGACCTGCTCCCGATCGCCCTCGACATGACCGCGTCGCTCACGGCGCAGGACCGCTCCAAGCGCCTCGTGGAGGCGGTCGTGCGGGCCTTGCCCTGCGACGCGGCGGTCCTGTTGCGACTGGACGGCAACGAGCTCGTGCCCGTGGCCGCGCACGGGCTCTCACCGGACGTGATGGGGCGGCGCTTCGCGCGCTCCGAACACCCGCGCCTCGACATCCTCTGCAGACAAAAGGGCCCGACCTTCTTCCCCGCGGCCAGCCCCTTGCCCGACCCCTACGACGGACTCGTCGTCGGCGCGCCGCATCTGGACGTGCACGCCTGCCTCGGTTGTCCGCTCGTGATCGAAGGCGAGCTGGTCGGAGCGCTGACCGTCGATGCGCTCGAGCCGGGTTCCTTCGATTCCGTCGACGAGCGCTTTCTCGTGCACCTGGCCGCGCTCGCGGCGGCGGCGTTGCGTACGAGCGACTTGATGGAAGCGCTCGAGCAACGTGCCCGACACGAAGGTCTGGTCGCCAAGGACCTGATGAAGGACCTGCGCGAGCGTCGCGGCGGCCTGCTCATCGGAGAGAGCGAGGCGCTACGTGGCTTGAAGCGCGAGCTCGAGCTCGTCGCAGCCTCCGACTTCCCGGTCCTCGTGACCGGCGAGACGGGCGTCGGCAAGGAGCTCGTCGTCCGAACCCTCCAGGCCCAGTCGCCGCGCTCCGAGCGCCCGTTGGTCTATGTCAACTGCGCGGCCTTGCCCGAGTCGATCGTGGAGAGCGAACTCTTCGGGCACGAGAAAGGATCGTTCACCGGAGCGGAGGAGACACGGCTGGGGAAGTTCCGCGTGGCGGACGGAGCCAGCCTGCTCCTCGACGAGATCGGCGAGCTCCCGTTGCACATGCAGCCGAAGCTGTTGCGCGTGCTGCAGGAGGGCGAGATCCAACCGATCGGCGCGGATCATGCGGTCCACGTCGACGTGCGCGTGCTCGCGGCCACCAATCGGGACCTCGAGGCGGAAGTGCGCGCGGGGCGCTTTCGCGCGGACCTGCTGCACCGCCTGGACGTCTGTCGGATCCGCGTCCCGGCATTGCGCGAGCACAAGTCGGACATTCCCCTGCTGACGGGGCACTTCGCGGACCATACGCGACGTCGGCTCGGCACCGGGCCCGTCCGGTTCGGACCGGACGCACAGGCCGAGCTCGCGAGCCGGTCCTGGCCAGGAAACGTGCGTGAGCTCGAGAATGTCGTATCCCGCGCCATCCTCCACGCCTCGGGTCGCGTCGAGCAGGGCGAGCCGGTCTTCGTCCAGGCCGCGGATCTGAGCGAGAGCTTCCGGCCCGAGCGTGAGCTTCCGGCGACCGAGGAGGCGTCCGCCGACGTCGCGGGGCTCTCGCTGCGCGAGGCCGTGCAGGACTTCCAGCGCAACCGGATCCAGGCGGCGCTGAAGGCCGCGAAGGGCAACCGGGCCCAGGCAGCCAGATCGCTGGGCATGCACCGCAGCAACCTGCACCACCTCGCACGGCGTTTGGGACTGCGCTGACTCGCCGCCGCTTCGTCAAAGACACGTGCGCTGCACGCGCCGCGTCGTGGGTCTGACGCCGTAACGCGTCGCCGCGAACTCCCAGTTCGCGAGAATCCAGAAGGCTTCGAGGTAGTGCGCCCGTTCGCTGCGGAAGTCCAGGTAGTAGGCGTGTTCCCACAGGTCGCAGACGAGCAGGGGCTCGAGGCCGTCCGCGACCGGCGTCTCCGCGTTCGCCGTGGTGACGATCGAGAGCCGTCCATCGAAGGATCGTGTCAGCCAGCACCAGCCGCTGCCGATCAGGGCGAGGCCCGCGGCCACGAACGTGCGCTTCAGGTTCGCGAGCGAGCCGAAGTCCGTTGCGATGCGCTCGGCGAGGACCCCCGTCGGTCCCGAGCTCGAGCGTGGAGGCCGCAGGCTGCTCCAGTAGAAGGAGTGGTCGTAGTGCTGTCCGGCCAGGTCGAGCAGGGGCCCGTCGGCGCCGCACAGGATCGTTTCCAAGGTGGCGTCTTCGAGCTCGGTCCCGTCGACGAGTTCGTTCAATCGGTCGACGTACACCCCGTGGTGGCGGTGGTGCAGGTCGACGGTCTCGCACGACATCAGCGGCTCGAGCGCGTCGCTCGCGAAGGGCAGCGCCGTGATTCGGAACGGCACGGCGTCACGAAGCGGCGGTCCGCGCCGCGCCCGCTCCCCGTCGGGCCTGGACGCCGGCCAACTGCGCCAGCACGAAGGCCGCGACCGCCAGGACGAGATCCCGCACGGCGATGTCCAAGTCGCCGGCGGCGATCAGGTTGATCGCGATCAAGAACAGCCAACCCATGGCGGCGAAGGCGCCGAGCCGGACGAAGCGGGTCCAGACGAGGATCCCGACGGCGATCTCGACGATGCCCACGAAGCCGAAGAACACGTCCGGACTCACCGGCAGGAGGCGCGCGGCGGCGGGCGCGAGGTACGCGCTCCAGTCCGTCAGGAGGTTCGCGAACTTGTCGAGGCCCGCGAGGATCGGTACGAGGCCGAAGGCGATTCGCAGGGGCAGGTAGGCGCAGGTGAGGGCCTTTTCGTCGTTCGTGCTCATGGGATCGAGTCCGTGGAAGAAGGGCTTCGGTGGGGCACCTGGAATGGCAGGCGAAGCGGTGGATTCGGCGAGGCAGGAGGGTGCCGCGCCGCTGTGGAGGACGGCGTCAAGGCGCCGAAGGACTTGCTCGACGGACTTCCAGGGGCCCGTCGCGCCTCACAGCGACTTCAGGTACTCGACCAGGTCGCTCTGCTCGTCGGTCGTCAGGGACAGGGCGAAGGTCACGTCGTAGTGCTCGACCACGGCCGGGAGGTCGGCGAAGCGACCGTCGTGGTAGTAGCCGCCCTGGCTGCGCGTGAACAGGCCCCGCAGCGGCGTCGTGCGATAGCGTTCGATGGGGGAGCGCAGGGCCTGGAAGTCGTCGATCCCGATCTCCGCCGCGGTGTGCGCGTTCCAACCCGGCTCGGTGAAGATCGGCGGGACGTGACAGCGCGCGCAGTCGGCCTTGTCCGAGAAGAGCTCCTTGCCCCGCTCGGCGGCGACGGCATCGAAGCTGTCGGCCGGAGGCGTCGGAATCGGGAGCGCCAGCTGGTACAGCTGGAGCGGTTCGAGCACCGCGGTCGTGCGGTCGACGGCGTGCGTCACGTCCGCCGAGCCCGCGAAGGCGGCGACGGGGAACTTGACGGGATCGTCGAGACGCGGGTCGAAGAAGCGTCCTTGCCCGCCCATCTCGAGGTTGCCGACGAAGGCGTTCCAGTGCGGAACCGAGCCCCAGCCGGTGTACGTCGCGAGGTTGACGCCACCCAAGCCCAGCGCGGCCGGAATCAGGACCGAGCTGCTCTTCCCATCGGGTCGGAAGGCCTGTCCGTCCAGGAGCAGGTGCGCATCGAAGCGCCCCGGTCCCCAGCTCGCGAGCACGTCGCGCACGGTCTGTTCGGTGGCTCCCAGCAGCGTCGTGAAGGGAGACAGGTCCTGGGCCAGGCTGATGACCGTGCCGACGTCCAGGTCCCGGTTCGGCCAGCCGTCGAGCCGCTTCCCGATGCCCGGCGCGAACGAGTCGTCGACGGTCGAGTGGCACAGCGCGCAGGTGATGCCGACCGAGTCGAGGATCCCGTTGTCGAAGAAGCCACGGACCCCGACGACGGAGTCCAACTCGAGCAGCGCGACCGTGTTGGCCGGATCGTCGAGGTCGACTCGACCCTGGCGCAGGTCCGCGCGCAGGCTGCCGGGGAGCGCATCCACGTCGACCTTCAGGCCGACGGCCAGCGCCGTCGCCGGCGAGATCCCGGGGCCGATCCCGCCCAGCGCATCCCCGGCGAGCGTCTCGTGCACGCGGAGCGTCTCGCCCCAGAAGGCTTCGCTGCCCAATGTGTCGTTGCGGAAGACGTTCTGCCCTTCGAGGATCAAGGCCGTCGCGTTCTGCACGACGGCGGAGCGCTTGCCGGAGTTTCCGCTCGAGGCCGACGCGTTGTCGCATCCGGGAAGGGCGAGAAGGGAGAGGCCGAAGGCCACGGTCGCGACGACGGTTCGTTTCATCGGGGTGTACAGCTCGGGGGAGTGCGGGGATCAGGTGTCACCGCGTTGGAAGGGCGCACCTCCCCCCGCGTTACAGGAATCTTCGATCTGCGTTCCGAGGGCACCGTGGCGGCCTCGCCGGCGATTCCAAGCGCTCTTCCATGCGGTACACTGCCGAGCCGGTCGCGGCGCGCACGGCGCGCAGGCAGGGACATGGTCCGGTCCGCATGAGTGAATCCACCAACCACGACGCGGATCGCCCGCTCGAATCCGTCCAGCATGCCCTGCGCGAACGCGTCAAGGAGCTGACCTGTCTCTATGACGTCTCCGCTCTCCTGACCCGCGCGGGCGAGCCGGCCGCAGGCAAGCTGCAGGCCGTCGTCGAGCGCCTCCCCGCCGGTTGGCAGCACCCCGACCTCGCCGCCGCCCGGCTGTCGCTCGCGGACGACGTACACACGAGCGCGCGCTGGGCGCAGGCGCGGAACGGGCTACGCGCCGCGGTCCAGGTCGAGGGACGGGACGTCGGTCAGCTCGAGGTCGTCTACACCGACGACGTTCCTGCCACGGGAGGCGAGCCGTTCCTCGCGGAGGAGCGCTTGCTGATCGACGAGATCGCGCGCCGCGTGGGGACCTTCCTCGAGAACGAACGCCACCGCCGCACCGAGAGCCTGGACGAAGCCCTTGCTGCGCCTCTCGAGCGCAACCCGGCCGGCGACGGCCCCCAGGGCCTGATCGGGGCTTCGGAGCCGATGCAGAGGGTCTACCGGGCGATCGAGAAGGCCGCGCAGACGGACGCGACGATCCTGATCTGGGGCGAGAGCGGGACCGGCAAGGAGCTGGTCGCGCGCGCGATCCACTACGCCAGCGCGCGCTCGACCGAGCCCTTCGTTCCCGTGAACTGTGCCGCGATCCCCGAGAGCTTGGTCGAGAGCGAGCTGTTCGGCTACGTCAAGGGCGCCTTCACCGGTGCGACGCACGCCCGTGCGGGCTTCTTCCAGACGGCCGCAGGCGGAACGATCTTCCTGGACGAGATCGGCGAGATGATGCCGAGCATGCAGGCCAAGCTCCTGCGCGTGCTCGAGAACAACGAGATCCGGATGCTGGGTTCGGATCGAACGCTGCACGCGGACACGCGCATCGTGGCCGCGACGAACCAGGACGTCGCGGCGTTGGTGCGCGCCAAGCGCTTTCGCGCCGACCTGTACTTCCGCTTGAACGTGCTGAGCATCGAGCTGCCGCCCCTGCGCGAGCGCGGTGCCGATCTCGACGTCTTGCTCCGCCACTTCGGCGACAAGTGGGGACGCGAAGCCCGCGGACAGGCGCTCGAGTTCTCGGACGGCGCCCTGCGCGCCCTCCGGGACTACGACTGGCCCGGCAACGTCCGCGAGCTCGAGAACCTCGTGCACCGCTGGGCGGTCATGCTCGAGAGCGGATTCGTCGACGTGGAGGACCTCCCCGGCCCCTTGCGTTCGGCCCCGGTGCGCTCGCCGGGAAAAGGTTCACCGGACGAGCGCCGTTCCCTGGCCGAGGTCGAGCGCCAGCACGTGCACGCCGTACTCCGCTCCGTCGCCGGCAACCGCAGCGAAGCCGCGCGCATCCTCGGGATCGACCGCAAGACCCTGCGCAAGAAGCTCGGCAGCACCGCGCGGGACTGAGCGCGCGATCGAGGGCTCGACGCCGCTGCTCCGGGGTCGGGGAAAAGCTCCCCAGCGGGGTGTTCTTCCCCGCTTCGGCGTCGTGTCCGCCTGCCGCAGGGCCGCTCCCAGCGCCTGGAGAGGCTCGGCCGGCATCGCTCGGGAGTTGGTCCGGGGTTTGCATCCACTCGGTGACCGAGGGCAACTCCTCCCTCACTTCCCAACGAGGCCTGCTGCGATGATCCGAACCCCGTCCGAGCCGAACGTCTATCGTCTTCCCGTCGAGCTGCACGAGGCGGCTCACCTCCGATCTGCCACGTCGAACGATTTCCAGGCCCGTGAGCCTGGTCGGGAGCGCGCGCAGGGTTTATGCATGAACTGCGACCTGCGGGACACGTGCGCGTTCCCGGCACCCGAAGGAGGCGTTTGGCACTGTGAAGAGTACGCGTAGCACGAGATCGAGAACGACCGGAGGGTTCGCGTGAACGCCTCGACGAGCGCCTGGACCGCCCGCGGACTCGCGGACATCGACATCATCGGGCGTGTCGTGGGCGGGGAACGCAACCTGTTCGCCGTCCTCATGCAACGCTACAACCAACGGCTCTTCCGCCTGGTGCGTTCGATCGTGCGCCCCGACGCCGAAGCGGAGGACGCGCTCCAGGACGCCTACGTCAACGCCTTCGCCCGCCTCGCCAGCTTCGAAGGGCGCTCGACCTTCTCGACCTGGATGTCGAAGATCGCGATCCGCACCGCCCGGGCACGGCGGGACCGCGTCCGCCGCACCGAGGCCCTCTTCCAGGACCTGGCGACGAACGACACGGTCGTCGACGCCCTCGTGTCCGACCCCCAGGACGCGGCCGCATCCGGTGAGGTGCGCACCATCGTGGAAGCCGCGATCGATCGCCTGCCCGAGACCTACCGCTGCGTCGTCGTCGCACGCCTGCTCGAGGAGCTCTCGACCGCCGAGACCGCCGACCTGCTCGGCCTCAGCGAGGACGTCGTGCGCATCCGTCTGCACCGCGGACGCGCCGCCCTGCGCCGCCTCCTCTCCCCCCGCCTGGAAACCGAACTCGCCAGCGCCTTCGCCTTCGCCGGCCACCGCTGCAACCGCATCGTCGCCAACGTCCTCCAACGCTTGTCACTACCCGGCGCT
>JAJDEW010000162.1 GCA_029259595.1 Planctomycetota bacterium | reverse complement strand
GCGCGCGACGGCGAGGACAACGGACTCGCTCGCTTCGCTCGCAATCGCTGCGCGCTGTGAGCGGGATGCCGCCAGCGCGAAACGGTCACGCCCGCGAGAGGCGCAACCCGAGGGCCGCGGCTCGGACACTCGCCTGCCCTGACCCGTTAGGACGCGGCGCGCACTCCGTCGCGCGCCTGTGCCTGATTGCGCGGCTGACGCCGCGCAACGGCACGAGCACGGAGCCTGCGGCTCCGAGGCTACGGCCCGCCTTCGGCGAGCCTTCGCCGCCGTCGTCCTTGCCCCTCGTCCTTGCCCCTCGTCCTTGCCCCTCGTCCTTGCCCCTCGTCCTTGCCCGTCGTCCTTGCCCCTCGTCCTTGCCCCTCGTCTCCGTCCCTCGTCCTCGCCGTCGTCCCCCCCCTCAGCGCGGTGGGGTCGGGGCGTTGAAGTTTGCGCGGCGTTCGTCGCGGGCGCCGGCGTGGAGGGCGGTGGCGTGGAGGGTGAGCGTGCCTAGGGGGACGGGGCCGTCGGTCAGGTCGAAGCGGGTGGTCTGCGTGGCTCCGGGGGCCAGGGGGACGTCGACCTGGTCGGTGCGCTCGCGGACGCCGCCGGGGAGGGTGCGGGTGGAGACGAGTTCGAGCGAGGCGGTGCGTGGGGTGGCGGCCAGGTTGGTCAGGCGTACGTCGACGACCCAGCGTTGCTCGGCGAAGGTCGGGGGACGGATGCCGGTGACGACGACGTCGGGCTCGATCACCTGCGCATGGGTCCCGGCCGGGAGCGCGAAGAGGGTCTGACGGGTTCCCGCGGGCCAGTCGATCACGAGCTGATCGAGAGCCGCGGCGGCGCCGAGTCCGAAGTGCAGCGCGCGCGAGCTGCTCGAGGCGTAGACGGGATCGGCCAGGACTTGCCGCTTCATCCGGTGCGTGCCGACGACGGCCTCCGCGCGGGCGCCGATGCCTTCGCGATTGCTGCGCACGCCGGTGAGGGTGAGGGTCACGCTGCCGCCGCTCTCGGAACGGTTCCAGAGAATCGTCGAGAGCGAGGTCGGGCCGAAGAGACCGCTGTCGACCACGAAGAGGTCGACGCGACCGTCCCCATCGAAGTCACCGGAGACGACGCCACGGCTCGCGGCGCGGTCGGCGACGCCCGAGAGGCCCTGGGCGACGCGCTGGAAGGTGCCGTTGGCGCGGTTGCGCCAGAGGTGATCGGACGAGGCGGGCTCGGTCGCGATGAAGGGCGCGGCGGGGATGTAGCCGTTCGCCACGAACAGATCCAGCCAACCGTCGTTGTCCGCATCGAGCCAGGACGTGCCCCAGGTGGTGAGCAGGAGCCCGCTCGTCTCGTCCGCACGCTCGAGCGGGCCGAGCTCGAAGGCGCGATCGGTGAAGACGCCCTCGTCTTGCCGAAGGAGCGAGTTCTCGCCGAGATTCGAGAGGTAGAAGTCCCAGTCGCCGTCCGCGTCGAAGTCGGCCGGGTTCACGCCCATGTTGTAGATCCGCTCTCCGAACCCGCTGGTCGCGGAGACGTCCGTGAAGGCCAGGCTCCCGCTCCGTACGACGTCGTTGCGCCAGTGGCGGTCGGAGCGCACCCAGTCGCCGAAGTCGTTGCCCACGAAGAGGTCCGCGTCTCCGTCCTCGTCGGCATCCAGGGTCGAGACAGACAGGGTGCAGCCGGCGGTCGGGTTTCCCACAGGAGGCAGGACTCCGTTGACCAAGATCGCGAGCGAAGGATCGTGCAGGGGCTCGAAGACGCCCGAGTCGTCGACACCGAGTGCCAGCGCCTCGTCGAGAAAACTCGGCAGGGGGCTGTTCGTCGAGCTCAGGTAGAGGCGGTTGGGAGCTCCGATGTGGTACGGAAACGAGATGCCCTGGATGTAGTTGCCGACGTAGAGATCGAGGTCGCCGTCGAGATCAAAGTCCGCCCACGAGGCGCTCACGCTCCAGGAAGCGTCCGCAACGCCGACGAGTCCTCCGACGTCGACGAAGGTCCCGTCGCCTTGGTTGTGGAGGAGCCGGTTGGGGCCGCGGTTGGTGATGTAGAGATCGGCGCGACCGTCCTGATCGAAATCGGCCACGCTCACGCCCATGCCGATCGGCAAGGGGGAGGGCAGGCCGGAGCCCGCGGTCACGTTGGTGAAGCTCCCTCCGTCGTTCTCGAAGAGCACGTGCCGGCCCGCGCTGTCGACGCAGAAGAGGTCCCCGTCCCCGTCTCCGTCGTGATCGATCCAGGCGGCTCCACCGCCGATGCCGAAGGTCGCGCTGCCCTCCATGTGACGAAAGCGCACGCCCGAGGCGCCCGCGTCGTCGACGAAGAGGCTCTCGCGCTCGAAGGTCGGCCCGGCACGCTGCCCGGTCGGGGCCTGAACGGTGGTCGAGAGGAGGATGGCGAGGAAAGCGAGCGACACGTCGGGGACCTCCGGGAAGTCGAGCGCCCCCATCGTAGCAGTCCCCGCGCGGTTGCCCCGTCCAAGCGGGCGATCGACGGCGGCTGCGCGAACCCGCGCGGAGCGCGTGCTCGGCGCGCGGGCCAGGGGAAGTCAGCGCGGCCGGCGACTCGCTGACTGCCTCGCCCGTGAGCTTGCCTTGCGGAAGGCAGACGGGGGCCTCGGCGTCGGGCCCCGCAAGGGCCTGTTCTCGGGCTCCGCGGGTCCGTGTCGGGCCAACCGTGAGCAACTGCCGTTTTGGCTCCGCGGACTGCCACAACGGCTGACTGGCCCCCTTCCTGAGCTCTCTGAGGCTCCAGCAAGGGCCCTGAGGGCGACTCGAGGACCCCCGAGCACCTGGCATGGAGCTTGCGCGGAAGCAGGCATGCAAACGCCCTTCACGCAGAAAACGGCGGCCGCGTGGAACGAGGCCCAGGGTCTCGCCCGCCAGGCCGGCAACCCCGAAGTCACCCCCCTGCACCTGGCCACGGCGCTCCTGTCGGAGCCCGAGGGTCTCCTCGCGGCCTTGCTCCAGCGGCTCGAAGCCGACGCCACGGTCCTGCGGGGCGAGCTCGGGCGCGCGCTGGCGAAGCTGCCGCGCCAGGCGACCCAGGGGCCCCAGGGAACCCCGGCAGCCGATCCCGCGCCCTCGCGCGAGCTGGCCGCTTCGCTCCAGCACGCCTCCGAGGTCGCGCGACGTCTCGGCGACGAGTACGTCTCGACCGAGCACGTCCTGGTCGGGTTGGCGGAGCGCGGCGGCGGAACGCTCGGGGAGCTGTTCGCCTCGCGCGGTCTCACCCCCAAGCGGCTCGAGACGGCGCTCGAAGAGACGCGCGGCTCGCGACGCGTGACCACCGACGTACCCGAAGGCGTCTACGAGGCGCTCACGAAGTACGCCCGCGACCTCACCGAGGACGCGCGTTCGGGCAAGCTGGACCCCGTCATCGGACGTGACGCCGAGATACGACGGGTGATGCAGGTGCTCTCGCGACGCCGCAAGAACAACCCGGTCTTGATCGGGGACCCCGGCGTCGGCAAGACCGCGATCGCGGAAGGACTCGCGAACCGCATCGTCGCCGGCGACGTGCCAGAAGGCCTGAAGAACAGGCGCATCATGGCGCTCGACCTCGGTGCGCTGCTCGCAGGCGCGAAGTACCGCGGCGAGTTCGAGGAGCGACTGAAGGCCGTGCTGACGGAGATCGCCGAGGGCGCGGGCGACGTCATTCTCTTCATCGACGAGCTGCACACGCTCGTCGGCGCAGGGGGCGCCGAAGGGGCCGTCGACGCGGCGAACTTGCTCAAGCCGGCGCTCGCGCGCGGTGATCTTCACTGCATCGGCGCGACGACCCTGGACGAGTACCGCAAGTACGTCGAGAAAGACAAGGCGCTCGAGCGCCGCTTCATGCCGGTCCAGGTCGACGAGCCGAGCGTCGACGACTCGATCGCGATCCTGCGCGGCTTAAAGGAACGCTACGAGACCCACTACGGGGTCAACATCCAGGACGACGCGCTGATCGCTGCGGCACGGCTGTCCGCCCGCCACATCACCGAACGCTTCCTGCCCGACAAGGCCATCGACCTGGTCGACGAGGCAGCGGCGCAGCTCAAGATCTCGATCGACTCGATGCCGCCCGAGCTGGACACGCTGGAGCGGCGCATCCGCCAGCTCGAGATCGAGCGTGCGGCCCTCGAGAAGTCGAAGGGGCACGACTCACGCGAGCGCCTGGTCGGCATCGCCGCCGAGCTCGCCGACCTGAACGAGGAGCGCTCCGCCATCAAGACCCGCTGGAAGACCGAGAAGGAGTTCATCACTCGCATCCGCGCGGGCATGGCGCTGATCGACAGTTTGCGGACCGAGGCCGAGAAAAAAGAGCGCGAGGGCGATCTCGAACGCGTCGGCCAGATCCGCTACGGCGAGATCCCCGAGACCGAGCACGACATCGAAGACGCCCGCGCGAGCTTGCGCGCGGCCCAGGAGAACGGCGCGCTGCTGCCGGAGGTCGTCGATGCCGAGATGATCGCGCAGGTCGTCAGCCGCTGGACCGGCATCCCCGCGTCGCGTCTCCTCGAGACCGAACGCGAGAAGCTGCTCCACATGGAAGCGCGCATCGGCGAACGCGTCGTCGGGCAAGAGCAGGCCATCGCGCTGATCTCCGACGCCGTCCGGCGCGCCCGCGCGGGTCTGCAGGAGACGACGCGCCCCCTCGGCTCGTTCCTCCTGATCGGCCCGACCGGAGTCGGCAAGACGGAGACCGCCCGCGCCTTGGCGGAGTTCCTGTTCGACGACGAGACGGCCATGATCCGGCTCGACATGAGCGAGTTCATGGAGAAGCACGCGGTCTCCCGCATGATCGGAGCGCCTCCGGGCTACGTCGGCTATGAAGAGGGCGGTTCCCTCACGGAAGCCGTGCGCCGCAAGCCGCACTCCGTCGTCCTCCTGGACGAAGTCGAGAAGGCGCACCCCGACGTCTTCAACGTCCTGCTGCAGATCCTCGACGACGGTCGCCTGACCGACGGCCAGGGACACGTCGTGGACTTCACGCAGACGCTCGTGCTCATGACGAGCAACCTGCGCGGCGAAAACGAGGTCCGCAGCCACTTCCGCCCGGAGTTCTTGAACCGCCTCGACGAGATCCTGACCTACGACGCCCTGACCCGCGGCCAGATCCGCTCGATCGTCGAGGTCCAGCTCCAACGCGTCCAGCGCCACCTGGCCGAACAGGACCTGCGCCTGGAAGTCTCCGAAGCCGCCAAGGACGCCCTCGCCGACGAAGGCTGGAGCGAGGAATACGGCGCCCGCCCCCTCAAGCGCGCCATCCAAAAGAGCCTCCAGAACCGCCTGGCCGAAGCCATTCTCTCCGGCCAACTCTCGCACGGCATGAAAGCCGTCTTCGGCTTCGGCGACAAAGGCTTCACCCTGCGCGTGGAGGACTGAC
>JAJDEW010000161.1 GCA_029259595.1 Planctomycetota bacterium | reverse complement strand
TCGCCGTGGTCGGCCAGGACGTCGGCGTCTTGGCCGCGGATGCCGTCGTCGAAGAGGACCAGGCCGTCGCCGGGTTCGCGCGGATTGCCCATGAGGGTGCTGTCGATGCTGCGGTGGACCTCGGTCACGTGAGCGTGCAATCCGGCCGGTGCCATCTGGCTCGCGGGGACGTAGTGGGCGACTTCGTCGGCGCTGCCGACGCCGCGCAGGAAGAGCCCGCGCAGGTCGGGCGTTCCCTGGCGGCCGTCGCAAACCTCCCAACCCGGGGGCGGCTGGCTCTCGCCGACGGCGGGAACCCAGGCCAGGACGGTTCCGATCGGGAGCTCGTCGCGGGTCAAGAGGTCGGTGACGGAGGCTTCGAGCCCGTTCAGGAGCTCCTCGCGCGCGCTCACCTCTTCCCAGGCTTCGCGCAGTTCGGCGTCGAGGGCCTCGACGCGCGCCTCGAGGTCCTGCCAGATGCTGGCGAGCCGTTCGTGCTCGACCAGCCGGGCATCGACCGTCGCCGTGCGCGTGGCCAAGCGCTCCGACAACGAGGCGAGCTCCTCCCGACGACGTGTCAGCCGTTCCTCGGTCCCGGCGACCTCCGTCGCGAGCCGCTGGACCTCCGCGGTCAGGGGACAGGTGCGGTCGAGCCGTGTGACGGCCGCCTCGAGGCCGTCGAGGCGCGTGTCGATCGCCACCTTGAAGAGGCCGTAGCCGAGCCCGAGGGCGATCACGAACCCGACGAGGTGGTCGAGGAGTCTTCCTTTCATGGTCATTCTGCGGGCAGGGGGTCGTGCGGCCGGGAGCCCGGCTTCGACGGATTCCCGGCCCGATTCTGCCCGCCCGAATCGCTTTTTCGGCTCGCGCTCGGCACGCCGGAGCTCACTGGGCCTTGGCAGGCTCCACTTCCAGGAGGGCCTGGATCGCCGCGGGCAGAGCGAAGACGGACGGATCGACCGTGTCGATCTCGAGCGACTCGATCGTGATCGCCATGTTCGCGCCAGGCATCTTCTGCAGCGTCTTGGTCGGGATCAGGTAGTCGCCGAAGGTCTCGTACTTCGTGTTGACGACGGTGACTTCGATGTCACCCATGGGCGAGGCGGCCGTCATCATGGAACCCGCCATGAGCCCCGTCTCCGCGTCGTAGAACTCGTAGCCGGTGCGCACCTTCTTCGTCGCTTCCGCATCCATGCCTTCGAGCGGACGCATCACGGTCTCGACCTTGTAGCAGTCCTTGCCTTCGAAGGTCTCGCGCCCGACGGTCTTCATGCTTTCGTACAACTCGTGGAGCGCTCCGACCTTGTCGTAGGTTCCCTCCACGCGCAGCGGGAGGAGCTCCTTCCCTTCCATCAGCGAAGCTCCCATCATCGGATTGACCATCCAGGCGACCTTGCCGTCGTAGCCCTGGAGCGTCTCGCCCATGGCGCCGAGGTCCATCTTCGTGCGGCTGAGGGACGGGCTCGCGCTGAGGCTCTCGAACTTGCCTTCGATGCCCATGCCGACGATCTCGATCTTGCCGGCCAGGCGCTTGGACTTCGTCTGGCCGAGGGCCTTCGCGTTCGTGAGCTCGAAGTAGCGCTCGATCAGCTTCTTGGCCGCCGGCAACTCGACGGCTTTGCTCGCGCTGACGGCGGCCGCCGTCTCCTGTCGGGCGGACGGGGGTGCGACGAGCGTCGTACCGACCAAGAGGGAGAAGAGCAGGATCCGGGTTCGTTTGGACTTCATGGTGGTCTCCTGAGCGTGACTCGGTTCGCGCTTGGCGAACGCGTGGTTCAACGTTGCGAGGCGATCCAACGGAGGGCGGCCTCGAGTTGCGGGTCGCCGCTTGCGAGCAGCGCCGCGCGGGTGAGCGGTACGGGTTCGTCCGGGACGACGCCGATTCCCTCGAGCAGCCTCCCGTCCGGCGTCGTGAAGTCGCCGAGCGCGTGCAGGATCGCATCGCCATTCGGCAAGTGGGTGGTGCGCGCGGGCAAGACCGCCCCCATGGACGTCTCGCCGATCACGTGGGCGCGGCCGGCCGCTTGCATCCCGCCTGCGAAGACTTCGGACGAGCTGGCGCTGGTCTCGTCGATCAGGATCACGAGGGGTCCCTGGAAGGGCTCGACGCGCTGCCCGCGCGCGTTCACGAGCTGGGGCATCGCGACGTAGGTGAACTCGCCGTCCCGCATCTTCTGCGTGCCGAGCGGAACGCGTTCGGTGAAGAAGTGTCCGGCGATGCCCATCGTCATGGCCGCCGCACCGCCGCCATTCCCGCGCAGGTCGAGGATCATGCCGTCGTGATCGCGCATGCGGTCGACGGCCTTGTTGAGCGGCTGCATGACCGGCAGGAACCAGTTCGAGAACTGGATGCGCCCGATCCGGAGCCCGTCGCGCTCGATCGACTCCGCCTCGAAGTGCAGGTAGAAGGGCGGGAGGTCACCGAAGGCGTGCTTCTCGACGCGGCGCTTCTCGCGCGTCAGGTCGAGGGTCACGGTCTCGTCGTCGCCGTTTCGGAGCTCGAGCTCGACCTGCTCCCCGATCGAGCCGAAGAGGCGCCCCTCGATGCGTTGCCGGACGGCGTAGGCACGCTTCCTGAACTGCGGGTCGTCCTTGTCCGGAAGCTCGTTCGGCGCATACGAGCCGCTGCGCAGGAGCACCCAGCCCGGGCGGACGCCCGCGCGCCAGGCCGGCCCTTGTGCCTCGACCGAGCTCACGAGAACGCGCCCCTCGCGGACGCGAACGTCGAGCCCCACGCCGCCGTCGACGTCGCGGTCGTAGGCTCCCTCCTGATCCGGCGCGCTGCGGGCGGGCAGGACCGCGAAGTGCGATTGTCCCAGCCGCCCCACCATCTCCTGGATCACCTCGCGCACGTCGCCGACGGTCTTCGCCTCGCGCGCGCGGGGCAAGAGTTCGTCGTGTACGGCGTCCCAATCGACCCCGTTCATGTCGGGATCGAAATGGGTCTCGCCGATCGCCGACCAGGCCTTCTCGAAGGTCTCGACCGCGACCTGGCTCGTGATCGCCTCGTCCTGGATGCGCGTTGCACGGGCCACGGTCCCGGACGCCGTCGAGTCAGAACCGCCCGCAAGCGGTGTCGCACAGCCGAAGACGAGCGGCAGAGCGAGCAAGAGGCCGCGGCGGTTCGCGAGGAGCAGGCCGGAGTGCGAGAACATGGTCAGGAGAGGCCGTTGGAACGACCTTGGGGGGGGGGCCGAGGGGAGCCGGGACAGACTACCAAAGCGGACCGCCACTCTTGCCGGAGACGAAGCCCGAGCAGCACGGAGGGCGGCGGGGTCGGTCGGGTTCGCGAGCTAGCGGACGAGCGGGCCGGGCTGATTTTCCTTTCGCGCCCTCCCGGGGATTGTTTCTCCTATCGCCATGAGAGTCCCCCTGCTCGCCGCTTTGCTTGCGGCGCTCGGAGCCTGCGGCAGTTCCGGCCGGCTCCTGCAACACTCCACGCCCAAGCTCGCGCTCGAAGGGATCGAGTTTCGTAATTCCACTCCGCTTCCCGGGCGCAACTTCGAGGTCCAGGTGCAGACGACGTCGGGGGAACCGACGATCGGCGCGACGCGCTTCGTGATCTTTCGCGACCGCAACGGCGACGGGATCGATCAAGAGAACGAACGTGGCGTGTCGACCGACGCCGAACCCGCGTACGGGACGTCCTTCCTGACCCTGCTCATCGACGGCCCGGACAGCCTGCAGGATGCCTGGATTCGCGCCAGTATCCGCACGACGGACGGGCGGACGGTCGTCGGGCGCTGGCCCTTGAAGCGCCGCTAGCCTAAAAGGGAGGCCTTCACCGGTCAGTCGTGACCGACGTAGCCCATCTTCTCGAGCAGCTCGAGCATGTCGGTCTGGTTCTCGGCCTTGTCGCCGAAGTCGTTGACGTCGCCGAATTCCGGCAGGTAGGGCATGAGCTCCGCGACGACGTCGGGGAGCTCCTTCGCGACGTCGCGTGACTCGCCGGGATCGGCGGCGAGGTCGTACAGCTCGACCGTGTCGTCGTAGGCGATGAGCTTGAAGCGCCCCTTGACGAAGACGCGCGCGGGCTTCGAAGCCAGCTGGCCGTGGCGTAGGGCCTTGAGCGCGTCGCCGTAGAACTCGATCGCCGCCCCGCCTTCGGGCTCTGCGCCCACGAGCCCGCGCAAGTCGCGACCCGGGCTGCCGGGCAGCTCGGTGCCCGCGATCGCGGCGATGGTCGCGCTGATGTCGACGAGACTGACGGGGCCTTCGCAGGGTTCGAGCTCGACACCGGCCGGCGGCAAGACGATGAGCGGTATGCGCACGACCTCGTTGAAGACCGTCGTCCCGTGTTCGGTCACGCCGTGCTCGGCGAAGGCTTCCCCGTGGTCCGACGTGATGAAGACCCAGGAACGGTCCAAGACGCCGCGCGCGTCAAGGCTGTCCAGAAAGGTCCCGATGCGTTCATCGAGGTAGACCAGCTCCTCGTCGTAGCGCGCTTCCATGTGCGTGCGCAGCTCTTGGTCGTCTGCGATCGAGAGGTGCTCCGGCCGTTCCCAGAGGCTGGTCGGCGCGAAGCGGCCCGCGTAGCCCGGCAGCGGGGCGTAAGGCCCGTGCGCGTCGCCGAAGTTCGCGAAGACGTACAACGGACGGGGACCCGCACGCCACGGCTCGACCATCGAATCCATGGTCTCGATGATCGTCGCGGCCCGCGTCCCGCCCTTGGCGACCTCCATGAAGAGGCCAGGCACGAGCCTGTGGCGCAGTCCCTCTCCCACGAAGAACAGGGGTTCGGACTGGTGCGAGCGGAAGTAGCGGTGGAAGCCCGCCTTCATCCCCCACATCACGTTGAGCCAGTTGTTCGCGTACGTTCCGAGGGTCGCGTAGCCGCTCTTCGCCAGGACGCCGGCCAGCGTGGCGCGGTCCTCGGTCAGGCCGAACTCGAAGCGCACCTTGCCGGCGCGATCGAAGTGAACACCGTGTTCCCCCGGCAGGAGTCCAGTGAACAGCGTCGCGTGCGAGGGAACGGTCCAGGTCCCGTTGGAATAGGCCTGCGGATAGACCGCAGCGTGGCGCTCGCGAACGATGCGCGCGAGCTGTGGCGTCGTCTCGCGTTCGTAGCCGTAGACGCTCAGGTGGTCGGCGCGCACGGTGTCGAGCACCAGCAGGAAGACGTTCGGTAGTTCGCCCGCCGGAGCCAGGGACGCGTCCAGCTCGCGCGGAAACGGCTTGCGATACTCGCCGTCCGGGCGATGGAGCGCAGGCTCGTAGCAGACCAGCGCCGCGGCCGCGACGAGGATCCAACCGTTCGTGCGCTCACCGAGCCGTGCGGCGAAGCGCAGGATCCAGATCAGGGTGACGAGCGTTCCCGCGAAGAGCAGGCCCGAGCCCAGGATGGTGCCCCAGTCACCGGGCAAGCGGTCGAGGCGCGTCTTCTCGCCGAACCATTCGCCGCGGATGATGCCGAAGGCGAAGGTCGACGTGACCAGCGTCGCCGGCAGGAACCAACCGCGCAGGCGGCGGTCACGCTCGAGCCGCCCAAGGAGAAGGATCGCGGTCGAGCCGAAGACACCGAACGCGAGGCCGGTCGCGAGGTCGGCGGAGATCCAGGCACACGAGGAAGCCCACAGGATCAGCGCGGGCCAGGGCGCGCCGCCGGCTCCTGCTCGACCGAGACGAGCGTTGCGCACGAGCTGGAGCAAGCCGGCGAGCAGGGCGCTGAAGCCGAGCGTCAGCACGCCGCTCAGGACGAAGTAGGCCGGACGATGCTTGGACGCGAGCGCCAGCGCGTGCGTGGACTCCAGGGCGACGAGCAAGAGCGCCGCCCAGAGCAAGGGCTTCCAGGTCGCGGTGGACGCGTTCGCGGGCGCTGCCGCGAGCGCCGCCGTCTGCGGGCGAAGGTCGGGAGCGGTCGCCGGGGGCTCGGCTCCGGGCGGATCCGTCACGCTGGAGGGTGTCGTCATGGCGTGGAATGACCTGCGCGCAGGTTCAGAGCTCGTCCCACCAGGCGGACATCGAGCTGCCGTCGAACACGCGCTCGACGATCTCCACGGTGGAGGCCTCGAGCTCGTCCTTCCAGGCCGAAGCGATCTTGGTCGAGTCCTTCGAGATCGAACGCGTCTGACCGGCGATCCAGTCGGTCCAGGGCAGGCCGCAGAAGTCGTAGACGGAGCGCGCGACGTCGACCGGGCGCGAAGCCAGCTCCTCGAACAGGATGCGCTTGTAGCGGGGCGAGCCCTGGCCCGCCTCCCAGATGCGTTGGTTCGCGTAGCGCCAGAACCACAGCTCGGCCTCGACCATCCCCATCGCGTCGATGTCACCCATCGTCGCGGCCCAGCCGGCATCGAAGTTCGCCAGGTCGCGTAGCCGCTCCTTGCAAGCTTCCTCGGTGCGCGCGACGTCGTTCTCGTCGACCCAGCGCCGCAGCCAGGACTTCGTGAAGCCGCCGGGGTGCCGCACGATGTGGATGCCGCGCCCTTCGGGCCGGTGCTCGAACATCCAGGCTGCGATGCCGCAGGCCGCGTTGATCTTGAAGACGTGGAAGGCGCGCTGCAGGCGGTCGGGCGAGGTCATCCAGCGCGGGAAGCGCATCTCGCGCCCGTTCATGGGCTTGCCCTTGCGACCGATCTTGTAGGCGATCCGGTAGCGCTGGCGGATGTAGAAGTAGCCCGGGCGGCGCGCTCCGGGATAGAGCCAGACCTTGTCGTTCTCGACGCGGTGATCGCGGGCCCCGGTGGAGAGCGCCGCGTCGCGGATCGCACCGTCCCAGATGCCCTCGAGGGCCTCAGGATCGCGCGTGAAGAAGCGCCAAGGCGCCAAGCGCTGGAGCGCGCTCTTGTCGAGCTGATCCGCCTCGTTCCGACAGTGCGTCAGCGAGCTCTGATTCAAGAGCTGGAGCAGATAGTTCGTCCCCGAACGCCCCTGCCCGAGAACGAGCGCGTAGCGAAGCGCCCCTTCTTCGGAGCCCTGCAAGTCCGGTACCCGTGATTTCTGTTCGATCATGCCCTGGTTCGCTCGGACTACGCAGACGCCTCGCGCCCACCGAAGAAGCGGCGCGTGAACTTGCGGATCATGAAGACGACCGTCATGCAGATGAGAATGAGGTCGTAGAAGATCGACTTGTTGTTGATGTAGTGCTCCTCGCCCTCGAACCGCAGTTTCCAGTCGTCGACCGTTTCGCTTCCGAGGGCGTTGTCCAGAACGGAGACCTGCCCGATGCTGGTCAGGCCCGGCTTGACCATGTAGCGGTTGTTGAAGCCGGGGATCTCCTTGACGAGCATCTCGTTGAGCTTCGGAGCGATCGGCCGAGGCCCGACGAACTCCATCTCGCCGCGCACGACGTTCCAGAGCTGAGGCACCTCGTCGAACTTGCAGTCCCGCAGGAAGCGACCGATCCACGTCACGTTGGGATCGTCGATCGCGACCCCTTTCTGATAGGCGGCGTTCTTGTCGCTTCCCTGCCGCATCGTCGTGATCTTGATGATGCTGAACTCGCGTCCCATGAAACCGGGACGCATCTGCCGGTAGAAGAAGGGAGCGCGCGCGGCGAGACGCACGGGCAGATACAGGAGGATGAAGATCGGAACGCAGAGCGCCAGCATCAAGAGGGCGGTCACGCGCTGGAGGAACGACCACAGCGTGTTCGTCACCTGCCATTCGCGGTGGATACGCGAGGGATCCGATCCCGGCAGCGAATAGAGGCCACGCCCCGCGTGCTCGTCCTTCTTCCGACGTTGTTGTTCCGTGGAATCGGTCACCGTGGTCACGAGTCCTCCTCTCGCTTTCCGGCACGCCCCTGGGTCCGGGAGTTCCACTCGTGGAGCAGCGACTGAATCGATCCCGCGGCGTGGCGAACGCCGCCGAAGAAGCTGGTCTCGCGGTAGTGGCGCTTGGCCACCTGTTCGAGACGCTTACGGACCAGGAGGAGGACGGGCTTCCAGCGGTCGGGCTCGGTCTTGTCACAGACACCGTCGCAACCGGCGTTGATCAGGCGACGCAAGGTGTCCGCATCGAGGTTGGCGGAGAAGCCGAAGATCAGCGCGTCGGAGTTCTGCTCGCGGATCCGAGTCACGATCTCGGGCCCGATACGCTCCCCGGCGAAGTCGTGATCGATGAAGTAGAAGTCGAACTGGCCCGAGTAGTCGGGCTGGGTCCGCTTCTCGAAGACGACCTCGTTGAAGTGCGTCGACAAGAGCAGCTGCATGTGCTCGAGCGCGAAGACGTCGTCGTCGAGCAAGAGGAAGCTGGGCTTGTGGCGCCCATAGCGGCTCGCGCGGCGTCCCTTCGGAATCATCCCGCGCAGGGCGCTGCGGGTCAGCAGGGTCGCAGCGAAGGGGATGCCCTGGAAGAGGTAACGCTTGGTCAGGCGGGCCGGCTCCTGCATCCAGCGGTGCAGCCACTCGAGTCCGAGGCGCTGCATGGGACGGGGAGCACGCGGAACTTCGCCACACAGGAAGCTGAAGCTGATCCCGACCCCGAGCCACCATGCGCGCGGGATGTCGCCGCGCAACATGCGGATCACGGCCTCCTGCTTCGGCGAGCCGAGAGCGACGAACACGATGTCCGGTTTGGCGTCGCGCAGGCGCTTGATCAGCTTGCCGATGTACAGGGGATCCTGTTCGAAGCCCATCGGCGGGCACTCGGTACCGGCGATCCGCAGGCCGGGATAGCGTTCCTTCAGAATCTCGGCCGCGCCCGTGTCGGTGCCTTCGTTGCCACCGAGCAAGAAAATCGAGCGGCCACGCTTCGCGGCCCCCTCCGAGAGGACCGTGATCAGGTCCGAACCCGCCACGCGCTCCGGGATCGGCGTCCGTTGGAGTGCGCAAGCCCAGACGATCGGGGTGCCGTCGGCCACCCGCAGGTCCGCCTCTTCGACCATCTCCCGGAAGGACTCGTCCTTCAGGAAGCGGCGCAGGTGATCGAGGTTGGGCGTCACCACCCAGCCTCCACGCCCCGCGTCGAGCTCGTCGAGGATGTAGTCGACGCACTCGAGTCGGCTGATCGCATGCAGCCCGCAGCCTCGCAAGCCGACTTCGGGTAGCGCTCTTTGCTCCACTTCCACTTGCAACGCGTCCAGCACCGCCATCGGTGTCTTCTCGGCTTCCGAGCGCACGCTGCTCGCGTCACGCTCCGGATCAGCGATTCCTTCTTTCATCGGCCCCCTTCCTCCGCGGGTGCGGTGGACGGGTAAACGTACCCCACATGATCCTCCCGCGCGGAGGAAGTTCCTTCCGGGCCCCTCACCGCCGCAGCTCCTCCAGGAGCACGCGGTACTTCGGCGCCTCCTCGAGCGGTTGGGACAGGTATTCGAGGTGCCCGAAGGTGTCCCCCGGCATGCGCCGACCGGCCAGGTCATAGGCCAAGAAAAGCTCCATGCCACGCTCGGCGACACCGGACAACAGCACTCGGTAGGCCTCCGTCATCCGCGGGCTCACCTGACAGGCGAAGACCGTCTGGGGATCGAGCGCCAGGCGGCGATCGGCTGTGCCGAGCGCGCGCGAGGCCACGATGTGCTGACCACCCTCGTAGGCCACCAGCCGAATCGGATGGCCGCTCTTCTTCCCGTGCTCCTCGAGCAGCGCCTTGTGCGCGGCGATGCGCGGGAGCACGAGCTCGTCCAGGTTCTTGCGGGCGACGGCCATGATCTCATCGACCGTACTCTTGTCCGAGAGCCCCTGCTTCTCGGCCTTCAAGCCGAAGTACGCGCCCAGCGCGAAGGCATCGACCTCGCCATCGAGGCGCTCGAGCATCGCGCGCGCGACGCTTTCGTTGTGGATGTGCCCAGCGGCGACACGCACGACGCGTTCGGGTTCGTCCGCGAAGACCTCGCGCCAGATCCTCCAGATCCGTAGCGACTCGTCGGCGGTGACCTGCGGCGGACGGATGCCGCGCTCCTTGGCCTGCTCGCGCGCCCACTTCGACTGCGGGAAGATCGGGTTCCAGACCTCGTTCGAAAACTCGACGCGGATCGGGATTCCCGGCTTCAGGCGTTCACGCACGAGCAGCGCGAAGTTGCGGACATAGCGGTCGTCGGCACGGAACCCGATGCAGAACCAAGGTGAAGCCTCGAGTTCGTTGCAGAGATCGACCATGTACTCGAGCGCGACGCCCCTTGGAGTCGTCTGCGTCATCGAGTCGGGTGTCGTGCGCTCGTCCCAGCCACCCGGATCCGAGAAGTTGGTACGCGCCCAGTTGCCGAAGCGAATGACGCTGAACGGGCGCAGTCGCTCGATCAGGAGCGGGTGAAAGGCTGAGGTCGCCTTCTCGAACCCCGGCATCCAGAAGCGCAGCTTGCGAACCGGGTCCTCGGCATCGGGCGACTGGTAGCGGATGATGACCGGGCCCAGCGCGGGGTCCACCTCGACCACGAGCCGGTTGGGTTCGCGCTCGACGATCCGTCCGGCACGCTGGAAGTCCACGCGTCCCTTCCCCTCCCACGTGCAGACATAGCGGCCACCGGGATAGTGGCCATCCATGTTCTGGAACATCATGCCGACGGCCGTCTCCTGCGGTCCGAGCAGCGGCCATCCGGTCGCGTCCAGCTCGAAGGGCAGGACGTCGCCGCGCTTCCACTTCATGTCCTCGTCGTCCGCGTGCCCCTTGGCCGGGCGGCGGCGTTGACCCGGTTGCTCACCGGGCTGCAAGAGCTCCCAGTTGGACGAGCCGCGGAAGGCGTCGACGAAGGTCAGCTCGCGGTTGCGCGCGTTCATGACCGAGAGGTTCATGCCCAGTTCGAGCCCGTCCGCGCGTCGCGAGCGACCGGCCCTCGAGGAGGTCGGTTCGACGGCCGGGTCGTCGGGTGTCGCTTCGTCCACGGGCGGCGCAGGGCGAACCACGACCGAGCCTTCGTGACCGGCGGTGGAACCGCACGACGCGGCAGCACAGCCCCCGGCAAGGGGCAGCGCGGCCGCGATGGCCAGGACGAGGCGGGAGAGGTCGGGGGTCCGCACGTCAGTTGTCTCCCGCCAGTGCGGCATCGGTGGCCAAGGCGTCGGAGGTCGAAGCGGCATCCGCGGCATCGAGAGCTGCGCCGACGACGCGCGCCAGCGCCTGGCCGGAGAGCTCGTGGGTGCGCGGCGTCCAGTGCATGTGCGAGCGCAGGTGATACAGGGGCTCGACGCCCAGCAAGGGTGCCAGGAACGTGACGCTCTTCACCAGCTCGAGACCGTCGCGCTCGCTGTCGAAGTCGTCGTACGGGAAGGCATCCAGCAGCTGGCCCTCGAGTCCGTCGGCGCTGGTCGGCTTGAAGAGCGGAATGCTCTGCACGACCAGGGTCACACCGCGTTCGTGCAGCATGGCGTAGAGGTGGTCCAGAATGCCCGCCGCGAGCCGCTTCTGATCCCGGTAGCGCGCATCGGTGCGGCTCGCGTCCAGGTTCATGTTCTCACGATTCTCGCGGACCGCCTTGCGCTTGAAGACGTGCGTCGTCTCCTCCAGGAGGAGCGCGAAGGCGTTCGAGCGCTCGGACAACGCGTTGAAGACGGTGTTCGTGTTCAAGAAGTCGCCGATGCCGCCGAGCGGAATGTACCCCGCTCCCAGCCGCTCGACCGAGCCGTCGTCGTTCAGGCGAAACAGCTTGGTGCGTACGTTGTCGACGAGATCGTTGTTGAAAAACGTCAGGACGACGACGTCTGGCTCGTACTTCAAGAGCTCGCGTTCGAGGTAGACCAGAGCCTCCGCGTTGCTGTAACCCGAGACGCCGGCGTTCAAGACCTCGACGGCGCGCCCCTGGGCCTCGAGCTCGCGCTCGAGGACGCTCGAGAAGCACTCCTCGACTTCCACTTCGTAGCCGACGGTGAAGGAATCCCCCACCGTCACGACGCGGCGGACGCCGGCGGGCTTCGCGTACTCGTAGTCGCGGTCCGCGCGCAGTCCGCGCGCGTTGATCCGAAAGGCCACGTCGACGTCCGGCGACACGTGCCGGTAGCTCGCACCGGGCTCGTTGACGCGCACTCCGAACCCGCCGTCGACGACGCGGCGCGGAAAGCGGACCTGGGTCCCGAACACGGCCGTGACGAGCAGCTCGAGCACGAGCGCGAACACGACGACGCCGGCGCACGCCTTCGCCGCGAGGACGAGCACGCGTCGCCAGCGGGGAGTTCGCTCGTTCTGCTCGCTAGAAGGGGTTGTAGACATGCGGCTGGGAGTCACCTCCTCCCATCGCCTTCGCGACGAGGAGGACGACCACGACGAGGATGGCCAGCACAACGGGTGCCAACCAGATCAGGTTCTTCTTCATCGTCTATCGATCTCCCCGGTTCGAAGCCTGATTCCCGCTCATGCCGCCGCGAGCTGCGAAAGCCCCTCCCGGGTACCCAGCATGTGGGCGATACCGCCGCCAGCCGCCAGGAAGAGGGGGTTGGGAAAGGCGTTCAGGAGGCAGTCCAGGGCGAAGAGCACCAGGACGACGGCGAAGACGGCGGTCGCGGAGACCATCGGATGCCGCCAGAGCCCGGGTGGACATTTCTTCCAGAAGAGCCAGGGGGGCAGCAGCAGGGCGGCGAAGGCCGTCCCCATCCCCCAGAGGCCCCAGAGGCCCATCAGAATGAGCCACAGGCTGTCCGTCACGGCCGCCTTGCGAAACTCCGTGTTGCCCGTGACGAGCCCCATGTCGCCCCAGCCGGTCCAGGTGTGCTCGGCCGCCTTGTCGCGCAGGAGCTGCTCGTTCTCGAGCCGGAAGGCGAGCGAGTCGGCGCGGCGCTCGCCGAAGACCGCCTGGGCCGCCTCCACGAGCTCGCCGCCGTCCCACCCGACCACCTGGCGCAGCGAGATGTAGACCGGGGTCACGAGCACGAGGAAGAGGAGCGGCGCCCGCCAGCCCATGTTTGCGCCCAGCGTCAAGCACGCGATCCCGACCACCAGCATCAGGAGCGCATTCGACGACTGCGTGGCGACGGTGGTGACGAACAGGATGCAGAAGACGACGCCGATCGGGATGCCCCAGATGTCGCGACGCATGCGACTGAACCACATCCAGTAGGCCGTGAGGGTCGCCATCGAGATCATCAGCGCCGCCATCAGGCCGTGCTCGAGGAACACGTTCGGTCGCCAGCCGTAGCTGCGCGAAGCGTGCTTGAAGCTCTTGAGCTTGATGCCATAGACCATCTCGTGCAGCTGCGGGCTCATCTTCACCTCCCACAGGAGGAAGGGTGCGTAGGCGAGCGCAGCGGCCACCAGGACGTAGGCGAAATAGCGCTGCGCGGCCACGTTCGAGATGTAGATGCGACCCAGCATCCAAGGCACGCACCAGGTCCCGAAGACCTGAAAGCTGTTCGACAGTCCGTTCCACAACCCCAGCTCCGCCAGTTCCGGCCGCAGCGACGACGGGATCGGCGCAAGGCACATGAGGAACACCGGCAGGTCCACCCAGCGCGGCCGAAACTTCGAGACGCGCTTGAAGTCGAAGACCACCGCCCACAGGGCGACGCCCATCGACGTCGCCATCATCTTGTCGTAGTCGGGGATGCCAGAGAATTCGTAGACGGCGTTGGGCAGAAGAAAGAGACCGACGGTGATCCCCAGGATCACGCCTCGCACGGGCCCGAACAGCAGGAAGAACGCCATCGACACCGGGAACCACCCCAGCATGGCGATGTGCACCATGAAGGTGGGTGCCTGCTCGATGACGTGACCCATGAGCGCGGATTACTCGAGGCTACCGAGGCGTTGGTTCCACTCGCGAAACAGGTCCCGGAAGGTCTTCAGGAGCACCGGACGTTCGTCCTTCGGCGGGCGCTCGACCTTGGTCTCGAGCCGCCGCATGCAGCGATCGAGAGCTTCCAGCATCTCCGGCATGTCCGTCGGGACCTTCTTGTCGCAGACGCCGTTGCAACCCGCGCCCAAGAGCTCCTTCAGGGTGTCCGAATCCAGCGAGGCAGAGAAGGCCAGGATGACCGCGTCGGGGTGCGAAACCCGGATCTGCCGCGCGAGCTTGCCGGCCAGCCGGATCCCCTCGAAGTCGTCGTCGAGGAAGTAGAAGTCGTACTCCCCGCTCGGATCGGGCTCGAGACGCGTGTCGATCTCGAGCCGGGGATAGCGATCCGAGAGCAGCATCCGGAGAAACTCCAGAGCGTACTTGTCGTCGTCGAGCAAGAGTGCCCGAGGGGGTCGTCGCATGTCACTCATCGTCGGAGCGGTTCGGAGTCTCTCTCGGTCTTGGTCCAGCGCTTCTCCCGCTTCTTGAAGAACGCGAGGTACAAGGGGACTTTCCACGCAACATACACGGGCACGCGCACGAGCGCGCTCAGGGTGTTCGAAACGCCGGCGAAGCGCAGCCAGGCACACACGATCGAGACGAACAGGAGCGCACCGCTGCAGCCGGAGACCCAGAGCGGAAAGAGCGCGTCCGTCGTGAGCGCCACGCCCGCGGCCAGGCCTGCGGTGAGCCCCCAGGCCAACGCTAGGAACGCGAGCGGTGGCACGGCGAGATCCAGGGCGAGCGCGAGCAACCCGGGCCGACCCAGGCCGGCCAGGAGGAGCCTCGGGACGGTGAAGAAGACCAGCGCGAGGTGACCGTGCTCCCAGCGCGTGCGCTGCTTCTTCGCGTTCGGCCGCCGCGCGGGCAGCTCGCTTTGGACGAAGGCCTCCGCGCAGAAGCGCGTCGGATGCCCCCGCAGCGCGAGGTCGATCGACAGCTGATAGTCTTCCGCGATGCTGCCTTCGCCGTGGGGCGCGTGGCGCAGGAGCTTGAAGGGATAGGCCGAGCCGCTGCCGTTCAAGAGGCACGGCAGGCCGAGCCGTCGGAGTCCGAGCGGTCGCACGAGGTTCTTCACGAGCAGCGCCAAGCTCGAGATCGAAGGCGCACCGTCGCTCTCGCCCGGCCGTTCCGCGTCGCCGAACAGGTAGATCCCCTGCACCGGTCCCCCCGTCGCCAGCGCGGCGCGCGCGAGCGCCTCCAGCGCACCGTCGGAAGCACGGCAGTCGGCATCGATGATCGCGACGACCTCGGGCGGATCCGCGTCGAGCGCGCGCAGCCCGGCCTTCAGCGCGTCGGGCTTGCCGCCGGTCCCCGCGTCGCGGACTTCGAGAACCTCGGCTCCCTTCGAGCGCGCGAGCTCCGCAGTCCCGTCGGTGCAGTTGTGGGCGACGACCAGGGTGCGATCCTCCGGCCCGAGCTGCGGCCTGACGGAGTCGAGGGCGCGGGCCAGGATGTCTTCCTCGTCGTGCGCCGGGACCAGGACGACGGTGCGGGGACGGGCTCCGCCCTCCGCCGCGCGCGGTGCGGGGCGGCCGGTGAACGCCGCCGCCAGGCACTCGATCGAGAGGATCAGGACCAGCGACGCGACCGCGAGGCAGAGGACCCCAGCCGTGATGACGAAAGCGACCATGGCCAGAACGTCACTTCAGGTGACGGTTCTCGATCGCGTTCATCTCCTGGATCACACGACGCTCCATCCCACGCAGTCCGAACGTGCGTGCGAGCTTGTTCTTGAACAACAGGAACGCCCCGTAGCGCTCGAGGCGGAAGCGCCAGAAACCGCGCTTGTTCGCGAGGAAGAGCCGGAACCGCTTCCAGGGCCCGGGGATCACGGCCGCAACGCCGCTCTCCTCGTAGCCGCGCTCGCGCAAGAGCTCTCCGATGCGCCCCTCGAGCAGTCCCAGCTCGTCCGGCGTCAACTTGCGCCGCCACTGCTGGGTCAGCGAGGGGTCGGGGCGCGTGTACGTGCTGTTCTCCGCGTACTCGAAGATCCGCTCGTCGAAGGCCGTGCCCAGAAAGGCGCACACCTGTTCGAGCACGTTGCGTGAGTTCCGGATCAGGTCCTCGTAGCGGATCTCGAGCCTTCGTTCGGCCGGCACGATGCGCTTCAGGAGCTCCCACTGGTCCATCGCGTCCACCCAGCGCTCGACCCCGTAGTACACGTGCCCCACCCAACCCATGCCGATGCACGAGCGCGCGACGTCGCGACCGTCGCGCAGGAGGTGAACGAAGCGTCCGTTCGGGAAGACGCGCGGGAGGTGCGCGAAGGCGTGGTGGCAGGTGGCGCCGTAGATCGACTTGCCGGAACGGTCGCCGTATTGGCGCACGAAGCTCTGGGCCAACTCGGGATACGTGAGCCCCGGGTCGATCTGCAGCTCGTGCGGCTGGAAGACGCGATTGACCGAGAGGTCGTCGTAGTATTCCTCGAGGCGCGGCCACTCGCCGGTCGGCGAGATGCGGTCGACCAGGAATTCGAACTCCGGCGCGCACTCGAGCTCCGGGTGGTGCGAGAGCATCAGGCGCAAGAGCGTCGTCCCCGAACGCTCGGAGCCGACGAGAAAAAAGGGCCGTTCGGCCGGATCGCCGCGCTGGAGGGGAGTCTTCATTGCCGGTTCGGAGCTCATCCGGCCACCCCACTGTTCTCGACCGCGTGCTTCAGGGCTTCGGCATCCTCGGCCTGGGCCAGTCGCCGACTCTCGAGGGCTCCCCGCAACGTCCGCTTCCACAGCAGCGCGAAGGCCGGAATCATCAGCACGGTCGTACTGATCAGGCTCGCCACACGCGGCGAGAGGTCGAGCCACGGCGCCTGCAGGCCGAAGGAGAGGGTCAATCCCGACGTGGTGAGGGCAGCGAACAGCATGGAGTAATACACCATCGGCAAACCCACCCGGACGCCCTGAGCCCGACACATCCAGGCTCCCACGAGGCACCCGACGAGGTTCCCCAGGGCATTCCCGAGGATCAGCCCACGCACGGCGCCGATCCGAAAGCCCAGGACGACGCCTCCGACGGTGATCAGCGCGTTCAGCAGGGTCATCCAGAAGACGCCGCGGGAGTGGCCGAGCGAGAGCAGCGCGCTGCGCGGGACGTGCTGGAGGATCATGAACCACACGACGATCGCGAGCAGCCGCCCCATGTACCCGCCGTCGACGTACGTCCGCGGGTAGAAGTAGCCGAACAACGCCGGGCAGATCAGGAAGGCGCCGACGCAGACCACCAGGCAAGCCGGCAGGAACTTGTCGAACGTCCGCATGACAGGGAGGTCCTTCCCCTTGCGCCCGTACTCGGCGAAGAACGGGATCATGACCTTGTTCGACAGCATGGTCAGGGGCTTCGAGCTCTGGACCACGAAGTTCCAGGCGACCTGATAGACACCCGTCACCGCCAGCGCCGCGACCTTCCCGAGGAAGAGCACGTGGAATTGCTGGGACACGAAGGCGGTCAGTGCGCCGAGGTAGACCCACTTCCCGAAGGTCACGAGGTCGCGGACCGTTTCCCGCTCCCATTGCAGCCGCGAGTGCTCGTGGCGGAGCCAGACATGCGAGAGGACCGTCTTCACGGCTCCGCCCGCCACGGGTCCGACGGCCAGGGCCCAGACGGTCGGTTCGATGAAGGCCCACACGCCCGCCACGAGGATGGAGACCGCCAGAGCGATCCATTCGAGCATGACCGGCACGCGCAGGTTCAAGCGCCGCTCGGCGACGAAGATGTGGATCGACTGCAGGCCGTTGTTGATCGATTCGAGCCCCGCGACGGGCAGGAGCCACAGCAGGATCGCCGCATCCGGGTTGCGAGCCGAGTAGAAGTCCGCCACGGGCTTCGCGATCGCGCAGGCCAAGCCCCACAGCGCGAAGCCCCGCACGATCTGCACGGTCCAGGCCGTGTTCAGGAAGGCCGGCTCTTCGCCCCGCCGGTGGTAGACGATCGAGTCACGGAAGCCGACCTGGGAGACCTGTTCGATCCCGACCAGGAAGGTCCGCAGGATCGCGATGATGCCGAAGTACTCGGGCAGGAGCAGGTACGCGAGGACCAGCTGACTGCCGAATCGCATCACGCTCATCGAGCCCATCGAGCCCATCGTCCAGACCGAAGCCCGGGTGGCGCGGCGGCCGAGCTGCTTCTCGCTCTTGGCTTCCCTGCGCTCGTGTTCTTCGCTGCCCATGGCGATCACCCGGGGCCCTTCAGGCCTCGTCGGGAGCCTCCTCCGCGACTCGAGACAAGGTCCGAGCAGCCGTGGGAAGAAGGGACGTCAAGGCGCCGTTGAAGAGCATGGAGGGTGGGTTCAGCGCAGGGCCTCCAGGCCCTCGGATTCGCTTTCGCGCGACGCGACACGGCTCTCGGCGTCGCCCCGACGGGTCGCTCCGTAGGAGTAGCCACCGTAGGCGATACCCTCGGCGTAAGCCTTCGCGCCGCGCTTGGGCCGCGAGCCGTTCAGCAGGACGCCCAGGAGGTTCGAGTCGACGCCCTGCAGGATGTCGCGCGCGCGGACGGCGTCCGGTCGCGACGAGACGTCGAGCCGCAGGACGAAGATGACGGCGTCGCTGATCGAGGCGATCACGCGTGCTTCCGAAGTCTCGAGCACGGGGCCCGAGTCGATGATCACGCAGTCGTAGTGCTCGCCGAGGCGCGCGATGAGCTCCTTGTAGGCCGAGCTCTCGATCAGCTCCGCGGCCTTGCCGCCCGGATCCCCGGCGGTGAGCAGGTCGAGGCCCTTGGCCACGTTGCGGATGATCGCCTTGTTCAGCGAGCACGCGCCGTGCAGGACGTCGCCGATTCCGCGCTTGCCGATGACGCCGAAGATCTCGTTCTGCTGCGGCTTGCGCAGGTCCGAATCGACCAGGATCGTGCGCCGGTCGGCCTGCGCCAGGGCCAACGCCAGGTTGCTGGCCATGACCGACTTGCCCTCGCCGGAGACCGACGAGGTGACCAGGAGGACGCCCTTGCCGTCGTTGGGCAACCCGAAGGTCGCGGCGGTGCGCACGCTGCGCACCGCTTCGGCCGCGAGCGAGCCCTGCTCCTCTTCGATGATGCGGCCGATGCGCGCCCGCCGGCGTCCACCGGGCAGCTGCGGGAAGACGGCCAGGACGTTCGTGCCCAGCAGTTCCGGCACCTCTTCGACCGTCCAGATGCGGCGGTCCATGTGTCCGCGCAGGAGCACGATTCCGACACCGAGCCCCATGCCGCAGGCGATCGCGATCCCGAGGATGCGAATGGGGTCGGGAAAGACGGGATCGGGCGCGGCCCGGGCGTGATCGATGACGTCGAGGAAGAGCGCACCGGTCTCCGAGCTCAAGTCGAGGTCGCGGACCCGGTTGCCGAGCCCCATCATCTCTTCCTGCAACGCGGCGCGGCGCGCCTCGAGCACCGCCAACGCGTCCTTGGCCGTCTCGAGCTCGTACGAGCGCTCCATGAGCGTGTCCAGCGTGCCGGCCCGCGCGTCGCGCAAGGCGCTCGCCGTCCGCAGATCCTGGTTCGCCTGGCTGAGGGCCGCCTCGGCATAGGCGCGGTAGATCTCGTCGATGTCCTGCTGGAGCCAGGCGATGTCCTGGAGGTACTCCTGGACCTTCTTGTCCTCCTCGGTCGAACCGCGGCGGCGCTCGGCCAGGGCCTGCTCCTTCTCCTGCAGCTCGTTGAGTCGCTTGTCGAGCTGCTTTTGGAGCGACGGGTCGAGCGCGCGGTCCTGCATCTCGCGCCCGTAGCGGAGGAACTCCGTGGGGTTCTCCTTCGCCTCGACGATGCGCGCCAGCGCCTGCTCGGCCACGATCAGGTCGTTCTGGGCCAGCGACAGCGCCGTGTTCGCCTCGTTGATGCGCGTGCTGATCAGGGAGCCCGAGTCCTTCGGTCCGATGTTGATCAGCTCGGAGTTGTCGCGCTTGATCTGCGCGACTTCGACCCGGATCCGTTCGAGCTCGGCGAAGCTCGTCTCGCGGTAGGTCTCGAGCACCTGGATCAGGCGCTTCGACTCCTCTTCCTTCTTCTCGCGGTAGTAGTCCTGAAAGGAAGCGACGACCTTGTCGAGCACGGCCACGGCATCGCGCTTGTACGGGCTCTGGAAGTGGATGTGGACCTGGTCACCCTTGGCGTCGATCGTCGAGTAGAGGCCTTCGTTCAGGGTCGCGATCGGAGGGATTCCCGGACGAAACTCCTGGAAGTGACGCAGCTCGAGCAGCTCCGGATCATTCACGACGCGCCGCATGAAGGGCTCGGACTTGATGATCGCACGCTGCTGGTTCAGCAGGTTGATCGGTCGCGTGCCCGAGTTCAGGTTGTCGCGCAGCGGATCGATCTGACGGAAGCCGACGATGATGCGCGCCGTGGCCTCGTACAAGGGCTCGAGCCCCTTCCAGACCGGCTGCAGGCCCTTCATGTAGAACCAGCCGGCGGCGCCGAAGACGAGCGGGAAGGCGAGGATGATCCACTTACCCCTCCACAAAGTCTGAAAGAGGCGGGCGTTGTTCTCGCCGCCTCCCAGATCAGCCGATTGGGTGAATCGTTCCAAATCCTTCATTGGGGTGTTCGTCTCGTCGTGCGCGCTTGGGGACGGTTCCTATTGGACCCTGCCCGCACTGGTCAGGCTAAAGGAAGCGCGGAAACCGAGCACTTGCCCCAGGAACTGACGGATCCAGCTGCCGAGCGTGTGTTCGACGGCGATCACGTCACCAGCCTTGACGAGCACGTTCGACGAATCCATCAAGGCCAATCCGTCGATCTGAAACGTGACTCCGATGACCTTGCCGTCGGCGTCCTTGCGGTACACCGAAGCGAAACGCGGCGCGGCGAACTCGTCGACGCCGCCCGCGACCGCCAGGCACTGCATCAAGTTGTAAGTCGTGTGGGACGGGTACGGATGAACACCGGGTTTACGGACGAGTCCGATGATCGTGAACTCGCGATCGACCACCGGCTCGACGACGATCGTCTCGCCGCCGCCGAGGGCGAGGTCGCGGAAAGGGATGTTCGTGTCCCGTACGGGCAGGAGGATCGGGCTCCCGTCGGGCGACTGGCTCGAGCCATGGACGCGCATTTGAGACGCACCGCGGGTCGCGTCGATACCGCCCGCCTCCATCACCGCCGCGAGCAACGACGTCCGGTTGCTGCGCAGCTCGTGGATGCCGGGGTTCTTCACCGCCCCCATCACCGCCACGGACACGACGCGGTACTCCGCGACGACGACCACGATGTTGGGCTTCTTGTCGGTCATGATCGCGGGGTGGTAGAGCCCGGCGACCTCTTCCTCGATCGTGCTCAGGGTCTTGCCCCCGACCTTGATCTCCCCAAGCTGCGGCAGGCCCTTGATCGTGCCGTCGACGGCGACGCGCGCGCGGATGCTGACCGTGGCCTCGCCCTCGACCTCGTCCGAAACGAGTTCGGCCGGCACCTGGACCTCGAGCAGGTCACCCGTCACGATCCGGTACTCCCCGCCCGAGACGTTCAGCGCCAGAAGCTGGTCCGCGTCGACGTCACGGCTGTCGGGACCCGCGGCGTTGAAGACCGCGAGTTCGTCCGCATCCGGCATCACGGGATGCACGACGCGGTGGCCGATGCACCCGCTCACGAGGAGAGCGAGGGGGAGGACGGCCACCGAGGACCGGCCCACGAGGCGCTGGAAGGAGAACGTGGTCATGTTTCGCTGGAAGGTCGCGGTGGACGCGCGGAGTTTCTTTCGACCGGTCGGCCGCTCGGCTTTCGACCTGGAAAGGGGAATCCGTGACGATAGCAGAACCGGAAGTCCTTTCCGATGGCGCCGGAGGACGAGGAACAAGGCGGCGAGCGGGCCCGCGCACGCAATCCGCCTTCCTAGTCGAGCCCGTCCTCGGCGTCCCGCGCGGCCCTTCGTCGCTCGCGGGCGACGCGCTCGAGCAAGGCCAGGAGATCGGCGAGACAGTGCCGGACCCGCGCCGGCGGCTCCGCGCCGCGGATCGCGTCTTCGACGACGCCCGCACGCTGCGAGATCTCCGGAAAGCCGTAGTTCGAGGCCGTACCCCGCAGCCGGTGGACTTCCGTCCGCACCTTCTCGACGTCGCCTCCGTCGTAGTCCGCGCGGATCCGATCGGCCAGCGGCTCGAACGAGGACACGTAGCGCTCGATCAAGGGGCCGAAGCGCGGATTGTCCGCCAGCGAGAACGTCGCGGCCCGCGTCGGCTTCGCCTTGACCTCACTAACGATCGTCCGACTCTTCACATGACGCGCGATGGTCGAAAAGAAGACGTGCGGAACGATGGGCTTCGAGACGTAGTCCGCGCAACCTGCCTCGAACGTGCGCTTCTTGTCCTCGGACAAGGCGAAGGCCGTCAAGGCGATGATGGGCTCGTCGATGCCAGCTTCCTTCAGCTTGGCCGTCGCCTCGAAGCCGTCCATGACGGGCATGTTCATGTCCATCAGGATCGCGTCGAAGGGGTCGGCAGCGGCTCGGGCGGCGATCGCCGCGCGGACGCCCAGAGCGCCGTTCTCGGCCCAATCCGTGCGGCTGCCCGACTCCTCCAGGAGAAAGCGGATCACCTCGGCGTTCTCGGGGCTGTCGTCGACGACCAGGACGCGGCAGCCGGCGAAGAGGTCGGGAGGCGCCTGGGCCGAGCTCGCGAGCCCCGCGCGTGGCTCCGGCTTGGCGATGAGCGAACCCGTCTCCCCGCTCGAGAGCGGCAGGACGAGCGTGAAGCGGCTGCCGACGTCGATCGTGCTCTCGACCTCGATGTCGCCGCCCAGCCGGCGCGCAAGGTGACGCGAGATCACGAGTCCGAGCCCCGTGCCGCCGAAGCGCGCGTCGCGACGCCCGTGGACCTGGGAAAACGGCAGGAACAGCTCTTCGAGCGCGTCCCGCGTCATGCCGATGCCCGTGTCGACGACCGAAATGCGCAGGACCTGTTCGTCGACGTGCTCGCCCTGCTCCAGGCGCAAGCGGACGCTCACGGAGCCCTGGTGCGTGAATTTGATCGCGTTGCCGATCAGGTTGACCAGGATCTGGCGCAGGCGGACGGGATCGGACGCGATGAACTCCGGGATCGGGCCGTCGAACTCGACATCGAGCTCGAGCAGCTTCTCCTCCGCCGACATCCTCAGCAGGCTGACGACCTCGCTGACGGCTTCGGTCAGGTCACAATGGACCTTCTCCGTCGTCATCTGCCCCGCTTCGATCTTCGAGAGGTCGAGCACGTCGCTGATCAAGCTCAGGAGGTAGTCCGTGCTACGCTTGATGTTCTTGACCCAGACGGTCTGCTTCTGCGAATCGACGTTGGGGCGGCTCAGAAGCTCGGCATAGCCCACGATCGCGTTCATGGGCGTGCGCAGCTCGTGGCTCATGTTGGCCAGAAACTCGCTCTTGTACTGATTCGCCTTCTTCTCCCGTGCGACCGACCGTTCCAGGTCCTTTGCGATCAGCGAGCGCTCGCGATCGGCGATGCGTCGCTCGATCGCGCGTGCGAACGAATCCACGATGATCTGGATGATCGCGAGCTCGTCGTCCTCCCACTCGCGCGGTCCACGCGTGTCGGAGAAGCCGAAGAAGCTCTCCATGCGGCCGTGAATGATGACCGGGACGATCAGCGCGGCCGTCGTATCGTGCCGGAACATCGGCGAGCCGCCCGAGGGCACCATCTTCGAGCTGGTGACGTCGTCGAGTCGAATCACGTCACCGCGTGCAAGAATTTCGGTGGCCCAGGTGTAGGGCAGGGACGACTCCGGCTGGCGTTCGACGCGCACACAGCGCCCCTCGCGCTCGGACCACTGGTGCGTGCGAAAGAGCCAGCGGCGATCCTCCCGATACCGACAGAGGTGCGAGCGCGTGACGCCGAGGATCTTGCCGACGCCTTCGAGGATGATCGCGATCGCGCGGTTCAGATCGTCGTTCTCGAGCAGCGACGTCGCGACGTTGCGCGAGACCTCGTTCAGCCGCAGGAGGCGTTCACGACGGCGCTCGACGTCCTTGCGCGTCGAGATGTCCTGAGCGACGACGGCGATGCCGATCACGTCGCCGGTCGTCGATTGACGGATGGCGAAGGAGTTCAGCCAGCAAGGCGTGACCCCGCCCGTGCGCAGGTTCTGAAAGTAGAGTTCACCCTCCCAACGCCCGGAGCGCACCTGCGGCAACACGCGCTCGAACAGGTCGCGGTGCTCCGACTCGGGGTGCAAGTCGGGAATCGTCAAGCGCGACAGCTCGTCGATCGAGTCGACCCCCACCATCTCGAGGCCGGCGCCGTTCATGTAGATGTAGCGCTCGTCCGGTGACGCCACGGCGATGATGTCGGTGCTGCTCTCGATCAGGCTGATGAGCTGATCGCGCTCCTCGATCAGCTCCTGCATGTCCGACGCGTCGCGCAGGAAGCCGAACACGTTCTCGGCGTCGTCGCCTTCCGAGATCCACAGCCGTGCCTCCACGGGATACACGCTGCCGTCCTTGCGCCGGTTGTGACCGAACAAGGTCTGCGGGCCGTTCTCGCGCAGGATGGTCACCAGCTTGGCCCAGTCCTCGGGCGCGCGACGGGTGCTGATCTCCGCGATGTGCATGCCGACCAGTTCGTTGGGCGGATAGCCGAGGTCGCCACTCGCGCGCGGATTGGAGGTGACCACCCGACCGTCGAGGTCGAAGGCCAGGAAGGCGTCCGGCGAGAGCAGGAGCGCATTCATCAGGAGCCCCGGTGACTGCTCGCCGGTCTGAGCATCCGGCCCGAATTGCGAAACGGCGTCGGCCGCGCGCGCGGCATGTAGCTCCGCGAGCTCGGCCAAGAGCTTCTCGACGGTCTTTTCGGGCTCCTCCTCCATGACTCCTGCCTGAGTTCCCGTGACCTCCACAGGCCGGATCCGGCACGGAGGTCGAAGGCTCGCAGCCTAGCAGGTATCGGTCCGGCACGCCCGATTCCTGGAGCGGTCGAGCGCTCAGCCGGAGCGCGGTCGCGACGCGCCCTTGCGCGCCCGCGCCTTGCCGCGCTTCTTCGTCGCCCGCTTCTTCTTGGCCGGGACCACCTCGTCCTTCGAGCCTGTCGGACGCCATTCCTTCGGGGGGGTCTCCCCCCGGATCTCGTAGAGGAAGCGCGAGGTGTGGCTCGGGATCACGGTGCCGTACTTCGCGCGCCGCCCGCATTGGGTCACGACCAGCACGCGCTGGGCGCGCGTGATGCCGACGTAGGCGAGGCGCCGCTCCTCCTCGATCGAGTCCTCGAGCGCCGAACGGTGGTGCGGCAGGAGCCCCTCCTCCATCCCGACCAGGTAGACGCGCGGAAACTCGAGCCCCTTGGCCGAGTGCAGCGTCATCAGAGTGACCGCGTCGCGCCGGTTGCCTTCGTCTTTGTCGCGGTCGTCGTTCGCGTTCAGACAGAGCTCCTCGAGAAAGCCCGCCAGCGTCGGCTTCTCCTCGCGCACGACATGGGTCGCCGCCGTGTTCAGGATCTCGGTGACGGCATTCCAGCGCCCCTCTTGCTCGGCCGGGCTGGAGTAGAGCCGCTCGACCTCACCGCGGTAGCCGATGACGTCGATCAAGTCCTCGATGCGCTTCACGAGCGTCGCACCCGGATCGTCTTGCCCCAGCGAAGCCAAGCTCGCGCGCATGGCAGCGACCGCCTCGCCTGCGGCGGGCCGCAGGTCGGGGATCTCCGCAGCGCGCTCGAAGGCTTCGACGACCGAGATGCCTTGCTGGGTCGCGAAGGCCATCGCCTTGTCGAGCGAGGTCTTGCCGACACCGCGCGGCGGGGTGTTGAGCACCCGCAGGAACGACGGTTCGTCGAGCGGGTTGACCAGGAGCTTGAGGTAGGCGAGCACGTCGCGCACCTCCTTGCGGTCGAAGAACGACATGCCTCCGATCAGCACGTACGGAATACCGCGTGCGCGCAGCTGGGTCTCGAAGGCGCGCGGCTGCGTCTGCGTCCGGAACAGGATCGCGAAGTCACGATACTGCGCCTTTTCGTGACGCACGAGGTCCGCGATTTCGAGAGCGACGAAGTCCGCCTCGGTCACGTCGTCTTCCAGAACGTAGGCCTTGACGCGCTCTCCGGAACCGAAGGCCGAGCGCAGGGCCTTCTCGTGGCGCCCCGTGTTGTTCGCGATCAGCTTGTTGGCGGTCTCGAGGATCTCCTGCGTCGAGCGGTAGTTCGTCTCGAGCCGCACCGTGACCGCACCCGGGAAGTCGCGCTCGAAGCCCAGGATCTTCGAGACGTCCGCGCCGCGCCAGCCGTAGATCGACTGGTCGTCGTCGCCGACGACGCACAGGTTCTTCCGCGCGCCCGCCAGACGCCGGACGATCTCGTACTGGGGGCCGTTCGTGTCCTGGAACTCGTCGACCAGGAGGTACCGAAAGCGCTCTTGCAAGGCCTCGCGAACGCCCTTGTCCTCGCGCAAGAGCTTCAGCGAGCAAAGCAGCAGATCGTCGAAATCCAGCGTCCGTGCCCGCGCGAGACGGTCGTCGTAGCGCTGCCAGGCGCGCCCGACCAGTTCGTCGAGCTCGTCGCCCGACCCCTCGACCGCGTCGGGACCCAGCATCCGGTTCTTCGCCAGCGACATCCGCGCGAGCAACGTCGCCGGCCGCAGACTGGCCTCGGGCACGTGGATCTCGCGTAGGGCGCTGCGCGCGGTCGCGAGCTGGTCGGAGGCGTCGCAGATCGTGTAGTTCTTCGGGACCCCGATGCTCTGGCCGTGCGCGCGCAGGAGCCGCGCACAGAAGCCGTGGAAGGTCCCGACCGTGAGCTCCTTCGCCTTCTTCTTGCCGACGACCTTCGCGACGCGCGCGCGCATTTCCTCGGCCGCCTTCTTCGTGAAGGTCATGGCCAGGATCGACTTCGGCGACACGCGCTTCGACAGGAGGTGCCCGATGCGCGTCGTGATCACGCGCGTCTTGCCCGTGCCCGCCCCGGCCAGGACCAGGAGTGGCCCCTCCGTCGTCACGACCGCCCGCCGCTGTTCCGTGTTGAGTGAATCGAGGATGCCCATCGCGGCCCGTGCCGACAGCCCTGCTCGGCGCCCCTCGCTCGAGTTCCTGTCTCGAGCAATGGGGCGGAGAGTCTACGCGCGGGTCAGCACGGGCGAAGCGAATTCAGCGCAAGTCGGCCCGAACTTCGAGCGGCCTGCCGCCCGTGATGACGACCTCGCCCTCCGCGGTGCGCAGCGGTTCGGTGTTCGACACGTTCTCCGGTCGGAACGACACGCTCCAGCGCACCCGACCGACGGGCGACTGGATACCAGCCGAGAAGCGTCCGTCCTCACGCTTGGCATAGCGTAGATCCGAGCGCCAGTCCCGCTCGAGGTGCACGAGCTCGATACGTATCCAGCCGCCCTCGTCCGGTTCGTCCCCGACGACGACGACGCTCCCCGCGGGCTCGAGATCGATCACGAGGTCGGCCTTCCCGCTCGCCGGCACGCGGACCTCGCGGTCACCCATCCAGGCGCCGCACGTCGAGCGCACGCTGTAGACGCCGGGCAGGAGCGCGTCGAAGGCGAACGAACCATCCGCGGCGATCTCCCCGGAAGCCGCGTAGTTCGCCGTGGTGCTCCACGGTCCGTACGAAGGCACACCCTGGATCGGATCGAGTTGTACGGCGACGCGACCGACGAGCTGCGGCGCGCCTTGCACGCGTCCACGCAGCCCACCGGAGGTCCCGAGCTCGATCGTCACCTCGAGCTCGCGCTGTCCGGGCAACACCTCGAAGTCGGCGTGACACGGCACGTAGCCCTCGGCGACGGCCCAGATCCGCCACGCCCCGACGCGGACTCCCTCGGCGGCAACGCCCCCCGATCTCCGCTGCATGTCGTGGTGGACCGGGAAGCGCCCGGGCTCGTGCGAGCCGCGCCCCGAAAGATGAACCGCGGTCGGATCGACCGGACTCCCGCTGCGCGCATCGACCACGCGCGCGACGACGCGCGCCTCGCCCGGCTCGATGCGCTCCAGAACGACCTCGAGCGCATCGTCCCCGCCCTCGACCTGCAAGATCTGCATGCCTGCGAAGCCGTCATCGCGGAAGGGTGGCGAAACGTTGAGCTGCCACCGGCCGGGGGCCGCGTCGTCGAACCGGAAGCGGCCCTTCGCATCCGACAAGGTCGTGCGCGAGCCACGCGTGGAGGGAGTGTCGCTCGCGCGGAAGAGGTTCGTGTAGCAGCCCGGCACCGGCGTGCCCCTCTGGTCGACGACCACACCGGCCACGACCCGCGCCGGCGCCACGGTGACGTCGAAGACGACCTGCGTCGCGTCCGCGGGAACGGGGACCGCGTACCTGTTCGAAGCCAGGCCCGCGCCTTCGCAGGCGAGCAGGAGCTCGCCCTCGTCCGGTCGCCGCACTTCGAGCCGGTAGTGCCCATCGCCGTCGGATTCGGTCGCGGCAGCGCCGATCGCGAGCGCGAGGCCAGGGACGGGGAGCCCGTCGGCCAGGCGGGCGAAGCCCTCGACGACGACGACGGCCCCCGGCTCGGGCACGAGCACGCAAACCGTCGGTCGGAGCGGATCGAGCACGACCTCGTCGCGCGCCAGGACGTCGCCGTCCACATCGCGCGCCTCGACACGGTAGAGCCGGGAAGCGGGCTCGTCTGGGGACCCCAACGGCAAGCCCTCGAAGGACGCGCGACCCCCGTCCCCGGTCTCGCGCACGAAGCGCGCGCTGACCGGGCTCGACGATCCCCCCCAACGCGGATCGTCGGCGCCATGCAGGTGACCCAACGGCCGCCAGCGCGGCCAGACGTGCACGCGCGCAGCGGGAACCGCGCGCCCTTGTTCGTCGCGCACGTCGACATGGAGCCCGGTGCCGGCTTGGAGCTCGAGCTCGACGCGCTTCATGTCGCCCGCACCCTCGAGCAAGGCGAAGGTCTGCCAGCCGACGCCCGCCTGTGCCATGGCACACAAGCCGTAGTCGCGCATGCTCGCCCCGGTGAAGTTCAGCCGCTCCGCCAGTTCGAATTCACCGTCCGCGTCGGTCGTCGCCACCTGCCAGGCGATCCCGCCGGAGTCTGTCTCGACGCCGGGCGTCGGAGCCATGAACTGAAACAGGCGGGCCTCGGCGACGGGCTCACCGCGCGCGTCGACGACCCGGCCGGCGACCCGCATGCCGCGCTCGAGCTCGAGCGTCCCGAGGTCCACGTCACGCTCTGTCCCGAGCGTCTGCGCACTGACCAACGTGCTCGCGAAGCCTGCGGCCGACACGATCAGGGACAGGGGCTGTTCGGGCACCTCGAAGCGGAACGAACCCGCGGAAGCGGACGCCGCCTCGTGGCGGTCGTAGCCCTCTTCTGCGCTGCCCGTGAAGGCCAACAGGGTCGCGCCCGGGACCGGAGTGAGCACGTCCTTCTCGACCACCCGGCCCGAAAGCGTCCACGTCTCCGAGGAAGCCTGCGCTGCCTCGACCTGCGGCGACGCCGGCGGCCGGCGCGAGTCGCGTTCGACCACCGTTCTCGATCCGTCGGCCGTGTCCGTGGGGTCCCGCAGCACGCCCGCTGCACTCGTATCGACCGGACGAAGCTGCGCGTTCGAAACGCCGCTCCCGACGCGCTCCGCACCGCCGCCCGTCGCGAGCGAAGTCGCCTCGGGCGCGGGCTCCTTCAGCACGTACCAGCCCGCCGCCGTCACGACCAGCGCGGCCGCGACCCCTGCCAAGATCAGATTCTGTGCCATCACGAGTGCTCCTGTCGTCGTCGCTGCGACCGTCCCGCCGGCGAACGCCGCCCCACCTGCCAGGGGACTCCCCGCGCTCGCCGCCGCCTGCCGCAGCACCTCGCTCTTCACCGCCGCCAACCCGCGCGGAGCGATCGTCACCGCCGCGCCCGCCGTGAGCCCCGCGGGCAGGGCTCTGCGCAGGAGCTTCAGACCGCGGTGCAGCTGAACCCGCACGGTCGCGGGCAGTCGCCCCAGCTCACCCGCGATCTCTTCGGGACGCTTGCCATCCTTGAGATGGATCGCGAGCACCCGATCGTAGGGCGCGGGGATCCTGGCAAGGGCGCGGTCGACCGCCTGCTCGAGCTCGTTCTGCAAGACCTCGGCGGACGGCTCCACGACGTCGCGCTCCGTCAACCGAGCCGGATCGGGCTCGCGCCGCGACCTCCGTAGGAGCCCGGCTTGCCGCGCCAGGATCCCCATCAGCCACGGCAACACCGGACGCCGCGGATCGAAGCGCTGCGCCCCTTCGATCGCCGCGACCAACGTCTCCTGCACGACGTCCTCCGCCAGCGCCACGTCGGGCACCAGATGCCGGGCGATGACCAGGAGCCGCGGCGCGACGAGATCGAACACCTTCGCGAGCACGAGGGGATCCCCGGTCTCGCGATAGCGCGTGAAGAGCCGATCCGTCTTGGTCCGCATGCCAGGGATTAACGGGAGCACGCCGTACGTTACGCCAATCCCCGGAAACCGAACGGGGGCCGTCGCGGGGCGACAGAACCACCTCCACCGACCTGGTCTGCGCTCGAGCCGACCCGCCCTGGGCCGCTCGTCTGGCGCAAATCGTTCGGACGGAAGGACTTGCGGGCGCCAAGACGCGAAGCGCGGTCGCGCCGGTCTGCGGTCAGAGACGGCGGATGCCCATCGAGAGGGCGTAGGTCAAGTCGCTCGAGGCGCAGAAGACCGAGTGCATGGCCGTGCGGCGGTAGCCGTGGTTGGGAAGCAGGAGCGCATCGCCCGGTTCGAGGACGACGGCGTGGCCCGCGTCGGCCAGGAAGGAGGTGAACTCGGGCCCGCGGTCGACGAGCACGCCCAGGCGGCCGCAGTCGGGCAACGAGAGCTCCTTCAGGAGCGCTTCGTGGTTCCCCACCAGGGCCTGGATCGCCTGGAACGTCGACCGTTGCCAGCCGAGGTCGTCCCGCAGCCAGGCGCTCTCGTCCTGGGCCAGTCCCTCGACGAACTCGCGCACGCGATCGACGAGGTCCAGGATGCTGAGGGCGAGCCAGGCGGTGCGGCCCACGAGCTGCACGAAGACGACGCCCCGTTGTCCGGAGTCCTCGGGCTCGTCGAAGGCGTCGTGGTGGAAGCGCGCACCGCCCTCCGGCGCATTCCAGTAGGCGATGTGCTGCGTGTAGAGCACGTCGCCGCCGATCCATTCGGACAGCAACGACGAGAGCTCGACGCTGCGATGCACCGCGGTCGCGCCCGGCAAGATCCGCGCAGCGACCTCGGAGACGAGCCGGTGGCGATGTTCGTCGGTGCTCGCGTCGTCGACTCCCTCCTCGCCGAAGGACACGCGCAGTCGCAGCGAGCGATCGGCCGGGCTCGTCGAGAGCCGCGACGTCTTGCACCACAGGTCGGCGGCGTCGTCCACGCGCAGGCCGACGCGCTCGAGGTCGCGCTCGGGGTCGGAGTTCGGGACCGGGCCCAGGACCTCGAAGCGCGGCGCGCCAAGCCGCCCGCGCAGCCACGGCTCGAGCTCGCCTGGGGTCGAGAAGAGCCGATGGAGCGCCTGCGGACGCTCGCGGGCGACGTCGATCCGGCTTTGCGTCGCGACGTCCGGGATCAGGATCGGGCGCGCCGCGTACCAGCGCTCGTTGCGCAGGGCCTCGCGCCGTCGCCGGCGAGGTCGCGGACCGAAGAGCCCACGCGGATCGAGCAGCGCCCACGTACCGTGCCGGACCCCGCGCCGTCGGAGCTCGACGCGTTCCTGCTCGCGGCGACGCACCTCGTCCAGGTAGTCGCGCTCGTCGTCGGGGCGCACGGAGACGATCGGACGCTCGCCGATCGCGTCGCGGTCGGGCGCGGTGATCATGTCACGGAAGGTCCCGGGCTTCGGCTCGGCCGGTCCGCGACCGCCCCCGCGCTCGTCCTTGCGGGGCTGCTTGCCCCCCTTCCCCCCGCGTTCTCGATCCCTGCTCATGCTATGCTCCCGGGCCCGCGAACGACGCCACGGTCCGACACCCGGACGTCCCAGGCCAATGAACATCCACGAAGCTCCCCACGGAATCAACCTCGTCGTGGAAACCCCCGAAGTCGTCTACATCGGACGCTTCGACAGCTCGAACGGTTTCCAGGTCTTGATGCACGACTGCGCGGTGCACCGCACCGAACACGACGAAGAGCGCGAGGCCTTCATCAAGCAGACGGCCAAGTACGGCATCCCCGTCGACGAACGCGACGTCACCTTCGACGTGTCCGCCGTCCAGCGCGTCCGGATCCTCGGCGACGTCCCGAAGGACTGA
>JAJDEW010000017.1 GCA_029259595.1 Planctomycetota bacterium | reverse complement strand
CGGCTTGGCCCTGTGGGGAACGTGGCGCAACTACGTTCGACGGCGCTTCAACTTCGACGAGGAGTCACCGGCTCAGCTGCTGGGATTCGTTCCCCGGAGGCTGAAGGTGACGGAGCTTTTGAGCTGGCGGCAGGACTGGGGGCAGGGCAGTGTGCACCCGCTTGCTTCCGGGGGCAGAACCGTGGCAAGTTGGAAGCGTAGCCCTGGGGCGGAGCGGGTCGGATGATCGGCTCAATCAGGACATCGCATCGACGCTGACACCAGCCAAGCACATCAGTTCTCGGTAGAGCTGATTTGGTGTTGGAGTGCTTGGGCGTCAGGGTGACGCCCCAGCCCCTCGCGCCAGACCTCGAGCGCCTTGTCCTTGCGCCCCGACTGGAAATAGAGGTTGCCGAGGTAAAGGTAGGTCTCGACGTGTTCCGGGCGGGCGTCTCGGCCGAGTTGCCGGCGGCGAAGGTCTTCGAATTGTCGGATCGCCTCGCCGGTGCGTGCGTGTGCCGGTGGCCAGTAGGAAAGGGCGAGCGCCTTGGAGAAGCGGGCGCTCCAGTTGTTCTCGTCGCGGGCGAGGATCCGGTCGAAGGTCGCGTCGGTTTGGCGGCCGAGGAGGACTCCGTCAGGGCCGTTGCGCTCGTCGAAGAAGTGGGTGAACTGAACCAAGCCGAGGCCCTTGAGGATCCGCAGGTCGTCCGGGGCGTCGGCCGCGCGGCGTTCGAGTTCGGCGAGGACTTCTTCCATTCGCCCGGTGCTGTTGAGCCAGGCCCAGACTTCTTGGAAGGCATCGCTGTTCATTTCATCGAGGACGGTTTCGATGAGGGTGTCGAGGTCGAGAGTTGCGAAGAGCTCTTCGGATGTCGTGGGCTCGGGGGTGACGGGGGCGGGGTGTTCCGCTAGCCAGGCTGCGACGGCGGAGGCGATCTCGGCGTCGTCGACCGTGAGATCGCGCGCGGGAGATGGGGCCGCGGCGGAGAGTCGCGTGACGTCTATGGCCCGGAGTCGGCGATCGACGGCATCCGCGCGTTCGAAGAGTGCCGTCGGTGGCGCGACGGGAAGGCTGGCTGAGGCGCTGGGGGGGTGATTCGAGGGGGCGAGGCTCGTGACGACGAGGCTGGCGCCGATGGAGCCGAGGATCGTGAGGAGGCTGATCTTGGTGCTCATCACTCGTTGGTCCGCAACTGCTCGAGGAGCGTCTCGTTGCCGGGGAAGAGCTCGAGTCCTGCGCGCCACGTCGCGAGGGCTTGCTTCATGTCTCCGGTCTGCTGGTACATGTTTCCCAGGTAGAGGTAAGTCTGTGCGAATTCGTCGCGCGCTGGCATCGCCTTCTGTTGCTCGACCAGTTGCTCGAAGTTCTGGATCGCTTCGCCGGACTTGCCGAGGAAGGCCGGCCAGTTCGACAGGGCGATCGCCTTCGTGAAGCGTGCCTCCCAGTGGTCGGGGTTCAGCTCGAGAGCGCGCGAAAAGGCGCCGTCGGCCTTCATCGCAAGGGTGCCTGCAACGGGAGTGTTGCGCTCGCCGAAGAGCTGCTGCAGGTAGGCGCCGCCGAGCGCGACTTGCAGGTCGGGATTGCTCGGATCTTCGGCCGCGAGCCGTTCGTACTCGGCCACGACCTCTTGGGTCCGTCCTTCTTCGCTCAGCATCTGCCAGAACTGCTGACTGTCGAGCCGGCTACCGGAGCGCAACAGGAAGTCCATGATCGTTTCGATGTCTGCGTCGGCGTACGAGGCGTACGGGCCTTGCGGTGCGGCCGCCTTGCTGTCACCGGCGGGGCGGGCTGCGCCCGTTGGTGCGCCGTTCGCTTCCATCCAGCGCGCGACGGCGGCATCGACGGCGTCGACCGCCGTTCGGCGTCCGTCGTCGACTTGTGACGCGCCCGCGGATGCGGCGTGGGCCTCCAGCTCGGCGCAGCGCTTTTCGAGCGCTTCCAGGGTCCGAAGCAAGCGCTCGGAAGGGAGCTGGTTCGCTGCCGTGGCGGTCGAAGCGGGAGCGGCTTCGGGCGTGCGCGTTCCGCCCGTCGTGAGCAGGCTCGCGACGACCGAAAGTACGATGGCGACAGGGAGGACGATCCAGTTTTTCATGCTCAATTGCCGCCCGGGGCGGTGTCTTCCTTCAGTTCGACCGTGATTTCGGTCGTGGTTCCGACGTGGGCCTCGACGGGGACGGTCCGTGCGTGGCGTCCTTCGATTTGCACGCCGACTTCGTACTTGCCGGGCCGCAGGTTTTCGAACACGTAGCTACCGTCGGTTCCCGTGACTTGCAGGTCGTTCAGGGCGAGGTAGCGTCCCGATTCGTCGTTCACGGTCAAGTACGCCTGGGGCAGTGGGGAGCCGCTGGAGTCGACCACGGTGACGGAAACACGACCGCCAGGGAAGAGTCGCAGGACGTCGGGTGCGGGTTCGGGCTCGTCTGGGCCGACCCTTCGGCGTTCGCTGCGCTCCCAACCCAGGTCCTTGCCGACCGGCACCACGGTGACGTTGTAGGTGCCGGGCGGGAGCCCGCTCCAGGAGTAGACACCGTCGGCGTCGGTCTGTGTCGTGCCCGCGAAGGTGAGTCGCGTGTCGGTCTCGGCGAGCACGCCTTCGAGGTGGACGCTTGCGTGCGCGATCGGCTCGCTGTTCCAGGCGTCGACAACGCGACCTGTGAGCTGGAACGGGCTTTCGGCGAGTTCGACCCTCGTCGGTTCTCCGCTGGCGTTCTCCGTGATGTCGACGACACCGAGCAGCGAGAGACCCGGTCCGCGCGGCTCGACGCGGAAGAAGGCGTGGGGGCCGGTTCCGGTGTCCTCGAACCGAAAGCGTCCCTCGCTGTCGGTCGTCGTCGCCTTCCACGCCTCGTCCTTCGCCATGCGCGCGACCTCGAAGATGGCCATGTTGCAGAACTTCAACGGCAAGCCTTCCGCGTCCCGGAGGTGTCCGCGCACGTCCGTCCCGACTTCGTGCCCGAGGAACGAGAGCTCCACCACCGATCCGGACTCGACCACGACCGGCTGGACCTTGGGCGAGCTCCAGCCGTCAGGGCCTTCGCCGGGTGCGACTCCGATGGAGATTCCGGCCGGTACGTCGTCGACACGGTAGCGGCCGTCCGCATCGGTACGCGTCATCTGGAACAGGGTGAGTTTCCCACCGGCGTCCATGGGCGTGAAGATGATCTGGACGTCGGAACGTCCGGCGCCATCCGCGTCGGTGACTTGACCGGATACCGATCCACCTACGTGCAACTCGATGGGATCGAGACGCGTGCGTTCACCGCTGCGGACCTCGACGGGATCGAGCTCGATTGGAGCGAAGCCGAGTGCCGTCACGAGCAGGCGGTGCTCTCCGGCGCCCGCTCGGGAAACGAGGAAGCTCCCGTCCGCCCGTGTGCGATCGGAAACCGGCAGGAGAAAGCCGGCGAGGAAGTCGACCTTCGTCACGAGACCGTGGGACGGCGCCGCGGTCTGGCTCACGACGAAGGCCCCCTCGATCGGGTCGCCGTGCTCGTCGACGACGAACCCGCTCAGTTCACCAGCGCGTGCGAGCGTGAGCTCCAGCTGGACCTGCGGATTCGCGGGATCGAGAACCACATCGGCCAGTCGCTCGAAGGCGAGTTCGCCCGCGTCGACGAAGACTCCGTAGCTGCCGAACGCGAGCGCGTCCCAGGAAAAGCGGCCGTCGGCGTTCTCGAACGCGCGGCCGATCGGAAGGACGATCTCGTTGCCGGCGCGTTCCTGCAGGAGCACGATCCGATACGAGGAAACGGCCTCACGCGCTCCGGAGCCGAGCTCGAGAGCGACCGTGCCCGAGAGCGTGCCGCTTGCGGGAGAACTCGGGGTCGAGGTGCTCTGCACTATGCTCGGATCATCCGCGAGTCGCGTCCGGCGGGGATCCTCGACCGAGGCCACGGCCGTTTCGAGCTCGGGCAGTCGACCTCCGACGAGCTCGATGCGTTGACCGACGGGAAGCCCGCGTCCATCCACCCGGGCCTGACCGGCGACGAGCTCGAAGCCGAGCTCGTCCAGTCGCAGGTGCCCGCGCTCGAGTTCGATCGTGGTCCGTTGGAGCTGGGCGAGCAACGCCGCCTCCGCACGGAGATCCACCGAGCCGCGGGTGAGGCGCACGCGGAGCGGGTCGCGGTCGAAGGACAGCGCGGAGTTCGGGGAGAGTGCCAGCCGCGCGGCTCCGGCGATCAAGGTCAGTCCCGCATCCTTCGGCGTCACCACCGAACGGGCCTCCGCGGGCAGCGGACGACCGGCGGTTGTGGTGGCCGGGCCCTCGAAGGCGAACCAACCCGATTCATCCGCGCTCCAGACCGCCTGGCCAGCGGCCAGGAAGGTGGCCCGATCTGGCGACCGCTCTCCCGCGGAGCGGACGAGGAAGGCCACGAGCAAGCCCGCAGCCAGGGCCAGTGCGGTGCCGACGAGTCGCAAGGGCCTGGAGCGGCGGGGGACCGGCAGGCGGCGACGGGAGATCTCGGCCGCCAGCTCGCGTTCCAGGCGTGCTCGGAACTCGGGCCGGGGCAGCGCCGGGACATACGCTTGCTTCAGGAGCAACCGGAGGTTCTTGTCCAGGACGTCGAGCTGAGGCTTCACTCGTCCACTCCGCGCTTCCCGGCCAGGAGCTCGAAGACGCGCGCGAAGGCCAGCCGCGCCCGGTGCAACTTCGACTCCGCCGCCTTGGGACTCGCCCCGTCCCGGGCGGCCAGCTCACGGACCGACAAGCCGTTCAGGTACTTGTCGATCAGCGCTTCACGATAGTCGCGCGGCAGGGAGGACAGGGTCGCCCCGACGAGCTCCTGCGTCTCCTGGCGCTCGAGCACCCACTCCGGCAGCGGTTCGCGGGAGACGTCTGCCAGGATGGCGTCGATCTGGGGATCGACCTCCTCGAGAAGATCCTCCAGGGCGACGGGGCGTCGCTTCCGGCGCCAGCTGCGGATCTTGTTCTTCGCGATCCCGTAGAGCCACGTGGAGAAGCTCGACTCGCCCTCGAAGCTCGCGATCTTCCCGAGCGCCACGACCAGCGTGTCCTGGACCACATCCTCGGCCACGGAGCGGCGCCCGCCGACGCGGTAGTGGACGAACTCGTACAGCCCGTCCAGGTGGAGTCGCAGCAGGTCCTCCGCCGCCTGCCGGTCGCCGGCCAGGATGCGGCGCTGGATGCGAAGGTCGTCCGGGGTCGAGGCGGGGAGTTCCACGAAGGGTCGGTGCCGCGGGGGGGCTGCAACCTTCTCACAATCCGTCAAAGTCTCCTCCCCCCCACCTCGTCCCATGGACCCTTCCGGTCAGATTGGGTGGGGTTCGAGCCCCGGAAGAAGGTCGCAAGCCTCTTTGCGGAAGGGGCTTAGGGCGAAGCAGCCGAAGCCTGGGTCCAAGGCCCTGGGAGCGCGAACGCAAAGGGGTTCAGCGCGGGAACTTGCGAGCGGACCGGCCCCAGCGAAGCGGATCAGTTCCCGCCGAGGAGCGGAGGAGGGGCTGGGAGGTGTGGTGCTCAGGAAATCGTGCGAGCTTCCGATTCCTGCCGGATGCGCCAGAGGTCGACCTTGCCTTCGACCTCGAGCAGATCGTCCAGGAGCTCCGGGGCCGAGCGGCCACCTTGGCTCTCGCAGGGATCGGGCTGCAGCAGGCTGTGGAGCAGGCGGCGACTCGTCTCCGCGTCCAAGACCCGCACCCCATCCTTGCGCAGGAGCTCGACGGCTTCGTCGTTGGTGACCACGGCGGGGGGAGCCAGGCCGGGCTCCTCGGCGGTCGCGCGCGGGGCTTGGCTGCCGGAGGGCGACTCACCCGGGACCAGCGCTCGTTCGTGGGCCCGGACCTCGCGCTGCGGGAACAGGCCGTAGATCGTCGTGGCCGGTCCGGCTTCGTCCCCGAGGGCGTCCGCGGGCTCGAGCGGGCCGAGCGGCGCGAGCTCGCGCCCCGAGGGTCCCGCGAGCCAGGCGACGCCAAGCGTCGCGGCCGCGAGGAGGGCGCTGAAAAGTACGGGGAAGCGTGACTGCAACATACGAGGGACCCTGCCGGATGCCCCTATTACGACTGCCAGGGCCGATTGTTGCCTCCGGATTCGCCCCGGGCCTAGGTCGACTCCCGGCCGTAGAGTCGAAGTTCTTGGAGTGTAAGGAGTTAGGCCTCGAGGGCCGCCAACGGTCGCGTCAAGAAAGGTCGGGAACGAGCCAGCTCACCTGGGCGCGAGCGTCGAGGCCAGAGGGCCTCGTGGCGCTCCAGGGCCGCCCGGAGCTCGGCGGCGAGGAGGTGTCGCTGCGCGCCAGGAAGTTCGCCCAGGGGGGTCCGTGGGCCGGCGGCCAGCCTGGCTCGTCCCAGCCGAGCCGCGCTCGCACACAGCCCGAGCGCGTGTTCGACCTCCGCCGTGAAGAGGTCGCCGCGCGAGCCACGGATCCGGACCGCGCCGAGCTGGCCGCGTACGCTTTCGACCCGTTCGAGGGCAGAAGTCAGGCCGGCCGGACGCAGGGCGGCCAGCGGCCCCGTGTCGAGCGCCTGGTCGTAGCGGGTCAAGAGCAACGAGAGCGGCGACGCGTTGGGCGTGCGCAGGCCGGTGGCTTCGCCGATCTCGCCGAGGGACAGGAGCAGCTCTCCGGCGGCGTGGCCTTCGTCGCGGACGACGAAGCGCTCGATCCGCGCGGCCCACTGGGCGCGCGTCCAGGAGTCCGTCGCGTTCCAGGCCAGTCCGGCCGCGCGGCACCAGGGCGCGTAGCTCGCCACGAGGGGTTGGAGGTGCCCGCGGTCGCCCCAATCGGTCACGAGGTAGGCGCTCGCGCCGTGCGCCTGGCCGGCGCGCGCGGCGGCGATGAGGTTCGCTTCGGCGTTGGCCGTGCGACCGCCGAAGCTCTGCCACGTGCTCGTGCCGGGGCAGACGCCGAAGGCGAGGCCCGAGCGTCCGACGCGCTGCGCTTCGAGCTCGAAGGGGTGGTCCGCCTCGTAACCCCAGATGAGGGGCTCGACGTCATCGGGGAGCTCGGGGACGAGCTCGGGATGGTGCAGCAAGATGTCCGCCCAGAACTGCATGCGGTGGCCGCGCGCGACGACCCGCTCGCGCAGTTCGAGCAGGAAGTCGAGGTACACGCGGCCTGTTCCGAATTCCTCGCAACGCGCGCGCGAGCGCCCCTGACCCAGGTCGAAGGTCTCGTCGCAGCCCGCGTTGAAGCGCGTGCTCGCAAAGCACGGGAAGAGTTCGTCGTAGAGCTCCTCGAGCAGAGTGAGCACGCGCGGATCGCCGGGACACAGGCTGAAGGGCTCCGGTTCGAAGGCGAAGGGATGAACGACGCCTTCCGGGCATTCGGCCAGCGGGCGGTAGCGCGGTCGCTTCAGCCAATGGTGCATGTGGCCGAAGCTCTGTTGGTTCGGGACGAGCTCGATGAAGCGTTCGGCGCAGAAGCGATCCAGCGCGCGGATCTCTTCGGGCGTGAACGGATCGGACTCGCGCCAGACCTCGGCGTGTTGCGAGTAGGCGAACGTGTGCTCGGTGTAGAGTTGCAGCTCGTTGAACTTGAGCGAGGAGAACAGCTCGACGAGTTCGAAGAGCAGGTCCATCCGCGGGACGCGGCTGCGACTGACGTCCAACATCACCCCGCGCCGCTCGAAGTCCGGGGCGTCCCGAACATGTCCGGTCGGGACGGCGCCGCCTGCGCATTCCGTCAGCCACTGGTCCAGGGTCTGGAGCGCGTAGAAGACCCCGGCGTCCGTTCCGGCTTCGATAACGACGCCGTCGGAGCGCAGGGCGAGCGAGTAGCTCTCGTCCGTCCCCTGGCCGGCTCCCGTTCGCGGCGCGCGCTTCACACGCAGCGCGGGAGCGTCCTTCGCCGGTGCGCCCAGGTCCTGGCGGTCCGCGATCCGGTCCCAGGCGGCCACGAGTGCGGGGGCCAGAGCCGCGCGCCCCGCGAGGCACAAGCCGCGATCCAGAGTCAGTTCGCCTCCGTCGCGACGAGCCTCCTTCGGTGCAGGACAGGTGAGCGGCGGCGCGGGCACGCGCGGACGCTACACTCCCGCCGTGTCACGCCGCAATCGATTCAGTGTGATTCGCGATCCGGTCCACGGAGACGTGTATCTCAGCCACGAGGAGATCCGGGTTCTCGATACCCCGGAGATGCAGCGACTGCGCGGTATCAAGCAACTCGGGACGGCCTTCTTGGCCTATCCGGGAGCCGTGCACACGCGCTTCGATCACTCGATCGGAACGCTGCAGATGACGCAGCGCATGATCGAGGCGATCAACATGAACTTCGAGCTGGACCCGCGCGGGTGCCTCTCGATCGGGGAGGCCGAAGCGCGCGTCATTCGCATGGCCTCGCTGGTCCACGACATCACGCACATTCCCTTCGGGCACAACATCGAGGACCAGACCGGTCTCTTTCACCGCCACGATTCGGCCTATCGCTTCGAGCTCATGTTCTCGAGCTCGACCGGCGTGGGCGGGGTTCTCGCGGACCTGGGGCTGACCAAGGACGTTCTGAACACGCTGCTCGGCAGCACCGAGGGCGCCGCTTCGGACGTGCCGCCCTATTGGCACCAGATCACCTCCGACACGATCTCGGCGGACATCCTGGACTACCTCCAACGTGATGCCTACTTCACGGGCCTGCGCCTCGGCGTCGATCCGCGGGTCACGAACTACTTCCGGGTGGATCGGCAGTCCGGAAACCTGTACATCGACGTCGCCAAGCGGGAGCTTCTGCGGGAGGACATCCTCAGCGAGATCGTGCGCTTGCTCGAGGCGCGCTACTACTTCTCGGAACGGGTCTACTACCACCACGCCAAGGTGGCCGCCGGTGCCCTCGTCGCCCGGGCCGTGGACTTGGCGGTGCGCCACGACCTGATCGTCGAGGCCGACTGCTACCCCTGTACGGACGAGTCGCTGCTGGCCTTGCTCGAGCGTCGGGTCGAGGATCCCGGGCGCGCCCCGGCCGAGGTTCGCGAGCGCATCAAGGCGCTCGTCCACCGCTTCCGGGAACGCCGTCTCCTGAAGCGCGCCTGCGTCTTTCCACGCTACGAGAACGAGGAGGTGCAGGAGGAACTCGTCGAGCGCTTCTTCACCCCCGGTCGGCACGAGGAGCGCGTGGCGGCCGAGGAGCGTCTGCGCGACCTGGTCCGGTTTTCGACCGGCCGCGACGTCGAGGTCCTCTTCTACTGCCCCGCGGCACGGATGCAGTTGAAGGAGGCCCAGACCCACGTGCGCTGGCCCGGGTCGGACGTCGTCCGGCCGCTGTCCGAAGTCGCCGAGCGCGTGCCTCGGCTGGCCGATCTCGAGCGCTCCTACCGCAATTTGTGGAAGTTCTACATTTTCGTCGATGCCGCGGATCCTCTCGTGGCGCAGCGCGTCCAAGAGCTCGCCATCGAGGAATTTCCCGGGGCAACCAACGTGTATCGAGCCGATTTCGCGGGTTCGTAGGATCCGGATCGAGTCCCAGAGGCGGGGATACCGTCCGTTCTGGAGCGACTCTTTCCTTCGAGCACGGCACACCCTTGGGTCGGATTCGTACAGAGCCTAGATTCGACCCGACCGCCACGGCCGTTTGCGGCGACCGTGGCGACACCAGGTCTTGGGAGAGACAGGTCTTTGGAGAAGGGGTATCCGTGAATTCCACGACGAACCGTGTTCCGGGCGTTCGAGCCGAGTGTCTGAAGTGTGGGCAGGGTCTCGAGCTCGAGGCTCGGTTGCTCGTGGGTGAGGTGCTCCATTGCGAGCGCTGTGGGGCTCAGCTCGAAGTCACCGAGCTCGATCCCCTGGTCCTCGCCCCGCGCGCACGCGTCGAGGACGAAGAGGAGGCCTACGGCGATCTCGAGTAGCGCCTGAGCGGATAAGCTCTGGCCCCGTGCCGAGCCTCCTACCTCTCCTCCTGGGCCTGTTGGCCTGGGCAGCCGACCCCCATCCGAACTCGCTGAGTCGGACGAGCGTCGTCGTCCGCCCCCACGAGATCCGACTCGAGGTGCGCTTCCAGGCCCTGACCTGGATGGAGACGATGCCCGTCGACGCCGACCTCGACGGCGAACTCGATGAGGCCGAGCTCGAGCGCGGGCGCGAGCTCTTCGGGCCCTACCTCGAGAAGAGTTACCGGCTGCTCCCCCCGGACGCCGCGCCCGGGGCCGAGAGCCTGCCCGCTCGCTTCCTCGGGCTGGACTTCATCGAGGGCAGCGAGAGCTTGCCGACCGGGTATCGCTGGCTCGAGGCCGAGCTGGTCTTCGGCCTCGAAGCTCCGCTCGAAGCACTGCGCTTCGAGTCGTACCTTTTCCTCGACTCCAATCCCGAACACAAGGACTTCGTCCACGTGAACTGGGAGGGGGAGCCGGCCGTCGAGGTGCTGCTCGGGGACGGTCGGCAGGCGCACGAATTCCAGTCGGCCGGCGAACGCCGACCGGGCGTCTTCTTCGCGTTCCTGCGCCTCGGGATCGATCACATCCTCTCGGGCTACGATCACATCCTCTTTCTGGTCGCGCTCTTCGTCGCGGCCCGCAGGATGCGTTCGATCCTCTGGATCGTGACGGCCTTCACGGTCTCGCACTCGGTCACGTTGGGCCTCGCCGCGACGGGGGTCGTCCAGGTTCCCGGCCGTTTCGTCGAGCTGGCGATCGCGCTGTCGATCGCTTACGTGGCCTGTGACAACCTGCTACACAGAAAGCCCCATGACCCATGGCTCGAGGCCTTCGGCTTCGGGCTCTTGCACGGGCTCGGTTTCGCGGGCTTCTTGGCGGATGCCCTGGCGGGCGAGCCGCTGCTCGTCATGGCCTTGGCCGGCTTCAACATCGGAGTCGAGCTGGGGCAACTCGCGATCGTCCTGGCCCTCGTCGGCCTCGTCCGGCTGTTCTTGCGCGACCGCACCCCGGACGAAGGGCTCGTCCCGCTACGCCTGCGGCTCGGGAGTTCCGCCGTCGTGGCCGTGTTCGGCTTCTACTGGTTCCTCGAGCGCGCCGGCTGGATCTGAGACTCAGCGCTTCAGGAACTCGCCCAAGCGGGCGAGTGCCTCGCGGATGTTCGCCAGGCTCGTCGCGTAGCTCAGTCGGACGTGGCGGTCCATTCCGAAGGCGGCGCCGGGGACCAGCGCGAGTCCGCGGTCCTCGAGCAGGTCCGCACAGAAGCCGACCGAGCCCCGCTCGTCCAGGTAAGCGCCGACGTCGGGAAAGGCGTAGAAAGCGCCGCGGGGTTCGGGCAGGGAGAGCCCGAGAGCGCGCAGCCCGTCGACCAGGACGCCACGCCGTTCGGCGAAGGCGCGGACCATCGTCGCGACCTCGGGCGGCTCCTCGACGAGGGCCGCTTCATAGGCGTCCTGGGACACGGCGTTGGGCGAGCCGGTCATCTGGCTGTGGAGGTTCGTCACCGCGCTGATCAAGGGGCGGGGACCGCACAGAAACCCGATCCGAAAGCCGGTCATCGCGAAGCATTTGCTGGCGCCGTCCACGATCGCGACGCGCTCGCGCAGGTCCGCTCCCGCGGCGACCGGGCTCCCTGCAGGCGGGCCTTCGTACACGAGGCGGCGGTAGATTTCGTCCGAGAGGATCCAGAGGTCGTGTCGCCGGGCGAGGTCGGTGAGCGCGCGCAGCTCGTCCGCGTCCAGGACGTAGCCCGACGGGTTCGAGGGCGAGCACAGGAGGAGCGCGCGAGTGCGGGGGCCGATCGCGCGTTCGATGGCTTCGAGGTCCGGACGATAGTCCGGGCGCGGCGGGACGAGGACCGGGGTCGCACCTGCGATCTTGACCATCTCGAAGTAGCTGACCCAGGCCGGCAGGGGGATCAACATCTCGTCGCCGGCACCGAGCAGCGCGAGGATCGCTCCCGAGAGGGCGTGCTTGGCGCTGTGACAGACGACGATGTCCGCCGCCTCGTAAGGGACCCCGCGCGTTTCGGTCACGTAACGCGCGATCGTGGCGCGCAGCGAGGGCGTGCCGGCCGCCGGCGTGTACTTCACGTGGCCCGAGCGCAGACGCCGCTCCGCCGCTTCGAGGCAGGCTGCCGGCGCGGGAAAATCGGGCTCGCCCACCGCCATGTTCACGATGTCGTCCCGCTCGCGCGCGAGTTCCTTCGCACGCGCATCCAGCGCGAGGGTGACGGACAGCGAGAGATCGGCGACGGTCGGGGAGAGCTTCATGGCGGGCGCCATGGGATCCGCGCGTGCGAGCGCCGTCAAGCGCCGCGCCAGGAGCGTTGGCCTGGGTGTCGACTTGGCCAGGGCCGGATCCGTGCGGGAAGAACCCGCCTTCGCCGTCGTCGTTCGCAGTCGATGGGTCCGCGCTCGGACCGGACCGCGAGCCGCGGGATCCGGCCGGCCGGTACCTTCGACCGGCCCGACTTCGTAGCCTTGGGAGCCGCCTCGCACCGAACGTGCCCATGAAACGCCGACTCCTGCGCATCTCGCTGATCGCCCTCGTCCTGGTCCTGTTCACGGGCTACTTCACGTTCTCGACGCTGCTCTTCAGCCCCCTCGAGTCCGACTACGAAGGCGATCTTTCCAACCTCATCCCCCGGGACGTGGACTTCTACGTCTCGAAGGCCCGCCTGGTCGACGATTTCGACCCCCTGCCGCGGCCGCGCTTCGCGGACGACTTTCTGGCGAGCGCGGGAGGGCAGGCGCTCCAGCGCGAGGAGGGCTTCGCGGAACTGCTCGAGCGCCTCGATGCGACCGAGGCGCTGGCGGAGCTCGACGCGGTTTTCGCGAATCTGCCGATCGAGGCCGAGCCCCTCGGGGTGTTCGGAGGCCGCGACCTGGCCGTGGCGGGCTACTTTCGTGGCGGGCGGGTGAGCGACGCGGACTGGGCCGTGTATGGCCGCGGCAATTGGATCGCCAAGCTGGGGACGTCGTTGCTCGAGTACCCGGACTGGATCGGGTTGCCCGCGCAGGGCATCACGGCCACCCAGACCGATCGGATCGTCGCGCTGGAAGGAGGGCAGCTCCCGCGGCCGCTCTTCGTGACTCGCGTCTTCGACGTCGTCGTCATCGGGACGACGCGCGAGCTCGTGGCGAAGGCGCTGGAGCTCGAAGCCGCGCGCGGACAGAACTCGTTCGGGCAGAGTGCGAAGTATCACGACAACGTGACGCTGTCGGAGCGCAAGGGCAGCGCGCTCGAGCTCTATGTGGACTACACGAAGCTCTCGGTCGCGATGGGCTGGACGGGAGCCCTGCCCGATCCCAACGCAGAGGCCCTCGGTACGGCCGTGATGGCGCGCCTCTTCCAGTTCGCCTTCATCCGTGAGCTGATCGGCACGGCCACCTTCGGCCGCGGGATGACCCTCTCGCTGAACGGCATCCTTTCCTCGGAGGGGATGAACACGATCCAGAAGCGGCTGTATCGCGCGCGCGGTGTCGAGCGGGTCGACGTCCTGGACGTGGCACGGCTCGCGCCGGCCGACGCGGGGCTGTTCGCGCTCCTGCGGCTGAGCCTGGGCGACGTCCTGCGCGAGGCGCTGGCGGCGACGGACGCGGACACGCGCTCGCTGATCGACGACCAGGTGCGCGAAGTGTGGGGCTACGCCGATGCTCAGCCTCTGATCGACGAAATCGACGCCGCCTTCCAGGACCGGGTCGCGATCGTCGTCCGCAATCACGACTATCCCGACGAGGGCGAGTTCGGGCCGCCGCACAACGATCGCGCGACGTTGACCTGGGCGGTCGTCCTGTGGATCCAGGACGAGAAGGCCGTCGATTCGCTCGAGAAGAAGATCCAGAGTCGCTCCGATGCCTTCGGAGTCCGCGGCCGCAAGCAGGGCGAGGCCGGCGTCTACGAGAACAAGGACATGGGCGGCGGGGCCTTCGGGTACGAGTACTGGAACCAGCTGATCGATGGCACGGGGCACATCGCGACGATGCGGGCGCGCTACAACCGTCGCAACGCCTTCCTGATCAGCAATCACAACCTGATGCTCGGGCACCTGAACCAGACCTACCTCGATCTCGACGGGACGCGCCACGCGAACCTGGCCGACTACTCGCCCTTCCTGGCCCAGGTGAACGCAGGGCTCCAGGCGACCGACCTCTCCATCTGGGCCAACCCGCGCGCCGTGGGGGACACGCTTCGCAAGCTAGCGCGCCAGAGCGCGGGCGAGAGCGTCGTGATCAACTGGGACGTCGAGCGTCCGCGCATCGAGAAGGAGCTCATCGCCGAGCACTTTCCCGGCGAGACGTGGGGTCGGCTCTCGCCCGACGTCGAGGAACGCCTGGCGCGGCTCTACGACGCCGAGGCCCTGCGCTTCGAGCAGGAGTTCGCGAGCCGCGAGGTCCCCGATCTGCTCCGCGCGTCCGAGAACCGCATCCAGGCCTGGGAGATCCTGTCGGGGGTCCTGCTCCAGCTGGCGATCGACACCAAGGGCTTCGACTTGTACGCGCGCTTCACGACGCCGTTCGAGCCCGCAGACCTCTGAGAAATCCCTTCGCCTGTGTTCCCGGGCTCGACGGAGTCCTGGGAGGCTCTGCGGAGGTTCCCGGAGACCGTCCGGAGGTCGCTGCCCTGCCACCGGCTCCTCTTCAGAGCGTCATGCAAGGCTGGATGGTGCCCGAGACTGGAATCGAACCAGCACGGGAATTACCCCACAAGATCCTTAGTCTTGCGCGTCTACCAAGTTCCGCCACCCGGGCACCCACCGAGGCAGGGGGCGACCCCCGCCGTTCGGCCGGGGAAGGATAGCAGGAGCGGAGACGAAGGCAAGCCGTCGCCCCGGTTGACAGGCCCTTCCGCGTCGCTACGTTCGTCGCCCGTTCTCTCGGCCCCACCCTGAAAGATTAAGGAGGCACTCTGGATGTCGAGCCCCCGAGGCAACGCCCTGATCGGCCAATCCGGCGGACCCACCTGCGTCATCAACCAGAGCCTCGTCGGCGTCGTCGAAGAGGCCCTTCGATCCGATCGGATCGACCACGTCCTCGGAGCCGTGCACGGCATCCAGGGCATTCTCGACGGCAACCTGATCGACCTCGGCAAGGAGTCGACGGCGACCCTCGAGGCCGTGGCGCGCACCCCCTGCGCGGCACTGCGATCCATCCGCAAGAAGCCGACGCGTGAGGAGTGCGAAGCCATGCTGCGCTCGTTCCAGGAGAACGACGTGCGCTACTTCTTCTACCTCGGCGGCAACGATTCGGCGGAGACGGCCCACATCCTGAACGAGCTCGCGGTGGCGGAAAACTACGACGTTCGGCTCTTCCACGTGCCGAAGACGATCGACAACGACCTGCGCGTCACCGATCACTGCCCGGGCTTCGGCTCGGCCGCGAAGTTCGTCGCGCAGGCCGTCATGGGCGACAACCAGGACAACCGCAGCCTCCCGGGGATCAAGATCGACATCGTGATGGGACGGCACGCCGGCTGGCTCACGGCGGCCTCGCTCCTGGCGCGGCGCTACGAGGACGATGGCCCGCACCTGATCTACGTTCCCGAGCGCGTGTTCTCGCTCGATGACTTCCTGGCGGACGTGGACCGCATCTATACGCGTCACGGCCGCTGCCTCGTCGTCGCTTCCGAGGGCATCCACGACGCGAACGGGGACTCGCTCTTGGACAGCGGCGAGCGCGACTCGCACGGCAACGTCCAGCTCTCGGGCAGCGGTGCTCTGGGGGACTTCCTCGCGAACGAGGTGAAAGAGAAGCTCGGATCCAAGCTGCAGAAGAAGCTGCGCGTGCGCGCCGACACCTTCGGCTATCTCCAGCGCTCCTTCCTCGGAAGCGTCTCCGAGGTCGACGCCCGCGAGGCGCGCGAGGTCGGACGCACGGCACTGCGCGTCGCGACGGGAGGCGAAGTGCCCCACGGCTCGATCGTCATCCGCCGCATGGGCGACGGGGCCGCCTATCAGGCCGCCTATGAAGTGACCGAGCTCGCGAACGTCGCCCGCGAGACCCGCGACCTCGACGAGGCCTTCCTGGCCGGGGACAACGACATCGATCGTTCGTTCCTCGATTACGTGGCGCCGCTCGTGGGCGAATTGCCGCGGCCGGAACGCCTGTCGGACCATCCCTTTTCCCGCTGAACGCGGCCCCGCCGAGCCACCCGTGACCGAGATCGAAATCCCCGACCCCTCCGCCGCTCCGGCCGATCCCGAGGAGCAGGCCGAGGCGCCCTACCGCAACCTCCTGGTTCCGCTGGTCGTCGTCCCGGCCTTGATCGTGATGGTGATCGTGCTCGTGTTCACGCTGTTCGGCGCGATCGCCGGCGACGAGGCCACCCCGCGCGAGAACCTCGATCGGGTCCTGCACGGTGGGGCGAACGAACGCCAGCAAGCGGCGTTCAACCTCGTCGGACAGGTCCTGCGTGATTGGGAAGGGGAGGAGGACGCCTCCGGAGCCTTCGACGCGAGTCTCCTGCCGGACCTGCGCCGCGCGTGGGACCAGAACGCGGTCTTCGAGCGCTCGGCGGACGTCCCGATTCCGCTCGCGTTGGCGATTCTCATGGCGCAATTGGGGGACCTCGAAGGGCTGCGGCACCTGACGGGGTTGACCGAGCTCGGCGACACGGTCGACCCCGAGGGCAAGTACCGCTTCTACGCCGCGGTCGCGCTCGGAACGCTCGGCGAACGACTCGACGAGAGTGGACGCGAAGAAGCCGCGGGTGCCCTGATCCGGCTGCTGGATGCCCCGGACGACGGACTGCGTTCGGCGGCTGCGATCGCGCTGCAGACCCTGCCGACCGAGCGGACGAACGTGGCCCTCGAAGGCCTGCTTTCGGCGGCATCACCGGAGTTGCGGATGAACGCGGCCCTGTCGCTCGCCCGCCTGGGAAGTCGCGCCGGCGTCGGGGTCCTGCAGGAGATGCTCGCGGCCGAGACGTACGCCCAGGAGCGCGCCCGGGACAAGACCAAGTGGGTGCGTGAGCGCGATGTCAGCGAAAGCCGCCAGCTCGCACTGCGGGCCCTCGTGTCCCTCGACGCGACTCCCGAGCGCCACGAACTCGAGGCCCTGGCGAAGAGCGAGCCCGACCTGGCTGTGCGGGAGATCGCACAGAGCTTGCTTGCCGGGGAGTGAGCGCGGCTCGGCGTTCGCCGAGCACGCATTGCGCTTTCCTAAGGGGTCGAAGCGCCTTCCGGGCGAGAAGCGTCGGATTGGAGTCCCTCGGACTTGCCTTGGAGGCGGCCCCTCACCATCCTTGTGCGCATCGAAGACTCGATCTGGACGTCGAGCCCTCGACCTGGCCCCCGAACGCCCCCGCCACCCCCTCTCCGGTCGTCTTGCGACCGGATTCCCGGGCTCGGCGGATGCGCGTCTCGCGGTCCGGATCCGCATCGTCGGTCGGACGTCCACGCGATGGCGAACAGGAGCGAACCGTGGCTGAAGAGAAGGAAGCAGTAGAGACCCAAGAAGCCGAGCAGCCCACCCCGGGCCTCGTGCGCGCTCCGCTGCGTGGAGAAGTGTCCCGGCGTGGGTTCCTGTCGGTCCTCGGACTCGGCTGGGCCGTCTTCGCCGGTGCTCTGGCGGCCGTCCTGGGGGCGATGGGGCGCTTCATGTTCCCCAACGTGCTGTTCGAGCCTCCGCAGGAGTTCAAGGCCGGCTACCCGGAGGACTTCGCGGTCGACGCCGTCGACGAGCGCTTCGCGGCCTCGTTCGGCGTCTGGATCGTGCGCGAGTCGACGGGCTTCTATGCCCTGTCGACGGTGTGCACGCACCTCGGCTGCACGCCGAACTGGCTCTCCGCCGACGAGAAGTTCAAGTGCCCCTGCCACGGGTCGGGCTTCATCAAGACCGGGATCAACATCGAGGGGCCGGCCCCGCGCCCGCTCGAGCGCTACCGCATCGTCCTGGCCGAGGACGGTCAGATCCAGATCGACAAGAACACCAAGTACCAGCAAGAGAAGGGGCAGTGGGAGCTCGACGGAGCTTACCTCTACTACGCGTGAGCCTCCTCTGATCCGAGACCGGACCTCGCCACCCCCCGTCCCCCGCATCAGCCCGAATGCAGAAGCTCCTTCAAGCCGTTCGAAACACCCAGCTCTGGCGGTCGGTGTTTCGCCACGGCTACCCGGACACGCCGCGCAATCGCACGCTGGCCGTCCTTTCGAACACGTTCCTCCACCTGCACCCGGTCAAGGTGCGGCGCAGCGGCATTCGCTTGTCGTACACCTGGTGCATGGGGGGACTGACGTTCTTCCTGTTCCTGGTGGAGACGATCACCGGCCTGCTGCTGATGTTCTACTACCGGCCGACGGCCGAGTACGCCTACCAGGACATCTTCGGGATGCGGGAGCACGTGCCGCTGGGCATCATGCGCGAGCTGCACCGCTGGGCCGCGCACATGATGGTCATCACGGTGTGGCTGCACATGTACCGCGTCTTTCTGACCGGTTCGTACAAGCCGCCGCGTGAGTTCAACTGGAACGTGGGCGTGATCCTGCTCGTGCTCACGTTGTTGCTCTCCTTCACCGGCTACCTGCTCCCCTGGGACCAGCTGGCCGTCTGGGCCATCACGGTCGGTTCCAACATGGCACGGGCGACCCCCTTCCTCGGCCACGAGGGGCCGGGTGCCTCGCTGCTGTCCTTCGGCGGCCTGAACTTCGTTCATGCCGGTGACGACGCGCGCTTCGGCCTCCTGGCCGGACGCTTCGTCGGCGAGGGTGCGCTCCTACGTTTCTACGTACTGCACTGCGTCGGCCTTCCTCTGGCCGCGGCGACTCTGATGGCCATCCACTTCTGGCGCGTTCGCAAGGACGGTGGCATCTCGGGACCGCTCTAGCCTCTTGGACATCCGACCAGAGAACCCCTGCTGAACCATGGGCGAATCCCTCAAGGCCGCAATCGACTGGCTGTTCCAGCCGACGATCTACTTCCTGGGAAGCGCAGCACTGCTCGCCGCGGTGCTGTACTTCCGGAAGATCTTCAGCCGTCCGATCTGGATGGTGCTGTTCTTCTCGTTGGGCTCGGTCTTCTTGGTCTGGGCGCTCGGCGACCCGGACTTCAAGAAGATCATGACGAAGCCGGACAACGTGCCGATCGTCATCCTCCTGGCTTCGGTCATCTTTCTCTCGTGGCTGGCCCTGCGTCAGGCCGTCTTGAACGACGAGCGCACGAAGCGGGGTGAACCGACGCTGGAAGCGGAGCTGGGCCGGAAGAAGGTCTTCACCTGGCCCGACCTCGTCTACACCGAGTTCATCTGCATCATCCTGTTCACGGCGCTGCTCGTGATCTGGTCGATCGAGGTGGCCGCGCCGATCGAGGAGCCGGCAGCCTCGGCCCGCACGCCCAACCCTTCGAAGGCACCGTGGTACTTCCTCGGTCTCCAGGAGCTCCTGGTCTACTTCGACCCCTGGATCGCGGGCGTGGTCTTGCCCGGCCTGATGATCGTCGGCTTGTGTGCGATCCCCTACCTGGACACGAACCCGAAGGGCAACGGCTACTACACCTTCAACGAGCGTCCGTTCGCGGTCTCGTTCTTCTGGGTGGGCTTCATCCTCTTTTGGGTGTCCTTCGTCATCCTGGGGACCTTCCTCAGGGGGCCGAACTGGTCCTTCTTCGGACCCTTCGAGTACTGGGACCTGCACAAGCTCGAGCCGCTCGTGAACGTCGACCTCGCGACCTACTTCTGGGTCGACCTGCTAGGGACGCCACGACCGGACAACCCGCTCGTTCGAGAGGCGCCCGGACTCCTCGCGCTTCTCGGCTACTTCCTGGTTCTGCCGCCGTTGCTCGGCAAGACGTTGCTGCGGAAGCTCTTCGCGCAGATGGGCTTCATGCGCTTCAACATCTTCATGCACTTCCTGCTCTGGTTCGGATTGATCCCCATGAAGATGCTCGCGCGTTGGATCTTCAATCTGAAGTACATCGTCGGGATCCCCGAATGGTTCTTCAACGTGTGAGGCGGCACCATGGCTGATCGCGGCGACACCCACTACCACCTTCCCCTCTTGAACCGCTGGTTCGCGGTGTCGAGCATCATCTTGCTCGGCGCTTCGGTCTGGATGGTGATCGACGACTGGAGCCGTCCTTGGAAGGCCTACCAGCGCGAGTTCCAGGCCATCGAGGTCGAGCGGGCGCGCGAGACCTTGCTCGAGCCCGAGGCTCAAAAGGCTCTCTCCGATGAGAAGCGCCTCCAGGCCGCCCAGGTCGCGGCCAAGAAGGCGCTCGACGCGAACAAGAGCTCGCTCCTCGCGGCCGAGACCAAGCTCAAGGAACTGCTCGGAACCCAGTTCGTCGCGACCGAAGCCGAGAAGAAGGCCAAGCAGAACTTCAACTGGGAGCGTTGGGCCATCGAGGAGCATCGGATCAAGCACGGGGATCCGGGCTATGCCGAGGATCGCTTGAAGGCCTTCGAAGACGAGCTCTTCGCACGCGGCAAAGAGAAGCAGATCGCCGACGCCGCGGTGGACGCTCAGAACGCGAAGATCGACGAATTCACCGCGCAACTCACGGACGCCGAGGCCGCCGTGCGCGCCGCGACCAAGGAAGTCGACCTCATTCGCAAGAAGCTGGCCACCTTGGCGCCGGACGACTTCCCGACCCAGCTCGCGAACATCATCCGTGACTTCCCGGGCCTCGACTTCATCGGCCCCAGCCTGGTGGTCAACAAGGTCGTTCTCGAGAACTTGACCTTCGAGCTGAACTTCACCAAGAAGAAGCGGATCGACATGTGCACGACCTGCCACGTGCCGATCGAGCGCGCTGGCTTCGAGGACGAGGCGCAGCCCTTCACGTCGCACCCGCGCCTGGACCTCTTCCTGTCCGCCAAGTCGCCCCACTCCCTGGCGGAGATGGGCTGCACGATCTGTCACCGCGGATCAGGAGAGGCGCTCGACTTCGTGCGCGCGGATCACAACGCGACCGACGAGGCCGAGGGCGACGAGTGGGCCGAGGAGTATCACTGGCACAAGAAGCACTACTGGGACTACCCGATGCTCAACTCCGAGTACATCGAGGCCAGCTGCGTCCAGTGCCACACCGACTCGATGGAGCTCATCGCGGACGACGCGCCGAAGGTCACGGAGGGCTACCGGCTCTTCGAGAGCTACGGCTGCTACTCCTGTCACAAGGTGGAGTGGTTCCCGACCAAGCGTCGTCCGGGACCCTCGCTGCGGGGGATTCAGAGCAAGACGAACCGCGACTTCGTCTCGTCGTGGATCGCGAAGCCGCGCGACTTCCGCCCGACGACGAAGATGCCCCAGATCTTCCACCTGGAGAACTACGCTCCCGACGAGGTCATCGCCGTGTCCGAGTGGGGCAGTGGTCCCCCGATCCTCGGCCAGGCCTGGAACGAGACCGCCGTCGCCGCGGTCACGGCCTACCTGTGGGACGTGACCCAGCCCCCCGTGGAGACCGACCTTCCCGTCGAGGGCGATCCCGTGCGGGGGCGTGAGGTCTTCCGACTCTCGGGGTGTCTGGCGTGCCACAACATGGCGCCCCACACCGAAGCCGAGCAGGCCGACGTGGTGGATCCCGCGAAGATGGCGCGCGAAACGAACGAGCACGGTCCGAACCTGCGCGGCATCGCGACGAAGGTCACACCCGAGTGGCTGTACGGCTGGGTCAAGGATCCCACCGCCTACTGGCCAGAGACGCGCATGCCGAACCTGCGCCTCTCCGACCAGGACGCCGCCGATGTCGTCGCCTACGTCTTCGAGGATCCCGAGTCGATCTTCACCGACGTGCCCGACGGTTGGGAGGCGACGACGGAGACGTACGATCAAGCCGCGCTGCGTGAGCAAGCGCGCTGGTTCTTCAACCGTACGGCCCGCTCCGAGCTGACCCGCCGCTTCCAGGAGGAGTGGTCGGACGACAAGACCTTGCTGGTCGCCGTCGGCGAGAAGTACGTCCTCAACCAGGGCTGCCACTCGTGCCACGAGATCCCCGGTCTCGAGAACGCGATGCCCATCGGGGCCGAGCTCACGACCTGGGCCTCGAAGACCGTCGACAAGCTCGACTGGGGCTTCATGCACGAGATCATCGCGGAAGAAGCGGACTGGCCCGAGGAGCTGAACGAGCACAAGAAGCTCGAGATGAAGTACTACCGGGAGCCGTGGCTCGAGCAGAAGCTGCACGCGCCCCGTTCCTTCGACCGTCGGAAGGTGAAGAACCCGACGGAGAAGTTGCGCATGCCGTGGTTCGACTTCGAAGAGGACGAAGTCAAGGCGATCGCGACGTTTGTCGTCGGGCTCGTCAAGGACGAGGTCCAGCACGCCAAGATGGTTCCTTCGGCCCCGCAGGTGTCGATGAACCATGGCCTGCAGACGATCCGTCAGAAGAACTGCCAGGCCTGTCACATGTTCGAGCCGGGCTCGATCGAATTCACGGGGGAGGACGGACGACGCCTGACGGCGCACGGTCAGTTCATCAACGTCGAAGACGAGACTCTGCCCCCGCCGTTCAACGGCTTCCAGGACTACATCTCCGGCTACGAGGACTACATCCGTGAGGTGGACGAGGATCCCGAGTACGAGCTCGAGGACGTCGCCTTCCAGCTCGTCGGGCCTCACCCTGAACTCGGCAAGGAGTCCGGGTCGACGATCGTCGTCGAGGACATCGACTCGATCGAGACCAAAGCACCCTGGGGCGGCGCGTTCGTGGACATCGTGGCGGACTACTACCTCCGTCCCTGGGGCTACGACCCCGAGACCGACGAGGAGTTCTCGCTCACGGGCGATCCCGAGGGTGAGGGACGCGTACAGGACGTCGACGGGGAATGGCGCGACTACAGCGTCGAGCCGTACCCGAAGATCCGCTGGACCTTCGCGCCCCCGGTCCTGTGGGACGAGGGTTCCAAGATCCAGCGTGAGTGGTTCTACGCCTTCCTGAAGGATCCCGAGCCGCTGCGCCAGCAGATGCGAGTGCGGATGCCGACCTTCTCGTGGGAGCCGGGGGAAGCCGAAGCGGTCGTCGACTACTTCATGTACCGCTCGGAGAAGGACTGGCCGGCGCGCTACGCGAAAGAGATGTTCATGGCCCTGGGCAAGACACCCGATCAGATCGCGAACGAGATGTCCGCCATGGGGATGTCGGGAGTGTCAGCCGGGCAAGTCGAGGGAATCGCGGCCGGCGGAACCGTCGAGACCGAGGCTGGACTTTCCAAGCTCGTGTCCTATGGCGATGCGAAGGACTTCGACATCGAAGGTCCGATCACCCCGACGTTCGAAGCGATCGAGATGCGCTCACCGAGCTACCTCGACCCGCTTTTGGCCCGCAACCCGGAATTCTTCGACAACGTCCATCGGCTCGCCGATCAAGGCCCCAACTGCTTCCAGTGCCACTTCCTGCAGGGAGGTGCACCGACGGCGGAAGGGCCCATCGCTTGGGCGCCCGATCTCTTCATTTCCCGGGAACGACTGCGCGTGGGCTGGACCCGCGAGTGGCTCAACGATCCGGGCAAGAAGTACCCGGGCACTTCGATGCCCGCCAACTTCCCACCCAACGAAGCCGTGTATCAGGAGTTCCTGCCCGGAACGAGCCAGGATCAGATCGAGGCCATCTTGGCCTGGCTGTTCAACCTGGATCTCGCCGCAGTGCGGAACTGACCGGACTCATTCCGAAATCGCCGGAACCTCCGAGCGCAATTCGAACAACCCCCATCAAGCAAGCTGAGGACCTCACCACATGAAAGTTCTTCTGTCGCTCGCCGCAGTAAGCACCGCGGCCTTCTCTACCGTGAACGACGATCCGAAGACGGAGTGCTGCGAAACGCAAAGCGAAGCAGCCTGCTGCAGCCCCGAGGGCGCGGCGCCCAGCATCGTCTTGCCCGTGTTCGAGCGCGTGCTCGAGAACGATGAGACGGCCGGCTCCGTCAGCGGTACGTTCTCCTGGGAAGGTGACAAGCCGGATCCCAAGCCCGACCTCACCATCGGCACGAAGGAATCCGAAGGCTGCGACCACGACGGTCACAAGGTCGACACGAAAGACCGCACGCTCCTGATCGGAGCCAAGGGCGGCGTCGCCAACATCGTGGTCACGCTCGAGGCCAAGGGCGTCGAGGTCAAGATTCCGGACGAGCCGGTTGTCATCGATCAGAAGAACTGCCGCTTCGAGCCGCACGTCGTCGTGCTTCCCGTCGGGGCGACGCTGAAGTACGAGAACTCCGATCCGGTCAACCACAACATTCACACCTACTCGCGCAAGAACGACGTCGTGAACAAGAACGTCTCCGGCGGGACCAACTTCGAGCAGAAGCTCGAGAACGCCGAGAGTTTCGAAGCCAAGTGCGACATCCACCCGTGGATGAAGAGCCACGTGGTCGTCACCGACGCGACTCACTGGGCCGTCACCGACGCCAAGGGCAACTTCTCGCTGAAGGACGTCCCGGCCGGTGACTACAAGGCCGAGTGGTGGCACGAGGAGCTCGGCAAGGGCAAGTTCGAATTCACGGTCGAAGCCGGCAAGGAAGCCACGGTCAAGCAGGGCGTCGGCGCGTCGACGTCCAAGAAGGCCGCCGGCGGCCGCCGCCGCCGCTGAGTTCGAGCACGACCGCTCGAAGGTCCAGGGTCACGAGGGCTCCCTCTTCGGAGGGGGCCCTCGTGCGTTACGGAGAACGGGAAAGCCCTCACGGTCGCGGTCGTCGTGCGTACGCCGATCATCGCCGAACCCGCGAACCGAGGACCCTGCCATGACCCGACTTGCCGGCGCTCTGCTGCTCACACTCCTGCAAGACCCCGCTCCCTCCGCCCTTCCCGCATCCGAGGAAGCTCCCCGGACGGTTCCCGCCGAGACCCAGGAGCCAGCCCGGGCTGCGCCTGAATCCGAGCCAGGGGGCGCAGAGGCCTCCCGGGACCCGGGGGCATCGGAGCCCTACCTCGGGATTCTGATCCTGGCGCAGGACGACGGGGTCGTCGTCGACGAAGTCCTGGCGGGCTTCGCCGCAGAGCAGGCTGGGCTCGAGCCGGGAGATCGTCTGCTCGAGCTGGAAGGCCAGCCGCTCGGTAGCCTCGCGGACCTGCGTCAGGCGCTCGCGGGGCGGCGCCCGGGCGACGAAATCGGGCTGCGCCTGGAGCGCGACGGTGAGCCGCGGTCGGTTTCCCTGCGACTCTCCCGCCGTCCTGACCAAGAGAAGGGCGTCGCGACGCCCACCGCTCCCACGCCCGGGAGGCCCCGTTCCTGGCAGCGCGTAGCGCCCGGGGAGGCCTGGGGGGAGGACAGCGGGCGTGAGGACACGAGGGGGGAGACGACGCCGGCTTACCTCGGCGTCTACCTCGCCGGCGATCCCGCTGGCGGTGTGCGGGTCGCCCGCCCGGTCGAGGGCGGTCCCGCGGAGCGAGCCGGTCTGGAAGCAGGGGACACGCTCCTTCGCCTCGACGGTCTTGCGATCGCGGACGAGTCGGCCCTACGGGCTCGCCTCGCGGAACTGCCCGCGGGTCGCACGGTCCGCGTCGACGTCCTGCGCGACGGGGAAGAGCGTTCGGTTTCCGTGGAGTTGGGGGCCCGTCCCGATGAGGACCGATCCGATCAGGATCAGGGTCCGGACCGCTCGGCCGGCGACTTCCTGGCACGGCTCCTCGAGCGTCAGGCCCGCGAGCAGAGCGCGTGGAGCGAGAACTTCGAACGGCGCCTGCGCGAGCTCTCTTCCGAGCTCGAGAAGCGCTCTTCCAGTCTCCGCGACTGGACCGAGAAGCGGCTGCGCGCCGAGGAGCAGGCGCTCGATCCCGACCTGCGTTCCCGCTGGCAGTCCGAGGTCGAGACGGCGCGGGAGAACTGGCTGCGGTGGCGAGCAGAGCGCGAGACCTTGCTCGACCGTCTTCGCGAGGGACTTCAAGCGCCGCGCGAACGCTTCGGTGCCCTGCCGTTCGTTCAGCGCGCTTCGAAGGGCGTCACAGGCGAGCTGGAAGAGCTCCGCGCCGAGGTGATGGACCTACGAGCCGCCATTCGCGAGTTGCGCGCGACCCTGTCCGAGCGTCGCTGACCTGCACTTCGAGGACGCAAGGTCCGTCCAGACGCGTCGTCCATGCACCTTGCCGTGGAGGCCAGGTCACGTAACGGAGCGCGCGTCCGTTGCGCCGTAATGCGGCACTACTCCTGCGGTTCGGGCGGTAGCTTGCCGAAGCCACCCTTGCGGAGCTCGCCCCAGTACTTCAGCCACTTGGGAGGCTCCCAGTTGTGGAGAATGTTGGCGACCGTCGAGAGGATCTTGCGATCTGCTTCTGGCAGGTGCTTCATCGTGTCCTTGCGAGCATCGGGGCGGCTCGCTTCCTGCAGAAAGCTCCGTTCGACCATGTCGAGAATTCTCTTCTTGGCCTCGGGCGGGGATTTGAGAGCGCGTTCGATGAGGGGACGGAGTCGGAGACCGAACTCTCTCGAAACGCCGTAGCGTTGGCAGTAGCCGTCGATGACTTGTAAGGGATCCATGGGGAGGGGCGTCCTACGAAGGAAAGCTACCGTGTCTCCCTGGCGAGGGTCGGGAATCCGGCGAATCCCCGGGGGATCGCCGGGGATCGACAAGCGCGTGTGCCAGTGGGAATCCGATTCCCTGTGTCCCGGTCAGGGGCGAGCGGACGGATCGCGCCGAAAGGCGAACGTGCGCGCCTCAAGACGCGTCGCGCGGCCATCCGATTGGGAGGCCTGTGCCTGTGCCTCGCCCCGAGGCCTTCTCCCCGACCCCACGCGACGACCTCATGCGCTTCTTCAGTGCTCTCTTCACCTGTGTGTTCGCCTGGATCATCTTCGGTCCCCACGATTCGACTCGCGTTTCTGCCGGCACGGCGGTTCGCATGGAGCTCGAGGACCTCGTCGAGTGTGCGGAGCTCATCGTCGAGGGGCGCATCCTGAGTCAGCGTTCGGTCGAGGCGAACGGACGCATCGAGACGGAGTACCTGGTCCAGGTCGAACGGACCTTCCAGGGCAGCGACATCGAATACCGTACGATCCGTGTTCCGGGTGGCGTGCTGGACGATGGTCGCGGCTTGATGCTGGCCGGAATGCCGCATATCGCGGCCGGCGACCGCTCGCTCTTGTTCCTGTCGCGGGAGACGAACGGTGTGCGCATGCCGATCGGACTCGCGCAGGGCAAGTTCGAGGTGCGCAGCGATGACGCCGGCATGAAGCGGCTCGTACGCGGTTCCGTCGGCGTTTCGCTGGTCGATGTACCGAGCGGAGTCGTGACCTCGGGCAACGGGCTGGTCGTTCGCGAGTACGCGGAAGTCGTCGCGCGCATCGAAGCGGCACTTGTCGCCAAGAGGAGCGGCCGGTGATTCGCTCGCGCCGCTTCACCTACGTCACTCTCTCCCTCGTCACTTTCGCCGCGCTGGGAGTGGCACACGTCCGCCTGCAGACGTCCACCGGCAACCCCCTGCGTTGGTCGGCTCCGGCGAACATCTCGATCGTGGTCCAGTCGGACGGGTCCGACGACATTCCCGACCAGAGCGATGAGCTGGCCGTCCGGATGGCCATCGAGGACTGGAACGCGGTTTCCGGAACGAGCGCCAGGCTGGTCGAGAACACGACTCCCGCGCAGCAGGCCCGCACGGACTACGCCTCGGACAACATCCACCTGGTGATGTTCGACGAGCTGAACGCCAGCGGCTACTTCGGTGGCAACGGGATCGTTGCGATCACACCGCTCTGGTTCTTCCTGGACGGGCGGATCACCGACGCCGACATCATCTTCAACGGCGACGACTTCGACTTCACGACTTCGGGTGCGCCGGGCGCCTTCGACATCCAAGACGTCGCGGCCCACGAGCTCGGACACCTGCTTGGCCTGGATCACTCGGGTTGGGCGAGTGGGACGATGTATCCGTACGTCGATCCGACGGTCGTCCTGCACCGTAGCCTGTCCGAGGACGAGGTGCGAGGTCTGCGCCACGCCTATCCGCAAGGCGGCTTCGGACGCATCACCGGTCGCATTCTCCGCGCATCCGACGGAACGGGTGTCCAGGGGGCGCATGTCGTCGCGCTCGACGACGAGGGGCGCACGGATGCGGCCATCCTCAGCTCGGCGACCGGCAATTTCGATCTGCGCGGTCTCGAGCCCGGTACCTACACGATCTATGCTTCGCCGCTCGACAGCCCGGTCGGAGGCTTCAACCTGGGCGGCATCACCGTTGAGACGGACTTCGAAGCGACCGTGCACGGAACGATGGCGACGATCACGGGCACGAACCTGGTCGGCCTGGGAGACATCGTGGTTGGAGCTGACGTCGCGCTCAACCTGGGGACGTCCAGCGACATCTTTCCGATTCGAGCCGAGCGAGGAACGGGAACGAGCATCACGCTGCGCGGCAACGGCCTCTTCCCCGGCTCGACCCTGACCGCCAGCGACCCGGACGTCGTCCTCTCCGCCGTGACCTGGTTCGGATCCCAGGTGTCGTTCCTCGCGACCGTCCCGTCCCTGGAGCCGCTCGGGCACTTCGATCTCACCGTGACGAATGCGTCCGGTGATGTGAGCATTCTGACAGCCGGGATCGAGATCACGCCGCCGGCTCCGGTCGTGACCGGCGTCATTCCCGTGCAGGGCAGCACGTCGGGCGGAACGCCCGTCACCATCCAAGGCACGGACTTCGTGGCCGGCTCGCGCGTCGTCATCGGCGACGTCTTCTATACCGACGGAATCGACGCGACCGTCGAAGACGACACGACCATCACGCTCGTGACGAGGCCGACCCTGCTCGGAACGCACGACGTCGTCGTCATCGATCCGAGCGGTTCCGAGGATCGCGTCACCAGCGCCTTCCAGACCGCAGACCTGCCCGCGGTGACGACGGTCTTCCCGGACGCCGGACAAGCGGCCGGAGGTACGGAGGTCAGCCTGACCGGCTCGAACCTGCAGGCGGGCGCCATCGTCCGCCTGAACGGGGTGGTCCAGAGCAGCGTCGAAGTCGAAGACGGGACGACGCTGACGTTCTCGACGCAGGGTGGCCCTGCCGGCGCGCAGACTCTGGAGGTGGAGAATCCGGGCGGTGGCATCGCGACCGCCGCCTTCGCGTACGCCGTCACGCCCGACCCCGAGCTGTCGGACGTCTCACCGGCCTCGGGCAAGCCGATCGGTGGCGAGACCCTGACCTTGACCGGGACCGACTTCCCGACCTCGGTGGCGGTCTTCTTCGGCGTGGACCCGGTCACCGGCGAGGGAGGCATCGCGGCAGCGTCCGTCAATCGGATCGACGCGACGACGATCGAGGTCGTCACGCCCGAGCATCCGGCCGGGCCGTCCGCGATCGTCGTGCGCGATGCGGCCTCGGCCCAAGCCGCCGTCTTGAGCGGTGTGTTCGCCTTCCGCAGCTCGTCCAGCGGCGGCGGTGGCTCGTGCCGCATGGTTCCCGTCAGCGGCCCGCCCGATGTCGGTCGAGTTCTCCTCGGGGGCTGGTGGATGCTGCTCCTCGCTGCGGCCCTCGGCTGGCGCGCTCGGCAGGCCGCCTTCCGGGCTCCCGCGCAGGCCTGATTCCCGGCTTCGTTTCGGCGACACGGCCTGTACTCTTGGGCCATGTCCGCAACGATTGTCTTCGACATCGAGGTCGCCGGATTCCAGTGGGATGACGTCGACGAGATCACCCGGGGCTACCTCTTGCAGCGAGCGCGTGACGAACGCGAGCTCGAAGCGACCCCCGAGCGCACGGCGTTGTTCCCTGGGCTGGGCAAGGTCATCGCGATCGGGATGTGGAACGTGGAAAAGGGGCGCGGGCTCATTCTCCTGGAAGGGGACAGTCAGCCGCAGCACGAGTGGGAACGCGTACCTGGTTCGGATGTCGTGCGAGGAAGCGAGACGGAGCTGCTCGAGCGCTTCTGGGAGATCGTAGGACGCAAGCGACCGCGGATGGTCTCCTACAACGGGCGCGGCTATGACGGGCCGATCCTGATGATCCGCTCCTCGCAGCTCGGCATCGCACCCTCGATCAATCTCGTCCCCAATCGCTACATGATCGACTCCCACTGCGACCTCATGGACGTCTTTTGCTTCATGGGAGCCTGGCGGGATCGTTACTCACTCGACTATTGGTGCCGGCGCTTCGACATCGAGAGCCCGAAGGGCTCGATCGACGGAAGCCAGGTCGGGCGCGCCTACCGCGAAGGGCGGATCGACGAGATCGGCGAGTATTGTCTGCGCGACGTCAAGGCGACCGCGGAACTCTACGGGAAGCTCGAAGGGACGTTGCTGCCGCTCTTCCGTGGCGGTCCAAGGGCCTGAAGCGGCCTATTCGAACGAGGGCCAGAGCTCGTAGTGCTGGGTCTCGCTCAGCATGTCGAACTCCGCCGCCAGCTTCGTGCGGACATAGTGCACGTGGTCGGCCGCCTGGGGAGGCGGGTCCTTCGGGATGACGAAGTAGCGCGGGAGATCGGCGATCCCGAGTGGGTGGTCCAGGAAGATGAGCTGGCCGCCCCATGTCGCCTCGTCGACGGGCAGAAGCGTCCGCCAGGCGTAGTAGGAGACAGCCGTCGTGAATCCGATCCCGCGCGGATAGAACCCGATCGAGCCCCCGGGCAGCAGTGTCGCGATCTCCATCCCGGCCGTGATCGGAAGCGGCGTGGGAGGGCCCGCGGCGACCGACGGATCATCGTGGGGACCCGCACCGCGCCAGGCGTGTCGGATCGTGCCCGCTCGCATCAGCGCCGGAAACGCGACCATGCCGACCAGCAAGACGAGCGGCGCCACTCCGCCCCGCAAGCGGTAGAGCGCGGGCGCGATGCGATCGAAGAACGTCGCCGCGAGGACGGCCGCAGCCGGGATGAGGTTCATGAGAAAGAGCGTCTGGCCGTTGTCCGCCCGGTCGCCGTCCCACGTGTGCTTGTAGAAGAGCAGGAAGACCAAGACGCCGCCCGCGGTGAACGGTAGCGCCAGCGACACGCCCGCCGGGTCGACCTCGCGTCGCCGTCCCCGTAGACCATCCGCGAGCGCGATTCCAAGGCCTGCCATGGCGACCCAGGAGAGCGGCTCGGAGAAGAACCAGTTGAAGCGCACTCCCTGGCGCCGGACCCATTCCGTCAAGGGCAGGCTCCCGTCGAAGAGCGGGGCCAGCATGTCTTTTGCCCGCGTCCAGACTCCCTGAGCCTCCGTGTCCCCCAAGACCTGTCCGACCCAGAGCCCGTGCGCGATGAGCGGCGCGAGAGCGGCCGCACCGATGACGGCTCCCTGAAAGAGCGCCTGTCCCCATCCGCGCCGGAACAGGGTCTGGAGCACGAGCCCGGGCAGGAACATGACGGGCATGAACGTGATCGTGGACGCGAGCCCGAAGAGCAGCGCGACGCACGCCAGGTCCACGATGCGACCCGACTGGAGAAAGCGCGCATGGAACCCGAAGGCGAAGACGACGGGCGCGAGCCAGAGGTTCTCGTAGTTCACGAGCGTCGAGAAGACGATGGCAACAGGGAGCACGCCCGCGAAGGCGAGCGTCAGGAACGACAGCCTCGCTCCACCTCCTTGTCGCACGGCCCACCACAGACCGAAGAGAAACAGCACGTGCCCGAGGAAGAACGGGATCCGCATCGCGCCTTCGATGTTCGCGGGAGGAGCGCCGCGTTCCCAGGCGGTGTCCCAGCCATCAGGTCCGAACAGGCGGATGCCGAGCCACGCGACGAGGTACATCGGTGGTGGATGGTTGGCGTAGACGTACGGCGTCCGCTCCGGGTCGGTCGGCAGGTCGATGTTGAAGACCGGGTAGCCGCCGAAGGCCCCGATTCCCAGGCGCTCGTAGTTCACCGCATACGTCGCGATGCAGCTCCCCTGGAAGCCTTCCACGGAGCGATCGAAGGTCGCACCGAGGTCGCGCACACGCGGGACGAACGCAGCCAGGATCAGGAGGGCGACTCCAACGCGCTCGAGCCACGTGAGGTCGGTACGAGCCTCATTCGAGAGCATGGAATCGTCTGTGCGATGGGCTAAGGAGGATCGCGGTTCCAGCGGAAAGGAGGAAGGTCTTTCGGACACGGAGATACCAAGGGCAAGGATCGGTCTCCGGCGAGTTGGAGGGAAAGGCTTTCCGGGGATTCTCGTTCGACCGCTGCACGGGAGGTACAGCGATGACACAACCGACGAAGCAAAGTGCGGATCCGCGTCGGATTTTCGTCGTGCACGGCCGAGACGTGGCCGCTCACGATGCACTGGTCGAGTTTCTGCGCGCGATCGGCCTCCAGCCGCTCGAATGGGAGGAGGCCGTGCGCGAGGCGGGAACCGGTGCGCCGCACATCGGCGACGTGCTCGAGCACGCCTTCGCTCAGGTTCAGGCCGTGGTCGTGCTCCTGACGGGCGACGACGAGGCACGTTTGCGCGCGTGTCATGCCGTGCCCGCGGACGGCCCGGCCGAGCGCGAGCTCCGACCGCAGGCCCGAGCCAACGTGCTGTTCGAAGCAGGGATGGCCTTTGCGACCCACCCGGACCGCACGATCCTCGTGCAGCTCGGTCGGATTCGGCCGTTCTCCGACATCGCCGGTCGTCACGTGATCCGCTTTGCCGGGACGCCCGAGGATCGGCGTGCGCTGGCGAGCCGCCTCGAGACGGTGGGCTGCGCGGTGGACCTGTCGGGGCGCCGCTGGCTCACACGGCCGGACTTCGACCCGATCCTGCAGGCGGACGCCAAACGCCGCGCCTCCTGAGCCGGTCAGGCCTGGGCGGCGTCGGAGGCTTCCGCCTCCTGCCAGGCGATGCGTGGACAGTCGCCGTAGAGGTGCTCGAGGTCGTAATACTCGCTCGCCTCGTCCTGCATGATGTGCAGCACGACATCGCCGTAGTCGGCCACGATCCACCAACCGAGGTCCGCGCCTTCGACCGGCTGGTGGAATTCGTCAAGCGCCTTGAGCCGCACATGGAGCTCGTTGTAGAGCGCGCGCACGTGCGTGCGGTTCTGACCGACGATCACCACGAAGTAATCGGCGACCTTGATCCGGTCTCCGACGTCGATGATCTCGATCCGGGCAGCCTTCTTCTCGTCGGCCAGGCGGGCGGCCGTGAGCGCGAGGGTCTTCGCTTCTATGGGCGGATTCTCCGGTGCGGATGGAATCGAGAGGGGACAGCGGGTCCCGGTGTTCGACCCATCGTAGCCACGATCCGGCGAATGCGGTACCGCCGGATCGTGGCTCGGGTTGGGCTCAGATGAACCAGGGCAGGAAGACGAGTCCCACCACGGTCATGAGCTTGATGAGGATGTTGAGCGACGGTCCCGAGGTGTCCTTGAAGGGGTCCCCGACCGTGTCGCCGACCACTGCGGCCTTGTGGGCTTCCGAGCCCTTGCCGCCCTCGTTGCCGTTCTCGATGAACTTCTTCGCGTTGTCCCAGGCTCCGCCCGCGTTCGACATGAAGATCGCCATCATGACGCCGGTGACGAGTGCGCCGGCCAGCATCCCGCCGAGGGCGAGCACACCGAGGAACTTGCCGATCAAGATCGGAGCGGCGATGGCCAAGGCGCCGGGAAGGACCATTTGCTTGAGCGAGCCCGCCGTCGAGATCTCGACGCAGCGAGCGGCGTCCGGCTTGGCCGTGCCCTCCAGGATGCCCGGGATCTCACGGAACTGACGGCGGATCTCCTCGACCATCTCGTTGGCAGCCCGGCCGACCGCGCGCATGGTCATGGCGCTGAACAAGAAGGGCAGGAAGCCACCGATCAGGAGGCCGATCATGACCTTCGGGTCATTGATGTTGAGGACGAGTCCACCCTCGACGCTGCGCGCCGCTGCCGTACAGAAGGCGCTGAACAGCGCCAGGGCCGTCAGTGCCGCCGAGCCGATCGCGAAGCCTTTGCCAATCGCCGCCGTCGTGTTGCCGACCGCGTCGAGCGCGTCGGTGCGCTTGCGCACCTCGGCCGGCAGCTCCGCCATCTCGGCCATGCCACCGGCGTTGTCGGCGACCGGGCCATAGGCGTCGACGCCGAGCGAGATGCCGAGCGTGGACAGCATGCCGACCGCGGAGAGTGCCACGCCGTAGACACCGGCGAAATGGAACGACAGCCCGATCGCGGTGCAGATCATGATCACGGGCAGGGCCACGGACTCCATGCCCGTTGCGAGGCCGTGGATGATGTTGGTGGCCGGTCCGGTCTGGGATTGCTTGGCGATGTACTGGGCCGGCTTCGATTCCATGGCCGTGTAGTACTCCGTGATCTTGCCGATGATGACACCGACGGCCAGACCCGCGACGATCGTCCAGAACAGGTTGATGCCCGTCGGGCCACCGCCTTCACCGTCACCGAAGTCGAAGACCAGGGTCGTCAGGACGAGTGCGCCCGCAGCGGTAATTCCGGAGGCGATCAGAAGGCCCCGGAAAAGGGCGGAATGGAGCGAATGCTCGTCTTTGGCGGCGACGAAGAACGTCCCCGCGATCGAGGCCGCGATGCCGATCGCCGCGACGGCCAGAGGCAGCATGACCAGGGCCTCGGCGTGCGCTCCTCCCAGGAACGCACCGAGTGTCATGGCCGCGATGATCGAGCCGACGTAGGACTCGAACAGGTCGGCGCCCATGCCCGCCACGTCGCCGACGTTGTCGCCGACGTTGTCCGCGATCGTGCCGGGGTTGCGGGGGTCGTCCTCGGGAATGCCCGCTTCGACCTTGCCGACCAGGTCGGCACCGACGTCTGCGGCCTTCGTGAAGATGCCGCCGCCGACACGCGCGAAGAGCGCGATCGACGAGGCGCCGAAGCTGAAGCCGAGGACGTTGGCCAAAACGCTCTCGGTGATCTTTCCGTCGTCCGCGTAGGCCATGCTGAAGACGGAGATTCCGAGCAGCCCCAGGCCGACGACGCACATGCCCATGACCGTGCCCGAGCTGAAGGACACATCGAGGGCCTTCTGCAGGCTGATCGTGGCCGCTTGCGTGGTGCGGACCGCCGCACGCGTCGCCGTGTGCATCCCGAAGTAGCCGGCCATGCCGGATGCGAGCGCTCCACAGGCGAAGGCGATGGCGGTCCTGGAGCCGAGACCCGCTTGATCGGAGAAGCCGATCGCGGCGCCGACCACGATGACGAAGACCGTGAGCCAGCGGTATTCCGCGCGCAGGAAGGCGGCCGCGCCTTCCTGGATGAGCTTGGAGATCTCCTGCATCTTTTCGCTGCCGGGATCCTCCTTCATGATTCCGCCGTACTTGATGAAGGCGAAGCCCAGGGCTCCAACGGCGAAGACTGCGGCCAGGATTAGGAAAGTCATCGGGTCCTCGGGTCGAGATCGTGAATCTAGGGAAGGCGTGAGGTCGAACGTGGGACGACACGACCCCGGGGAAACACTCCCGAGAGAGAAAGGGAGGTCGAGCGGTGACCGTGGAGCTCGCTTCCGGAGCCCCTCGCTCCGGAACTAGCGAAGCCTAAGCTCCTTGTTCCCCAGGGGTTGGGGCAGAAAGGATAGCTTCGAAGCGGGGCCGGTCAACCATCCGTGTCGCTTCCCCGGGCGGGATCTTCCCCCGGGACCGGGGGAGGGGCGGGGGGGGCCTTGTCCGCGGCCGCCGTCTTGGGCCGGCGCCGACTGCGGACCAGGAGGATCAGGGCCATCGCGATGACCAGGAAGGCCAGGATCAAATGGATGTCGTGGACCTTGTCCTTGAGCTTGTCGACCTCGCCCCCGAAGAGCCGTCCGAGGTAGATCGAGACCGGGACCGAGATCAGGACGCCCAGCGAGTCCAGGAGCAAGAAGCGCGGATAGGTCATCCGCATCGCGCCGGCCAGGAAATAGCCGGGAAGCCGGATTCCGGCGACGAAGCGGCAGGCGAAGATGGCCCAATTGCCGTGCTCTTCGAAGCGCGCTTGGAAGCGGCTGAAGCGCTCGGGATGGATGATCTTCGCGACCCAGGGGATCTGCAGTGCGCTCATGCCGTAGCGACGACCGAGCCAATAGGGGATCGAGTCCCCGATCAGAATTGCCGCCGAGCACACCGCGACGATGGGGAGGAATTCGACCTCGCCACGATAGACCAGGATGCCGGCGCCGATCAGCGAGACCTCTTCGGGCAAGGGGAGGCCGACACCACAGAGCAAGAGGACGACGAACGGCGCCAGGTACCCGAACTCCCCGAAGATCTCGCCGAGAGCGGTGGTTTCGTCGAGGAAGGCCATGGATAATCCCGCCTGCGGCGGTCAGCGGCCGTTCAGTATAGGGGGCGCACCGGCGAGTCTTTCTCGCTCGCGCGCTGAATCCTTGCTGCCCGTCCGGGTAGCCCGCCGCCCGCTGAAGTCTCGCGCAGCTCGGGTCGCCACCCCGGGGCGGGAGTTCGGGGTTCGTGTCCACCCGGTCGGCGCTGGTTCGTCGGCCCCGGAGTGTCGGGTATGGAAGGTATCTGGGAATCGGTCGTCGGCTGGGCCAAGGACAACTTGACCGAGTGGACCATCGTCAAGGTCTACATCGCCTGCGCGGCCGCGGGCGGCACGGTTCTCTTGAGCCAGGCGGGTTTGAACCTGTTCGGCCTCGGGGACGGGACCGACGTGGATCCCGATACCGACGTCGACGACCTGGACGGCGCCGATTCGCTCAACTTCCTTTCGATCCGAGCGCTCGCGAGCTTCCTGACGTTCTTCGGTCTCGTCGGTTGGGGTGGGATGGCCTCGGGTTGGGGTGTCGGTCGGTCGTCCCTGGCGGCGCTCGGCTCCGGTGGAGGCGTCATGTTCATGGTCGCCTGGATCATGCGCTTCTTCCAACGCATGGGGTCCGAAGGCAACCTCGACGCGAGCCTCGCCGTGGGCCGCTCGGCGCGCGTCTATCTGCGCATTCCCGGCGAGAAGAAGGGCAAGGGCAAGATCACCGTCTCGATCGAGGGGCGTAGCGCGGAATTCGACGCGATGACCTCCGGACCGGAGCTTCCTTCGGGCAGTGAGTGTCGCGTGGTCCGCATGACGACCGAAGGTACGTTCGAAGTGGAACCGTTGGACTGAGGAGAATGCAGATGCCTTTGGCTCTCGTACAAGAAACACTGATGGGCGGCCCCCTGGCCTGGGCCCTGACCGCGCTCGCTTTCGGTCTGGTCTTCTTCGTGCTCGTCGTCGCGATCTCGCGGCGCTACAAGCGCTGCCCCAGCAACCGGATCCTGGTCATCTACGGCAAGACCTCGGCCGGTCAGGTCTCGCGGACGAAGCACGGCGGCGGCGCCTTCATCATTCCGCTGATCCAGGACTACGAGTATCTCTCGCTGGATCCGATGCAGATCGAGATCCCGCTCGAGGGCGCGTTGTCGATCGAGAACATCCGGGTCTCGGTGCCCAGTGTCTTCACGGTCGCGGTCGGTACCGATCAGGAGACGATGTACAACGCGGCGATCCGCTTGCTCGGCCTCACCAACGCGGAGATCATGAAGCAGGCGGAAGACATCATCTTCGGCCAGCTGCGCCAGGTGATCGCGTCGATGCGGATCGAAGAGATCAACCGCGACCGCGACGTCTTCCTCAGCAGCATTCAATCCTCGCTGGAGCCCGAGCTGAAGAAGATCGGTTTGGTCCTGATCAACGTCAACATCAAGGACATCACCGACGAGTCCGGCTACATCGAGGCGATTGGCCGCAAAGCGGCCGCGACCGCGATCAAGCAAGCGGAGATCGACGTCGCCGACCAGGACCGCAAGGGCGCCATCGGTGTGGCGGAAGCCGATCGGGAGAAGTCGATCTCGGTCGCGAACGCCGAGAAGGTCCGGGACATCGGTACGAAGGAGGCGGAGCGAGAGCGCGCCGTTCGTTTGGCCGAACTCGAGAAGGAGCGCATCGTCGGTGAGCAAACCGCCGTCTTCGCCCAGGAGTCGTCGGTCCGTGAGCAGGAGCAACAGATGCGGATTCGCGTCGCGAGCGCCAACGCCGGCGCCGTGAAGGGCGAGAACGAAGCCAAGGCGCAGATCGCGCTCACCAACGCCGAACTGCGCATGCAGGAGGCCGAGGCCTACCAGCGCTCGGAGACGCGTCACCGCGAGGCGGAAGCAGCCGTCCAGGAGGCGCAGTACCTCGCCCAGGCCAAGGCCGCCGAGGCCATGGCGAAGAAGATCGAGGCCGAGAAGCGTGCTCAGCTCGAGTCCGTGTCCCGCGCCGAAAAGGCCAAGACGATCGTCGACGCCGAAGCGGAAGCCCAGCAGAAGCGGATCCATGCGGAGGGTGAGGCCTCGGCGATCTATGCCAAGCTCGAGGCGGAGGCCCGTGGTCAGTACGAGATGTTGGCCAAGAAGGCCGCCGGTCTGAAGCAGATCGTCGACAGCTGCGGCGGCTCACAGTCCGCCTTCCAGATGCTGATGCTCGAGCACCTCGATCACCTGTCCGAGACGGCGGCGAAGGCGATCTCCAACATCAAGTTCGACAAGGTCATCGTCTGGGACGGTGGCGCGAAGGGAGAGGGCGGCGAAGGCGGGGCCACGGCCGGTTTCCTGCGCAGCATGGCCGGCACGCTCCCGCCGATGCTCAAGATCATGCGCGACGTCGGCGGGATCGAGATGCCGGACTACTTCGGCAAGATCCTCGACGCGGATGAACCCAAGAAGGAGATCCGCCCCAAGGGCAAGCCGAAGGTCTCGGCCGCGAAGGGTGCACCGGAGCCGGTCGAGGAAGGCACTCCCGAGGCGTCCGAAGCCGGGCCCGAGGCGCCGGAGTAGTTCCTTCGAGAGCCTCTTTCCGGGGAGCGCGCCGTACGGAAGCTCCCCGGAAGCCATCGAAGGAGCTTGCGGGCGAGGGGATCGCGCGCCCGGATTCTCCCGACTCCTGGCACCCGTGACGCGCTCCCGCTAGGTTGACCCGCGATGAGACAACGTCCCCGCCGCAACCGCCGCAACGGGTTCCTGCGCGCGATCGCTTCCGAGTCGAACCTCGCGCCCGAGCGCTTCCTGGCGCCGGTCTTTCTCCACGAAGCCGACGCGACCACGCCGATCGCTTCGATGTCGGGCCAGGCACGCCTCGGCCCGGACGGTCTCCTGCGCGAGGCCGAAGGTGCGCTCGAGGACGGTGTTCGGGGCCTGGTGCTCTTTCCGGCGGTCGACGAGGCGAAGAAGACGCCGACGGGTAACGAAGCCTGGAACGAAGACGGGCTCGTGCCGCGCAGCGTGCGCGCGTTGAAGGCCCGCTTCCCCGAATTGACCGTCGTCACCGACGTCGCGCTCGACCCCTACTCCTCCGACGGTCACGATGGACTGGTGGCGCCCGACGGTCGTGTCCTGAACGACGAAACGGTCCGCGTGCTCTGCAGACAAGCGCTCGTTCAGGCGGCGGCCGGCGCCGACATCATCGCGCCGAGCGACATGATGGACGGACGCGTGGGGGCCATTCGTGACGCCCTCGACCAGGGCGGCTTCGAAGAGGTCGCCATCCTCGCCTACACCGCAAAGTACGCCTCCGCCTTCTACGGCCCGTTCCGGGACGCGCTCGACTCTGCGCCGCGTTCCGGAGACAAGCGTACGTACCAGATGGACCCGGCCAACGTCCGCGAGGCTCTGCGCGAGGTGCGCCTCGACGAGGAGGAGGGCGCGGACATGGTGATGGTGAAGCCGGCCGGTCCGTACCTGGACGTCGTGCGTGCCGTGCGCGCGGCCACGACCTTGCCGGTGGCCGCCTACCAGGTCTCCGGTGAATACGCGATGCTGCGCGCTGCGGCCGAGCGGGGTTGGCTCGACGAGCGCGCAGCCGTGCTCGAGAGCCTGCTCGCGATCCGTCGTGCCGGTGCGGACCTCGTCCTGACCTACTACGCGCGCCAGGCTGCTCGCTGGCTGCGCGACTGAGCCGCCCGGCCGCGCTGGGGACGGGTCGCCGTCGAGCGACCGGCTGCGCGCCTTCGCGCAGCGTCCACCGATCGATGTCGAACGACGAGCGCGGGACGTGTTACGTCGTCGGGACGCTCGTCTAGCAACCGGCATCAGCCAGTCGAGCCTGCTCATCGACGAGCGCGGGCTCTGCCTCGCCACGAGGCGTTCGGACCGGGCTGTCCGGTCGTGGCGTCTTCGCGGGGCGTCGCCCTGCCCGAGTCTTCCACCGTCGATCGCGGATCCCAGGCCGCTCGTCGGTGCGGAGAAGGAGCGGGTCACGGGTTCGCCTGTGGCCCGCTTCTCTACCGAGTCCGCGTCAGGCTTCTTGCTCGACGCGACCGATGTGCACGACCGCGTCCCCGCCGTGAACGACCGGGTCCTGGGTGAGTCCCAGGACGAGGCCCGCGTGCGGGGATTTGACGGCGGAGGAAGACTCTCCGAACGGGTCTCCGATCCAGCCGATCGTCTGGCCTTGCTTCACGAGGTCTCCCTCGTCGACGTCGAGGCGCAGGAGGCCGCCGCTCTTGGCGCGGATCCAGTTGCTCTCGTGAACGAAGATGCAGCGGCGACGCTTGGTCTTGTACTTGCCGGCGATCATGTCCAGTTCTTGAAGGACGCCGAGCACGCCGCGCACACCGAACTGGATCGCCTTCTTGTTGAAGCGTCTGGACTCGCCGGCCTCGTAGACCAAGCCGACGATTCCCCGACTCGCCGCCGCCTCCCGCAAGGACCCCTTGCGGGCTCCCGACTGGACCATGGCCGGGGCATCGAAGGCCATGGCGGCGCGGTACGTTTCCGGGTCGCGCAGGTTCGCCCGGATCTGGGGGAGGTTGCTCTTCTCGCTGGAGGCGGTGTGCAGGTCGATGCCGTGCGTGCAGCGCTCGACGATCTCTTTCATGAAGAGGTGGGCGATGCGTCCGGCCAACGAGCCGCGCTTCGAGCCGGGGAACGAGCGGTTGAGATCGCGGCGATCCGGCAGGTAGCGCGACTGCTGGATGAAGCCGAAGACGTTGACGACCGGCACGGCGATCACGACGCCGCGCCGCAAAGGGACGTCGATCTCGGCCAGCACGCGCCGAATGATCTCGACGCCGTTGAGCTCGTCCCCGTGGACGGCCGCACTGAGCCAGACCCGAGGGCCGGGCCGCAGGCCGTTCACGACGGTCAACGGCAGGTTGAGTTGCGTGTGGGTCGGCAGCAAGGCCGCCGGCAGGTCGAAGCGCTGGCGTTCGCCGGGGGCGACCATCTGCCCCGCAATCTCGAACGGAGCGCCCTTAGCCCTTGATGCGGTCGCGGGTCTTGTTCGGTGAGGCATTGTCTTCGATGTACTTGATGATGCGACCCGCGACATCGATGTCCGTCGCCTCTTCGATTCCTTCCAGACCCGGCGAGGAGTTCACCTCCATCACGACCGGTCCGTGATTCGAGCGCAGCATGTCGACGCCGCAGACCCGCAGCCCCATGGCCTTGGCCGAGCGCACCGCGGTACTGCGCTCTTCGGGGGTCAACTTGATCTTCTCGGCACTGCCTCCGCGATGGAGGTTCGAGCGGAACTCGCCGGGAGCACCTTGCCGTCGCATCGCCGCGACGACCTTGTCGCCCACGATGAAGGCGCGTAGGTCCGCTCCGCCGGCTTCCTTGATGAACTCCTGGACCAGGATGTTCGCATCGAGGCCGCGGAACGCCTCGATCACGGATTCGGCCGCCTTGTGCGTCTCGCACAGGACGACGCCGATGCCCTGGGTTCCCTCCAGGAGTTTGACGACGAGCGGGGCGCCGCCGACCATCTCGATCACTTCGGAGACATCCTTTGTCGAGTGAACGTAGCCCGTGACCGGCAACCCGATGCCGCGGCGAGACAGGAGCTGAAGGCACCGGAGCTTGTCCCGCGAGCGTGCGATCGCCTGCGACTCGTTCAAGGGAAACACACCCATCATCTCCAACTGCCGGACGACGGCCGTCCCGTAGAAGGTCTTCGACGCTCCGATACGCGGAATGACCGCGTCCATGGCCAGCGGCTTGCCTTGATACAGGATCGACGGGCGATGCGTCGTGATGTTCATCGAGCATCGGAGGTAGTCGACGACGATCGCCTGGTGTCCCGCGTCTTCGGCCGCTTCCTTGAGACGACGCGTCGAATAGAGGCTGCTGCGTCGAGAGAGGATGGCGATCTTCACTGGGTTTTCTTCTTCCTCGAGATCTTGCGGCTACCCACGAGTCTCTTGCCGTTGAAGTAGGATCGACCTGGATGGACGACGAATCGATTGCGGATGGCCTGACGACCGAGGAGCATCCGAAAGCCCATGACGTCGCGCCGAGTGAGGGTCAGCTCGATCTCCCAGCGCTGTCCCAGGAGCTCGATCTCCGAGAGGATGACGGGTCGGCGCTCGGCGTGCCCTCCCGAATTCTTCACGTGGCGATAGTCGCTGAGCTGAGCTTCGGTGTGAATGGTGTCGCGCAAGCTGCGCTGTTCGGGGTGGACGACGAATCGGACCATGCGGCGCTTGCCGATTCGAAACTCTTCGATGTCGTAGGCGTGCAAGGAAGAGGTCCGCGCCCCCGTGTCGACCTTGGCCTTGACGGATGGAATGGAGAGGTCGGGCAGCGCGACCCACTCGCGCCATCCGATCACGCTCAGCTTGTTTGTCGTTTCGATCTTCACGGGTTCGGAGGACGCGGGTCCCAGGGGCGCGCCAAGCTATCCGATCGCCTAGCGAGCGACCAGCCGGCCGCTCACCGCACAAGGGCCCCGCAGCCCGCTTGGAGAAGCCGGGTCAGCTCCTATCGACGGGAGTTCTGCCGGGACAGCCGGGCGCAGAGTACGGCGAAGGGCAGGGCGATGGCGATGTCCGTCAACCAATGGATTCCGAGGACGAGCGTCGCGGCGACGATGGCCGTCGTGGCGGTGACGAGGAGTCGGGTGAGCGCCTGAGGCCCTCTGCGGAGGGAAACGAAGCACAGGCTGGCGGCGAGCGACGTGTGCAGGCTCGGCAAGCAGTTGTCCAGGGCACTGCCGGCACGCAGCTCGCTCGTCAGCCCCAGCCAAAAGTCCTCGAGCAAGGGCACGGCCTGCGAGAGTCCGCTCCAGGCGACCTCGCGCACGGGAATCGCCAGGTAGAAGGGGAGGGCCAGGACGTAGTTCCAGGCGATCGCGCGCACCCCCTCCGCGACGGCCTCGTCCTCGTGACGCGCACCCCAGACCACGAGGGGCAGGGCGAGCGTAGCGACGAACCCCGGAACGTAGATCAGCGTCGCCACGGTCGCGCAGGTTTCGGTGCCGAGCGTGCCGCACACGAGGCGCTGCAAGCGCGCGACCCGATCGCCTTCGAGCCCGTGGACGAGGGGCGTGAAGTCGACGCCCAGGACTCTCGAGAGGCCGGGGTCGATCCGACACTCGAGTGCGTTCCCGACCAGGACGAGGGCGAAGACCAGCGCGATGCGACGTCCGCCGCGTGTCCCGAAGAGGCGCCCGGCACTCGAGCGCAGGGCGGCGGCGGCCGAACCTCCAGGCAGGGCGATGCGGACGAACAGCCAGAGCAGGGCCGGAGCGAGCGAATAGAGGACGGCCAGGCGCACGCCGCGCTCAGAGGCCTTCTTGCGCGCGAATCACCTGGAAGCCCTCGACCTCGAGCTCGCTCGGCGTCTGAATGACCCAGTCGCGGGTGTCGGGCAGGTCCGCGTGCTGGACGAAGGCTCCCTCGGGCAACAGGTACACCGCCCGGTTGGCTTCGGTGTCATGGGGCTCGTGGAGGCGCAGGAGCACGAGGAAGCGCTCACCCGATTCGGATTGGGCCAGCTCGGCCAGATGCTCCGCGCAATGGTCGCAGGTGCTGCGCCACAGGACCCAGAGCGCGTCGGGATAGTAGGAATACACGTCCATGTACTTGGCCAGCGGCGTCTCGCCGAGGTCCTGGCCGACCCACTCGTCGATCGCGAGCACTTCGTACGAGCGGAGCCCTCCGGCAGCTTCGGTCGAGCCTTCGTCGCCCGGTACCGGCGAACGTGCCTCGCGATCCAGCATCCAGGGCAGGACCAGGCCGCAAAGCGTCAGGACCGGCAACGCGATCAGGGGCAAGCCGCCACGCGGGATTCGCCAGGGCCGCGTCGCGAGCAACGCGAGCAGGAGAACCGAGTCGATCGCCATCATCAGCCACGGCGGCATCGAGATCTTCGAGCCGAAGCAGCCGCAGTTGTCGCTGCCCAGCTGGGTGACCAGGATGGCGTCGAACAGAACCAGGACCCCCGCGAGCGGCAGCCAGGCCAGCCGCGGGCGGACGAGGGCCAGTGCGAAGAGGACGAGCTCGGCGGCGATGGCGATTCGGTAGGTCGTTCCGATCGAGAGCGACAGCGTGCTCCCGAAGTCCTTGACGACGGGCGGCAGGTCGTTCGGCGTTCCCGCGAACAGCTTGAAGGCTGCGCCTACGACGAGCCAGAGCCCGACCAAACGCACGATTCCGGCGGCCAAGGGACGGGGGGGAGGCGGCTCGTTCGTTCGGTCCATCGCGGGCGTGGCGGTCGGCGGGAGCGGTGTCTGAAGTCCCTGGACCCCATGTCGCGAGGCCCCCGGAACCTCGCGGGAGGTCGGGAAGAATACGCGGTGCGCTTGCAATCGGCGAGTCGAATGGTTGCCATGACCTCCGCGCTCCCTTGTCTCTCGCGGCGAGCGTCTTCCCTCATTCGATGCTCCCCATGGACTGGGAATCGCGCTACCAGAGTGGTGACACGCCCTGGGACCTGGGTCGCGCTCATCCTGAGTTGGTCGCACGCTTGCGTGCTGGCGATTTCGGGCGTCCGGGGCGGGCCTATGTCCCCGGCTGCGGACGTGGCTACGACGCCTTGGCCCTGGCCAGCTTCGGCTGGAGCGTCACGGCCATCGATCAGGTCGACCTCTCCGACGAGATCCTGACCCCGCTGAAGGAGCTGGGTGGCGAATTCCTCGCGACCGACGCGCTGAAGCACCAGGGCAAGGAGTCCTTCCAGGCGATCTTCGATCACACCTTCTTCTGTGCGATCGATCCCGCGCAGCGGCCCGACTGGGGCAAGATGATCGACCGCAACCTGGCCTCGAACGGGCGGCTCTTCTGCCTCGTCTTCCCGGTCGACCGTCCGCTCGAGCTGGGCGGACCTCCCTGGGGCATCACCGCCGACGATCAGCAGCGTGCGCTCGGGAACACCTTCCGCATCTGCGCGGATCGCCCGGTCGACTACCCGGTTACCGATCGCGAGTGGCAAGAGCGCTGGGCGGTCTTCGACCGCCGCAAGTCCTAGCAGCCTGATGAAAAAGTCATCCGGCGCGCTGCACGCGTCCGGAAAGTCCGGCCGGCACACGAGAGCCTCGCCGAATCTACCGATTCGCCTGCGTTCTCGCGCACCCGCCGGGCCTCCCGGTCACATGCATCGCATCCGAAGCACTTTTCCATCAGGCTGCTAGCAGCCCTTGGAAGAAGTCCTCCGACGCGCTGCACGCGTCCGGAAAGTCCGGCCGGCACACGAGAGCCTCGCCGAATCTACCGATTCGCCTGCGTTCTCGCGCACCCGCCGGGCCTCCCGGTCACGAACATCGCATCCGAAGCACTCTGCCATCGGACTGCTAGAGCTAGTAGCTAGTGGCCGTAGAGCTGACGCGCGCAGGCCGGACAGATCGCGGCAGAAACGGGCTGGCGTCCGTCGTCCGTTGCGAGCGCCTCGAGGCGGTTCCAGTACGTCTCGTGGTCGCGCGTCTTGCGGCACACCGCACACATGGAGACTCGCTCGGCCTGGGCCGCGATCGTGGCGTTGCCCGCGAGTGATCGGCGTCGCGCAGCGGTCGCGATCGCGTCGCGGACGACGATCCGGACGTCGGTGCTGAAGACGCTCTCGCGCGAGCGGACGGCGGCGGCTCCCGCGGTGACGAGGCACCGCGCCTGGAGATGGTCGCGTTCGCGTGTCAGCGCCAGGACGCATGCCTCCTGCGTGTGCTGGCTGATGAAGAAGTAGGCCTTCAGACCCGTCGCATCGGCGAGCGGGGTGTCGAGCACGATGGCCTGCGGTCGCGTCAGGTCCAGCCGTTCGAGCGCTTCTCGCAGGGAGCCGGCCCTGGTCGATGCGAAGGTGGGGGAGAGCTCGTCGTGGAAACGGTCCGCGAAGGCGGCGTCGGCGCTCACGATCAAGACGCTGTCGATGACCAGGCCGAGGCGGTGCTCTTCTGCGACTCGAATCAGCGGGCAGGTCCGGCGGGGTCGGGAGGACAAGGTCGACGCGTGCTGCGAGCGCGCGGTACGGGAGGGCAAGGCGTTCGGAGCAAGAACGGATTCCGACACGAGCCGGGACGCCGGCGGCGAGCTGTCGTTCATGAGATCGAGCAACGAAGAGGGGGCTTCGCGGACTAGCGATCGGGTCGGCAAGCTCCCGACCCTCCGCTGGCCCCTTCGTCAGCGGGCCCAGCTCCCTGTAGGACTTTTTCCCTCAAGGTCGTAGAACTCCTTGCCATGCAAGGGGTTCGGTTCCCAGGAAGCTCGCCGCCCGGTCGCCTTCACGACCTTCTGTCCCGGACCTGGAAGCGGTCGCCGGGGGCCCAGGCGTGCTCGTTCGGGGACACGTCGTGGACCTGGAGGGAGCTCGCGCAGCGCGTGCGCAGCGCGTCCAGTTCGCTGCGACGTGCGGGCTGCAGGCCCGGTGAGCGACTGGCCTTGCTCGCGGACAACGGACCCCTCGCTCTGGTCACGACCTTCGCGGCCTCCGAGGCGGGCTTGATCCTCGTGCCGTGGAACACCCGGCTCGCGCCGGACGAGCTCGCCGCGATCGCTGCCTCCGCCGAGCCCGCCGCCCTCGTCCATGACGAAGCCTGCGCGGGACTCGCCGACGAGGTTCGCACGCGCGTCCCCGCGCTCCGGATCCACGCCCTCGACCTGGATCCGAGCGGGCCCGCGCTCGAGCCGGTCCCCGGGCCAGCGAGCGACGTTGCCCAGCTGTACTACACGAGCGGGACGAGCGGGCGGCCCAAGGGGGTCATGCTGACCCACGAGAACGTCCTCGTGCACGCGCTGACCGCCTGCCGCGAGCTCTCGCTCTCCGAGCGGGATCGCTGGGGGCACATCGCGCCGATGTTCCACCTGGCCGACGCCTGGGCGACGCTCGCGATCACCGCGGTGGGCGGTACCCACCTCTTCGTTCCGCGCTTCGACGTCGAGGCGGTGCTGCGCTGTATCGAGGTCGGGCGGATGACCGTGACGAACCTCGTCCCGACGATGTTGAACCGCCTGGTCCGCGACGAGCGGACGCAGCGGGCGGATCATCGTAGCCTGCGACTCCTGCTCTCCGGCGGCGCTCCGATCTCGCCGACGCTCGTTCGCGAGATCCTCACGACCTTCGGCTGCGAGTACGTCCAAACGTACGGAATGACGGAGACGAGTCCCTACCTGACGCTCGGTCTGCTGCACGAGCATTTGGCGGACTTGCCCGCCGACGAGCGGCTCCGGATCCAGGCGCGCACCGGGCGCGCCTTCACCGGCGTCGAGCTCGAAATCGTCGACGAGCGGGACCGGCGCGTTCCGGCCGACGACGCCACCGTGGGGGAGATCCGCGTCCGGGGACGGACCGTGACGCCCGGCTACTGGCGAGCTCCGGAGGCGACGGCCGAGGCGATCCGCGGCGGTTGGCTCTACACGGGCGACCTCGCGGTGATCGACGCCGAGGGGTACGTGAACATCGTCGACCGCAAGAAGGACATGATCGTGACCGGCGGGGAAAACGTCTACTCGACGGAGGTCGAGCACGTGCTCGACGCGCACCCCGACCTCCAGGAGGCAGCGGTTTTCGGGCTCCCCGACGACGAGTGGGGTGAAATCGTCGCCGCCGCCGTCGTCCGCCGTCCCGGCGCCGCGCTCGCGGAGGAAGGGCTCCTGGCCTTCTGCCGTGCGCGGCTCGCCGCCTTCAAGCTGCCCCGTCGCATCCACTGGCTCGAAGAACTGCCGAAGACGGGCTCCGGCAAGATCGCCAAGCGTCTCCTACGCGAACGCTTCGCGGCACGCTGAAGCGAGCGTCGAGATTTTCGAGCTTTCCGCAACCCGCTCGGGAACGAGCCGCATCGGTGGGGCACGAGACGAAAGCGGAGTTCTCGAACGCCGCACTCTCCTCGGAGTGCTGCGGAGTCGAGGAAGCGTATGCGGGTCCAGTTTTCCTGGTGGGTGATCCGTATGTGCGACCTCGGCTCCGCTGCCCTTCGATCAACGCGAGTGGACGGTTCGGACCGCCTCCCGCTAGCATCCGCGGATGCGATCCATCCTCCTTTCGAGCTTCGTCCTCCTCGGTTTCGGCTGCGCGCTCCCCGCCGCGACGGCTCAGTCGGTCACCACTCCCGAGGCTCACCTGGGCCGACCGCTCGGGCGCGACTTCGAGCTGGCGGATTGGGACGAGGTCTCGGGCTACTTCCAGGCCTTGGCCGCGGAGAGTCCACGCGTCCTGGTCGAGACCGTGGGGCAGACGACCGAAGGCCGCGACTTCCTGCTCGCCACGGTGTCGAGCGAGTCCAACCTCGCACGGCTCGACGAGATCCGATCCGCCGCTCGCCGCCTGGCCGATCCGCGCGGCCTCGACGGCCCGAGCCGTGAAGCGCTCTTGGCCGAGGCGCTTCCGATCGTCTTCGTATCGATCGCGATGCACTCCACGGAGACCGCCGCGCCGCAATTCGGGCTCGAGCTCGCGCACCGATTGGCGACGTCGAACGAGGAGCCGTACAAGAGCGCCCGCGAGCGCGCCGTGGTGCTGATCGCGCCGTGCCTGAACCCCGATGGCCTCGACCACGTCGTGTCGTGGTACCGCGAGACCGTGGGGACGCCCTACGAGGCTTCGGGCCTTCTGAAGCTCTACCAGTACTACGCCGGGCACGACAACAACCGGGACTGGTTCATGCTGTCCCAGAACGAAACCCGCATCGTGACGCGGCTCCTCTACGGCGAGTGGTTCCCCCAGATCTACTGGGACGTCCACCAGCAAGGCTCCAACAACGAGCGCTTCTTCGTTCCGCCCTTCCGCGACCCGTTGAACCCGAACCTGGACCCTGGCGTGATCGGTGGGATCGCCCAGCTCGGGACGCGCGCCCTGTTCGACATGACGCGCGAGGGCCTGACGGGGGTGTCGACCGGGGTCACCTACGACATGTGGTGGAACGGCGGCAACCGCAACGTGCCCGTTCGCCACAACATCATCGGACTGCTCACGGAAGCGGCCTCGGTCCGCATCGCGACGCCGGTCTTTCTGCCCTTCGATCGGCTGGGCGCACCGCGCGGCCTGGGGGGCTACGCCCCGTCGAACCGCTTCCCCGCTCCGTGGCCGGGCGGTTGGTGGCGTCTGCGCGACATCATCGACTACGAGCACGCCTTCGCCCGCTCGCTCCTCGGAAGTGTCGTGCGCGAGCCGCGGCTCTGGTTGGAGAACGCGCTCGGCGCCGCTGAACGCGCGATCGAGAAGGGCGTCTCGGACACGCCGCGGGCTTGGATCATCCCGAGCACCAATCCCGACCGCGCGGCCGTCCGTCGGCTGGCGGATACGTTGCTGCTCGGCGGGGTCGAGCTCCAGGCTGCCACGACCGAGATCGAAGCGGACGGCCGTCGCTGGCCGGCGGGCTCGCTCGTCATCGCTCGAGCCCAGCCCTACGGTCAGCACGTCAAGGACCTCTTCGAGGTCCAACGCTACCCCGAAGGCGATCCGCCCTACGACGTGGCGGGCTGGACCCTGCCCCTGTTGATGGGCGTTCACCGCGTCGAGCTCGTGACCGAGCCCGAAGTCGCGCTGCGTCCCGTCACCTCGGCCGTGGACGCGCTCGCGGGCTTTCCCGACGGTCCTTCCGCGGGTTTCCACGCCTCGCGCGACGGCGACGGTTGGCGCGCGGTCTGGGAGCGTCTCGGCGCGGGCCAGGCGCTCTCCTTCCACGCCGAAGGCGAGCACGCCGGTCTGTTCGAGGAGAGTGCCGAGGGCGACCTGGCCCAGCTGCCGCGCATCGGTCTTTATGCCCCCTGGTTCGGGAGCATGGACGAGGGCTGGGCCCGCTACGTGCTGGATTCCTTCGGCGTGCCCTACGTGAGCGTCCGCAACGAGATGATCCGGGCCGGGCGCCTCGCGGACTTCCTCGATGTGCTCTTCGTGCCGAGCATCTCCGGACGCCAGCTCGAGCGCGGGCGCGAGGCGGGCACGGTGCCGCCCGACTTCGAGGGGGGTCTCGATGCGGAAGGCGCGGCTGCGATCGAGGAGTTCGTCCGCGGCGGGGGCACGCTGGTCGCGACGGGCAGTTCGGCGGGCTGGGCGATCGAGCTCTTCGACCTGCCGCTCGAGGACACGACCCGCGGTCCGGAGGCAGGCGACTTCTCCTGTCCCGGCAGCGTGGTCCGAACGGTTCCGGCGGCACACGAACTCACCGCCGGCCTGCCCGACTCGCTGGCCGTCTTCTTCTCGCGTTCGGCCGCTTGGGAGCTACCGGACAAGCAGACGCTCGAGGAAGACGGGCGCACGTTCGTTTCGCTCTTGGACTACGCTCCCACGCGTGTGCTCGCCTCGGGTTGGATCCGCCAACCCGAAGTCATCGCCGGGAAGTCGGCCTGGCTGCGGGCCTCGCACGGCGCGGGAGCGGTGCACCTCTTCGGCTTCCGTCCGCAGTACCGCGGCTGGTCCCAGGCCGCCTTCCAGCTCCTGTTCCGGGCCCTGCTCCTGCGCTGAAATCGGCGCAACCAGAGGTCGGTCGACGGGTTAGACTCGCCCCGAGACACGCTCTCGTAGACGTCGATGCGCCTGACCTTCTCCGCCCTCGCCCCGGTTCTTCTCCTTGTCGTCTGTGCCGCCTGCGGCTCGAACGAGCCGCGTGACGAAGCGGTCGTGGCCCCGAGCCCGAAGCCGGAGACGCGTCGCACGTGGTACGCCGGGCGCGAGGTCGAGAAGCGCCGCTACGAGGTCCTCGTCCACCCCGACGGGCGGGCCGAGCTGCACGGCAAGGAGGTGTTGCGCTATCCGGACGGAAGCCTGCGGGCCGAGCGCACCCACGAGCACGACGTGCCCAGCGGTCTGTGGAAGAGCTGGTACCCGAACGGCCAGCTGCACTCGGAGATCGAGATGGCGGCGAAGGGGCGCCCGGGATTCATGCGCTTCTGGCACGACAACGGTGTGCTCGCCGGCGAAGGCAGCGGCATCGCCGGCGTGAAGGAAGGCCTGTGGACGCTCTGGTTTCCGAACGGGCACAAGGAGAAAGAGGGCAGCTACACGCGCGCGCGCGAAGCCGGCTTCTGGACGATCTGGTACCCCGACGGCAAGCGCCGAGCCGAAGGGGTTTATGCCGAGGGGGCGCGCGTCGGGGCCTGGACCCTGTGGTCGAAGGACGGCAGCCGTACGGTCAAGAAGTCGTTCGGCGTCGACCGTCCGCGCGACAAGTCTCCCGAACGTCCCTGAACGGGAGCCGACCGCGGGGCGGAGCGGTGCTTCAGTAGGGCCGCCGGGACGCGGTCGCGGCCCAGACCCGGAACGGTTCGTCGGCCTCGCCCTCGAGGCCGCGGGCGAGCGTCACCGGCGAACTTCCAGCGGCGAAGGCGGCATACAGCGCGGCATCGTCGAAGCCGGCCGCGGCGGCGTCGTGCCGCGAGGCGGCGAACACCACGCGCTCGATCCGCGCCCAGTGGATGGCGGCCAGGCACATCGGACACGGCTCGCAAGAGCTGAAGATCGTGGCACCCGGCAGGGCGTGGCTACTGGTCTCCTGGCAGGCGGCGCGGATCGCCACGATCTCGGCGTGCGCGCTCGGATCGAGCGTGGGCACGACCGCGTTGCACCCGCGTCCAAGCACGCGACCGGCTCGGACGACGAGTGCCCCGAAGGGGCCGCCTCCGGCACGGACGGCCTCGCACGCGAGTGCGATCGCCTCCGTCAGAAACGAGCGCTCGTCGGAATCGAGGGGAAGAGGTTCGTGCGAGCCCATGGCGCAGAGGCTAGCGCGCATCCGTCCCAAGAGCGTGGAACCGTTCGATCCAACTCGCGGTCAGGTGAATCTTCATGGACCTCGGCCCCGCAGGCGACTTTGGCCGGGGGGTCGAGGACCCCGGTGTTCGGAGCGTGTCGCGAGGCGGCGTGTGGCCGGCGCTGCCCCGAAGGGTCGCGGCTAGGAGCCCGTTGAAAAAGTCATCCGGCGCCAGGGCGACGTCCTCCACTTCGGTGAGACACCTGCAAGCCTCGCCGCATCCATGGATTCGCCTGCGTTTCCAGGCACCTCATCGAAGCGGATGCTGCCGCCCAGGCATCCGAAGCACTTCTTCAACGGGCTCTTGGGGATGGCTGCGCGCCAACCCGCGGGTCGGACGGGCTCCCGCGCCCTTTCGGAAGGATCACTCGCCGGCCGACCTCACCCGGGCCTCATCCTGGGATCCGCATCGGTCGGAGCCGGACGCGCTCCAGAGCGCTTCCTGTCGACAGCATGGCTTTCCGCGGAATCGCCTCAGAATGGTCGCTTGAAGGCGCTCATGAGCTGGTCCATGAGTTTCGAAGCAGTTCGTGACAGTCTTCCGGCGCCCCATCGAGGTTTCCAATCCTCCCCTCCTCCTTGGAAACCACGAGACGAGAACGATGGGCGCCTGTGCTTCGAGACGGCCTTTCTAGGGATGGCACTGAAGCGAACTGTTGGGGCCGGAGTCCTTGTCCACTCCGGCCCCCTTTTCGTATTCCGGCCGCGCCGGGTGCGCCGCGTATGCTCCTGGCGTGAAGAACGCGCGCTCGGACCTGCCTCCCTTGCCGCGCGCCGACGGTGCCCGGGACTTCGAGCCCGAGTTCGTCCGCGCGCGCCTGGCCGCCTGCGAAACGGCCGCCGGTCGTCCCTTGCCTCGGCTCGCGGGTGCGCCGGTGCCCGCGCTCGAGGCCCACGGTAAGGTCGAGAACTTCGTGGGGTGGGCCCAGGTCCCCGTGGGGGTCGCCGGTCCCTTGGAGGTCGAGACGTCGGGCGGCGAGCGCTCGGTCTTCGTGCCCTTCGCGACGACCGAGGGCGCCATGGTCGCGGCCTACGCCCGGGGGATGAAGCTCCTGCGGGCGGCGGGTGGCGCCTGGGCCCGGGTCGTCGGACACGGCTTGACGCAACACCCGATGCTGCTCTTTGCGGACGCGCGGTCCGCGCTCGCTGCGCGGGACGCCATCCCGGCCAGCTTCGAGGCCTGCGCCACGATCGTCGCCGGGCTGACGAAGCACGGTCGCCTGCTCGCGCTCGAACCCCGCCTCGTCGGTCGGCGTGTGGTCTGCGAGCTCACGTTTGCGACCGGGGACGCGATCGGCATCAACATGGCGGCGCGCGCGACGGACGCGATCGCGCACGAGCTCGCCCAGCGGACCGGTGCCGAGCGCTACTACGTCCATGGCGAAGACGTCGAGAAGCGGGCCAACGCGGTGGCGCTCGCGCGTGGTCGCGGTCGGGATACCGTCGCCGAGGTTCGGATTCCGGCCGCGGTCCTGCGCGAGATCCTGCGCGTCACCCCCGAGGATCTCGTCCGGATCCAGCGCTCCTATGCGGTCGGGTTCGCGCGGCTCGGAACCACGAACGGGCTCGTCCAGGCGGCCAACGGGCTGGCGGCGGTCTATCTGGCCTGTGGTCAGGACGTCGCCTATGTCACCGAGAGCGCCACGGGCTTTCTCGACTTCGAGTGTCTGCCCGATGGCGATCTGCACGCCAGCGCGCACCTGCCGTCCCTGCTCGTCGGCACGGTCGGTGGGGGCAGCGGGCAAGGGACGGCGGCCGAGTGCCTCGATCTGCTCGGGGTGCGCAAGGCGGGGGGAGCGGACGAATTGGCCGAGATCCTCGCGGCCACGGTTCTCGCCGGCGACCTGTCCCTGCTCGCCTCGTTCTGCACGCACGACTTCGTCGAGGCCCACGAACGGCTGGGGCGCAACCGGCCGCAGGTGCCGCGGCCGTGACCGCGCCTGCGCCCGGTTCGACGCCCGCCGAGCGGCGCGAGCGTTGGCCCCTGTTCGTGCACGCTCTCGGTCTCGCGACGCTCGGGCTCTACGTCTACCTGGGCTCGCGTCCCGGCGGCCGCGGTCCGGTGCTGGCCTACCTGTACGGCCCTGTCCTCGCGGGGCTGGCCGCGGCCCTGGCGCTGACCCTGGCGTTGGTCTGGTCCGCCTTGCACCGCCCCGTGCTGCAGCCCGGACGACTCGCGGCCTTCCTGGTCGCCGGCGCCGGCCTCTGGCTCGCGTCGTTTCCCCTGTCCTATCCCTCGTCCTATGCCGGACGACCGAGCACGATCCGCTTCCAGCTGCCCTTCGAGGGCACCTGGATGTGTCGTTTCGGGGGGACCGATCGGCGGCGCAACGGGCTCGTGCTGGTGCCGGATCGCTGCTTCGGTTTCCTGTTCGATCCGCTCGTCGAGGAGCCGGAGCACGCCGGCGGCCGCCCGCTGCCCACGGTCCTGGCCCCGGCCGCGGGCCGGATCGTGGCGCTCGGGGACGGACCAAGAGCGACCGACGCGCACCTGGCACCCGGACAACCCCGGCGCATCGTGCTGGAGCTCGCTCCCGGACGCTTGCTCGTGCTGGCGGGCTGCGACCCGGTCGCCGGTCTCGCGCTCGGCGACCGGGTCGAGGTCGCCGAAGTCCTGGGCGTGCTCCCGGCCTCCGCTGAGGGCTCGTCCGGGTGGTCCGGCCTGATGCTGTATTTGCAAGATGCCCACGGAGAGGGCATTCCCCTGCGCTTCCAGGACTTCGTGGCTGCTGGCCGAGAGGTGGAGCTCGGGATCCCGCTCGGCGGACAACGAGTCGCCAGCGGCCGTTGACAGGCAACGAAGCCGCGCTAGTCTAGTTCGCTTCAAATTCCGATCGAGCAGGGTTCGACGCCCTCCCTTTCGGTTCCCCGCGGCCCGCACGGGTTCGCAACGCTTCCCCACGGTGGAAGTCCACAACGCGCGTCGTTCGCGCTCGAATCATGTCCACGGCAGTCGAATCCCAGCAAGCGATGGGCCAGCAAAACCTCGTCAAGCACCGCAACATCGGCATCATGGCCCACATCGATGCCGGCAAGACCACCGTTACGGAGCGGATCTTGTTCCTCTCGAGCAAGATCCACCGGACCGGTGAGGTGCACGAGGGCAGTGCCACGATGGACTTCCTCGAGGAGGAGCGTGAGCGCGGCATCACGATCCAATCGGCGGCCACGACGGTCGAGTGGAAGGATCACACGATCAACATCATCGACACGCCCGGCCACGTGGACTTCACCGCCGAGGTCGAGCGTTCGTTGCGGGTGCTCGATGGCGCGGTCGCCGTGTTCGACGCCGTCAGCGGGGTCGAGGCCCAGTCCGAGACGGTCTGGCGCCAGGCGAACCGCTATGGAGTTCCGCGGATCTGCTTCATCAACAAGATGGACCGGGCGGGCGCGGACTACTTCAAGGCCATCCAGTCGATCGTCGATCGCTTGAGTGCGCGTCCGATCACGCTGCAGCTGCCCGTCGGCGAGGAGAAGGACTTCCGCGGCTTCATCGACCTCGTGAACCAGCGCTTCTACGAGTTCGATGAGGCTTCGGACGGCAAGGCGGCGTCCGAGAAGGACATTCCCGCGGACATGCTCGAAGAGGTCGAGTTGCGTCGGCACGAGTTGGTGGAAACCGCCGCCGAGTTCGACGAGGAGCTCCTGGATCTCTTCGTCGAGGACCAGAAGATTCCGCTGGACCTGCTCAAGCGCGCGATCCGACTCGGAACGCTCTCGATGGAGATCACGCCTGTCCTCTGCGGCTCGGCCCTGAAGGACAAGGGCGTGCGCTTCCTGCTCGACGCCGTGCTCGACTACTTGCCGAGCCCGCTCGACATCCCGCCCGTCCAGGGCCTGCGTCCGCGCGAGGACACCGTCGAGACGCGCAAGCCGTCGAACGACGAGCCGATGTGCCTGATGGCCTTCAAGACCGTTGCGGAGTCCACCGGTGACCTCACCTTCGTGCGGGTCTACTCCGGGGTCCTTTCGAAGGGCGTCCGAGTCCTGAACCCGCGGACCGGCAAGAACGAGCGCATCGGCCGCATTGTTCGCATGCACGCGAACAAGCGCGAGGCCTGCGATTCCGTCGGGGCCGGAGAGATCGCCGCCGTCATGGGGCTCAAGAACACGATCACGGGTGACACGCTGTGTGACGAGAACGCGCCGATCGCGCTCTCGAAAATCACCTTCCCCGAGGCCGTCATCGCCATGTCGATCGAGCCGGCGAAGAACCAGGACCGCGACAAGTTGACCGAGGTCATCGGTCGCATGATGCGCGAGGATCCGACCTTCCGCGCCGTGACGAACGAGGAGACGGGCGACCTCGTGATCTCGGGCATGGGCGAGCTCCACCTCGAGGTGGTCGTCAACCGGATCAAGAACGAGTACGGCTGCGAAGTCGTCACCGGGCGGCCGAAGGTCGCCTACAAGCAGGAGCTTTCGAATTCGAAGTCGCTCGAGATCCGCTACGTGCGCCAGTCCGGCGGTCGCGGTCAGTACGCCGTCATCAGCGTGCGTTTCGACATCGTGGACACGGGCGAAGAACAGTTCGAGTTCGTCTCCGAGATCAAGGGTGGTTCCGTCCCGCGCGAGTACATCCCTGCGGTCTCCGCGGGCATCAAGGAAGGCGTCTTGGGCGGGGGCCGTCTCGGCTATCCCTTCGTGAACGTCAGAGCCAGCCTGTTCGACGGCAAGGCGCACGACGTCGACTCGAACGAGCACGCCTTCCATGCAGCCGGCGTCCAGGCCTTCCGCGAAGTCATCCAGGGCAACTCGACGCTGCTCGAACCGATCATGAAGATCGAGGTGCGCGTGCCCGAGGAATACCTGGGTGGCGTCGTCGGCGATCTCAACTCGCGCCGCGGCGAAGTCAGCGAGGTCGAGGCCTTGGGCGATCAGCGCATCGTTCGCGGTCTCGTCCCGATCGCCGAGATGTTCGCGTACTCCTCGGCCCTCCGGGGTGCGACTCAAGGGCGTGGCTCGTACTCCATGGAGCTCCAGGAGTACCGCGCCGTCCCGCGCAACATCGCCGAGAAGGTCCTCGGCGAGGATTCCTAGGAGCCCCTTGACCCGGTCATTGGGCGCCATGACGACATCCCCCGCAGGAGTGCGCCACCTGGAAGCCTCGCAGAATCCACGGATTCGCCTGCGTTTTCAGATGCTCCACTCCAGCGGCTGCGGACGCCCCGGCATCCGAAGCGCTCGTTCGTCACCCCACTAGCCCTCCACCCCCCTGTCTCCGTTGGATCACCTCCCCCGTGCGGGTAGGATTTCGGCCATGACGCGCACCGCTCGAAGACGTTGGGTGACCGACTTCAAGGGAGAGATCGACGGGATTGCTCTCGGATCGACGGGACCGGTCTTCCTGCACGGCTACGACCCGCCGGCCGGTGGGAAGTGGATCGACAACGTGATCCCGGGCAAGCTCGCCGCCCTGGACCGCAACACGGGCGAAGTCGCTTGGATCTCGCCGTGTGAGGTCGGCTACGGGCGCGGCTTCGGGAGTGGACTGGGCTCGGAAGACGACGTCGTCGTGCTCGGCCCGAGCCTCAAGGGGCATCGCATCGCCCGCATGAAGCTCTCCAGTGGCGAGCTGATCGGGGCCCGCGAGATCGAGCCCTTCGACCAGGCCATCGTTCGCGGCGACATGAGCGTCACCGTGACGCCGGGGCGCGTCGCCGGGATCATGACCTCGCCCATGATCGAGGTGTGGTCCTACGCCCGCGACGGCGAGCGCTATCACATCCTCGGCCGCGAGGACTCGCACGTCTTCGTCGTCTACACGAATCCGAACCTGAAGCGTCAGGGCGTCGTGCGCCTCGACGTGGACAGCGGAGACTTCGAGAACGCCTTCCTCGAGCCCGAGTTCCCGGTCATCCACAACATGGTGGTGGATACGGGGCTCGTGATCCTGCTCATCGGCAACCGCGCGCCCGGGGCCTACCGACGCCCGGGGGCGGCGGAGAAGCTCACACTCGTCGCCTACTCCTCGCGGGAAAGGGTCGCCGGCGGTCCGCTCTGGCGCGAGGAGGTCGCGAACGAGTCCCACGACGAGCTGCCCGACGTTTCCATCTCGCTCGATTCGGGCAAGCTGTACATCGCTCGCGGCGCCCTGCTCGAGGTTCGTGACGGGCTGACCGGTCGCTCGCTAGGGGATCTCACGATGCCCGGCCTCGACGAGCGTATCGCCTGGCACGTGTCCCAGGGTGCCGGGCTCTTGGCCGAAGAGACCCGCGCCACCGTTTTCGAGTTGCCCGCCTGATTCCTCCTGCCCGGAAATTCGCCGCATGTCGAACCAGGAAGAAGAACTGGACGAGCACGGACTCGTCATCCACAAGCACCTGTCGACCGTGCTCGTCGTCCTGCCTTCGCAGGGCTATGCAGAGACCACGCTGCGCTATGCGCGTTCCGCGCTCTACAACGTTCACGTGCACACCATTTCGGTCGCGAACAACGACGCGGACCTGATCGTCGGCGAGCTCCAGGACGAGTTCCAGGTCGACGGCCCCCTGGCCGAAGCCGACATGGAGCCGTACTCGGGCGTCATCTTCTGCGGGGGTGTCGGTGCGCTCGAGCTGGCCGACGACCCGAATGCGCTGCGCCTCGCCCGCGAGGCGGCGGCGGACGACAAGCTGATCGCGGCCTGGGGTACGGCCGTGGCCGTGCTCGGCAAGGCCGGGGTCGTCAAGAAGCGCAAGGTGACGGGCGATCCGTCCGTCCGCGCGCTCCTCGAGGCCTCCGGCGCGAAGTTCCTGGGCGGGCAGGTGCAGCGCGACCGCAAGATCGTGACCGCCCTGGACGATGCCGCGGGCTTCCGTTTTGGCAAGGCGCTCGTCGAGGTCGTAGGAATCTGAATTCCTCGGGTGAGGTTCGGGCGAACGAGTCTCCCCGGATCCGCGACCAGCGGTATCATGTTTCGCCACAGCATCCCGGGGCCCGTCGAACGGCCGTCCCCGCTACCACTCCGCTCGTCCCGAGGGGGTTCCCGTGACAGTTGCAGCGATCGTCGCGACGCTTGCGAAAGAGTTCTCGATTCAGGAAGCCGAGGCCCAAACGGTGTCGGAAGCCTTCCGTGCCGGCTTGAAAGCACCGTACCTCGCGCGCTATCGGCGCGCGGAGACGGGGGCCTTGACCGAAGGTCTCCTGCGGCGCTTCGACCGCCGCCGTCGTCAGCTGGAAGAGCTCGGCCGACGGCGCGAATCGCTCATCAAGACCCTGCTCGGCGCCAAGGAGCTCTCTGAAGAGGAGCTCGCCGCCAAGCGCGCGGAACTCGAGAAGGACACCGAGTTCAGGCGAGTCTTCACGTGCATGGATCCGCGCGAGCTCGAGGACCTCTTCCTCCCGCACAGAAAGCCCGAGCCGGAGGTGCAGCTGGCCCTCGATCGTGGCTTGGGTCCGCTGGTCGACGATCTGCTGGCAGCGCGCGCACCGAGCCAGGAGGCGACAACGAACGACGGGCCCGAGGCCGCGGCCGAGACGCCCGCCGACGGAGCGCAAGAGGCGGACGTGAGCGCGAGTCCCGTCGCCGTCGCCGAGGTCGCGACCGAGACCGCGACCGAGATCACCGAGAGTGCCGAGGCGCCCTCGGACCCTGCGACCGAGGCCGTCGTGGGCGAAGCGGCCCCTACACCCTCCGACGCGAGCGCTTCACCGCAAGCTGCGAACGGCGAAGTCGAGGCCCCGGCCGTGGCGAGCGCGCCCGAGTTGGACGTCGAGACTCCGGTCGCGCAGGGTTCCGCCGAAGGCGGACAGGATCCGAAGGCCGAGGAGGCGGCGAGTCTGCGCACCAAGGTCGAGTTCACGCCCGAGCTCGCGCGTCTGTGCCAGCCCTTCGTGAACACCGATCGTGGCGTTCATTCCGATCAGCAGGCCCTCGAAGGCGCGATGCGCGTCCTGTCGGACCGACTCGGGCGCAGCCCCGAGGTGCGATCGCTCGTCCGACGCCTGGCGAAGAAGCACGGGCAGATTTCCGTTCGTGCCCTGGCGGACGAGAAGAAGCTCGGACGTCACAAGTCCCTGCTGAAAATTCGCTCGACCCTGAAGCAGCTGCAGGGGCACAAGCTCCTCGGCCTTCGACAGGCCCAGATGCACCGCCTGGTCGCCGTGGCGATCGAGTTCGATCCGAAGGTGGCCCACGCCAAGGTCCGCAATCTGATCGGCAAGCGGATCCATCCCGACGTCCGCAGCGTCGTGGACGTGGTGGTCGCCCAAGCGGTCGAGCAACGCATCCTCCCGATGATCGAGGAGGACATCCGCGCCGAGCTGCGCGAACGTGCCGAAGACGAAGCGCTGCGCTTCTTGGCACAGCACCTGCGGATGATCTTGCTCGCGCCCCCGGGCGTGCGTCGGGTCGTCGCCGGGGTGGACGTCAACGCGAAAGGGGATTGGACGATCGCTGTCCTGGACGTGCGCGGCAACGTCATCTCCGAGGAGATCAAGCTCGAGCTCGCCGACAAGAAGCCGGCGGAGATCGCGGCTATCTTGGGCAAGTCGCTCGGCGATCACGGCGTGCAGTCCATCGCCGTGGGGCACGGGAAGGGGTCGCGCGAGGCCATCAATCGACTCCGTGAGGCGATTCATCTGCTCGGGGTCGACGCCCAGGTCTACGTCGTGAACGAAGCCGGGCTCGCGAGCTACGCGAACTCCGAGCTCGCGCGCTCCGAGCTCCCGAACCTCTCCGTGCCGGCGCGCATGGCCGTCAGCCTCGGCCGTCGCTTCCAGAACCCGCTCTCCGAGCTGCTGAAGACCGACTCGCGCCACCTGGGACTCGGCCGCGAGACTTCGGTCATCAGCAAGGCCGGTTTGCGGCGCCTGTTGCACGACACGGTCGAGTCCTGTGTCGCGCACGTCGGCTGTGACGTGAACGAAGCATCCCTCGGTCAATTGCGCTACGTTCCGGGGCTCGACTTCGAACTCGCCAAGAAGATCGTTGCGCGCCGCGAAGAGCGGCCCTTCACTTCACGCGAAGAGCTGAAAGAGTTGCTCGAGGAGCCGCGCTGGACCAACGCGATCGGCTTCCTGCGAATCGCCGGCGCGCAAGAGCCGTTGGACCGCACGCACATTCATCCCACGCTCTACGAACTCGCGCGCAAGGTCCTGACGTCCCAAGGCGGATCCGTCGAGTCCATGCTCGGACAGCGCGATGCGACCAAGGGGCTGCGGCGCTCCGACTTCGAGATCGACGAGGCGACCTGGCGCGAGCTCTTGCGCGAGGCCTCGCATCCGGGACGGGACCCGCGCTTGCGGCTGTTCCCGCCCCAGCTCCTCCCCCCCGACACCGATCCCGCGACCCTGGAGAAGGGCCGCGTGCTCGAGGGCATCGTCTCCAACGTTGCGAGCTTCGGGGTCTTCGTGGATCTCGGCATTCCGCGCGATGGAATGATCCACATCAGCGAGGCTTCGGAGCGCTACGTGCGCGATGCACGCGGGCTGCTCTCGATCGGTCAGCTGGTGCGCGGACGCGTCCTCGACCCCACAGGTCAGCGCGTCGAGCTCTCCCTCAAGAAGGTCCCGTCCGAGCCGCGCCGCAGAACCGGGCGTCCGGGCGGTCCCGCCGGTGGCCCGCGCGGCGCCCAGGGCTCAGGCGGCGAGCGCCGCGAGCGCGGCCGTCCGTCCGGGGCGGCGGGCAAGCAGGCCTGGCCGGAGTTCCAGCCGGTCACGCGTGCGGCCCGGACGCGCCGCGACGGACTCGCCGGCGCCTCCGCGGGACGCTCCGGCGGTCGTGGTGGCGGGGGCGGCGGACGTCCCGGTGGCGGCCGCAACGACGGTCGTCGCAAGGGCCGCGACAAGGATGACAGCTACGACGCGGCGGCGGTCCGTGACGCCAAGGCGGCGGCGGGCTCCTACAACCCCTTCGCGAGCTTCTTCAAGAAGGGCGAGAAGAAGTCCGAGGACTCGTAGCGCTTCAGCTCGTCGGGAAGAAGCCGTCGTCGTTCTGCGAATCGAAGTCGTCGTCAATTTCGATGCGGTCGACCTCGTAGTGCGTTCCCTCTTGGCGAAAGCCCGGATCCTGGACCATCGCATCGAGGTCGGACACCGTCTGGAAGAACTCGTTCGCCTGCGGGTCATGCAGGTCTTCCGCATCGAGATCGACCACGATGTCGAGTTCCTCGCCGCCGAACGAGAGCGACGCGGGGTCCACAGACGACGGAAACGGCGCGGCGGGTTCGACGGTCGGGAAGTGCGGTTGCGGTCCGGCCGAGGGCTGCTGGGGCTGCCCGAGGCTCAGCGGTCGATGGGCAGCCAGTTCCGAGCCCGGAGCCGGAGCTCTGCGCGCGGGAGCCTGGGCATGGGCGGCTTGCGGTGCGCGAGGCTGTGGCGCCGGCTGGGCGGGCGTCGACTTGCGCGCGGCGCTGACGAGGCTCTCGACCTTGTCGAGCGTGGCCTGCTTGCTCTCCCGCACCTCGATGGCGAGTGCCTTCGAACTCTCGCCCATACGCTTTGCGAAGCCGTTGAGGCCTTCGTCGATCCGCGCGTGCAGCTTGTCGAGACTGGCAGCCAACCGGAAGAGCGCTTCGCGTCCCTCGGCGTCGGCGTTCGACGGCTGCCCGAAGTCGGCGCTCGCTTCCTGGAGCGCCGAGAGCAGGGCAGACTGGACGGCCGCCAGGTTCGCCGCCTGGGCGGCTTGTGCTTCCTGTTGTCCCCGGGCCAGGACCACGACGTTGTCGCCGACTTGTTGAATGCCCGCGCGGATACGCGCCACTTCCGAGGCCAGCTGATCGACGATCTGCGACAGGTCCGATTCACGCCCCTCGGTGACCTCGTTGCGTGAGGCTTGCATCCTGGCCTGACTGCGGAACATGAAGGCCAGCGCCAGGAAGAACATGCCGCCGACGAGGAGCGAGCCGTTCTCGATTCCGAGCTCCGCGACCGTGCGCGAAATCCTCGTGAGCTGCCATGAGTAGGGCGGGCCGAACGCGAAGGCCGCCCCGGCGCCGAAGTTCCCGAGCCCCAGGGCCAAGAGGAACAGGAAGGCCGAGCGCTGTCCCGTGGAGGTGCGTTCGGGGGCGTCGTCGAGCTCGTGATCGAAATTCGAGAGGGACATGGATCGTCGTCTCCAGGCGTGGTTTCCGGGTCTCCCGCGCCGGGCCACAGGTGACCCGGTGCCGAGCTCCCGGTCGTGAGACGAAGCACCGCCTCTTCCTCGCCGTGAGCCGGTCGGAAGTCGTTTGCTTCCTCTCGAATCGCGCCTCAGGTCATCTTGAGGCAAAGCCCGCTCCGGGGCGTATCTCGCTCCGGATCGGCGTGTCCGGTAAGGTGTGAGCCAGTTTTTCGCCATGCAAGGAAGGACCGTACAAGGGATCGCCGTTTCGCCTGGATTGGCCGTAGGGCCCGTCCACGTCGTGCACGCTGGCGCCGATGACACGCCGACCTGGAACATCGCGCGCGAGGAGATCGCGCTCGAGATCGGACGGCTGGCGAATGCGATGAACGCCGCCTCGGAGTCGCTCGAAGAGCGCCGGCGCTTGATCTCGACCTCGACCAACGAGAAGGATGCGGAGATCTTCGCGGTGCACCGGATGATCCTCCAGGATCCCGGCGCCTTGCGGGAGGTCGAGTCGTCGATCGCGGAAGAGCGCATCAACGCGGAGGCCGCGGTCCAGCGCCTCATCCGACGCTTCCAGGAGACGATGGGGAACCTGGAAGGCGCGAGCGTGCGCGGCTACGCCGCCGACGTGAGCGACCCCTGGCGGCTCGTGCTGGACATGTTGCAGAGCCGGGATCGCGAGGAGATCCAGCAGGAGCAATCGAAGGTCGTCCTGGCCTCGGGTGAGCTCACGCCTCACGTCGCCACGTACCTGGGACGCGAACGGATCCTCGCCATCGTCTCCGAGAAGGGAGGGCGCTTCTCCCACGGCGCCGTGCTCGCGCGGTCGATGGGAATTCCGTGCGTCGTGGGGATCGCGAACCTGCTGCCACGACTCGAGCAGAACATGGTGATCGCCGTCGACGGGGATCGTGGCGAGATCCTCTTTCGGCCCGAGGAAGAGCAGCTCGAGCGCTTCCTTTCGAAGAAGCGCCAGCAAGAGAGTCGGCGCCAGACCCTGCGCGAAGAGTCGGGTCACTCGGCGGTCACGCCCGACGGCGTCGAGCTGCCGATCCTCGTCAACATCGAGAGCGTGCGCGACCTCGACACCTTCAACGGGGAGTACACCGACGGCGTCGGCTTGCTACGGACCGAATTCCTGTACATGGAGCGCAGCGAGTTCCCCTCCGAAGAGGAGCAGTATCGGCTCTACCGGCGCGTGCTCGAGCACATGGACGGGCGGCCGGTGACCCTGCGTCTCCTGGACATCGGTGGCGACAAGCCCCTGCCCTACTTCCAGACGCCGCCCGAGCAGAATCCCGCGCTGGGTTGGCGGGGGATTCGCATCACGTTGCAGTGGAGCGACCTGCTTCGCGTCCAGCTGCGTGCGATGCTGCGGGCGAGCCCCAGTGGCGATCTGCGCATCCTCATGCCGATGGTGACCTCGCTCGAGGAGATCCGGACGGTTCACGGGATTTTCGACGAGGTGCGCAAGGACCTCGACCGCCAAGGCTACGAGACCGTGGATGATCTGCCGGTCGGAGCCATGATCGAGGTCCCCTCGGCCGTGCTCGACTTCGAGCGCATCGTGGCGGAGGTCGACTTCGTGAGCGTCGGAACCAACGATCTCGTGCAGTACCTGCTCGCGGTCGACCGCGACAATCCCTGGGTGGCGGATCTCTACGACCCGCAGCACCCGGCTGTCGTGCGGGCCCTGGCGCAAATCGCGCGCGGTGCTCAGGCGGCGGGACGGCCTGCCTCGGTCTGTGGCGACATCGCCGGCGACCCTGCTACCGCGGTGTTGTTGCAGGGATTGGGCTACACCTCGGTCAGCGTCGCGCCGCAATTCGTGCCCGAGATCAAGTACGCCGTTCGTCGCATCCGTGCGACCGATGCGAGTTCCTTCGCGGAGGAGGCGCTCGCCCAGGACACGTCCGAGGGCGTGCGCGGGGTGTTGCAAAAGATCCGGGACCAAGTCGATGGAGAAGAATCGAGTCGGAAAGGGGCCTGAGGGCACATTCCACGGCGCGGGACTGGCGCCGCCGGGGGTCGTTCCCTATACAATCCGACGCGGCCAGACAAAGCCGAGCAGAACGGAACTCGAACCCTCTCCCCTTCTCAAGGGACACACGCGCGCAGGGGGAGGTGGCGAGGGAGCCTGGACGCTCACACCACGTGACGAGGAGATAGGGTGCAAAGAGACGCTGGAGGCAACCGGTCGTCTACACCTCGAAGGGGTCGATGGTCCCAGGCGGAGCAAGCGCGTCTCCGGGACCTGTACGGATTGCGTGACGATGCGACCATCGCACGCGAGCTGAACCGACCTGTTTCGAGCGTGCGGAAGATGGCCGAGAAGCTGTTCCCCAAGCGGACCAAGACCGGTCCGTGGACGGCGCGTGAGGCGGAGGACCTCAAGAAGTATCTCGGTGCGACGACCCCCGAAGTGATCGCGAGGATCCTGGGGCGCAGCGTGGACGAGGTGGACGCGCAGATCCTGGAGCTCGGTCGAATCCAACGCGATGGCTCGTGGACCCGGGAGGAGGTCGCGGAGTTCAAGCGCATCTATGGGACCCGGACGGACGACGATCTCTCCCGCATCTTCGGGCGGACCGTCACCGACATCCATACCCTCGCGAACGAGCATGCACTGGCGAAGGACAAGGCCTTCGTGCGCAAGCTGCGGGGCGAGGCGGCCACCAAGATGCCGCGCTGGTCGAACGACGAACTCGAGTTCCTTAAGCGCGAGTATCCGACGCAGCCCAACCTCGAGATCGCTCGCAAGCTGGACCGTTCGGTCAAGAGCGTCGTCTCGAAGGCTCACAACCTGGGCTTGAAGAAGTCGCCGGATCGCTTGCGTGAAATGGGGCGGGAGAACGTCAGCCTGCGCTACCAGGACGAGGAAGACTGACACCGGTTCTCGTTACCAGATCCTGTCCGCGTGCAGTGTGCACGCACCCATCTGATCCTCGACGCGTCCGGAGATCAGGAACGGCCCGCGGTGGACCAGACGGTGCCCATCGCGTTCGTAGACGTTGGCGAAGAGCACGGCTTCGGCGATTCCGGAGGCGTCTTCGAGCGTCAAGAAGCGCATCCAGCGGGAGTCCTTCGTGCGAACGCGGCGTGAGGCCGCGAGCCAGCCGCACAGGCTGACGCGCAGGCCGCGGTGGCGATCGAGATCGCGGCAGGGGATGCGCGGGGGCGACGTGCCGTGTGATTCGAGCGAGCAAGGGAAGAGCTCCGTGGGATGCGACGTGACGTTCAGGCCGAGCAGCTCGAGCTCGAGTCGGCCGCGCGTCGCACGATCGACCTCGGGCAAGGAGGGGAGCGCGAGCGTCGGTGTCTCGGGAGCGGCGAAGAGCGACGCGCTCTCGCCCGGCCCGAGGGTCAGCCCGCCGACCCCGATGCTCCCGCGCGACCAACCACCGGTCGGCATCTGCTGATTGGAACGTGCGGTTTCGTCGGGAGAGAGGCGGCAAGCGGCCAGCCGATTCGCGTCGAGTGGTGCCTCTCCCGCGCGCGCGCGCGGAGCCCGGCGTTCGGGCGCGACCAAGAGGTGCAGGCGCAGGAGCATCTCGGGCCGGGTACGGTCGAAGGCGTCGAAGGCCCCGCTCTGGATCAGGTGCTCGGTCTCGTCGACGCGCGCGCCCGAGCGCCGCAGGAAGTCGGGCAGCGAGAGGAAGAGGCCGTTCGCTTCGCGCTGCTCGAGGATCGAGGCCAGCGTCGCCGCCGAGAGCCCCTTGACCCGCTCGAGCCCGACCCGGATCCCCGGCTCGGCCTCCGAGCGCTCGAGCTCGAAGCCCTTCCCGCTGCGGTTCACATCGGGCGGCAGGATGAGCACGCCGAGCCGTCGTGCTTCCTCGATGTAGACGCGCGTCGCGTAGTAGCCGGTTTCGCTGTTCAAGAAGGCCGTGAGGTAGGCGGCCGGCCAGTGGGCCTTCAGGTAGGCGGTGTGGTAGGCGATCCGCCCGTAGGTCACCGCGTGCGCCTTGCAGAAGCCGAAGGAGGCGAAGTTCATCACGAGCTCCCACACCCGGTTGGCACCGGCGAGCTCGACCCCTTCACGCGCACAACCTCGGAAGTAGAGCTCGCGCAGTCGCTCGAGCTCGGGTCCGCGGCGCTTCGCGAGCGCCCGCCGCAGTTCGTCGGCCTGCGAGAGCTCGAGCCCCGCCATCAGGACGACGGCCTGCATGACGTCCTCCTGGTACAGCATCACCCCGTGCGTGTCCCACAAGAGCTCGGTCAAGCGCGGGTGGGGCGGCCGAGGCTCCTCCAACCCACGGAAGCGACGCACGTAGGCGTCCTTCATCCCCGACGAAGCCGGCCCGGGCCGGATCAAGGCCACCGCCTGAATGACGTCGTCCATGTTCCGCGCCGCCGTCTGCTTCAGGAGGTTGCGCATCCCCGGCGATTCGATCTGGAAGCACCCGAGCGTCTCTCCGCGCGCGAGCATCTCCGCCGTGCGCCGATCGTCTTCGGGCACGGTCGCGAGCTCGAGCTCCCGCCCCAAGAGCTTCGAGCAGTCGTCCAGGATCGTGAGCGCCCGGTTCCCGAGCAGGTCCATCTTCACGAGACCGATCGCCTCGACCCCGTCCTTGTCGAGCTGCGTCATGAGCACCCCCTTCGTCGCCCGCTGACACGCCACGAGATCCGTGATCGGTCCCGGCGCCACGACGACCCCACCCGGATGCAACCCGAGATGCCGCGGTGCATCCAAGAGCGCCGCCGCTACCCGCAACACGAGCGGATAGGGCGGCGTCGTGAACGGAAAGTCCGCACACTCGGGCGTCGCACGAAGGGCCAGGGCGATGGGATTCGTCCCCAGCCCGGGCGGCAACGCCGGCCGCGGCGGACCGTTGCCACCCCGGTGGTCCGTCCCCGGTGGGCCCCCACCCCGGTGGTCTGTCCCCGGTGGGCCCCCACCCTCATCATCCATCCCCGGTGGGCCCCCACCCTCATCATCCATCCCCAGCCCCCACCCGCCCGGGGGACCGGGCGGGGCGGGGAAGGTGGCGGAGAATGTGGGATCTTGGGGTGTCGGGAGCTCGTGCGGCTCGTCGAGGCCGCTCTCGGTCGAGCCGGCGTTCGACACGATCCAGGGCAGGCGGCGCGACCAGCGGTTGACCTCGACGGGGGGGAGGCCCTCGGCCAGGGCGGCTTCGCGGAAGGCCGCGCGCAGGCCGAAGCGGTTCAGGGTGGCGATCATCGCCGTGCGCTCGCACCCGAAGGCGCTGCCGACCCGCTCGAGCACCTCGTCGCGGCGCCGCCAGCAAAAGTCGAGGTCGATGTCCGGACGGTCCTGGCGAGCCGGATTCAGGAAGCGTTCGAAGGGCAGCTTGTAACGCATCGGGTCGGCGTCGGTCAGCTCGAGGCAGTAGGCGACGAGACTGTCCGCAGCCGAGCCGCGCCCGACGTGGGGGATGCCTTCGGCCTGGGCGAAGTCGGCGATCCGCTTCACGAGCAGGAAGTAAGACGCGTATCCGAGCGCATCGATCGCGCACAGCTCGTAGTCGAGCCGTCGCACCACCTCGGGCTTCAGCGGTGTGTACCGTTTCCGCACCCCGTCGAAGGCCAGGGCGCACAACCGCGAGTAAGGCGTCTCTCCTTCTTCGAGCTCGAGCTCCGGGAAGATCACGCCACCCAGCGGCGGCACGTACGCACACCCTCGTGCGACCTCGACGGTGCGCACGAGCGCTCCCGGCCAGGCCCCCGAGCCTCGTGAGAACGGACCCGCGACGTCAGGAAGGTCGCGGAAGGTCCGCGCCAGCTCGCGCGGCGTGAAGAGATGGGCCGGCGGTTCCGCCATCCAGCCGGCCGCGAGGTCGCAGCGCAGCGCGTTGTACTTGATCGCCGTACGGGTTCGGTGGTGCTCCAAGCCTTCCGCATCGACCCAGTGCACGTCGGGCACGGCGAAGGTCGCGAGCCCGAACACGCGCGCCGATTCCAGGAGGTCCTCGGCCGCCGCGGCCTGCGCGGGCGGTGGGACCTTGGGGCCGGTGTGCGCGGGCACCGCCGCCACGCGCCCCGCCGTCACGCGCTCGCCCCGGGGCTGTCGCGGACGCTTCTTCAAGGCGACGGGGGAGAGCGCGACGCCGAGTCGTTCGCGAGGTACGGCTTCCGCGAGGGCGTAGACGAGCCGCGGGTGATCGACCAGCAGGAAGAGCCCGTCCTGGAAGCGCCGTACCGCGTCGGTCAGTTCGAAGCTCTCGGGACCGTCGAGTGCTGCTTCGCGCTCCCCCGGGTCGTCACCGAGGTGGCGGGCCGACACGAGCTTGCACAGGTTGCGGTAGCCCGTCTCGTTCTGCACGAGGGCGATGACGCGCCCCGGCCGGCGCCCGGCATCGCTGAGCTCGGCCCCGACGATCGGCCGCACCCCTGTGCGCGCGGCCGCTCGCAGGAAGTCCGTGAGCCCCGTGGTGCCGTCCACGTCGGTCAAGGCGAGGGCCTCCAGCCCGAGCTCGGCCGCGCGTTCGCACAACCGCTCGGGGGGATCGACACCGGTCAGGAGGGAATGCCAGCCGTGAACGCGGAGGGGGACGTAGGTCATGGTGCTCGTCTTTGCGGAATTCCCCCCCCGTTCCGCGGACCCTAACAAAAGGCGAAAATCACGCCAGAGGGTTGGGACCGTGGCGCTTCCAAGGGCCGTCCGGGAAGAGGGTTGGGAGCGTCGAGCGAGTCCGTTTTCGTGGGGCTCGAGCGAGTCGGCCAGGGGGCGCGACCGGGCCCCCTCCCCGTCACTGGTTCAAAGACGGCGTACGCAGCCGATAACCATCCGGCCGCAGGGGGTGCGTCCGGGCGAGCGGCAGGCTGGAGCCCCGCAGGATGCGTCCGAACCCGAGTCGCTGGCGCAGGTCGTCGAGCGAACGGTCGAGCAGGCGGTGGCGATCCGAGCGACTCGCCGCGTGCGCGCTCTCCTGGCTCGACGCGCCGGAGGTCTCCAGCTCGCCGAAGAGCCGCCCTTGCCAGCCGACGGCCTGCCCGAGGTTCCAGAGCGTGAGCCCGATGCGCTTGACGAGTGCCCGCCGACGCGGGAACGAGCGGAGGATGCCGCGCGCGTGGAACCAGATCTCGTCGGTCGAATCGGTCGGCAGCGCGAAGGCCTTGCGGCGCGACGACGCGAGCCCTGCGCCGGGTTCGTCCTCGCGCTGGAAGCGCGGGCGCGTGTCGACGTAGCGGATGCGCACCTCGAGCGAGCGCGCGACCAGCCCCAGTTCGCGCAGCCGGTGTGCCGCGCGTTCGCACAGGTACGCGAGCATCGCCTCGATCAGCTCGCGTCGTCCTTCCTCCGGCTCGAACGTGCTCTCGCGCTGGAGCGAGCGCGGCGGCCGTGCGACGAGCGCGCCGCTCTCGTCCAGGGTGTGTGTCGCGAGCACGGCACGTTCGTCACGTCCGCGCGCCGCGTCGTGGATCGACAATCCGTTGCGCCCGAAGGCCGCGAACAGGATCTCGCGCGGAAGCAGACGCAGCTCGCCGATCGTGCGGATCGCATAGCGTTCGAGTTTCGCTCCGATCACGTGTCCGATGCCGGGCAGGTGCTCGACCGGCAAGTGCGTGAGGAAGTCCTCTTCGTGCCCCGGCAGGATCTCCGCGACTCCACCCGGCTTCGCCAGCTTGCCCGCGAGTCGTGCCATCAACGGGTTCGTCGCGATCCCGACCGAGAGCGGCAAGCGCGTCTCGCGCGCGACCTCCCCACGGATCGCCTCCGCCGCCGCGAAGGCGCTCCCGTGCAGCCGTGCGGTGCCGGTGAGGTCGAGGAAGAAGTCGTCGATCGACGCGACCTCGACCCGCGGTGTGTAGCGCAGGAGCACGCGCGTCGCCTCCTCCCGCAGCCGGTTGGCCGCCTGCGAATCCCCGTCCCGGAAGACCGCCCCGGGACACCGCCGAGCCGCCTCGGCGAGCGCCATCCCCGGCCGCACCCCGAAGGGTCGCGCCGCATACGAGCAGGACATGACGAGATTGCGACTCGTGGGCGGACCGCCGACCACGACCGGCCGCCCCGCGAGCTCGGGATGCACGGCCTCCTCGACCGAGGCCAAGAAAGCGTCGACGTCGAGGTGCAGAACGCGGCGTGTGCCGGAGGGCAGGTGAGCGTCACGGTGGAGCGGCATGGCTG
>JAJDEW010000160.1 GCA_029259595.1 Planctomycetota bacterium | reverse complement strand
CCTGGCCCGCAATTCCTGTTCCTCTCCGCACGGACGGCCTTCCCCCGACGACTCGTGCACTCGCGTTGCCCGCAGGTAACCCTCGTTGTCTCGAACGTCAAAGTCGGTGGTCCGGAGTTCCGGACCACCGACTTCGTCGGGAGCAAGCGAGCGGGGGTGCACGACGGCCGTCGCACACTCCCCGCAGAGCGAGAACAGGGCCCGCTTCAGGGGCATTCGTACATGTCGGGCGTGGGGTCTCCACCGGGTTCCGGGAAGGGAAACGCCGGTGGCGGACCACCGTTGAAGACGTACTCACCAAGAGCGATGACGTCCGCCAGGCCCAGACTTCCATCGTCGTTGAAGTCGCCGACGTCTTCGCAGGTCGGAGGTGGTCCGGTGCCCAGGATCCAAGTCCCCATTGGATTGAAGTCCGTCGCATTCACGAGGCCGTCGCCGTTGTAGTCGCCACGAACAAACGCGTCACGCTGCTCGAGAATCGTCACGGCCGGACTCCCAGGACCTGTGGTCACGCTCGTCAAGACGAGATCCATCCGCCCGTCCAGGTCGAAGTCGTCGGCCAGGATGGATGCGCTGGGCAATCCGATCGCCTGCGCCGATCCGAAGAGAGCTGGTCCCGGCACTTGATACAGAATCGCAGTGTCAGGCCCGGCGACCAGAAGGTCCTCGAGTCCGTCTCCGTCCATGTCGGCGACCTGAAGCGCACGAGATCGCGTTGAGCTGGTCGGTAGCGGCACGGCCTGCCGCCATGCGAAGTCTCCTGTGGATCGGAGCTCGAAGAGCTCCGCGGTCGCGGCCCCTCCGACCAAGTGCATGACCAGATGGACCGTACCTCCGATCGTGATCGCCTCGAGCTCGATCGCGGATCCTCCCAGCGCTGCGAGAGGGACGAGGGTCATCTCGTTGGTGAAGCCCGTGGCCAGATCGAAGTCATAGATGTGGATCCGTGCGGGGAACTCGTGGAGGATCGCGACCTTGTCGATCAGGGTGTCGGCACCGAGGTCGAGCAAGACGGAGTCCTGATGGTAGCCCTCGTCGGGGAGTGCCACGTCTAGCTCGAACCCGAAGGTTCCAAACCCGTCATTAATCCAGAGTTCCGCCGTGTCTTCGTAGACCAGCAAGAGGTCTTCTGCACCCACGATCGGGCTGGTTCCGGCCAGCGGGGCGAAGTTCGCGTGGTGCAGGTCAGCGGCGGCCAATGGACCACCTGAGCCCGATCCGACGACGCCGACGTTCGTGAAGAAGCCGGGTGCTGCGGCCCCTTGGAAGAGCGTCGGGGGTGTGATTTCGTCGCTGAGGACGAGCCAAGGAATGTCGCTGGCGTTGGGGTCACCGAGGGCTGTCCGGCGTGGCTCTCCAGGGGGAACATACAAGACTGGGAGGTTCTCGGGGTCCGAGATCAATCCATACCCGGCGCCGATTCTTACCGTTTGGATTTCATCGGCGGTGAACCCGACGATCGTCCGGAAGGTGCCCCATGGTGATGTGTGCGGCTCGAAGTAGCGGGGGATCGAATACTCGGCCTTGTGTTCGAATCCGATCTGAGCGGCGGGGGAGGATGCGATGACCGAGAGGGAGAGGAGGAAAGGGAGGGTCGCGTGCTTGCGTTGCATGGAGTCTCCGCGGTTTGTGGGGAGCTTGTGAGTTCTCCCTGTCCGTCCGCGTCTCGGACTCCGGTCGACAGCAAGTGCAGGAAACGGCCTCTGCCTTCAGTCGGTCGTCGCTTCCCCGTTCAGGGAAGCCGCCGATAGATCGCGAGCGAGTTCTGGGGCGGCGCTCCGATTCCCGCCAGCCGCGGCCCTTGCACGAAGTTCGTGCCGCCGGGACGGATCTCGGCCAGGGCGATGAGCTCGTAGCCCTGGACGAAGCGCTCCCACCACTGGAAGAGCAGGTTTGGAGACTGCTGCTTGACCAACCACGAGGTCGAGACGTTGGCGAAGACGCAGAAGGCCGGGGCGGAGGCCTCGACCTCGGCGATGAACTCCTGCTGCATGCGCACGTTGAAGCGATGGTCTTCCATCAACGCGTACGTGTACATGTAGCCCGTGGCGGCGCGGCGCTTGGAGTAGAGGTAGATCTGGGGTTCGGAGCCGATCACCGCGATGCGGTCGTCGGGGCGCGCGAGCTCGTCGAGCAGCCGACCGACCTCGACGGACTCGGGGAAGGGGTTCAAGCCGTAGGTCTTGCGGACGACCTGAAAGGGTGTGAGCTCGAAGAGCACGTCGGCCTGCGTCCAGACCGCTTGGCCCACGCAGACGGTGAGGACGACGGCCGCGGCGACGGCGCGCGCTCGGGTCGAGGCGAGGCCGGGCAGGCGTCGCGCGACGAAGGCCGCGCCCAGGGCGGCGGCCAGAGCGAGGCCGGGCAGCGCGAAGACGAAGTAGTGCGGCCGGAAGAAGAAGCCCGGCAGGACGGCCAGGGCTCCGAAGACGACGAAAAGGACCACGGCCGATCCGTTCCGGCGCAGGTCGCGGTCGAAGACGAGGACGAGTGGCAAGCTCGCGCCCAGGATCCAGATCAACGGACCGGAGGCGAAGACCGGATCGAAGCCGGTTCGGAAGATCTGGCCGATGAGTTCGCGCGGCACCTGGCCGGTGTATTCGCGCGCGTACTCGAAGGTCCAGAACCAGAACGTGTCGAAGACGCCCGCCAGCGCCAGGAGGCCGCAGGTCAGAGCGTAGGGAACGAGCGCGGCGACGGCGAACGCCACGGCATCCGTTGCGAGTCGCTTCGGTGCGCGCGGCCGGCGCCGTAGCCCCGCGCTGAGCACGATGAGGCCGGCCGCGGCGACGAAGGCGGCGCCGTGTTGCTTCACGACGAAGCCGAGGCCGAGCGCGAGCGCGCCCAGGACGAGTCGCACACGGCTGGAGCGTTCGACGGCATCCACGACCAAGAGCGTCCCGAGCAAGGCGCAGGGCAGGACGAAGTGCTCGGCGTTCGCCCACAGGCCTTGCACCGCGGTCGAGAGCGACAGGATCGCGTAGCAGGCCGCCGCTCCGAGCCCGACGACCGAGGCGAGCGGCTCGCCCACGCCGGCCGCCAGGCGGCGCGCAAGCAAGAACAAGAGCACGAGCGTCGCGACGTTCGCGACCAGCAGGCCCAGGTGAATGCCGCGGTCGCTCTCGCCGAACACGCCCATCACGAGGGCGTAGGCCGCGTAGATCCCCGGCAACTTCATGTTGTACGCCTCGGCGTACGGCGGGATCCCTTCGAGGAGCAGGCTGCCGGCGTAGGCGTACTCGCCCTCGTCACGCTCGAGCGGGACGTCGAGCAGGCGCCAGCGCACGGCGGCGACGCAAACGATCAAGACGCCGAGCAGGGCCAAGGCCCACGGGCGTGCGCGCGCGACCCTCGGCTCGACAGGCTCGGTCACGCGTCGCGCGGTTCGAACAGGGGGTTTTTCACGATCCCCAGCCGGTGGATCCACCATTGGACGAACGTGCGTAGCGTCAGCGTCGCGTAGATCGCCGAGCGCTTGAAGTTGATGCTGCTGGCCTCGTCGAAGTAGCGGACCGGAACCGGCACGTCGCCCAACTTGAAGCCGTTGTGGACCGCCTGCACCAGGAACTGCGAGTCGAAGACGAAATCGTCCGAGTTGCGGTGGTAGGGCAGAGTATCGAGCACCTTGCGCGTGTAGGCCCGGAAGCCGGAGTGCCATTCGCCCAGGTTCTGGGCGGACAGCATGTTCTCGATGATCGTGAGCGCGCGGTTCGCGAAGTACTTCTCGAGCGGCATCCCGCCCCTCAGCGCCTCTTTGCGCGTCCGGATCCGGTTGCCCAGGATCACGTCACAGATCCCGAGTCGCATGACCTCGACCGCGGTCGAGATCATCCGGGCGTCGTACTGGTAGTCGGCGTGGATCATGATGACGTAGTCCGCGCCGCGCTGAACGGCGGCGTCGTAGCACGTCTTCTGGTTGCCGCCATAGCCCGTGTTCTTCTCGTGCTCGATCAGCGTCACGGGCAGCTTGCGCGCGATCTCGCAGGTCGCGTCCTTGCTGCAGTCGTCCACGACGATGACTTCGTCGACCGAGTCCTTGGGAATGTCCTCGTAGCAACGCTCCAAGGTGTTCGCGGCGTTGTACGCCGGCATGACGACGATGACCTTTTCCTGTCCGGGCATAGGAGGGGCTTTCGGTGCGGCCCCGGATCGGACGGGGCGGATGCGGACCCTACGGTCGCGACCACGCGGAGTTGGCGGCGCAACACGATACCAGGAGGTCGCGCCCTCCTGGACAAATCCCTAGTCTGCGCGGGCCTTTCCTTTGGAGGGCGCCATCCGGGTGGGGAGCGTTCGCGCGCCGTATTTTCCGCCCCGCCCTGTTCCCCGTGTTCTCGATCGGCTTGCCATGAAGATCCGACGTTCGACGTCCGCCGCCGTCGCCGCGACGGCCCTCCTCGCGTCCTGTGCCGGCGCGCCGCCGGAGCCTCTTTCCGCACCGACGGCCTTCGTTCCGCCGGCCGACGTCGCCGACGCGATCCGCGTCCACGCCCTGCGGACCGGCGGGACCTGGCGACTCCTGGAGGAGCTCTGCACGACCGCACCGACCCGCCTCTCGGGCTCGCCGGGAGCCGAGCGGGCCGTGGCCTGGTCGGTCGAGGCGATGCGCGCCGCCGGCCTCGAGAACGTGCGGCTCGAGCCCTGCACCGTCCCGTACTGGGAACGCGGCGACGTCGGTGAAGTCGTCGTCGTCGAGCCGGCCGAAGCCCGCGGCGAGCGCCTCGCGATGCTCGCCCTGGGCGGCAGCGTCGCCACGCCTTCGGACGGGCTCGAGGCCGACGTCGTTCTGGTCCAGAGCTTCGCCGAGCTGTCCGAGCGCGCCGACGAGGTGCGCGGCAAGCTCGTCCTGCACGGGCGTCCGATGGACCCGACCGTGAGTCCCTTCGAGGCCTACGGCGGGGCCGTGGCCCAGCGCTCGCGCGGTGCGGTCGAGGCGGCCCGGGCGGGCGCCGTCGGCTCGCTCTGCCGCTCGCTGAGCCTCGCGACGGACGACGTGCCCCACACCGGCGGTATGCGCTACGACGATGGGGTACCGCGCATCCCGAGCGCGGCCCTCAGCACGCTCGCCACGGACCGCATCGCCGGCTGGCTGGCGGAGGGGCGGCGCGTGCGGCTCGCGTGGCGCCAGAACCCGCGCTGGCGCGAGCCGGTGCCGTCCTTCAACGTCGTCGGCGAGCTCGTCGGCCGCGAGCAACCCGAAGAGATCATCGTCCTCGGCGGACACCTCGACTCCTGGGACGTGGGGCAGGGAGCGCACGACGACGCGGCGGGCTGCGTGCAGACGCTCGAGGCCGTGCGGCTCCTGAAGGAACTCGAGCTGCGTCCGCGGCGCACGCTGCGCGTCGTCTTCTTCATGAACGAGGAGAACGGCCTGGCCGGCGGTCGCGCCTACCGCGAGCAGCATGCCGACGAGATGGGGCAGCACGTGCTCGCGATCGAGTCCGATCGTGGGGCCTACACACCGCGCGGCTTCACGACGAACGCGAATGCGGCGGCGCTCTCCGCCCTGCGCGCAGCGGTCGCCCCGCTGGCGGCCTTCGGTGCCGATCGGGTGCTGCCGGGCGGGGGCGGCGCGGACATCTCGCCCATGGGCCCGGATGGTGTGGTCCTGGTCGGGTACCTGCCCGATCCCCAGCGTTACTTCGACCTGCATCACACGGCGGCCGATACGCTGGACCGGGTGCACCCGCGCGAGCTCGAGCTCGGGACCGTGGCGATCGCGACGCTCGCCTGGGCCGTGGCCGAGGCGCCGAGCGCGCTGCCGCGCAATCCCTGAGGAAGACGCTGCGCTCAGCGCAGATTCAGGATCCCGAACAGGTCCTCGCGCAACTCGCGATCGAAGTCCTCGGGCTCGACCGGGTGCGTATCGGCGGCGGCGAGGGCCTCGGGTTGGCGCGAGATCAGCTCACGCACCGCGTCGACGAAGGCACGTCGTTCGGCCGGACTCGAGGGTTGGCGGAGGTCGGCGTCGAGGAAGACGCGTTCGACCAACCAACGCGCGACCACCTCTTGGACCGAGACGCGGATCCGGCGGTGCCGGACGAGACGCGGGCTCTGCAGCATCAGACGGAAGAGCCTCTGGCGGTTCGGCGAGGACCCGAGCACCTCGCACCATTCCAGGATCCCCTCGACATCGTCGAGCGTGTGGCCCGCCTCCATGATGGCGGTCGTCGTGCCGGGGCCGTCGCAGCGGATGATGAAGCGCGCGAGGTCGGCCTCGGGTGCGCGGATCAGCTCCTGCGAGAGACGCTCGAGTCCCGTGTCGCTCGCGTAGTCCTTCCACAGCACCCAGGCGATCGCACGGCGTCCCGCCTCGGTCTCGCCCTGCATGCGTTCGAGCAAGGTGCGGCGCGCCTGCTCCGGGTTCGCGGACAAGACCTCGATCTCGGTGGGGCGGAAGGGGGCCCGGATCCCGTGGTCGGCGGGCCCTTCCGCCCGAAGCGAGTAGCGTCCCGGTTGGAGGAGGTTCTCGAATTCGAACTCGAGCTCGAGCGCTTCGAAGGGTTGCAGCGTCACGCCATCGAGGTGGACGCCGAGCCGGTCGTCGCGGCCCGGCTCGGTCGTCAGCGCGACTCGCAGGCCGTCCTCTTGGCGCAGGAGGAAGGCCAGCAGCACGGGTTCGTCGTGCGCCAGCGTCACGGGCGCCGCGGAACGGTTCATGAGCGTCCCGCTGACGGCGAGCCGCTCGCCGAACTCCAGACGCCGGTTCTTGGGGAGCACGACGAGGCGCAGCGCCGGGACCTCGGTCTTCTCGATCAACACCGTCGGGCGCACTCCGCCGACCTCGGGCGAACCACCGTCCTCGAAGCTGAGGTAATCGAGCCGCACGCCCGTGCCGACGAACGGCCGCAGGTTCTCAGCCTCGGAGGGGTCGGCGAGCCGCAGGGTCTTACCGCGCAGGCCGTTGCGCAGGTGAATCCGGTTGTCCTCGATGCTCTCGACGACACCGGTGTCCGAGAGGGACCAGGTCGGACCGGTGTCGATACCCCGGATCGTGTCCGGAACGTCGAGTTCGAGCGCCCAGTAGACGGCGTTCGCGAGCATCCGCCGGAACGCGGGGACCTCGAAGTCGTCGATATGGCCGAGCGACGTGTAGAAGACGCGCGAGCTGCCGCGATTCAGCGTCCAGGCCACCGGGTTCTCGGCCCGGGCCAGGTCGGGAATCGGCCCCGGACCGCGTGACGTGCCCATCGCCAGGATCCGACAACCCTTCGAGAGCGGCAGAACGTGATAGAGCGGCGAAGCGACTTCGAAATCCTCCGCGACACCGCGGAGGATGGGATGGTCGCGCTTGGAGCCCGTGAGCTTGACCGCCGTGCTCGATTCCGGGCCGTAGTCGAAGCGCCAGACCGCGCCCAGGACCATGGCGCCGAAGTCGTCGTTCCAGCGCGCGCGCGACGACTCCTCCGGGTAGAAAAACGCCTGCGTCGACGTGCGCAAGGCGACCAGCGGCTTGCCGTCCTGCACGTAGTCGAGCACCTGGCGGAAGCCGGTTTCGTCCGGCATGCGATGGCGCAGGAACAAGACGACGAGATCCGCCTGTTCCAGAGCCTCGAGACCCGGCAGCTCCGTCCGATCCGTCGACGCCACAAACGTCGTCTCGAACGGTCCGAGCTCGAGCGCCCGCGCGAAGCGCCGCAGGCTGTAGGCCGCACCGTTCTGGTCCTCGCCGGCCAGGAAGAGGACGCGCTTTCGAGCCGGGGCCACGTTCTGCGCCCTCTCCTCGATCGGAGCGTCCTGGCAGGTCGAAGCCAGAAGGGCCATGGAGGCCAGCGCGAGGACGGCGAACATCACGAGGGTGTGGATCAGGTGGAGCGAAGGTGCCGCAGGAAAGCGTCGATCGAGGCGAGTTCGGCAGGCGTGGGAGCGATCCCGCCGAATCGTTCGCGATAGACGAGCTCGATCACGGCCCGAACGGGGTTCAAAGCTTCACCGCCCCGCGACTGCACTTCGATCGCGAACTCGAGGGGGGTCTGCGCGGGTGCTTTGCGGTACCCGAGCCGGGACAGAGCGTGCAGGAGGGCGGCGTAGGTGGATTCTAACCGCGAGTCGGAGCCGCGCACCGGCTCGCCCGCTCTCCTTCGCCCTCGAATTCTGCGGCGCGCGAGCAGGAGGGCCAAGACCCCGAAGAGGATTCCGGATTCGAGCGGGTAGCGGCGAACCGTCGAGAGGAGCGCCTGCGGCGCCTCTCCCATGGTCGTCACGAGGTCCTCGAGAAAGAAGGCGTCGCCGCCGGAGGCCGCGAAGCGCGTCAGATCGTGGGCGACCTGCCCGAGCCACGACGCCAGTCCGTCCTGGGGCAGCCGCCGGGCCGCCGAGAGCGCGGCCTCCAGCGATTCGCCGGGCGTCGGATCGAAGGTGATCCACTCGGTCCTGCCTTCGAGCCGGAAGGGCACTTCGATCCAGGCGTGGCCGCGGTCGGTCGTGACGACATAGCGCTCTTCGTCCGCGTCCCAGGTCGAGGCCAGAAAGCCCGTCGCCACGCGGGCGGGGACGCCGGCGGCGCGCAGCAGGAAGGTGGCGGCCGTCGCGAAGCGCGTGCAGTGGCCGGAACGACGCTCGAGAAAGCGCACGATGCCGGCGAGGCCGGGGAAGTCCCGCTCGGACAGCGAGTATTCGAAGGTCGCGAGGTGATCGAGCACGCGCCGCACCCGCTCGCGATCGGAGTCCGCGCCGCCCGTGAGCTCCCTGGCCAGGGTGACGATCCCGTCCAGCTCCGCCCCGCGGGGCGGCAGGTCGAGGAGCCGCGGGTTGGATCGATCGGCCTCGCCCAGGCCCGCGAAGACGATGCCGCCGCGCACCTCGCCGATGCGTACCCGGTAGCGCAGCCAGCGATCGTCCTCCGGAGCCTCGTCGAGCGCCAGCACCTCGCCGTGGCCGATGCGAACGCTGGCGAGCGAGATGGCCGCACGCCGCTCGGGTGCGAAGAGGATCGCTTCGTCGCCGGCTCGCGTCTCCTGCAGGGCGACATCCAGGATCAGCGACCCTGCTTCGGTCGGCGGGCCATCGATCGTCGTCCAGCCGTCGCCCGGTTGCTCGTCGGTCGCGTCGGCGAGGATGCGCGAGCGTGGAGAAGCGGCGCGCTGGACGCCCGTTTCCGTCAGGACCTCGAGCGCGACCGCGCGCATGTAGAGCGGCCCGACGTCACCGGCGTTGCCGCCCCGCGGATCGAGCGCGCGCACTTCCATCACGCGCTCTTCGCGGTAGCGCGTCACCGTCCCGCCGCCCTTGACCTCGTTCGGGAAGAAGCGCGTGAAGCTCTCGTCCCGCCGTTCGGAACCGGTCTCGACCGCGATCGCACCGGAGTCGAGCGGGCCGCCGGCGCGTCGTCCGCCGGTCACGATCTCGACGAGGGGAGTCGGCAGCGAGACGACGGCCCAGTAGGCGGGCGGAAGCAGGACCAGCACGACGAGCGAGAGCGCCAGGGTGACGAAGGCGAAGCGCCCAGCGCGCGTCGTCGCACGCTGTACTCCCGCGCGTGTACGCGCCGCTTCGAGCTGGATCCAGGCCGCCGCCGAGCCGGTGGCGAGCAGCGCCAGGCCGAGCTGGATGATCCAGCTCGGCGCCGGGACGAGCGCGATCCCGGTGAGGCACGCGAGCGGCGTGATCACGGCGCAGGCCACGGCCGGTACCGGGCGGTGTCGGAAAGCGAAGAGGTTGGCTTGCGTGACGCCCAGGAGGACGGCGGTCCAGAGCGCCCCGGTCTCTCCGGAGAGACCCAGCGCGAAGAGCAACTGGGCCGCGGGCAGGAGGGAGGCGAAGGCGGCTGCGCGTGGAATCCGTGCGAGCCTGCGGCGCAACAGGCGCGCGAGCGGAAAGAGCACGCTCGGCGAGACGAACAAGAGGCTGGCGCTCACGCCGACGAAGAGGGGCGAGCTTGTCACCGGTGCGAGCGCCACGGCGATCCGAAGGAAGGCGACGAGTCCCAGGAGCGCGGAGACGGCGACGGCGAGCCGGGCGGGGACGTTCACGCGCTGGCCTCGATCATCGCGGGCGAGGTGACGTCGATGAGGCGAACGCCATCGCCGGCGCGCACGTGCCTCGGCTGCGCGCCGACCCGCACCGTCAGCCCGGCGTGGGCCGCTTTCCGACCGTGGGTGCGGCGACGTCCGCGCCTGCCCGGCTCCGAGGCGTGTTCGTCGGGCTCTCGAACGCTTCTGTCCGCCGAGCCCGCCGGCTCGTCGACGAACTCGGGCCGGACGCTCGCCAGGAGGCTCCAGGCCGTGCACAACCCGGCACGACCGCGCAGGCGTCGGTGAACGGTGCCGCCCGGGCCTCGGAGCGTGAACGCCAGCGCGTTGCCGTGGGAGAGGATCCGCTTCGCGAGCGTGGCGGTGATGCCGACCGCGCGCTCGAACTCGACGGAGCGTCGAACGGCCGGTCCCGGGACGTCGGTCTCGAGCACGAGCTCGGGCGGTTGCTCGGGGGGCGCGCGGAAGAGCCGCAGGATCGCGCGGCCGCGGTGAGCCGACAGGCGCCAATGCACGCGCCGCAGCTCTTCTCCCACGCGCCAGTCGCGGACGCCGTAGAACTCCTCGTCGCCGCGCGCGGGGCCGATCGCGAGCGGAGTGCGCGGAAAGCGCGCACGCCACCCCGAGGTCCGCTCTCGGAAGGGACGCAAGCGCGGGTAGACGACCAGGTCCACGGGCACGTCGAAGCGCGCGCGGGCTTCGAACAGACCGAACGGAAAGGACGAGCGCGCGAGAAAGACCAGCGTGTCGTGGCGTCCGCGCTCGGCGAAGCGCGTGCGCAGCGCGACGGCTCTGCGGGCGCCGAACTCGAGCTCTTCGACGAAACCTTCGTCCTGGGCGTTCGTCCGCACGCGCGCGCCGACCGAGAGGAAGACGGCGTGCAGTGCCGCTGCGCCCACGTTCTCGAGCCGCGGCCGCAGCTCGGCCAGCGAGCCGGCGTGCGCCCGCGCCGGCGGGGGTGGGAGCAGGCGCAGGCCGGCGATGCGGCGGCGGGCCGAGAGGGCGGACAGGACGAGGAGCGAGGTGCACAGGGCGGCGAGGAAGCCCGCGATGCCGGTTCCGACCCAGCTCAACACGAGGGCCGCACCCGCGACGAGGGCGACGGCTCGCCCGGCGCCGGTCCAGGAGAGCGAGAGCTCGACCGGAGCGAACGGGATGGCGCCGGTCCGCGTGCTCATTCCGGCACGTGCAGAGCGTCCAGGATGTCCTGCAACACGACCTCCGCCGCCCGCTGGCGATCGTCGAGCTCGTCGACGGCCACGACGCGGTGCGCCACGACGGGCAGCGCCAAGCGCTTGAAGTCGTCGGGGATGCAGAAGTCGCGGCCTTCGAGAACGGCGAGCGCGCGCGCGGCACGGACCCACCCGAGCCCGGCACGCGGGCTCGCGCCGATCACGAGCCGACCGTCCTCGCGCGTCGCCGCCAGGAAGTCGAGCACATAGCCGAACAGCGCATCGTCGACGCGCACCTCCTTGGTCCTCTGGATCGCCTCGAGCAGCTTCTTGCGCGAGAGGACCGGTGCGAGCGCCTCGAGCGGGTCGCGCTGCATGCGCGTACGCAACACCTCGTGCTCGGCCGCGCGATCGGGATAGCCCAGGCGGACGCGCAGCAGGAAGCGGTCCAGCTGGGACTCGGGCAGGGGATAGGTGCCCTCGAATTCGAGCGGGTTCTGTGTCGCGATGACGAGGAACGGGCGCGGAAGGTCGCGCGTCACGCCTTCGACGGACACACGTCTCTCCGCCATGCACTCGAGCAAGGCGGACTGCGTCCGTGGGGTCGTGCGGTTCAACTCGTCGGCGAGCACGACGTTGCCGAAGATCGGGCCGGGCTGGAAGACGAAGGTCTCCTGGCTGGCGGAATACACGGAGACGCCCACGACGTCGGCGGGTAGGAGGTCCGACGTGAACTGGACGCGTCGGAAGTCGACGTCGAGCGAGCGTGCGAGTGCGCGCGCGAGCGTCGTCTTCCCGGTGCCCGGGACGTCCTCGAGCAGGACGTGCCCCTCGGACAGGAGCCCGACGAGGCACAGCATGACGGCTTCGTGCTTGCCGAGGATCACCGCTTCGATGTTGTCCAGAACGGCGCGCAGGTCGGGTTGCGCGGAGTGCACGTCGAGGCTCATGGGCAAGAAACTAGCACGAGCAGGGCCGAGGTGCTGAACCGAAGCCGCGAGCGTGCGTTGAGGCCCTCGAACGCAGATGACCGCCCTCCTTCGCATCGGGCTCGCCCTGGTCGGCCTCGGCTCGGGCCTTGCCTTGCTTCATTTCGGACTCACCTCGCAAGCGCTGCCGCGCGGGGAGCCGCTGGCGCCGCAGAGCACGGGGCTGGCCGTAGCGCAGCGGCAGCGCAGCAACACGCTCCCGACCAGGCTGGCCAGCGTCCCGGAACAAGGGTCGCACTCCGGATCCCGGCGGGATGCCGCTCGAGGTCGGCGAGGCGAGCTCGAAGCGCGACTGCGTCAGCCCGTCCCGGCGACGAACGCCGCCGCTGCCATTCCCGTCGCCGCGCAGCCCGCCAAACGGCGCGAGTCCGGATCGAGCGAGGCGTCCGACTATCCGAACGAAGTCTTCGAGGACCTCGTGGCGATCGGCCACTATCCGAACGGTGCCGTGGAGTTTTTCGCCCATCGCATCCCGGACGGCACGGGAGGCTGGCGACTGCACGGTCCTTGGCAGGCCTGGCACGACAACGGCACCAAGCACGAGCTCGGTGCGTACCGACACGACGAGGAAGACGGCCCGTGGGCGTGGTGGTACGCGAACGGTCAGATGATGGCGCAGGGAAGCTTCGTGAACGGCGAACGCGACGGGAGCTGGCTTTTCTGGCACGAAAACGGATCCGTGATGATGGAGGGCGCCTACGCCTCGGGTCAGGGCACGGGGCTCTGGACGACCTACCACGAGAACGGACTGAAGATGGCGGAAGGCGCCTACGTCGACGGTGAGATCGGCGGGTTCTGGACGGCGTGGAACGACGACGGAACGCTGAATCACGAACGCACGGGGCGCTACGAGGCGGGCGCGCTCGTCGAGCAGAACTGACGCTACGCGCTTTGGCCGGCGGTCCGGGGGCCACGGCGTGAATGCACCTTCGTAGAGGGGAAGCGGCACGCTCCTGCGCATCTCAAGGAAGGCGGGGATGCGACCGAAGAAGCGAAGGCTTCCCTTCTCGGACGTTCCCGCCCACCCCTGGCAGGCTCATGTCGATCCCCGCCCTGCTCCTTCCCCTGCTTCTCGCGCAGTCCCCCGCCGACCTCGAAGCCGCACCCTTCGAGTACGCGGTCGTCGTCCACCAGGACAACCCGATGACGGCGATCTCCTCGGAGCGGCTGCGTCGCATCTTCCGTTCCGAGATGCGGGAGTGGCCGACGGGGCGGACGATCGAGCTCCTGCTGCCGCGCGCCGGCACGGACGAGAAGTCGATGCTGCTGCAGAAGGTCTACGGGATGAACGACCTGCAGCTGCGACGCTACTGGCTACAGCTCGTCTACCAGAACCGGATCGTCGACCTGCCGATGTCGGTGCCGTCCGCGACCGTGGCCTTGCAGATCGTCGGGCGGACGAAGGGCGGCGTCGCCGTCGTTCCCGCGAAGAGCCCAACGGAGCGCTTCGGTGCGAGGGTCCTCGCGGTCGACGGCCTGCTACCCGGACAGGACGGTTATCCCCTGTCGTTCGCCGGCGAGATCCTGGCGCTCGAGAAGGAACCGTCCTCCATCGAAGAAGCCTCGTTCGTTCGACCCGCCGCGCGGCGTGACGAGGGAGCACGACCGGACGAGACGGAGCAGGACTCGATTCTACGGCGCCTCGAACGGCTCGAGGCCAGCTCCGATCGACCGCTCACCGACTTCTCGCTGCACGGCTTCGGCCATTCCGAGTTCGAGGTCGAGCGCTCCATCTCGAAGGACGGGACCGAGCGCGAGAACGGCTTCAGCATCGAGGTGCTCGACCTGCTCTTCACGGCTCGGATCGGTGAACGGGCGACCATCCTGTCCGAGGTCACGTTCGAGGAGAACGACGACGGCGAGAACGTCACAGAGATCGAACGACTCCTCGTGAACTACCGCTTCAGCGACGCCTTCCAGGTCCAGATGGGGCGTTTCCTGACCGGGTTGGGCTACTGGAACTCGCGCTACCACCACGGTGAATGGTTGCAGGTCAGCATCGACCGGCCCGAGGTCCTGGACTTCGAGGACGACAGCGGACTCCTCCCGATTCACAACGTGGGCCTGGTCTTTCACGGGAGCCTCTTCACCGAGGCCGCGAGTTACGGCTACACGGTCGAGATCGCCAACGGTCGCGGGCCCACGCCGGAAAAGCCGCAAGTCAAGGAGGACGCCAACGACCCGAAGGCGATCAACGTGTCGCTCGCGGTCGAGCCGTCCTGTGTCCGGGGCCTGCGCCTCGGTGGGGGAGCCTACTTCGACGAGATCCCCCCCAACGACGACCCGGGCGACGGCAATCTGCACGGTGAGCTCGACGAGCTGATCCTCAACGCGTTCGCGGTCTACCAGCGCGGCAACTGGGAGGTCATGGCCGAGTTCTTCGACCTGGAGCACGACGACGGCTCGACCGAGACGAACTCCAGTGGCTGGTACGTCCAGGCCGCTCGCTCCTGCGGGCTCTGGACCCCCTACGTTCGTCTCGACGGGCTCCGGCGCGACGACGACGAGCTCTTCTGGGAGGTCCCGGAGGACACGCGCACGCGCGTCCTCGGCGTCCGCTACGACGCGGCCGAATGGTTGGCGCTGACCCTGCACTACGAGCGTACGGACATCGACGCACCGGCGGGGGACCTGAACGAGCGGACGAACACCGTCGTGCTGCAGGCCTCCTTCACGTTCTGAGCCGATGTCGGCCGCCCCGCAGGAGCCGCCCCCGGCGTTGGAGTCGCACGAACGGCGGCGTTCCCGGCATCGCTATCTGTTGGGGCTGTGCGTCTTCGTGTGCGGCGTCTTCCTGGTCGCCGGTCAGATCGTCTATCGCAGCGTCGAGACGCTCGAAGAGAAGGCCGAAGAGCAGTTCGCCGCCGAGCTCCTGAACGTCGAGCGCGCGGTCGGTCGCCATCTCGCCGAAGCCATGCACGACTTGGAGGCGGTCGCTGCCCAGCCGGTCATGCTGGGAGTCCTCGACGAGGACCTCGACAACGAGGTCGCCTCGTCGTTGAAGAGCGCGCGCGACAGCTCGTCGGCTTTGCTGGAGATCGATTGCTTCGATGCGGCGGGGAAGCTCGTCACTTCGACCGTCGTCGAGCGCCTGGAACGGCCCGCGGCGAGTCCGTTCTCACCCTTCGAAGGCTTGCGTGGACGCTGGAGTTTCGCGGAGAAAGCGGTGTCCGTTGCCGTGCCCATCGAGTGGAGCTTCGACGAGGTCGAGCGCATCGGCTACCTGCGAGCCGAGGTCGACCGAGCCGCCCTGTTGCCCGCCGAGACGGCGGCTGCATCCCAGGCGGGGTGGGTCCTGTTGTCGGATGCGAGCGGTGACTTCACGCTGAGGAGCGGTCGGAGCGCCGAAGGGGACGACGAGCGCATGGTCTTGCGCAGCACGCTCCTGCACTTCCCGTCGCTCACGGGTGCGCCCGAGCTGACCGTGACCTTGGCGAAGCCCTTCGGCACCTTGTTCGGCCGCAGCCTGGCCTTGAAGACCCGCGTTCAGTGGGTTTGGTTCGGGAGTGCGCTCGTGCTCGGACTGGTGCTCCTGACCTTCGCCAGGCTCGAAGCGAACTACAAGCACGGCCTGGAGACGTATGCCGACGAATTGCAGGCGAAGAACCGGGACCTGTCCCTCTCCCGGTCGCAGCTGCAAGAACAGACCCGTCGCGCGCAGGTCGCGAGTCGCGCGAAGAGCGAGTTCCTCGCGACGATGAGCCACGAGCTCCGGACTCCGCTGAACGGCATCCTCGGCATGACGGACCTGCTCAAGGAGACCAAGCTCCGCGGGACCCAGCGCGAATTCGCGGAGACCGTCGAGGACTCCGCGGCCGGGCTCCTTTCGATCATCGACGGCATTCTCGAATACTCGGACCTGGAGGCGGGCGCGGACGAACCCCCGCTCGACGTGCGGTCGCCACGCGCCACGGTCGACGCACTCCTCGCGCGCTTTCGCGCCCGTGGTCGGGCGAAGGGACTTTCGTTCGCAGCCCTCGTCCGGACGCGCGTTCCCTGGCGCGCCCGTTATGACGAAGGCCGTGTGATGCGCGTGCTGGACCGCTTGCTCGACAACGCCCTCAAATTCACTGCGAAGGGGCGCGTCGTCCTCGAGCTCGACGTCTCGGCCGCGCACGAGCTCGAGTTCCGCGTGAGCGACACCGGGATCGGCGTCGCGCCGGAGCGCCTCGCAGACGTGTTCGAGCCCTTCGTCCAGACCGACGGCACGCATGCGCGTCGCTTCGGAGGCGCGGGGCTGGGCCTCGCGATCGCCAAGGGTCTCTGCGAGGCGATGGGCGGTCGCCTGAGCGTGGAGAGCCGCGCGGGCGGCGGAAGCTCGTTCGGCTTCACCGTCCCGTTCCAACCGGACGCCTCCGAGGCGGTCGACGAGACGGCGCGCGTCCTCCTGCTGGTGCCCGATCTCGAAGCGGCGCGTGCGACCGCGGAGGCGTTGGTCGGGGTCGAGCGCGCGTGCGAGGTGGCCTTCGATGCCGAAGAAGCCGCGGGCGCGCTCGCGCGCGGAACCTTCGCGCTCGTCCTGGCCGACCTGAAGCACGCCGGCCGCGCCGTCTTCGACGAGCTCGCGCGCCTCGTTCCCGAGCAGCGCCGCCCACGCTTCGTCGGCCTGGACGCTTCCGGCACCGTGGAGGCGGCCGCTGTTCCGGGCGCCGCCTTGGTCCTGGCCGCGCCGCTCGATCCAGGGGAGTGGTCGCGCGTCTGTGGAGTCGACCCGCCCCGCGCCACGTCCGACTCGACGGCGATGGCGTCCGGCGTGCGCGCGGACGGGCCGACGGAGCGCTGCATCCTCGTGGCCGAGGACAATCCCGTGAACCAACGCCTGATGGCGGCCTGGGTCGAGCGACTCGGCTACGCCTGCCAGATCGCCGCCGACGGTCGGGCGGCCGTCGCGGCCTTCGAGACCGGCGCCTACCTTTGCGTGTTGATGGACATCCAGATGCCCGAGATGGACGGCCTCGAGGCGACGCGGCAGATCCGCGCGCTCGAGTCGCGCGGCGAGCGTCGGACCCCGATCATCGCCGTGACGGCGAACAGCGCCGACGAAGACCGCCAGCGCGGGCTCGCGGCGGGCATGGACGCCTACCTCGGCAAGCCGGTCGACCGCTCGCTGTTGGCCGAGACGATCGCGCGCTTCGTGGCCTGACGCGCGTCACCCGGAGCGACGGGCTGCGAGCTCCTCGGCGGCCCGGATGATGTCGACCCACGGGCCGGGATCGGGCACGGTCAAGGGAGCCGTGCCGCGCATCGAGAGCACGAAGTCCAGGTCCTCCGTCGGGTCGCCGTCGCGCGCCAGAGTCTGGCGTGCTCGGCGTAGACGCGTTTCGGCCAGGCGCAGGTTCACGCGATTCTGGCAGCCGCGTAGCGCGCGCGCGCTCGTGAGGACGGCGACCGCCTCGCCGGTCGCGCTTTCGTCCTCGAGCGGGCGTGCCAGCAAGAGCTCGGCCGCGAACAGGTGGGCTTCGTAGTGCTCGGGGTCCAGCCGTCGGGCACGCGCGAGCAGCTCACCGGCATCGAGCGCCCCGGGAGCGACGCCAGCGTTCTGCGCGGCCGTCACCACGCGCGCGCCCAACACCAGGGCGTCGATGGACTCCGGGTGGATCGTGAGGCAACGCTCGATCGCGGGGAGCGCGTGCTGTGGTGATCCGCGCGCGAGCCAGGCCGCGGCGGCGGCGTAGGCGGCCTCGTGGAAGCTGCGGCGGATCTCCAACGCGCGCGCGTAGCTCTCGAAGGGCTCGCCTCCGGACAAGAAGAGCGCGTCTCCGCGGAGCTTCCAGATCTCCTCGGCATCCGGATCCCCGGCCAGGATGCGGTCCGCGCTCTTGATCGCCTCGCCGTAGCGCTCCTCGAACAGGTGGGCGACCACACCACCGAGGTCGGTCTGCCAGGACTCGAGCTCGCCGCGATAGCGGCGCGCCTCCCGCAAGGCGGCGACGGCGCGACCGAGGTCTTCACGCGCGCGGGCCATGTCCCGCTCTCCGCCGGCTCGGCTCAGATGTTCCTGCGCCGCGCGCCGGTGCGCCTGGTGCAGCGCGAGGTAGGCGCGGCCCAGCTCGAAGTAGGCCCCACCCGGATCCCCGACGCGGTCGACGGCGCGTTCGAGCTGATCGCGCGCTTCCTCGTGTCGCCCGCGCCGCGCCAGCGCCGAGCCGAGATAGAAACGCGCCCAGGCGGCGCCCGGTTCGCCCGCGAGAAAGGCCTCGAGGCGGCCGATGACGTCGTCGAGGCGCGGAAGGTGCGCGTGCAGGTTGCGCGACAGGCGGAAGAGGTTCGCGTCCCAAGCCGCCAGCTCGCGCGCGACCTCCATGCCCAGGGTCAGATAAGGCTCCGGAGCGCGCTCGGCCGTCGTCGGCGCCGGCGCGTTGGGCGCCACGCGACGAACGAGTCGCTGGAACCAGGCCCCGCCGGTCTGCTCGGCCGGGCTCTCGAGGAAGCGCTCGAGCGCGGCGCACAGCTCGCCCATCGAACGGAAGCGTTCGCTCTTGTCCCGGCGCATGCAGCGCATGACCAGTTCCTCGAGCGCGCGCGGCGCGTCCGGTGCGAAGACGCGCGGCGGGACGAGCTCGGCGTGCATCACCGCGTGCAGGACCTCGACGATGTTGTCCCCGGCGAAGGGCTGACGCCCGGTCAACTTGTAGTACACGGAGGCGCCGAGCGAGTAGACGTCGCTACGTGCATCGATGGCGTTCACCTCCCCGCGCGCTTGTTCGGGAGACATGAAGGCCGGCGTGCCCATGATCTGCCCCTCGCGGCTGAGCGACGCATCCGTTCCGAACAGGTCGCGGGCGATACCGAAGTCGGTGACCCGCGCCGCACCGTTGCGGTCGATCAGGATGTTCTCGGGCTTGATGTCACGATGCACGATCCCCAGCCCGTGCGCCTCGCCCAGGGCGCGCCCGACGTCCCGGGCGATTCTCGCCAGGCGCACGGCGTCCAGCTCGCACTCGGCCAGGTTGCCACCGTCGACGTATTCCATCGCGATGAACGGCCGGCCTTCGAACTCCTCCATGGCGTAGATCCGAACGATCGAAGGCGATTGCAGACGCGCGGTGAAGCGTGCCTCGCGCCGGAAGCGTTCGAGGATCGAACCGCCGGTGTCCTTCAAGAACTTGAGCGCGACCGGACGCTCGAGGAGGCGGTCCTGCGCCAACCAGACCTCGCCGCTACCGCCGCGCCCGATGCGCAGCTGCAAGTCGTAGTGCTCGGGAGCCAAGGGGGCATCGAGCTCGAGCAGGTCGCGCCCGAGCAAGCCGGATTCGATCGCCTTGCGGGCGAGCTCCGCCGGGCCGTCGTCCCGGCCTGGACTTGTCCGCGCTTCGTCTCTACGGCTCATTCCGCATCGCTCCGGAAACCACGGTAGCACGGGCGCCGCGCCTGCTCATCCCACCTGGGGTAGCCTCGAATCCGGCCGCGTCCTGCCGACACGCTCGCGCCCGGCCCGTAGACTGGTTCCGTGTTCCCCACCACGCACTGGACCGCGATCCAGCAGGCCGGCGAGTCGGACCCGGCCGCGCTCGAGCGCTTCGCGACGACCTACCGCACGCCCGTTCTGGCCTACGTCCGCGCGTACGGGTTCGGGGAAGCGGAAGCGGAGGACCTCTGCCAGGACGTCTTCGTGCGGATCCTGCGCGGCGACGTCCTCGCCAAGGCCGATCCCCGCCGCGGACGCTTCCGCCAACTCCTGTCCGTCATCTCCCGGCGCGTCGTCTTCGATCGCCTGAAAAAGGGCGGAGGCCGCGCCGACAAGGCGCTGGGCGAGCTCGAGCCCGAGGCCCCCGCGGACGTCGAGTTCGACCGCCTCTTCGCCCACGCGCTGCTCGAGCAGGCCCTGGTGCGTTTGCGCTCGGTGGCGCCCGGGCACTACGAGACCCTGCGCGAACGCCTGGAAGGCGGCTCCCCCGAGCGCCGTCGCCTCTGGAAGGCCCGCCGGCGCCTGGCCGAGCTCCTGCGCTTCGAGGTCGCCCGCGTCTGCGCCTCCCCGCAGGAGTGCGAGGACGAGCTGCGGCATCTGGCACCCTGGCTGACCGCACAGTAGGGAGGTCCGGCCAGTGGGAGCGGCGCCGACGTCAGCCGTCCGGGTTCAGCACGGAAGTGGGGCTCTCCCAAAGACTTCGACACCCGGGGACCACACGGATCGCGATCCGTTCGGAACCCCGCCCGTGTACAGCGCGTCGGAAGAGCCGAACACGATCCTCTCGAGACGTACCGGGGGAGGCGGATCGAGCTCGACCCACCGGAATTCAAGGAAGGGAGTTCCTCCATGATCGGCACGTCTCTCGGTCTCTTCGTCTTCACGTTCGTCGCAGGTCCACCCGTCGCCCAAGCGGATGTCTTGCTGGATCTCGTCTCCGACGACCTCGGCCGCGCGCACGGGGCCGGGCCGTCCCTGCGGCCGACGGGGGACGTCCCCGCCCTCGGTCCACGCCTCGAGCAGGACGACGTGCTCCTGCTGTCGCTCCTCGAGCTGCGGCGCGAGGGGCGCCGGGTCTTCTCGACCCCGTTCAATGCGCTCGACGGCTTCGGCGACGGTCCGGTCGATCCCGCCGACACCACGAGCCCCGGCGGGCGGCCGACGCTCGGCGGCAACGGTCGAGTCCTGCGCGTGAACGGGCTCGATTCCCAGACTTGTGTCGAGTGCCACGGCATGCTCTCGACGCGCTCCATTCCCCCGACGTTCGCGGTCGGGGGCCACGGAGGCATGGCCGCCAGCGCGATGCCCGGAACGCGCGAGCTCGACGTCGACGACGGGGCGGCCAACGGCTTCGCCTTCTTCGACGGGCGCCTGATCAACCCGCCGTTTCTCTTCGGGAGCGGTGGCGTCGAGCTCCTGGCCAAGGAGATGACGCGCGAGCTCCAAGCCCTCAAGGCCCAGGCCGAGGCGAATCCGGGGACCTCCGTCGTGCTCGTGACGAAGGGCGTCAACTTCGGAAAGCTCCTCTACGACGACGTTCTCGACGAGTTCGACACGTCCGGGATCGTGGGACTCGATCCCGACCTCGTCGTCCGTCCCTTCGGGCGCAAGGGCGACAACGCGACCGTGCGCCGCTTCGCGCTCGGAGCGATGCCCTTTCACCACGGCATCGAGCCCGCCGAGCTGACCGACGATCTCGATGGCGACGGTGTACCGGATCCCGGCATCGACATCGACGCCGACGGGGACGGTGTCTTCAACGAGATCCTCCCGGGCGAGCTTTCGGCCCTGCACGTGTTCGCCGTCCTGACGGAGAAGCCGCGTGTGCAGCCTGCCTCGTCAAGCTCGATGCGCGGCCTGCAACGCTTCCAGGATGCGGGTTGTGCGACCTGCCACCTGCCCGTGCTCGAGACGGACACGACCCTGCTCCCGATCGCCTTTCCGGAGGTCGAGACCGATCCCGACGCGAACGTGTTTCGCGAGGTCGAGCTGCTGGGCGGAGCGGCGGGCTTCAACACGAACGGCGCGGGAGGCCTGCGCATCGCGCTCTTCTCGGACCTCAAGCGCCATCACATGGGGGCGGCGCTCGAGGAGTCGACCGGCGGGGCGCTCGACCCCTGGTTCGTGACCGCGCGACTCTGGGGGCTGGCCGATACGGCGCCCTACATGCACGACGGACGCGCGCTCACGATCCGCGAAGCGATCCTGGCCCACGGTGGGGAGGCGGCCGCGGCCGCCGCGGCCTTCCAGGCCTTCCAGGCCTTCCCGACCGGCGACCAGCTCGACCTCGTGGCCTTCCTGGAGCGGCTGCGCACGCCCTTGGACCCGAACGCCGACCTTTGAGAACGCGACACGGCCGCCTGCGCCCCACGGGGCGTCGGGCGGCGTCAGGCGGCCGGCGCGCTTTCTCGCACTTTCCCGGCGACGTCCGCAGGCCGGCCTCGAACGACGTGGTACGGCCCGAGCGCCGAACCGTCACGCGGCCCATATGGCCCGAGCAGCCCGCTGAGAGAGTCCTTTCATGAGCGCAGTCACCGTCGTCGTCGGAACGATTAAGGGAACCTTTCTCGTTCGTGCGGACCGCGCGCGGACGAGCTGGAAGGTCGAAGGCCCGCTGATGAAGGGCTGGAAGGCCACCAGCGTCGGCCCGGACGGCGCGGGCGGTTACGTGCTCGCGACCGCGAGCGACGTCTACGGGTGTGCGGTCCACCGCAGCACGAACTTCGTGGACTGGCGGCAGGTTGAGACCGGGCCGGCCTACGACGCGGGGAGCGGCTTCAAGCTGAACCAGATCTGGAAGCTCGTCGACGTCGGGGCCCGGCTCTACGCCGGCGTCGACGAAGCCGGCCTCTTCGAGAGCCCCGACCACGGTGAGACCTGGACGCAGGTCCGCGGGCTGACCGCTCAAGAGAGCCGCAAGAAGTGGTTCCCCGGCTTCGGGGGCCTGTGTGCACACAGCCTGCTCGCGGGGGACGGCGGCCGGCGCCTGTGGGTGGGGATTTCGGCGGTCGGCGTGTTCCGCTCGGACGACGGCGGAGCGACGTGGAACTCGAAGAACGCGGGCGTGCCGCAGGTCATCCCCGACGACGAGCACCCGGAGATCGGCTACTGCGTGCACGCGCTGGTCCAGGACCCCACGGACCACAACACGATCTGGCGCCAGGATCACCGTGGCATGTTCCGGACGCAGGACGGCGGCGAGCGCTGGGAACGGATCGAGAACGGCCTCCCGTCGGGCTTCGGCTTCCCGATCGTCTTCGAACCGCGCACGCGGACGCTCTTCGCCTTTCCGCTCGAGAGCGACGAGTACCGCATCCCGAAGGACGGCAAGCTGCGCGTCTTCCATTCGAAGGACGGCGGGGACTCGTGGGCGCCGCTCGCGAACGGGCTGCCCGACGAGCCCTTCTACGAGACCGTCCTGCGCCAGGCGATGGCCGTCGACACCTGCGATCCGGCCGGCGTCTACGTGGGGACGACCGGCGGCAACCTGTTCTGGTCGAACGACGTCGGAGCCAGCTGGCAGCGGCTGCCCGCCGCCTTCCCGCGCATCCTCTGCGTCGAGGCCTTCGCCGAGGCGTGACCGTGGCACGCGTCACCGTCCAGCTCCCGAGCGTGCTCTCGATCGTCGTCGGCGACGAGCGCCGCTTGACCGTCGAAGCCGAATCCCTGGCCGCGGCACTCGAGCAGCTGATCGAGCGCTGGCCCGGGCTGCGCGGCCACCTCTTCGACGAGGCCGGCTCCTTTCGCGAGCACGTGCTCTGCTTCCACAACCAGACCAGCACGCGCTGGCTCCCCTCGCTCGACGTCCCGCTGGCGGAGGGGGACGTCGTGACGATCCTCCAGGCCGTATCCGGCGGTTAGCCCGCATCCGTGACCCGGCCAGGGTCGCCTGCGGGCGCGAGAACGGTCCCACGCTCTAGGAATGGACGCGGGCCAGAAGTCTTCGGGAGGGTCCTCCGACGCCCTGGCTTCCGAGGCGGCTTCCAGCGGACCCCGGACCGTCGCGGTTTCTGCCAGAATCGGCTCACACCCGCGGGCGCGAGTGCATCAGGGGGTGTGCCATGAAGGAAACCGTCTCGAACGTCTCGGAGGACGAGCTGCGCGCCCATGCCGGCTGGGTCCGCTCCCTCGCGCGCAGCCTGGTGGCGGATCAGGAACGCGCCGACGACCTGGTCCAGGAGACCTGGCTGCGGGTCCTGCGGGCGCCGCGCACGCCCCTGGCGGAGGAGCCGGGACGCTCGTGGTTGGCGACGGTGCTGCGCAACGTATGGCGGGAGCGCGGGCGTAGCGAGCGCGCGCGCGGGCTGCGGGAGGAGACGGTGGCGCGCGAGGCGCCGCGTACGGCCGAGGACGATGCGCCCGAGCGCCGCGAGCTCGCGCGCGCCCTGGCGTCGGCGGTGGGAGGGCTCGAGGAGCCCTTCCGTTCGGCGCTGGTCGGTCGCTACTACGAGGGGCTCTCCGCCGCCGAGCTCGCCCGCCGCAGCGGTGAGCCGGCGCCGCGCGTGCGCCAGCGCTTGGCCCGTGCGCGCCAGATCCTGCGCGAACGCGTCGAGCGCGAGCGCGGGGCACGATGGCGAGCGGAGCTCTTGGCCTTCGCGCCACCGCTCGAGCGTACAGTCCGTTTGGCGCCTGCCGCGGGCGGGGGAGTCCTCGCCGTGCTCACGAGTGCGAAGCTCGGCGTGGTCGTGTGCCTCGGTCTCGTCCTCGCCGCGGGCTACGCGCTGTTGCCGGACGACGCGGCCGTGCACACGGCCTCGAAGCCGGAGCCGCTCGCGCGGGCCGGGGCCGCCGAGGTGGTGGAGATCGCGCCCGCGCTCGAGCACGCGAAGGTCGGCGTCGTACGCGCGTCGCGGATGGAGGCCGACGTGGACGTCGCGGCGTCGCCCGCGGCGGTCGACGCGCCCTTCGTCGGCGGAACCGTGGTCGCATCCGAGAGCGGGCTCGCGCTCGAGGGCGTCGAGGTCACGTTGTTCTCGAGCTTGATCGTCCCGTCGGGCCGACACGTCACCCGGACCGATGCCGCCGGGACCTTCCGCTTCGAGGGCCTCGACGAGGACGACTACACGCTCTCCGTCCGCGCGGCCGAGCGGGTGCCTTGGCTCAGCGGCGAAGGGCGGATCCGTCCGGGCGCCAACGAGCACCGCATCGAGCTCTTGCCGGGCTTCGTTCAGGAGGTCGACGTCGTCGCCGCGCACACGGCGCTGCCGGTCGAAGGCGCGCGCGTCCTGTTCATCAGCGGCGATCGGCGCTCGATCTCGGTCTCGACGACGGAGGGCACGCAGTTCCGGAGTGTCGCGGCGGTCAGCGACGCGACGGGACGCGCACGCCTGCCCGGCGTCGAGCGCGGGCTGTATCAGGTCGTCGTCAGCGCGGTCGGCTTTGCGAGCGCGCTGCTCGAGACCGCGCCGCGGCCGGGAGGCGAGGCCTTGCGGATCGAGCTCGCGCCGGAGGGCTCGCTCGAGGGCCGCGTCGTCCTTGCGGACGGGACGCCGGCCGTCGGTGCGCGCGTGTTCTTGAACCCGGTGCGCCTCGTGCACCGCCTCGCTCCCTTCTACTTCCCGGAGAACGGCGTCGAGACCGACGCGACGGGCCACTACCGCCTGCGCGGGCTGAGCGCCGCCGACTACTGGGCGGTCGTGTTGTGCCCCGACGGCTCCGGCGCGTTCCACACCGACGGCGAGGAGCTCGTGGCGGTGTCCATCGCGGCGGGCGTCGCAGCCCGGCTCGACGTGCGGCTGCCGGCTCCCGGGCGCGTCGTCGGAACCGTCGTCACGAGCGACGGAACGGCCGTGCCCGACGTGCGTGTGTCCGTGTCCTGGGGCGACTTCAAGCAGCCGCACACGGGCTTCTTCGAGCTCTCACGCGTCAAAGGCATGAAGGACGCGATCCACCACGCGACCCGGACCGATGCCGCCGGGCGCTTCGTGCTCGCAGGGCTGCGCACGAGCTACGAGCCGCTCTCGGTCAGCTTCCGCAAGCAGGGCTACGTGACGGCCGAGCTCGAACTCGTGCCGCCCGCGGGAGCGACGCGCGAGGTGACGGTCGAGCTCGCGGCGCGACTCGCCACCGTCGGGGGCCGGCTCCTGGACGCGGACGGCGAGCCCGTCGCCGGTCTCACGGTCGGAGCCTGGGACATGTCGGGCGGCGAGCGTGGGGATCTCTTCCTGGGCACGGCCGACGCCGCCGGGCGCTACGTCGTGAGCGTGCCGGTCACGGCGACCCTGCTGGAGGTCTTTCCGATCCTGCGCGCCGGCGACCCGTGGACCGCCCGCCCCGAACGGCTCGACGCGTTGCCGGAGGAGCAAGGCCTGGACTTCTCGCTCTTCGCGCGCGCGCACCTGTCCGGTCGCGTCGTCGACACCGCCGGCGTGCCCGTGCGCGCCTTCGAAGTGCACCTGTTCGACGCGGAGACCGGGCGCTTCGACGAGGTGAACGACGCCGATCGCGGCGAGGGGCGCTTCGGCTTTCCGGTCGACTCCGAGAGTCGACTGGAGGCCGTCGTCAGCGCGCCGGGCTTCGTACCGGCTCGGCTGACCGATCTCGCCGACGGTCGCGCGCGCGAGGTCGTGCTCATGCGCGGTGCGGACCTCGTCGGACGCGTCGTGGACGCCGCGGGCCGGGGCCTCGAGGGAGCGTTGGTCTGCCTCGCGACGCTGGACGGCGCACTCCTCCCGCCGAAGAGCGAGCTGGCTCCGCACGCGCGGACGGACGCGACCGGACGCTTCGTTCTCAGCGGGGTCCCGGTCGGCCCGCAGAGCCGGCTCCTGGTGGCTCCCGGTCGAGCGAACGCACCTCCGCTCGTGCAGGTCGCCCTGGCGGAGCTCGGGGACGAGCTCGTCGTCCGGATCCCGGTCACGTCCTCGGTCACGATCGAGATCACCGACGCGGGCGGAGCGCCGGCCGCAGGCCTCGTCGTGCTCGTCGATGCCGACGGGTGGCCGCTCGATCCGCGCATCGAGGCCACGCTCGTCTCCTACGACGAAGTGCGCAACAGCGACCTCGGCGTGCTCACGGAGGGCCGGACGCACTGGCAGCTCGCGCCGGGCGCCTACGCCGCCGTGTGGGTGCGACCGAACCAGACCGAGCGCGCCTTCGAGTTCACCGTGGCGGACGACGGTCTCCCGCAGACGCTGCGCTTCGCCGACTAGGCCGCGCACGAGCGGGCACTCGGACTCGGGTAACGTAGGGGGCTTCGCAGGCCTCAGCCGTCTTGGCGGAACAGGAAGACCTCGTGGGAAAGCTCGTCGATCGCCGTGATGTCGACGTCGCCGTCGCCGTCGAAGTCGTGCAGCACCGTGCAGCTCGCGGCCTGGGTCGCGCCCAGCGTCTGCGGAGCGCCCATCGTTCCGTTGCCCTGGTTGAACCACAGGCTGAAGTCGCCGCTGCCGAAGGCGCTGATCGTGAGGTCGAGCAGGCCGTCGCCGTTCAGGTCGCCGAGATCGAGCGCGATCGGGAAGGTCCCGGCGGCGTAGAACGTCGGCGCGAGCAGCCCGCCGGAGCCATCGCCGAGGCAGATGCTGGCCGCGGAACCGCTCGAGAGGGCCGCGGCGATGTCGTTGTGCCCGTCCCCGTTCACGTCACCGGCGACGACCATCCAGGGATTCGGTCCGACCGGGAACACGCCGCCGAGGTGGAAGCCACCGCGACCGTCACCGAGCAGGATGCGGGCGGAGTTCGAGCCGTAGCCGATGACGACGAGGTCGAGCAGGTCGTCGTCGTTCATGTCGACGGCGGTGAGGCCCGTCTCGTTCGAGACCCCGGCCTGGATGCGCACCTCCGGATCGAACGTCCCGTCGCGTCGGTTCGCGAACGTGCTGACGTCGCCCGTCGAGCGGTTGGCCGTCGCGATGTCGATCCAACCGTCGCCGTCGGCGTCCAGCACCGTCACGCCGCGCGGTCCGTTTCCGGTCGCGTGCCGCACCTGGGGCTCGAAGGTCCCGTCCCCGCGCCCGATCAGGACCGACATGTCGTCGTCCAGGATGTTCGCCACCACGAGGTCGGTGTGCCCGTCGTGATCGAAGTCGGCGCCCTCGTTCGACGAACAGTGGAAGCCGACGGGGTAGGCGACGGCCGGGCCGAAGCTGCCCGAGCCATCGTTCAGGAAGACCGAGACGTCGGAGGAGTCCTCGTTCGGGATCGACAGGTCGAGGTCGCCGTCGTGATCGAGGTCGCCGCCGTAGGCTCCGTAGGGCGTGAAGCCCGGGGTCAGCACGGCGGCTTGCGTGAAGGTGGACGAGCTCGCGCGCGAGTCGACCCAAAACTGGAATGAATAGCCGCGACCGAGACCGTGCCCCTGCGCGTCGCGCACGGCGCGCGAGACGAAGACGGTGACCTGCTCGCCTGCGCTGAAGGGGTTCGTCGGCTGGAAGACGAGCTCGGTCCCGCCCGCGGCGAAGCTCGTCGTTCCGTTCGCGACGCCGCTCCAGCGCCCGAAGACGTGCACGCTCCGCGGCGTGACGGTCGCGGGGTCGAGCGCCTGCGTGAAGCGCAACCGGATGGCCGTCGTCCGCGGCGCAGCGGTCACGTTCCGCGCGGGAACCGTCGTCGCCAGCCCGAAGTGCGGCGCGGCGACGGCGGCGTCCAGGCTCGCACCGGCTCCGCGCGTCACGACTTGAGCGGCGGCGGGGGAGGCGCTGAGGGTCAGCGCCAGCGGGAGGGCGAGGAAGCGCAGGACGTGGTGCATCGTGAGAATCGGGGGAGGAGGGGAGGGCCGCGAGTCAGCGGGCCCGAGTCTAGAGGCCTCGCCCGCCTGCAGTGGCCCGAAGTGCTCCGAATTGACCTGAAGCTTCGGAGCCGTCCGCCCAGCACGCGGGAGTGGCGGCGCTCGGGCAGAGTGAGCGAACGCTGAGACCCTGCAGGGCGGCCGACCCGGACGCGACGACACGCGTGGGCCGGCCGCCCGCTCGGCAGGAGGAGCTCGACGAGATCCGGGTCCAGGTCCGCGCCGAGCTGGACCGGCAGGGCAGGACGTGCGGCGAAGGCCCGATCCAGCGAGCCTTGGGAGCACGCGTGTCCCTGTGGCAGGTACGCGGGATGCTGCACGAGCTCAAGGCCGAACACAGAGCCGAGCAGCGTGCGCTGCGCCTCGAACTCCGCCAGAGCATCGAGGTCCTGACGCGCGACACGATGTGGGCGATCGACGCGACGCATCTCGGCCGGGACGAACGAGGACGCGGCGTCGAGGCCGAGGTCGTGCGGGAGGTCGCGTCGACGCGCACGCTGGCTCTGTCGGTGGGGCCGAAGGCGAACGCGGAAGAGGTGCGAGCGCTCTTGCGCAGCGCCGTGCAAGCCCGCGACGGACCTCCGCTGGTGCTCGTGTCCGACAACGCGAGCGTGTACGTGGGCAAGGTGATCGACGCGTGGTGCGCAGAACACGGCGTCGTGCACCTAAAGAACCAACCACGCACGCCTCAACACAACGCTGCGGCGGAGCACGGCATCGGAGAGCTAAAGCGCGACGCTGAAGTCTGCACATGGAGCGCTGCTCCTCCAGAAGCGGGCGCTCTGCGGTTCCTCGTCGAGACCGTGCATCGCCTCGACCATGCGCGTTTGCGTCGCACGCGAGGCTGGCGCACCGCGGCCCGCGCCGACGCCGAGACCCCTCAC
>JAJDEW010000159.1 GCA_029259595.1 Planctomycetota bacterium | reverse complement strand
CTTCCGTTCTGCGCGGGACCGCGCCAGTTCAGCCAGCCGGTGAGGCCTTCCCCGGCCGGCGTGGTCACGGCCGCCTTCGCCTGGGTCGTGGCGTGCACGGAGCTCGCCGCCTGGGCGGCGAGCGCGACGAGGAAGAGCGAGCTCCAGTACGATCGTTTCATGGGCCGATGGCCGAGCGACGGATGCGCTCGTGCGGGGGGACCGCGGCCCGTGGGGCAGGCGCGGCCCGGTTCGAGGCGGAGGATTCGGGCGGGGTCGGGCGCAGGGAGCGGAGATCATACTCGCTCCCGGCGGCGGTCCGAATCCCGCCAGGTCCCTTTGCCTGCGGCCTTGACCTGTTCGATACGGTCTTGACTCACGCGATACACCACGCGCGTGGGCGCACCGCCCCGCGGCCATGACCGTCCATTCGCGCGATTCGCCCGATTCGAGGAGCACGCCGCCTGGCCCGTGTGGTCCAGGAGTCCGTTGAACAAGTGCTTCGGAGGCCAGGGCTCGGCCTCCGGCCGTCGTACCGCAACGGAGGACGACGTCACGGCGCCGCAGGACTTGTATCGGTGGGCTCCTAGCGCTCGTCGGCCTTCGGCGCCTTCGGCTCCGGCGCGCCGAAGGCATAGAGCGCCTCGACCGAGCGCACGAAGACGCGTCCCTGTGCCAGGGCCGGAGTCGCGTAGACGTTTTCGTCCAGCTCGACGACCGACAGCGGCTCGAACGAACCGCCAGCCGGCAGAACGACGAGCGAGCCGTGCTCGCTCGCGAGGTACACCTTGCCGTCGCCAGCGACCGGCGAAGCGTAGTAGGTATCGATCGCCTCCGCGACGCGACCCCGCTCGAGCAGCTCGCCCGTCGCGGGTCGGAAGGTGAGCAGGAGGCCACCGCCGTCGTTCAAGAGGTAGAGCACGTCGTCGAGGACGACCGGCGAAGGCAGCTGCGGGATCGAGCGCCGGTACGACCAGGCGAGGGCCTCGCTTTCCTCCGCCCCACCGTCGAGGCGAAAGGCCAGGAGTCCGTTCTGCGACGCCAGCGCGTCCGACAGATAGCTCCAATCGCGCGCATCGAGCCGCCCGTCGCTGCCAAGGTCGACGAAGTCGAACCAGGCCGCGGCGCGCGTGGCCGGCATCTCGTCCTTCGCGATCGCCCCGTCGCCGTCCGCGTCGCGGGCCGCGACGACCGCCTCGAAGGACTCGACCTCGATCTGGTTGCCCGGGTCGTTCATCGGCGAGCCGTAGCCGTTGACCAGCACGAGCCCACCCGTGATCACCGGCACCGACTTCATCTCGAACGACAAGCCCGAACGCCGCCAGCGGCGCACACCCGTCGCCAGGTCGTAGGCATCGAGGTAGAACGAGCCGGGCAAGAGCAGCTCCTCCGCGTGCACGATCGGTGTGCAGTGCCCGCTCTTCGCCTCCGGCCGCTCGGCCCGCCACAGGGTCGCGCCGGTGCGCTTGTCGACCGCGAGCAGGAACGATCCCGTCTGCTGGTCGCAGGCCAGATACGCCGCCTTCCCCGCCAGGATCGGCGACGCGCCCATGCCGTAGACGTTGTCGAAGGGCCCCAGCTCGCGACGCCACAGCTCGGTCCCGGCGTGGTCGTAGGCCAGCAGGCCGAACTCGGGGAAGAACACGATTACGACGTCCGCGTCGACCGCCGCCGAGGGCGAGGCCGGATCATTGCGCCCATCGAGCTTCTCCCGGCGCGGCCGCGGCGCCACACGCTTCCACAGCGTCCGGCCATCGACCTGCGACAAGGACAGGGTCACGAGCTCGTCTCCTTCCTCCGCGGTCAGATAGATGCGATCGGCGAACAGGACCGGCGACGAGAAGCCGCGCGCCAGCGGCACGCGCCAGACCAGATTCGTCGCCGGATCGAGGGCCTCCGGCAAGCCCGTCACCCGCGCCACGCCCGAACCGTTGGGTCCGCGAAAGCGCGTCCAGCCCTCGTCATCCCCGGGACATGTCGCCGCGACGGCACAGAGCACGATCCAGCCGAGCATGGTCAATTCGCCTCCGGCGAACCGATGCAGTACAGGTGGCCGACGCTACGCAGCAAGAGTCGTCCGTCGACGAAGACGGGCGACGCGAGGAACATCTCGTCCGCGTTCAAGCTCGGAATCGTGGCCTGCACCTCGAGCTTCGGCCCCAGGCCCACGACGACGACGTCGCCTTCCTCCGACTGCAGGTAGAGCTTGCCGTCGAGCGCGAGCGGTGAAGCCTTGTACTGCAGCCCGCGCGGCAGGCGCTCCTCGAGGTACAGCGCCTCACCCGAAGCCGCGTCGAAAGCCGACAGGAACCCCCGATCGGTCAGGCAGTAGAAGATCCCGTCGTAGAGCACGGGCGAGGGCGTGTAGGACGTGCCCTTCGTGTTCTCCCACAGGACGGCGTCCGTTCCGGTCAAGTCCCCGCTCTTGCCCAACGCGATCGCCATCACGCGCGGATCGCGATACCCGGTCATCGCCAGGATCGTGTCGCCGAAGCGCAGCGGATTGGGAATCGCGTTGAGCCCGAGGCCCCCGCACTCCCACAGCAACTTCCCGTCCGCCAGATCGTAGGCCCGAACCTTGTTCGTCCCGCTCGTCACGACCTGCGTCGTCGCACCGACCACCGTCACGAGCGGCGTGGCCCAGGTCGAGGGCTCGTCCCGCGCCACACGCCAACGCTCGGCCCCGGTCGCCTTGTCCAGGACGACCAGGAACGAATCGCCCTCGTGGTCGTTGTTGACGATCAGCGCGTCACCATGGACGACCGGCGCGACGCCTTCCCCGAACTGCCGCCGCATCGTCAGCTTCTGCAGGTCCTTCTTCCAGGCGAGCTCGCCCGCCAGGTCATAGGCAAAGACTCCGCGCGAGCCGAAGTTCACGAAGACGTGGGCTCCATCCGTCACCGCCGAAGCCGACGCGTGGCTTCCATAGTTCTTGTGGAAGCCCTCGTGCGGCACCGCCTTCGTCGCGACTCTCTTCCAGAGCGTCTTGCCGCTCGCGAGTTCGATGCAGTGCAGCTCGAACGAGTGCACCTGCTGCGTCCCGCCGCCGCCATGGAATTCGGACTCGCCCTCGTTCTCGACCTCGCTCCCGACCGGCACCGCCGTCGTCAGATAGATCCGCCCGTCGAGCACGATCGGCGTCGAACACCCCCGCCCCGGCACCTCGAGCTCCCACACGAGGTTTTGATCCACCCCCCACGTCTCGGGCGCCTGCCCCCGAGCAACCCCCGTCCCCTCCGGCCCCCGCCACATCGGCCAATCGTCGCGTGGGCCCGAGACGAGAGCGACGGCCAGAACGAAGGAACCGAGCGCATGGAACTGAGTCTTCATGGCGGGCCAGGATAGCGTCGAGGGGTTACGGAGCGAAGGGCCGCCGCAGGCGGGCCTTCGCAGCCAGGGTCGCAGACCGTTGTCGCACCGCTTCCACACGGCAGGCGTCAACCAAGGTCTTGAAGCCCCAATCGATGACGGTGGGTGCGGAGCGAAGGGCCGCCGCAGGCGGGCCGTAGCCTCGGAGCCGAAGGCTCCGTGCTCGTGCCGTTTCGCGGCGCCAGCCGCGAAATCAGGCACAGGCGCGCGACGGAGTGCGCGCCGCGTCCTAAGGAGGTGTCGGCCCGCGAATATCGGATGGCTCGGCCCTCGGGTTGCGCTCCTCGCGGGAGCGATCGTTCTGGTTGTCCGCCCCCATTGCACAGCGCGAGCCGATGGCGAGCGAAGCGAGCGAGGCGTCCAGGAGAGCTCCCAATTCGTTTCCGCCGACGGGGACCGGGCCGAGTTCGACGGACTCGCGCGCTTCGCGCGCAGCGCTGCGCGCGGTGAACGGATCTGGCGAGAGCGAGACGGTTCCTCCAGCGCGGGACGCAACCCGAGGGCCGAGCCGTCCTACATTCGCAGGCCGACACCCCCTTAAGACGCGGCGCACACTCCGTCGTGCGCCTGTGCCTGATTTCGCGGCTGGCGCCGCGAAACGGCACGTCACGGAGCCTTCGGCTCCGAGGCTGCGCGCAGGCCCGCCTGCGGCGGCCCTTCGCTCCGCAACCACCGTCCTCGAGGTGGGCTTCAAGACCTTGGCTGACGCCTGTCGTGTGGAAGCGGTGCGAGAGGATGGGACAACGGTCGACGACCCTGGCTGCGAAGGGCCGCCGCAGGCGGTCCGTAGCCTCGGAGCCGCAGGCTCCGTGACGTGTCGTTTCGCGGCGACGCCGCGAAAACAGGCACAAGCGCACGACGGAGTTTGCGCCGCGTCCGAAGGAGGTGTCGGCCCGCGACCAACGGACAGCACGGCCCGCGGGTTGCGTACCA
>JAJDEW010000158.1 GCA_029259595.1 Planctomycetota bacterium | reverse complement strand
CTGCCGACGGAGACGCGCCCGCGATCGCGCTCGTAGCTCAGCGTGGCGCCGGCCTCGAAGCCCAGGTCGAAGCCCGGCTCCCAGGCGGTCACCTGCCAGGCCCCGCCCACCATCGGCAAGGTCTCGAAGCCCTCGTCGAGGATGACGTCGGCGGGATCGGACAGCTCGACCACGGACGAGGTCACGTCGGTCAAGCCGATCATGCCTTGCACGACGTAAGGCCAGGGCTCGATCCAGTCGTCCTCTTCGGACGATCGCACGCGGCGGACCCACTCGACGTGCACACGGTCCTCGTCCGCGTCGCCGGTCTCCCCTTGCCACACGGGCGGCCCGCCTTCGCGCTGCTTCTGGAACGACGGCGCGGCGTTCGAGCGCGCGCGCGCCTCCGGACGCGCCGCGACGCACGCACCGAGGACGAGGAGCACGAGCACGGAAAACGACAGGTGGAGGGCTTTCATGGGGTGTCCGACGGGGTGCTTGAACGTCCGCGCGCGGCGCGACGCGCTCCATGCTGTCGTCCGAGGCACGCAGCGGCACGAGATTCCGCCGGGAAAACCCCGCGCGCCCGGAACGCCCCGACGGCCCGCGCGAGCTCCGGTCCCGTTCGTGCGGCGCGCACGCGTGCTCGGATGCGTGCGCGGCGGAGAGCACCGCAGGGCGATCCGTGACCCGGGTGTCGCAACCCGGGGTGACGGGCTTCCCCTTGGCAGCCTGATGGAAAAGTGCTTCGGATGCGATGCATGTGACCGGGAGGCCCGGCGGGTGCGCGAGAACGCAGGCGAATCGGTAGATTCGGCGAGGCTTTCGTGTGCCGGCCGGACTTTCCGGACGCGTGCAGCGCGCCGGATGACTTTTTCATCAGGCTGTTAGGCGTGATTCGCGTTGCCACGGAGGCCGGATTCCGCGGGTCCCGTAGACTCCATGGGGCCCTCCATGCCTTCCCTGTCATGAACTCCCGCTTGCTGCTCGTCGTTCTCCTGATCGCGCTCGGCGTGCTCGCGCTGGCCGGGCGCCAGGATGGGCGGCGCCGGAATGTCGAGCGACCGGGCACCGTCCTCGGGGCCGAGCAGCGCGCACGCAGCGAGCCTCTGGTCGCCTCGTCGACGGCGCGCGCGGACACGCAGGAGCCCGCGCTCGCAAGGCGGGAGACGGTCGCGCCGCTCGTCGCTCCTCTCGCCCTGGGAGACACCGCGCCCGAAATCGTGTTTCGCGCGGTCGCCGTGGACCCGGCGGGACGCTCGCAGGCGGGGGTCGAACTCGCGCTCTTCGAGCTCGCGCGGGGTTACGCGCCGGCGCGCTGGAAGGGCCGCACGGGTCCGGACGGCGAGGTTCGGCTCGCCGTCGCCGCCTCCGAGCTGGAGCCCGGTGCGACCCTCGTCTGGTCCATCGCGAGTCCGCGCCACGCCGCGGTCTTCGGCGAACAGCGCCTGGCGGAGGAGCGGCTCCCCACCGAGGTCTTCCTGGGACGCTTCGAGCTCGAGGCCGGCGCGACGGTGCGCGGTCGCGTGCTGGACCCCGACGGCCCCCGCGCGCTGGCCGAGGTCGGCCTGGTCGCGCCCGCCACGGACTGGCGACCGGCCGGCGAGCTCGGCAGCGCGCCGGGAGAGCAGCGCTCGTTCCCGGTCACGACGGACGCGGAGGGCGACTACGAACTCGTCGGCGTGCCCGTCGGCTTCGGCTCGGTCGCCGCGCGCGGTGCCGACACGCTGTACGCCGTCAGCGCGGCCTTCCAGGTCGAGGTCGGCGAGGTGCGCGACCTCCCCGATCTCGTGCTCGAGCGCGCCGACGACGAACAACGGATCCACGGACGCGTGCTCGCCGCCGACGGCCAGCCCGCGAGCGGCGCCCTTGTCCGGCTCCTGGACAGCACGGGCTCCGTCATCGTTGCGCGCGGCGTGCCCGACCCGGACGGTCGGTTCGTGTTCGTCACCGAGCCGCACAGCTCGCACCGCCTCTCGGCGCTCTTTGGGAGCGGCGCGCGTCTCGAGCTGCGGTCGCTGCGACCCGGTCCGGACGAGCTGCTCTTGCGCGAGCCGAGCACACGTCCGTTCCAGGTGCGGGTGCTCGACGACCAGGGAGCGGCCGTGCGCGACGTCGAAGCCTGGACCCAGCGCGACGGCGAGCGGTGGAGCTCGGCGCGCGTCTCGGGCCGCGAACCGGGCCCGCTCGTGCTCGCGGCGCCGGAGGGGCGCTTCAGCCTGTACGCGCGCGCACCCGGGTACGACGTGTCGGAGACGAATAGCCTGCTCGCCGACGAGCTGCCGCCCTTGCTCGAAGTCCGGCTCACGCCGAGCACGGGCCTGCTCGGACGCGTGACCGCGAACGGACGCGAACTGGTCGGTGCCGACGTGCACCTGCACACGTCACTCCGCCGAGCTCCCGACGGACTCGAGCCTGCGATCGGCGAGCTGGTCGCCTCCACGCGCACGCTCGCGGACGGCACGTTCCGCTTCCCGCGTTCGTATGCCGCGTCCTCGCGCTCGGTGCTGCACGTGCACGCGAGCGGGTTCGGTTTCGCGCGCTCGGCCAGCGTGAGTCTCCCGGGCGGCGGGACCGGCACGTGGACCGAGCTCGCGCTGGAAACGGGCGGGACGATCGACGGCCTGGTCGTGGCGCCCGACGGCCGCAACCTGAACGGGCTCACCGTCGTGGCTTCGTGCGGAGACGGGCACGAAGCGCGCGCGGCCACGGATCACAAGGGCTCCTTTCGCTTCGAACACATGACGGCGGGACCCTGGCAGCTCGACCTGTCGGTTCCAGGCCCCGCTTCCGAGCCTGTCCGCCGTTCCTCGGCCGAGCGCCCCCCCGACCTGCACGTCGCGAACGGTGGCGTGACCCGCTTCGTCCTGAGCCTCCCGGAGCGCGCGGCGGCCTTCGTCCAGCTCGACGGTCGTCTCACGTTCTCGGGCCGCACCCCCATCGGCTGGTGGATCCAGGACGGCGCGAAGCGGCGCGAGCTCGGCCGCGGTGGCAGCTTCCGGCTCACGCGCGAGGAAACAGGCCCGCTCTCCGTGTCCGTCTTCGCGCCGCGCAACCCGCGCGTCAACGCGACTTTCACGCTCGAGGGCGAGCTCGGCCCCGGCCCGAACGTCCTCGACGTCGACCTTCCCACGGGGACACTCGTGATCGACGGCATCGCGGGTCAGGACCAGTTCGAGAACGACCCCGAGCCGAAGCTCGTCCTGACCTGGCAGCAGCGCGAAGGCAACGCCGCGTGGATGGCGGTCGTCTACCGCTCGAAGGACGGGCGCGCCGAGGTGCCCGACGTCCCGGCCGGCCTCGTCTCGCTCACGAACCAATGCGCCGCGTACGGGGGTCGTGACGCGTGGCCCGAGGTCGTCCGCACGCTCGAGCTCGCGGCCGGGGAGCGACGCGAGTTCCTGCTGCCGCTTGCCCTCCCCCCGCCCCGAGCGAGGTAGCGTGCTGCACGTCCTTCGCGTGACAGCCCGCTGAGACAGTCATGCGGCGCGCTGCACGCGTCCGAAGCATCTTCCCATCGGACTGCCGGGGACGACACGCGTTGCTCAGCGTCCGTCGACGTCGGCCGCCCGTTCGCCGTCCAGCCGCGCCGGCCGGATGCTCGCACCGCCTCGCAGCGTCGGGTGGCGCTCGCCGCCCGAGGCGTCGCGGATCCAGGGACCGGCGGCGCCGTCCATGTGCAAGAGTACGAGCGTGTCCGCGTCGGCCTCGAGCCGGCGCGCGGGCCGGAAGGGCGCGAGGTAGACGGCGCGCGTCGTGAGCCGCAGCTCGTCCAGCTCCCCGGCGAGCGGCGACGAGACACCGCCCGAGCCGCTGACGTCCGCACCGACGAGCAGCGGGAGCGCGTTCTTCGTCCGCACGCCCGCGCAGGCCAGCGTGGCGACGGGCTCGCCGTCGACGTAGAGCCGCGCCTCGCGACCGTCGAAGACGCCGGCGACGTGGTGCCACGTGCCGGGCGTCAGAACGGGCTCGGTCGTGCCCGCGATCGCGTAGGTGCCGTCGAGGTGCACGTACCACTCGAGCCGTCCATCGGGCGCGAACAGGCCGAACTCGGAGTTCTCGGTCTTCGTCACCACGCCCTGGCGGCTCGCGAAGGCCTCGGCCCGCAGCCAGCACTCGAGCGTCAGCGGACCGTCGGGCACGTCGAGCGCGAGCGCGGCGGCGTCGTCGCGTCCATCGAGGAAGAGAACGCGCTCGCTCGCCGGTCGTGGCAAGGCCGGGAAGGCGCTCAGTTCGAACGGGAGCTCGGTGCGACGCTCCGGCAGCGCCAGCCGGCCGTCGGCCAGCAGGACCTCGACACCGACCACGAGCTCGGGCAACGCGAAGGCCGCATCCAGCGGCGCCGCCGCGCGCGACAGCCCCAGACGACGCGTCGTCGTCGCACCGGGTTCGAGGGTGACGTGCTCGTGATCGGGCGTCGCTCGAAAGCGCCCGTCGCGCGCGTCGAGGCGCACGTCGAGCGCCAGCGGATGGACAGAGGGGTTGACGAAGCTGACCTCGACGTCGGCCGCGACGTCACCTTCGGGCCCGAGCGCGAACACACGCCCGAAGGTCGGCCGGAAGTCGCGCCCGAGGGCCGCCACCTCCTCGACCAGCTCGCCGGACAGCGCGCGCGGATCCAGCACCGCGCCGACCGGCAGCGTCGCCACGGCGATGTGGTCGGGACGCACGGTGACGAGGTGGTACTCGTGCAGGAAGCCGGCCGCGGCGATGTCCCCCACCTGTGCGCCGCCGACGGTCGCCAGCGTGAGGTACTCGATGCCATCGCGCGGACCGTCGTAGCGCATGTGGTGGATGTGTCCGGCGAAGACGGCCGACACGTTGCCGGCGGCGACGAGCAAGTGATGCACGCGCTCCCAGTCCTCGCCGTACTGCTCGAGCCAGCGCGGGTGGTGCAGGAAGACGAAGACGTGCGCCGCGTTCTTGGCCCGCGCGAGCGTCGCTTCGAGCCAGGCGAACTGCGCGGGGCTCATCGTCTGACAAGCCGGATCGCGGTAGTCCTTGCGGCCGGTCGCGGGGTCGCCCTCGTCGGTGTACAGCACGATGAACCAGGCGTTCTTGTGGGGGAAGGCGTACCAGAGCGGGCCGAAGTGCGCCTCGTAGTCGGACTCGTGCTCGCCGGGCGGTGGCGCCTGCCCCTGCGGCCCGCGCCAGTAGACGTCGTGGTTGCCGGCGACGGGGAACCAGGCGCAGGCCAGCCCGTCCATCACCGCCCGGAACTCCCGCATCTGCTCGAGCCACTGGTGCGTTTCGCCATAGCCCTGGACCAGGTCTCCGACCGTCATCACGAGATCCGGCTCGAACAGGTTCACGTCGGCGACGGCCTCCTCGAGGATCAGGATGCCCTCGGGCGGTCCGCCCGTGCGGTCGCCGAAGACGCCGAAGACGAAGGCTTCCTCCTCCTTGGGAAGGCTCAGGTCGGCTCCAGCGCGGTCCGACCAGAGGCGTCGCGGCGCGGCGGTCTCTTCTTGGAGGGGAACGAAGAACGCGAGGAGCAACGGAACGTGGAGCATCCCGCGAGGTTAGCGAATGGGAATCCCGGAGGAATGCGGGACGAAGAAGTCGTCGACGGCGTCTCGAAACCGCTCGCCGATGCGCGGGTAGGGCTTCGGGCGGCAGGAGCGGGCCCGATCCTGTATCCTCCACCGCCTGCACACCCTTTAAAATTGCTCTAGCCGGACTCAGCCACGCCATGACGGATCCCGCGAACGCATCGACGCCCGCCTTCGAGGAGACGGCGGACTTCATCAACCGCATTCGAGAGCGCATCGCCACGGTGGTGGTCGGTCAGGAGGTCGTCGTCGAGCGCCTCTTGATCAGCCTCTTCACCGGAGGACACATCCTGCTACAGGGGGTGCCCGGCGTCGCGAAGACGCTGCTGGCCTCGGTCCTGTCGCGCGCGCTCGACCTCGAATTCTCGCGCGTGCAGTTCACGATCGACCTCTTGCCCTCGGACATCTTGGGCTCGGAGATCCTCGATCGGCGGACGAACGAGTTCCGCACGCACAAGGGTCCGATCTTCACGAACCTGCTCCTGGCCGACGAGATCAACCGCGCGGCACCGAAGGTCCAGAGCGCGCTGCTCGAAGCCATGCAGGAGCGCAAGATCACGATCGGCAACACGACCTACACCCTGCCCGCGCCGTTCCTCGTGATCGCCACGCAGAACCCGGTCGAGCAGGCGGGCACGTTCGAGCTGCCGGAGGCCCAGCTGGACCGCTTCATGCTGCTGCACCGCCTCGACTACCCCTCGCCCGAGGACGAGCGCGAGCTGCTGCGTCGCAACGCGCGCCTCGGCGTGCGCCGCGCGGAGAAGGGCGCCATCGTCCAGACCGAGTTCGACACGATCGATTCGAAGCCCGTCGGCACCGACGCGGAGATCGTCGCCGCCATGGAGGCCGTGAACGGCGTCCACGTCAGCGAGACGTTCATCGCCCACGTGGTCGAGCTCGTGAACCGCACGCGCAACCACCCGGCCGTCGAGCTGGGCGGCAGCCCGCGCGCCGGCATCTCGCTGATCAAGTCGTCGCGCGCCCGCGCGCTGGTCCACGGCCGTAGCTACGTCGTCCCCGAAGACCTGTTCGCGCTGGCCGAGGACGTCGTCTTGCACCGCATGCGACTCAAGTACGAAGCGCTGGCCGATGGCCTCACGGGCCACGACGTGCTCGAGGAGATGCTCGCGACCATGGGCGCAACACCGTCGGTCCTGATCCCCCACGTCGCGCCGCGGACAGGCACGAACCACACTTCGGCGCCGAACGCCGCGCAATCCGTTTCCGGCGCCTGACGGCCTCTGCGATGGTCTTCGACAGACGAAGCGGACGCGACGGGACGGCCATGGAGGGCGCGATCGACGCGCTCGACTTCCTCGACACGCGCCAGTTCCAGATCGCGGTCAAGCGGCTCGCCGACAGCCTCAGCTACGGCACCGATCATTCGCCCTACCTCGGCAGCGGCATCGAGTACGTCCAGTCGCGGCCCTACGAACCGGGCGACTCCGTACGCTCGATCGACTGGCGCGTGACGGCCCGCACGGGGCGCGTGTTCGTCAAGGAGTACGAATCACCCAAGCGGATGCCGGTCTACTTCCTGATCGATACGTCCGCCTCGATGGCCGTTTCGTCGCGCGAGCGAAGCAAGTACGCGACGGCGCTCTTGCTGGCCGGTGGCCTGGCGCTCGCTTGCCTGGATCGCGTCAGTCCGGTCGGCGTCATCGGGGGCGGGACGCGCCGCATCCACGTGCGCCCGAGCCTGTCGAAACCGCAGGTCCTCGAGTGGATCCTGCGCCTGCGTCACTTCCGCTACGACGAGGAGACGCTGCTCTCGAAGCGCATCGCCGAGCTCACGCCGAGCCTCACGCAACGCACGCTCTTCATCGTGCTCTCCGACCTGCACGAGCCCGCCTGCCTGCCCGCCTTGCGCCGTCTGGCGCAGCTGCACGACTGCGCGGTCCTGCAGCTGGTCGATCCGGCCGAGAGCGAGCTCCACGGCGCGGGCTTTCTGCGGGCGCGCGAGGCCGAGACCGGACAGGAGTTCTGGTCCCATGGCCGTCGCGCGCACCTGCCCGGGGACGCCGTCGCGCGCAGCCTGCGCGGCAGCGGCATCGACCGACTGGTGTTGCGGACCGACGGTGAGCACGCTCACTCCCTACGCGCCTTCTTCGAGACGCGCGGCCTGCTCGGGAGGATGGCGCGGTGACGGCCGCTGCCCGCCGCGCAGCCCCGCTGCCCCTTGGACCCGGGCGCGCGCGGGTCGTGGGAACGCTCCTTGCCGGTCTCACGCTGTTCGTCTCGACCGGGTTCGCCACGAATGGCCGGCTGCCCCAGGACACGAGCGCGACGAGCGAGCTCGTGTCCCCCACCGTCGGTGCCGCGGCCTGGCTGCGCGACTTCGTCCTGCCCGGCGGCGAGCTCGAGCCCGCGCCCGTCACGCTCGACACCGAGCTGATCGTTCGCATCGCCGAAGTTCGAGCGCACGGCGACGCCTTCCGCTACGACCTGTCGTTCTACGGGCTCGCGCCCGGCACCTACGACCTCCGGGACTACGTCCGTCGCGTCGATGGCTCGACGACCGCCGACCTGCCGGCCTTGCCGGTGACGATCCGCTCCGTGCTCGCCCCCGGCCAGGTTCGACCGCACCGGCCGCTCGAGCGCGAGCCCCCGTCCGTCGGCGGCTATCGGCTGCTCGTCGGCCTCGCCTGCGTCGCGTGGGTCGCCGGACTCGTCGTGATCCTGCGCAGCGGCAAGAAGAGTGACGAGGAAGCCGCGGCCGCGGCGCGTCCCCAGACCGTGGCGGATCGCCTGCAGCCGCTGGTCGAGCGCGCGCGCGCCGGAACGCTGTCGCAGGCCGAACGCGCCGACCTGGAGCTCACGCTGATCGCCTTCTGGCGGGAGCGGCTCGCGCTCGGCTCGTCGGGCGCCGCGCGTGCCCTCGCGACCCTGCGCGAGCACCCGGAGGCCGGCCCGCTCCTGCGCCGCCTCGAAGAGTGGCTGCACCGGCCCGATCCCCCGGAGACCACCGATCTCGACGTGCTGCTGCAGCCGTACCGCAACGTGGCGGCGGAAGCACTCCCGGCGCTCGGAACATCGTCGGAAGCGAGGGTGTGAAGCGATGGATGCGCTCCTGCCCTTCCGCAATCCGCCGGTCCTGTTCCTGCTCCTGGTTCCGGCCGCGCTGTTCGTCTGGACGTGGATGAAGCGCGGGGGCGGCGTGGTGCTGCCCTTCGACCACGGCGCGACGCGTCACGCCAAGGGCGGTCGCGGCGGACGCTGGATCGGAGGGTTCGTGAACTCGGCCGAATCCATGCCGTGCCTGGTCTTCGCCGTCGCCATCCTGATCCTGGCCGGACCGCAACGCTGGGACGAGCCGCGCTCGAAGAAGGCTCTGACGAACATCGAGTTCTGCGTCGACGTGTCCGGCAGCATGAACGCCTCGTTCGGCGACGGCAACCGCTACGACGCCTCGATGCAGGCGATCAACGAGTTCCTCGACTACCGCGACGGCGACGCCTTCGGGCTGACCTTCTTCGGCAACTCCGTCCTGCACTGGGTTCCGCTCACGACCGACGTGTCCGCCTTCCGCTGCGCGCCGCCCTTCATGAAGCCGCGCCAGCTGCCCTACTGGTTCGGAGGCACCGAGATCGGCAAGGCGCTCTTGGCCTGCCGC
>JAJDEW010000157.1 GCA_029259595.1 Planctomycetota bacterium | reverse complement strand
GATTCGGCGAGGCTCTCGTGTGCCGGCCGGGCTTTCCGGACGCGTGCAGCGCGCCGGATGACTTTTTCATCAGGCTGCTAGGAGCTAGCAGTCCGACGACAAAGGGCTTCGGATGCGAACGGGCTTTCCGGACGCGTCCGGCGCGCCGGATGACTTCTTTATCGGGCTGCTAGGCTCAGGCCTGCTTCGCCGCGACCTCGCGCGACGGGACACCGTGGCCGCGGCCCTTGCGCGATTCCATCCAGAGGAGCACCGGGTTGGCGATGAAGATCGTCGAGTACGTGCCGGTGATGATGCCGACGATCATCGCGAACGAGAAGCTCTCGAGCACGTTGCCCGTCCCGTAGTTGAAGACGAACAAGATCAGGACCGCGATCAGGGTCGTGATGGACGTCAAGATCGTCCGCGAGAGAGTCTGGTTGATCGACGTGTTCAAGACCTCGGACAGCGGCGCCTTCATGCGCGGGAGGTTCTCCCGTACCCGGTCGAAGATGACGATCGTGTCGTTCAGCGAGTAGCCGATGATCGTCAGGAATGCCGCGATCATGGGCAGCGAGATTTCGCCGTTGATGAGGCCCGTGCGATTCGCCGCGACGAGAACACCGAGCGTGATGAGCACGTCGTGCATCAAGGCGGCGACGGCAGCCCAACCATAGCTGTACTCGGCGAAGCGCACGCGGATGTAGAGCACGATCACGAAGAGGCTGATCGCCAGGGCGAGGAAGGCCTTGTCCTGGAGCTCGCCGACGACTTGCGGACCGACGATCGAGCTCGACGGGATGGGGGTCGCGAGGTCGTAACCGGCCCCGTTCGAGTCCGTGGCCTTCGAAAACTCGCCCTCGATGTCCGGGATGATATCGGCGGTCGTTCGACCGGCCGAAGTCTCGGCCGTGGCGAGGTAGGCGTTCTTGCGGCTGCCATCGATCTCGACGGTCGGGTTCTGGAAGCCGGCTGCCCGCAAAACGTCCTCGAGGTCCGCCGTGGGGTGTGCGCTCTGGAACAGGAGCCCGATCTTGGCCTCGGAGGTCGCACCCTTGTCCGACAGGCTGACCTGGATCGGATTCTCGAGGAGCAGATCGGCGAGTTCGGCCTTGAGCGTCGACTCGAAGCGCCGCTGCAGCTCTTCCGTTTCGTCTGTATCGCTTCCCTCGGACTTGAAGATGGCCCGGAACTCGGTGTAGCGGTCGCCGTCCTTCGATTCGATGATCGGCTTGACCTCCGCCGATTCACCGATCGTGGGGATCTCCGACATGCGCTTGCGCAGGACGTCGATCTCCTGGGGCTCGGCGGTGACGATGTGAACCTCGGCACCACCCATGAAGTCGATGCCGAGCTTGTCCTTGTCGGGCGTGATGAAGAAGAGCGCCAGCCCCAGGCCGATGAAGATGATCGAACCGGTCATCGCGACCTTGGCCTTGCTCAGAAAGTCGAACTTGGCCTCGACCAACCACTTGCCCATCGAGAATTCGCGGGCACCGCGCTCGAGTGAGAAGTGGACGAGGAGCCGCGTGATGACGAGGGCGGCGAAGACCGAGGTCAGGATCCCGATCATGAGCGTGACGGCGAAGCCCCGCACGGGGCCCGTGCCGACCTTGTAGAGGATGACCGCCGTGAGGAAGGTCGTGATGTTCGCGTCCAGGATGGCGGACATGGCCTTCTCGAAGCCCGTCTTGGCCGCCTGCTTCACGTTGCGGCCCTTCTCGCCCTCCTCCCGGATCCGGTCGAAGATCAGGATGTTCGCGTCCACCGCCATACCGACCGTGAGGATGAGGCCGGCGATGCCGGGCAAGGTCAGGGTCGCCTTCAGGAAGGCCAGCCCGCCCATGAGCAGCAGGAAGCTGACCGCGAGCGACACCGCCGAAATGAGGCCCAGGCGACGGTAGTAGATCGCCATGAAGACGAGCACGGAGATGATGGCCACGATGGCTGACAGAAAGCCGCGCCGCACGTAGTCGGAGCCGAGCGTCGCGCCGACCTTCTCGACGTGCTCGAGCTTGGGCTTGATGCGCAGGGAACCCGAGCGCAACACCGTGATCAGCTCCTTGACCTCCTCGGCTTTGTAGCGGCCCTGGATGATGCCCTGGCCAGGGAGGCGGGCCTCGATCGTCGGAGCGGTCTCGAGCTGCTCGTTCAGGATGATCGCGAGCTGGCGTCCTTCGTTCTCTTCGGTGTAGTCCCCGAAGTCGTCCCGGCGCGGCCCCTTCATCTCGAAGCCGACGGCCGGGTAGCCGAGGCGGTCCTGGCTGTAGAAGACGCGCGAAAGGTCGGAGCCGGTGAAGCGGTAGTCCGGATCGGTCTGGTTCAGGACCGGCGCGGCCCGCTCGAACTCGCTCGTTTCCGGTGCGCCCTCCGCCTGCTTGAAGGGGAACCAGCGAATCGAAGTGTGGGGACCACCCAAGCTGTTGGGAACCTTGTTGAAGTCGGCCAGCGCGCTGCCGGCGTTGGCGGCGACCCACGTCTCGAGCCGCTCCTTCTCGAGGTTCAGGTCCGTATCCGTGTCGAAGAAGTCTCCCGCCTGGGCGATGATCGCGAACTCGAGGTTTCCGAGGTTCTCGATCGCCTGCCGGATGGCGTCATCGGAGACGAGGTGGACCGCGGCGTCCTTGGTGTGCGCGGCCGCGAGCGTCCCCGTGTGTCCACGGTCGAGCTCGAAGAGCGTCGTGCCGTCGCGCCGACGGTAGTGGATCTCCTCTTCGTCGATCAGGATCGAGCCCCCGGTCTCGGGGAAGCGACCGACGTTCTGGCCCGCCAGGCGCAACGTGTCGGCGCCGTCGTCGAGAGGCTCGGCCAATGGTGTCTGGATGTCCTCACCGGCGCCGAGTCCGAGGCTGCCGGGGATCTCGATGACGATGCGTGACGTTCCCTCCTGGCGCAGTACCGCGTCCTTCGTACCGGTCGGATCGACGCGGTTGCGGATGATGTCGATGGTCTGTCCGAGGACATCCATCGTGTTCTCCTGAGCGTCGATCTGCCCGCCCTGTCGCGCTTCGTCGAAGTCGAAGCTGTAGACGAGGCGGGTGCCCCCCTGGAGGTCGAGCCCGAGCTCGAAGGGGCGATCCTGCAGGGTGAGCAAGCCGACCGACACGGCGACTAGCAGGAGGATCAGAAAGATGCGTCGACCGGCGTTCTCGATCATGGTTCTCGTTTCCGGGTGGGGGCAGCCGGATCAGACTTCGACCGCTTCCGCCTCGGAATCGGCGGGCGAGTCGTCGGCGGATTCCGCGGCGACAGCGTCTGCCGCGCGCAGGTCGCGTTCCTCTTGGCGTTCCCGTCGGACCTTCTCGCCGACGAGCTCTTCGACTCGCGTCTGCTTGCCGACGCGATCGCGCAGGAAGTAGAGGCGCGACTGGCGGACCTTGCCGCGGCGAGAGATGACGACGTCCTTCACGCGAGGGCTGTGGAGCGGGAAGATCCGTTCGACGCCTTCCCCTTGCACGATCCGGCGCACCACGATGCTCTTCGCGATGTTGCGCCCCTGGATCGCAAGGACGGTGCCCGTGAAGATCTGGACGCGCTCCTTTTCCCCTTCCTTGATGAGGTAGTGGACTTGGACCGTGTCGCCCACGTGCACCGTGGGGAGGCGGTCCTTGCCCATTTCTTGTCCGAGTTGGTCGATCAGGCTCATCGTTCGCTTGGGAGGGAAGGGGCCGGCCCGGGAGCGCCCGGTTCGGCAGGTTTCGGCTTCAGGAGATCAGGTCGACGCTCGCGGGTGCGCTCCAGAGCCGCGCGGGTGCGCCAGGTCTCGATCGCGGCGTGATCGCCGCTGAAGAGAACCTCCGGCACCGCGTGGCCCCGGAAGACCCGGGGGCGCGTGTAGTGGGGAAAGTCGAGTCCTTTCCCGTGGCGGAACGACTCGGCCTCGGTCGACTGCTCGTCTCCGAGCACCCCCGGGATCAACCGCACACAGGCTTCGGTGATCGCGAGGGCCGGAAGCTCGCCGCCGGCCAGGACGAAGTCGCCCATCGAGATGTCATCCCACTCCATCACGGACCGGATCCGTTCGTCGAAGCCTTCGTACCGTCCGCAAAGGAGGAGGATCCGCTCCTTCTCGAGCAACCGTTCGGCGTGCGCCTGTCGGAAGGGCGTGCCGTCGGGAGTGAGAAGAATCTTGTGGAAGGTCCCGTGGCGCTCTTCCAACCACTCGACACAGTCGATGATCGGATCGGGCCGCAAGACCATCCCGGGTCCTCCGCCAAAGGGGCGGTCGTCGACGCTCCGGTGCCGGTCCCTGGTGAAGTCCCGAAAGTCCGCCGTGCGCAACTCTGCCAAACCCTTCGCCTGTGCGATCCCGAGGATGCTCGTGCCGAGATAGGGCTCGAGAGCCTCGGGAAACAGGGTGAGAATTTGGAAGAGCACGACCGGGTGCTCCCGGGAAAAGGGGCGGCCAGAGTAGGGCCGGGAGCCCCCGGGGTCAACGGTCTTGGCAGCCCCCTCTCAGGGAGTTTCCGGACGATCCTGCAGGATCCGAGAGCCTCCTGGCAGGGCTCGCTCCCGGCCCGGGGGCCGAGGCGCTACCCTTTTCGGCGACATGTTCACCGGACTCGTCGAGGCAGCTGTCTCCGTTCTGGCCTTCGAGGCGCGCGCCACGGGCGCCCGCCTCGTGCTCGCGGCGCCTGCGGGCGTGGCCGATTGGGAGGTCGAACGGGGCGACAGCGTGGCCGTCTCGGGCTGTTGCCTGACCGTCGTCGAGCCCGAGGCGGGCCCCGAGCTGCGCTTCGATCTCTCCAGCGAGACCCTCGCGCGAACCTGGCTCGAGCGGCTCCGACCGGGGGTCGACGTCGTCAACCTGGAGCGCGCCATGCGTCTGTCCGACCGGGTCGGGGGGCACCTCGTGGCCGGTCACGTGGACGGGGTGGGGCGCCTCGTGGCCTCGCACGATCCCGGGGATGGGGGCCGAGTCCTGCGCTTCGAGGTACCGGCTGGGCTCGAGCGCTACTTGATCGAAAAGGGCAGCATCGCCCTGGACGGAGTCTCGCTGACCGTCGTCGGTCCCGTGGGCCGCGAGTTCGATGTGGCCCTGATCCCCGAGACCCTGGCCCGGACCTCGCTGGGCCGCGCCAAGGTCGGGGATCCCGTCCACGTCGAGGCCGATCTCATCGGCAAGTGGATCGAGCGCCTGGCTCTGCCCAGCCGCGCGCGCTGACCGGGCGCGTCAGAAGGCGCTGAAGAGGACGCCGGTGAAGGCCGTGATCGGCGCGGCCTCCCGGTAGTCCTCGAGGCTGCGGGACAAGAGTTTCACCGAGACGAGCACCTCGTCGTAGAGCTCTTGGTTCATCAGGAGCTTGCCCAGGGAGCCTTCGCCGTTGCGCACGGTCTTCGTGACCTCCTGGATGTCCAAGCTGGCGGTCTTGAGGCTCTGGACCAGGACCTCGACGTCCGCCGCGAAGCGCTCGTCGGACAGGAACTTGCCGAGGGTGCCCTTGCCGCTGTTCAGATTCTCGCCGAGCTCCCCGAAGTTCTGGATCAGACTCGAGATTTCGGCAGCGAGCTCGTCGTCAGCGACGAGCTTGCCCACGACGCCGCGGCCGGCGCGCACGTCCTCGATGATCACCTGGAGGCTGTCCATCGCTCCCGTCAGACTGGCGACGAGCTCGGGGTCGTTGATGAGCTTGCCGAGCACGCCCCGGCCCTGTCGAATGTCGTCGGCGATGCCCTTCGCCTCGGTCGTGATCAGGCGCAGGTCGGAGACGGAGTCGGCCACGTCCTGGGCCACCCGCTGGTCGTTCAGGAGCATCCCGACCAGCCCCTTGCCCGCGCGTGCATCGGCCGTGATCGCACTGACGTTGTCGAGGATGCTGCCGATCGCCTCGCGGTTCTCTCCCAGGAGCGTCCCGATCGAACCGAGTGCCGCCAGCGGATTCTGCCGAACGGCCCCTTCGTAGGCACCGTCCTCGGTCTTGGGCATCGCTCCGCCGCCGTATTCGCCCGGTTCGATGTTCACGTGCCGACCTCCGAGGAACGTCGATTCCTCGATCAGGATGGTCGTGCCGACCGGCATTTCGAGCGGGCTGTTGAGTGCCAACGTGGCCTTGATGCGGCGGTTGCGTGGCGCGCGCTGGTCGTACTCGAGCCCCTTGACGCTGCCGATTCGCAGGCCCGAGACCATGACGGGATTGCCCTCGCGCAGGTCGTGCGCTTCGGCGAAATAGACCCTCATCATCACCGGGTCCTTGAACAGCGTGAAGTCCGTCAAGAACAGGGTGTAGAAGCCGAGGACGGACAGGGCCGTCAGGAAGAAGATCCCGAGGATGAACTGGCGTGAGGTGGACATGCGTGGGCCCTCCCTGGGGAGCGGGTGCCCGAGTGGCGGTCAGTCGTAGGGTTTGGCGAGGAAACGCTGCAGCCGTTCGTTCTCGAGCTGGATGAACTTGTCGGGCGGACCCTCGGCGAAGATCCGTCCCTGATCGACGAGGACAACGCGATCGGCCACGACCAGGATGCAGCTCACGAGGTGAGTTACCACGATCGAGGTGATCTCGAGGCGTTCGGCCAAGTCGCGGATCAGGTGGTTGATGGACATCGAGATCTCGGGGTCCAAGCCGGTGTTCGGCTCGTCGTAGAAGACGATTTCAGGATCCGTGACGAGCGCCCGGGCCAGGCCCACGCGCTTGCGCATCCCCCCCGAGAGCTCGGGTGGCATGAGGTCCCACGTCCCCTGGAGCTGGACGAGTCCCAGTTTCTCGACGACTTTCTCACGAATCTCCTCATCGGACAGATCCGTGTTTTCCCGTAGCGGCAATGCCACGTTCTCCCCGACGGTCAACCAGTTGATGAGGGCCCCGTCCTGGAACAGGTACCCCATCCTCCGCCGCAGTCCGACGAGATCCTCTGGCTCGATCGTCGAAAGATCATGACCGTCGACGATGACCCGCCCGGTGTCCGGCTGCATGAGGCCCACCGCATGCCGGATCGTCACCGACTTGCCGATGCCGGAAGGACCCATGATCGCGAGCGTCTCCCCGCGCTTCACCTCGAGGTTGAGGTCGTTGAGCACGACCTTCTCGCCGAAGCGCTTGCAAACGTTCTCGTAGCGGATGATGACGTCTTCGCCGGTGTCCATGCCTACTGCTGGTAGAAGAACCAGGTCATGAAGTAGTTGAGGATGATCACCAGGATGATCGAGTCGCGAACGGCGGCGCGGGTCGCGTTGCCGACGCCCAAGGCACCGCCGCGGGCCAGAATTCCGGCTGCGGTCGAGACCACCGAAATGACGATTCCGAAGATGAACGACTTCGCGAGCCCGGTGTAGATGTCCTTCGGAACGGGGATGAGCTTGGCCGTGTCCTTGAGGGAATCGAAGACCGTTTCGTAATAGAGCTCGGTCCCGACGCCCAGTTGGGCCTTGGCGACAAAGCCTCCGCCGATGATGCCGACCGTGTCGCACAGGATCGTCAGGATCGGGCAGAGGATCGCGAGCGCGACCACCCGCGGCATCACGAGGTAGCTGATGCGATCGATCGAGAGGACTTCGAGCGCGGCGAGCTCTTCCGACACCGCCATCGTGCCGATCTCTGCGGCGATCGCACTGCCCACCGCCGCCGAGAGGATCGTCGCGGTGATGAACGGGCCCATCTCGCGCGCCATCGAGATCGCGACCAGCGTTCCGATCTGGTCCTGCTGGCCGATCCGCGCGAGCTCGAGTCCGGTCTGCAGGGAAACGACCATGCCCATCGAGATGCCGACGAGAAGCACCACGTGCAGGACTTTGATCCCGCCGACGTAGAACTGATCGAGGATCATCCCGCGGCGATGCCAGGCGTGGTGCATGCGCAAGACCACCTGGAGCAGGAGCTCCATGCGATAGCCGGCCGACCGCACCTTGTTCGTGATCCAATTCATGTCAGCGCCCGTTCGCCTCGATCTCGCCTTCGACCTCGATCTCTCCGGGAGCGCGTACGCGTTCCAGCGGCCAGCCCGGACCCGGGAAGGCGATCGGCAGCATGTCGAATCCTTCACCCTCGGTCACGCGCCAGCGCAGGAGGCCGAACAAGAGCGAGGTCTCCTTGACCCGACGCCCGTCCGCGCGGTAGCGACGCGAAGCCCACAGGCCCGAGACGTTCTTGCGGTCCTCGCCGGCGTCCTTCTCGCGACGATAGAGGGCACCCCAGACGCGCTCACGCCGCATCGGGCCCTCCTCCTCCCATTCGAAGAGCTTCCAGAGCCAGCTGTAATGGCGATCGACCACCGCGTTGCGCCAGAACGGGTCGAGGGTGGGGAAGGAGCCCCGGCGCCACTCTCCTCGACGCTCGTATTGGTAGACAGGGAGGAGCTTGCGCCACTTCGAGCGCTCGCCTGTCTCGCGATCCCGGAAGTTCCAGGACTGCCACAGGGGAATGACGTAGACGGCGTCTCGCGTTCCGCCTGTGCTCTCTTCTTTGCGGACGTGGAAGATCGGCCACAAGAAGCTCGTCGTATTCAGTCCCTCCGCCTCGAGATGGGAGTACAGCGGCCAGATCCGCGTACGCCGCAGGCCGTCAGGACCGCGCTGGAGCCGTACGAGGGGAAAGGGGAAGTCCAGGGCCCAGAAGTCGCTGCGCGGATCGCGTGCGTACCCGAACAAGGGCCAGAGCCAGGTGGTGCCCTCGTACGTCCCGCGGGTCGTGCGCCCGATCAGCGGGAAGATCATCCAGTTGAATTCGGGAGCCTCGTTTCCGCCGCCGAGGTGGTTGCGATTGAAGTGGAAGATCGGCCAGAGGAAGTACGTCCGGTCGTAGCGGTTCTCGATCTTCGCGCGGCCGTAGAAGGGCAGCAGGTGGAAGCTGCTCTCGCCGCCGCCCCGGGTCCAGCCCAGGAAGGGGTAGAAGAAGTGGTACGAGACCGCTTCCCCGCGCTCGGCGTAGACGAACAACGGCCAGAGAATGAAGACGATGCGATCGTAGGTGAAGAGGTCTTCGAAGCGCCCGATGAGCGGGAACCAGCCGGCCTGGGTGCCCTCGAGATTCGAGCGCATGAGCAGCCCGGGCAGGGCAGCCAGCTTCCACTCGTGCCCGCCTTCGGGAAAGGGCTCCCGCGTCCAGACATAGAGCGGCACGAAGACCGAGATCGTCTCGTCCTTGCGGTACGCCGTGAAGCCCAGCGGAACGGCGTACTGCAGGAGCCAGGATCCGTCCGGTCGGCGATCGCGGCTCACGATCGGGCCGAGGGTCACCGATTCGTAGTCGCCTTCGAGGTCGCGAAAGTCTTCCCAGACGCTCTCCTTGCCCGAGCGTGTCCGGAGCAACCCGAGGAGCGAGTCGGTTTCGGTCGCGCCATCCCCCGTTGCGTAGCGGGAATAGACGGGCTCGAGGTGGATCTCCGTACCCGTCCCGGCGCAGCCGATCGCGAGGAGCAAGAGGCCGGCGCCGCAGCTGCCATGCCCCAGGGCACGAGCGAGCGTGCACGCGCGACGCACGCGGTCCCCGAGCCACTTCGTCGCACCGCTGGACATTCAGGAAGGTTTAGGAAGGCGACTGCTGAGAGGCAAGCACGATCCGGGGCGAGGTGCGGCTCGGCTTGTCCGCCCTCGACGCCCTTGTTAGCTTCCGCCGGGACACCATGAAGACCTATCTCTCCGGCATCCAGCCCTCGGGGCGTCAGCACCTCGGCAACTACTTCGGAGCGATCCGACGCCACATCGCCCTGCAGGAGGCGGAAGGCGAGAAGTTCTACTTCATCGCCGACTACCACGCCCTGACGACGGTGCAAGACCCCGACGTCCTGCGCGAGATGGTGCTCGAGATGGCGGTGACCTACCTCGCCCTCGGACTCGATCCGGAGCGGGTGACGCTCTTCCGCCAGAGCGACATTCCGGAGGTGTGCGAGCTGACATGGCTCCTCTCGTGCGTGACCGGGACCGGCTTGCTCGAGCGCGCCCACTCCTACAAGGACAAGCTGGCACACGGGATCCGCACGAGCGTCGGGCTGTTCACGTACCCGATCCTGATGGCCTCCGACATCCTGGCCTACGACTCGGACCTCGTCCCCGTGGGCAAGGACCAGAAGCAGCACGTCGAGATGGCCCAGGACATGGCGGGCTACTTCAACAACACCTACGGCGAGGTTTTCGTCCGCCCGGAGCCCCTGATCCCCGAGGACGAGCTCTTCGCCAAGGTGCCCGGGGTCGACGGGCAGAAGATGAGCAAGAGCTACGGCAACGCGATCTGGATCTTCGAGGAGGGCAAGCCGCTTCAGAAGATCGTCGGCAAGCTCGTGACGGACAGCCGGCCGCCCGAGGAGCCTAAAGACGCCTCCGAACTCCTGCCATTTCGCTTCCTCGAGCTGTTCTGCGACGCGGCCGAGCTTGCCGATTGGCGCGAACGTCTGGCCCGCGGGGGAGCGGACGCTCCCGGCTACGGGCACTTGAAGATGCGGGTCAAGGAGGCGATGGACGAGCACTTTCACGCGGCCCGTGTGCGTCGCCGCGAGCTCCTCGCGGACCGCGGTGAAATCGAACGCATCCTCGCGCGCGGCGCCGAAACGGCCCGCGCGCGCGCCGTGGCGACCCGCGACCGGGCCCTTCGGGCCTGTGGCCTCCGCCCCCGATCCTCATGAAACGACCGCTCTTGCTCATCGCCCTCGCCAGCTTGTGCCTGGCCGCCTGTCGAACGACCGTCACCGACGAGGATGGCAACCTCGTCGACGACACCACCCGTCTGGCCACCCGCGCCGAGGAAGCCGCGGCCCAAGGACCGTGGACGGCCCGCTTCTACGATCCCGTCCTGCTCGTGGCCGACGACGTCTTCATCGAAGGGCCGAAGGGCCTGCTCGCGCACCTCGCCATCCGCCAGGACGAGGGGCGTGTCCTCTTCGTCCAGAGAACGATCCCCGAAGGCCTCTTACAGCAAGCGCTCGTGGCCGAGGGCCTCGAAGGCGTCGAGATCCGCGCCCAGCTGGACGGCGTCGAGATCGTCGCCCTGAAGCGTCTCCGGGCCCTGGAACGACCGGGAGACGTGCCGGTCCGGCTCGAGGCGAACGGAGAGGTGCTCTGGCGTCCGCTGCAGGGCGCGGAACCGGAGCGCCGAGCCGCGCGGATCGAGATCGTCGGAGACGATGGATGACGAGGAAGCTCGTCCACACGATCGCGGGTCGTCCCCTTGCAGCGCGTACGAGGGGCTCTGGCTGCAGAGCTTGCGCACCTCGGGCCGCGTTCTGGGTGCCACGACCCGACTCCAGGACGGCGAGCCCCGGCAACCGAGGTCGGTTCGGATGACGGCGACATGGGGACGGGGGGCCCTGCTCACGGGACTGCTCGCGCTCGGCGTGCCGGCCTGCGGCGGCACGCGACCCTACATCCCCAACCCCGGTCCCTACGATCGGATGACCCCGGCGACTCGGGTCCGGGCCGCGCTCGCACGCAACGCGGCCGAGGCCGGCGATTGGACCCAGGCGGCCTCCCTGCTCGAGGAGCTCACCGCGGAGCGTCCGCGCAACGTGCCGCTGGCGACCTTCCTGCAGGATGCGCGCATCGAAGTGCGCGCCCGCACCCTCGCAGAGGGCGACCCCGAGCTCGAATTGCAGGAGGCCAGGCCCCGCGCCGTCGCGGATGTCTTCTTGACCGACCTCGAGGCGGCGGAAGCGGCCTCCTCGGTCGTGGCCTGGCTGTTGGCCGCGCGTCTGGCTCCGACTCCGGCCGAGACCCGCCACTTGCTCGACCGCGCCCAGGACGAAGATCCCGGCTGCATCTGGATCCACTATGGGGAGGCCTGGGCCCGCTCCGTAGAGCGCGAATACACGCAGGCGGCGAGTGCGCTCGACGTCGCGTTGAGGATCGACGGCGGACACCTGCCGTCGTTGCTGCTCTACGCCGTTCTGCTTGCCAACGCCGGCGAAACGGGGCGAGCGGTCGACCACTACGAGCTCTGGCTCGACGCCTCCCGGGACAGTCCGTTCGTCTCGCGTGCGGACCGTGCCGAGGCCACGGTCGACCTTGCCACGCTGGCGCTCCAGCGCGAGCGGCCGAAGAAGGCTCTCGAGCTCTTGTCCGACGTCGATGAAGAGGACCTGGACGATCGCGCGCGCCTATATCTGGTGCGGGCCGCGGCGCTCGAGGAGCGAAGCTCGTACTTCGAAGCCTGGGAGGCCGCGCGACGTGCCGGGCAGCTCGATCCGGTCGGCATGCTGTCGCTCGTTCATCAGGCGTACCTCTCGATGGACCATCCGCGTGCCTTCTCCTCGGAGGCGGACATCTGGGAGACCTTCCTGGCACGCTACGAGGAGCGCAACGCGGACGACGAGTCGACCGCCGTGGACTTCCAGTCGCTCCTGTTCCTCCTGAACGCGGAGACACGCCTGGAGCGTTTGGGGCAGGCCGCGCAACGCGACGCGGCGCGCATGGAAGGCGAGGGCGACGAACGGTGAAGGCCGTGCTCCAACGCGTGAGCCGCGCCGAAGTACGCGTGGCCGGCGAGAGTGTCGGACGCATCGGAGCGGGGCTGCTGATTCTGTTGGGCGTCCTGCGTGGCGATACCGAGCGCGAGCTCGAACGTCTCGTCGAAAAGGTCGCCCGCCAGCGCTGCTTCGCGGACGAGCGGGGGCGCATGAATCGCTCCGCGCTCGAGGTCGGCGCTGCGGTGCTCGTCGTCAGTCAAGTGACCCTGGCGGCGGACGGCCGCAAGGGCCTGCGACCCTCCCTCGACCGCGCCGCGCCACCGGCGGAGGCCGAGCGACTCTACCTGGCCTTCGCCGCGCGGCTGGGAGCCCTGGGGCTCGTCGTTCAGACGGGCCGCTTCGGCACCGCGATGGAGGTCGAGCTCGTCAACGACGGCCCGCTCACCCTGATCCTGGAGGCGTCGCTGCCCGGACCCCCTGCCGGCCCGACCGAGTCGTCACAAGTTCTTGCTTGACAGATAGATATCCTCGCTCGATACTCCGCCCGAGCGCGCCCGAAAGTCCCCTTTCTGGACCCCCCGATCCAGCCTTCGATCCGGCTCGAGCGTCCCCCGTCCCTCGACATGGATTCCGCCCCCGCCCACACGACCACCAAGAAGGAGCTCGTCAACCGGATCGCGGACCACACCGGGCACACGAAGGTGGTGGTCAAGGAAATCCTGCAGACGTTCCTCGACGAGGTCATCCAGGAGCTCGCCAAGGGCCACCGGCTCGAATTCCGCGAGTTCGGCGTCTTCGAGGTCAAGGAGCGCAAGGCCCGTCGGGCCCAGAACCCGCGCACGCTCGAAAAGGTCGAGGTGCCCGCCAAACGGGTCGTGAAGTTCAAGGTCGGACGTCTCATGCGCCAACGCGTCTGCGACGACCCTCCGCCCACTCCGGTCCCGCCGCCCGTACCCCAGGCCAAGGAACCGCCGCCCAAGCCCAAACCGCCCCGGAACGACTCTCCGTTTTGAGGCCGGATGGACGCGGTGCGCACTTCGTCGCGCGCCTGTGCCTGGTTTCGCGGCTGGCGCCGCGAAACGGCACGCTACGGAGCCTTCGGCTCCGAGGCGAAGGCCGCCTGCGGCGGGCCTTCGCAGCCCTCGCCATCGTGCCCTCGCCATCGGGCCCTTCGCCAGTGGGCCCTTCGTCAGTCGGCCCCGCTCGTGGGCACCACAGCGAGTTCGATCACCGCTGTTGCCGCGCGGCGGACCTCGGTGGGGGAGTCTCGGTGCTCAGGCTCGGGCGTGGGCGGGGAGGGCGGCTTCGATGGCTTGGAGAAGGTCTTCCCAGAGGTCCTCGACGTGTTCGATGCCGACCGAGAGTCGGACCAGGCCGTCGGCGAGGCCGGCCTTCGCGCGTTCGGCGGCCGGGATGCTGGCGTGGGTCATCGAGGCCGGGACCTCGATCAGGGATTCGACCCCGCCGAGGGACTCGGCCAGGGTGAAGACGCGTGTGCCCGAGGCCAGGGTGTTGGCGGCTTCGACGCCGCCAACGAGCTCGAAGGAGACCATGCCGCCGAAGTCGCGCATCTGGCGCTTGGCGAGAGCGTGGCTCGGGTGCGAGGCGAGGCCAGGGTAGTAGACGCGTGCGACGGCGGGGTGTTCTTCGAGCCGGCGCGCGATCGTGCGGGCGTTCTCGCAGTGGCGTTCCATCCGCAGGGCCAGCGTCTTCGTGCCGCGGAGGAACAAGAACGAGTCCATCGGGCCGAGCTGGCCACCGGCGGCGTTTTGCAGGAAGGCGAGCTTCTCCCGCAGCTGCTCGTCGCGACCGCAGACGACGCCGCCGACGACGTCGGAGTGTCCGCCCAGGTACTTCGTCATCGAATGCATGACGAGGTCGGCCCCCAGCTCGAGCGGTTGTTGCAGGAACGGCGTCGCGAAGGTGTTGTCGACCACGACGGTGACGCCCTGGGAACGAGCGGCTTTGGAGCAGGCCTCGATGTCGCAGATCGAGAGCAGTGGATTGGTCGGCGATTCGAGGAACAGGAACTTCGTGTCGGGCTCGAGCGCCTTCTCCACGTTGGCGACGTCGGAAGCATCGACGAAGGTGAAGCGCACGCCGTAGCGCTCGAAGACCTTGGTGAACAGCCGGTACGTGCCGCCATAGAGGTCGTTCGCAGCGACGACGTGGTCGCCGGGGGCGAGCAGGCCCATGATCGCATGGCTGGCCGCCAGGCCCGATGCGAAGCAAAGGCCCCAAGCGGCGGACTCGAGAGAGGCGATGTTTCCCTCGAGTGCGGTGCGCGTCGGGTTGCCACTGCGCGAGTATTCGTAGCCGCCGCGCGGCTGGGCCGGCGCGTCCTGCTCGAAGGTGCTCGTGAAGTAGACCGGGGTCATGATGGCCCCGTTCTGCGGGTCGGATTCCTGGCCGGCGTGGATCGCGCGGGTCTCGAAACGTTGTTCGCGGTTCGTCTTCATCGTGGGGGAATCGTACACCGAACCCCGCTCCGGCGTCGTGTCCGGGGACGTCCGCGTGGCGATCGACGCGGGGCGAACCGTGGCTGGCGGGCTCCCGCCGCTGGTCGACCCGCCTACAATCCCGCCGCGATCTTCCGCCGCATGCTCATGGCCACCCCCGACCCCCTCGAAGCCTTCGCCGCCCGGGCCTTGGACTGGCCCGCGGTTCGCGACCAGTTGCTGATCCACGCGCCGTCGGCCCTCGGCCGGCGCGCGCTCGTCGAGCTCTGCCCCCGTGACGAGGAGGGGGCGCGGGCCGCGCTCGGGAGGACGCGCGAGGTGCTCTCCCTGCCGGAGGGCGAGCGGGAGCCGCCGCTCGACGGCGGCTACGATCCGCTGCCACCCTTGCGGCGGGCGCTCGAATTCGGCCGCGTGCTCGCGGGCGAGGAGCTGTACTGGATCGGGGCTTTCCTGCGTCGCGTCGAGGAGGTGCACGACTGGCTGCGTGCCCGGCGCGAGCAGCTGCCGATGTGTGCCGCCCTCTGGGAGGATCTGCCCGACCTCTCCGGCCTGCGCGAGCGCGTCGAGGCCACGGTCGACCGGCGCGGACATGTGCTCGACGACGCGACGCCCGAGCTGCGCACCCTGCGGCGCGCGATCGAGTCGACCGGCCGCGAAGTCGAGCGGCGCATCAAGAAGATCGCGAACCGTCCCGGGCTGCGTGCGACCCTCGCGGACGGTCAAGCGGGCGCCATTCACCGGCGCAGCGGCCGGATGGTGCTCGCCGTTCGTGCGAAGCAGTCCGGACGGTTGCCGGGCATCGTTCACGACCGCTCCCAGAGCGGCGAGACCGTCTTCATCGAGCCCCAGGAGGTCATCGAGCTCGCGAACTCGCTCGCGGCTCTGCAGTCCGACGAAGAGCACGAGGTCCAGCGCATCCTGGCCGACTGGACCCGGCGGTTCGTGGAAAAGCGGCACGCGCTGGAGCGCACCGCAGGACGCGTGGCCGAGCTCGAGCTGGCGGTCCTCTCGGCGCGCTTCGCCCGCCGCACCGGGGGCCGGCCCGCGCACCTGCCCGGTGAGCCGGGTGCGGCGACGGGGTTGCTCCTGCGCTCCATGCGCCATCCGCTGCTGCTCGTCGAACAGGAGAAGGGCAAGCTCGATGAGGTCGTCCCGCTCGATCTGCGCCTGGGCGAAGACTTCGACCTGCTCGTCGTCACCGGCCCCAATACGGGCGGCAAGACCCTGGCTCTCAAGACCGCGGGGCTCGCCGCGCTGCTCACCCGGCTCGGCCTCGCGCTTCCCTGTGACGAAGGGACGACCGTGCCGCTCTACGACGGAATCGTGGCCGACATCGGCGACGAGCAAGAGATCCAGCAGAACCTCTCGACCTTCTCGTCGCACCTGAAGCGCATCCAAGACGGTCTGGTGCGCGCGACGCCGCGGACGCTCTTTCTCCTCGACGAGCTCGGAGGGGGCACCGATCCCGACGAAGGGGCCGCGCTCGGGGACGCGCTGCTCGAGCGCTTGCACACCGAGCGGGTCCCGACCCTTGCGAGCACGCACCTCGGCAAGCTCAAGGAGTTCGCCTTCCGCCACCGACGGGCCGAGAACGCTCACGTCGAATTCGACCTGGAGACGCTCGGGCCGCGCTACCGGCTCGTCATCGGCGCACCCGGGCAATCGCGGGCCCTCGCCATCGCACGGCGGCTCGGGTTCGCGGAGGACGTGCTCGTCGCGGCGGACGCGCGCCTCGAGCGGCGCAGCGACGAGGTCCAGGCCCTGATGGCGGGTCTGCGCGACGTACGGATCGAGACGGAGCGCAAGCGGTCTGAGGCGGAGGCTCGGCTGGCCGGCGTGGCGGCGGAGGAGCGTGGGCTGGCCGATCGCGAGCAGGACCTCACGCTGCGCCGCGATCAGCTCGAGGCCGAAGCCCAGCGCGGGCTCGAGGAGCGCCTCTCCAAGGCTCGGGCCCAAGCCGACCGGGCGCGCGCCTTTCTCGACCGCGTGCCGAAGGCCGTTCGGGGGGATCTCGCGGAGATCGTCGGGGAGCTCGAGGATGCCCTCGGGGACGCCCTGATGACGGAACGCCGCCGCAGCTTCCTGGCCGGACTGAAAAAGGGCGTGTTCGTCTGGTTGCCGCGCTACAAGAAGCGTTGCGCCGTCGCCCGGATCTGGCGGGAGCGAAAGCAGCTCGACGTCCGGCTCGGCAAGACGACCCTGACGGTCGACTTCGACGACGTCACCTTCTACGAGAGCCTCTGAGCCCGACGCTTCGCCCGCTTCCCGTCGATCCGTATCCTGCGGGGATGAAAGGTCTCTCCTGGCGGACGGCGGGCGAATCCCACGGCCCGGGGCTCGTCGGCATCCTCGAGGGGATGCCCGCCGGGCTGGCCCTCGACCTCGAGCGGGTCGATCGCGAGCTCGCGCGGCGCCAGGAGGGCTACGGTCGCGGGGGTCGGATGAAGATCGAGACCGACCGCATCCAGCTCCTGTCCGGAACGCGGGCCGGGCTCACGATCGGCTCGCCGATCTCCTTTCTGGTGCCGAACAAGGACGCGGTGATCGAGCGCTTGCCCGTGCCGACGAACCCGCGTCCGGGTCACGCGGACCTGGCCGGTTGCCTGAAGCTCACCCGGCGCGATCCGCGCGCGGTGCTGGAGCGAGCCAGCGCACGCGAGACGACCGCGCGCGTGGCCCTCGGCTCGATCGCACGGCAGTTGCTCGAGGCCTTCGACGTCGAGATCTTCGCGTACCTGCTCGAGCTCGGCCAGGTGCGCGTCGCCGACGGTGCCTTCGAGCGAGCCGGGGAGCAGCGCGTGGCCCTGCGTGCCGCGAGCGAGTTCCAGTCGCTCGATCCCGCCTGCGAAGAGCACTTGCGGGCCGAGGTCGACCGGGCGCGCGAGGCCCGCGACAGCCTGGGGGGAGTGTTCGAAGTGCGCGTCCTGGGTCTGCCCCCGGGCCTCGGGAGCTACGCCAGCGGGCCCGAGCGCCTGACCGCACGGCTCGGGGGGGCGCTGTTCTCGATCCCCGCCATGAAGGGCGTCGAGTTCGGTCTGGGCTTCGAGGCCGCGCGCTTGCCTGGATCCCGGGTCCACGACCCGATCGTCCTGCGCGACACGCCCGGTCGCTACGGCCGCTTCACGCGCCGTTCGAACCGGGCCGGTGGGCTCGAGGGCGGCATGACGACCGGCGAGGAGCTCCTTTGCCGCGTCGCGATGAAGCCGATCCCTTCCTTGAAGAAGGGCGTCCCGACGGTCGACTTCGAGACCGGGGAAACGGTCCAGGCCACGTATCAGCGCTCGGATGTGACCTCGGTCCCCGCGGCGACGGTGGTGGCGGAGGCCGTTCTGGCCCTGGAGCTCGCGTCCGCCTTCCTGGAGAAGTTCGGGGGCGACGCGCTCGAGCACGTGCAGGACGCGCACCGGGCCTGGACCGAACGCGTCCGCGCCATCTGAAACCACCGTGGGGAGGACGTGCGGCGGGCCGCGAGGTTTCGAGCCGAAAAACGCGCGGCGGCATTGCACGCCGGAGTCGGGGACGTATCATCTCCCGCCCTTCTCGGTCCGGAGGCCACCCAACGGACGGAAGTCGGGCGGACGGAAGTCGGGTCCGCAATCTCGCGTTGCAACGGGGGTCGCCTGCCAGCGTAGCTCAATTGGCAGAGCTCCTGATTTGTAATCAGAAGGTTGTGGGTTCGAGTCCCACCGCTGGCTCCATGCGGGCCGCCGAGAGGTACGAACAGGGTCCGGGTCGCCCGGCGCTCTCCACCTGGAGGACGTCGACCCTCCGGTCACACGACCGGACGCTCCATGACAACGAGAACAGGAATCGGATGAGACGGGAGCGCCGTCCCGCCCGGTGCCGCACCCCGTCGATGCCCCCCCGAGGCCCCAAGGCCCCTGGAGCGCGACACGGGACGTGCTGGCGCAGGGCGTAGGTCGGCGGCGCGTTCGTACCGGACACCGAACTTCCGCGCGCGCCGCGACGTTCCCCGAGCGAGCGCGCCCGCCTAGCCTCCCATCCAGAGGGGCTCGGTCGTGGCGCCTCCTTGTACCGAACACCCGGGGGGATTCCCGAGCGGCCAAAGGGGTCAGACTGTAAATCTGATGGCAACGCCTTCGCAGGTTCGAATCCTGCTCCCCCCACCATGATCCGGCCCAGCCTCGGCCACACGGCGGGGGGGCCGAACAGGCGGCCCGCGCACAGGGTTCTCCGTCTCGTCGAGCGCCGCAAGCTCTCCGCCCGTCCTCCACCGGTCCGGCGGGATCGTCTCGCGGGTGTAGTTCAATGGTAGAACGGCAGCCTTCCAAGCTGCACACGTGGGTTCGATTCCCATCGCCCGCTCCAGACGACCCACCGCGCCGCGGCCAGCCTTGCCCGACGCGCTCTCCGATTCGCTCTCCCGGCTCGCTCCGCGACCCGGACTGCTGCTGTAGCTCAGTGGTAGAGCACTTCCTTGGTAAGGAAGAGGTCATGGGTTCAAGTCCCATCAGCAGCTCCACGTTCTTTTCACATCGCAACGCAATCAACCCGTTCGACGCCCCTCCTTCCGGGGAGGGGCGAGAGCGGTCCACCCTAGGGAATTCCCTCCGTGGCGCCTGGCGCCGACGGATCCGTTGGGGCCTGGCGCCCCGAATCTGCGGGCCCAGGCCCCGAATCATCGAAGAAGCAAAGACATGGCCAAGGAAGTCTTCGAGCGGACAAAACCGCACTGCAACGTCGGAACGATCGGGCACGTCGACCACGGTAAGACGACCCTGACGTCGGTGATCTGTCGGGTTCAGGCTCTGCGTGGCCTGGCGAAGGAGATGGCCTTCGACCAGATCGACAAGGCCCCCGAAGAGAAGGCACGCGGGATCACGATCTCGACCGCTCACGTCGAGTACGAGACCGCGAAGCGTCACTACGCGCACGTCGACTGCCCCGGACACGCCGACTACGTCAAGAACATGATCACGGGTGCTGCCCAGATGGACGGCGCGATCCTGGTCGTTTCGGCCGCCGACGGTCCGATGCCGCAGACCCGCGAGCACATCCTGCTCGCACGTCAGGTGAACGTGCCTGCGATCGTGGTCTTCCTCAACAAGGTCGATCAGGTCGACGACGACGAACTCCTGGACCTCGTCGACATGGAGGTCCGCGAGCTCCTCGACAAGTACGAGTTCCCGGGCGACGACACCCCGATCATCCGCGGCTCGGCCCTCAAGTGCCAAGAGGCGCTCGACTCGAAGACCGACGTCAACGACGACATCTTCAACCCGATCGTCGAGCTGATGGATGCCGTCGACAGCTTCATTCCGCAGCCCGAGCGCGCGGTCGACAAGCCGTTCCTGATGCCCGTCGAAGACGTCTTCTCGATCGAAGGTCGCGGCACCGTGGTGACCGGCCGGATCGAGCTGGGCATCATCAAGATGGGTGAAGAGATCGAGATCGTCGGGATCCACGACACCAAGAAGACGATCTGCACGGGCGTCGAGATGTTCCAGAAGACGCTGGGCGAGGGGCAGGCGGGCGACAACGTCGGCTGCCTCCTGCGCGGCGTCAAGAAGGACGAGGTCGAGCGCGGCATGGTCCTCGCGAAGCCCGGCACGATCACACCCCACACGCACTTCGAAGCCGAGGTCTACGTCCTCTCGAAGGACGAGGGTGGTCGTCACACGCCGTTCTTCAAGGGTTACCGCCCGCAGTTCTACTTCCGTACGACGGACGTGACCGGCTCCGCACTGAAGCTGACCGCCCTCGACGGCGGTGAGGCCGAAATGTGCATGCCGGGTGACAACATCCGCATGGAGGTCAAGTTGATCACCCCGATCGCCATGGACGAGCAACTGCGCTTCGCGATCCGCGAAGGCGGCCGCACCGTCGGCGCCGGAGTGGTCACGAAGATCATCGAGTAATCGAGACCGGGACCCGGGCTGCGGCGCGTCCGCCGCAGTCCGGCCCGTGGCTTTTTCTGACGACGCTGAAAGGTCGTCCCGAGCCCAGGCCGACCCCGCATGAAGATCAAAGAACGCTACGTCTTCCTCGTGTGCACCGAGTGTTCCAACCGGAACTACACGACGCACAAGCGCCAGAAGGCGGCTTACAAGCTCGAGAAGAAGAAGTTCTGCCGCTTCTGTCGCAAGCACACGAGTCACAAGGAGCGCAAGCTCTAGCTCTTCGCCCCTTCCTCGCAGCTGAGGACTACCGTTGATCCAGTCACCCGAGGCCAAAGCCAAGCCGACCGACCCCAAGTCGGGCCCGGTCTACAGCGACGATCAAGGACGCCATGCGCGCATGGCGGCCTTCTGGTCGGCGACCCTGCTCTCGTTGTTCGGGTGCACGTTCCTGCACACCCTGCTCGTAGGGGTGGATTCCTTGTCCGAACCCCTGGGCGGGCTGCGGATCCCGGTGGTCTCCATCGACGTCACCGGTGCGTTCCTGATTTCGACCGGGGTCTTCGCGGGGCTTCTCCTCGCGATCCGGCGCTGGCAGGAACGACCCAAGACCATTCAGCTTCTGGTCGGAACCGAATCCGAGCTGCGCAAGGTCACCTGGCCCGGGCTCGACGAGGTGATGAACTCGTCCCTGGTCGTCGTGATCTGCGTCGTCTTCATCGGGGCCTTCCTCGCCGGAGTCGACTACGTCCTGGCGCGAGTCATGAGCTACCTGCTCCTGGGAGAAGTCTGACCATGAGCTTCAAGTGGTATTTCGTTCGCTGCCAGTCGGGTCGAGAGGATTCGATCCGCAAGCAGCTCGAGACGCGCATCAGCGTCAAGGGCCTCCAGGACATCGTTCCGCAGATTCTGGTGCCCTTCGAGCGCGTCACCGAGCTGAAGGGCGGCAAGCGCAAGGTCGTCTCGAAGAAGCTCTACCCCGGGTACCTGATGGTGCAGGCGGATCTCTCCGATCCAGCCGAGACGCGTGCGATCGAGGCGCGTTCGACCCTGCGCGAGACCCCCGGCTTCGGGGACTTCCTGGGTTCGCGCGGCGAGCCGACTCCCCTGACGGAGACGCAAGTCTCGGGGATTTTGGCGCGCATGTCGGACAGCGAGGAACGACCCCAGGTCGCCATCAGTCTGCGCAAGGGCGACATGGTCAAGATCAAGTCCGGGGCCTTCGATGGGTTCGATGGAACCGTCGACGAGGTCAATCCGGACAAGGGGATGGTGAAAGTGACGGTGACGATCTTCGGCCGTCCGACCCCGGTCGAGTTGGAGTATTGGGAGGTCGAGTCCGTCTAATCGGATCGTGAGAGCGACATGGCCAAGGAAGCAGTAGCCAAGATCAAGTTGCAGTGCCCGGCAGGGCAGGCGACCCCCGCTCCGCCGGTGGGCCCGGCTTTGGGCGCCCACGGAGTCAACATCGCGCAGTTCGTGAAGGAGTTCAACGACCGGACGCGCGAGCAGATGGGACTCATCATCCCGGTCGAGATTTCGGTCTACGGTGACCGGAGCTTCGACTTCATCCTCAAGTCGCCCCCCGCGGCCGTGCTTCTCAAGAAGGCGGCCAAGCTCGACAAGGGGGCAGGCAACGTCGGTCACGAGACCGTCGGCAAGGTCACTCGGGCGCAGGTCGAAGAGATCGCCGCTCTGAAGATGAAGGACTTGAACGCCCGTACCGTCGACGCCGCCTGCCGGATCATCGAAGGCACCGCCCGGTCCTCGGGAATCGTCGTCACCGACTAGCGCCCCGGGCCGCCGTCCAGCCGATCAGCAGTCACCAAGGTTCGAACATGCGCAAGCGCAGCAAGAGATACCAATCAGCCGCGACCCAGGTGGATCGATCGAAGCAATACGATCCGCGTGAGGCTTTCGATCTGATCAAAGAACTCCGGGCTCCGTCCTTCGACGAGACCGTCGACGTCGTCGTCAGGCTCGGGATCGACCCTCGCAAGACCGACCAACTCGTCCGCGGTGCCGTTTCCCTTCCGAAGGGGCTCGGCAAGTCCGTCAAGGTTGTCGTCTTCGCGGAAGGTGACAAGGCCGAAGCCGCCAAGGAAGCCGGCGCCGACGTGGTCGGAAGCGACGACCTCGCCGCCCGCATCCAGGAAGGCTGGATGGACTTCGACATCGTCATCGCCAGCCCCGACATGATGAAGCACGTCGGACGGCTCGGCAAAGTGCTCGGCCCGCAGGGCAAGATGCCGAGCCCCAAGTCGGGCACGGTGACTCCGGACGTCGCTACGGCGGTGCAGGAGTTCAAGGCCGGCAAGGTCGAGTTTCGGACCGATCCCGGCGGCAACGTACACGCGCCCCTGGGCAAGCGTTCCTTCTCCGCAGCGGACCTCGAGGAAAACCTCAACGCGTTTCTGCGTCACCTGACCACCCTGCGACCCTCGGCGGTCAAGGGCGAGTTCTTCCGCAAGATCTCGCTCAGCACGTCGATGGGGCCGGGAACCTGGATCAACTACGGAGGCTGAGCCATGCCCAACGTGATCAACAAGATGATCGTCCGTCAGCTGACGGGCGCCTTCCAGGGCGCCGAAGGTCTGCTCGTCGTCTCCATGAACGGTCTCACCGTCGCGGAGAGCGAGGCCCTGCGCGACGGCCTGGCCGAGCAAGGCGTCGAGCTGCGGATGGTCCGCAACCGTCTGGCCGAGATCGCCCTGCGCGAGACGGGCCACGAGCCTCCCAAGGACCTCTTGCTCGGCAACATCGGCATCTCCTGGGGAGATCCGGAGGCCGCCATCCACGCCGCCAAGGTCGTGAAGAAGTCGGCCGCCAAGAAGGCCGGCAAGCTCACGATCCAGGGCGGCATGCTCGAGGGCAACTTCCTCGACTCGAACGAAGCGACGGCCCTGGCCGAGCTTCCAGGCAAGCAAGAACTGCAGGCGATGTTGCTGGGTGTCCTGAGCGGCCCGGCCCGCAACCTGGTCGGTGTCGTCAACGCACCCCTTGCCTCCCTGGCCCGCGTCCTCCAAGCGCACATCGACGCCGCTGGCGCCGGCGCGACCGAGGCCGACGCCTGACAAGCCCTCTTCCAGCGTCCGGCGCCGTCGGACGTCCCGTTCATCCCGGCCGCGGGGCCGGGTCGATCAGCCAAAGCGTGACTCTCAGTTAGGAGAAAGATTCCATGTCGGACGAAACCAGCGTCGTCGAACTCGAACCCGAGCTGGAGGCCCTGGCCTCGAAGCTCGACGGCCTGACTCTGCTTCAGGCCTCGAAGCTCGTGAAGCACCTCGAGGACAAGTGGGGGGTCAGTGCGGCCGCCCCGGTGGCCGCGATGGCCATGCCCGCGGGTGGCGGAGACGACGGCGGAGTCGCGGAGAAGACGTCCTTCGATGTCATCCTCGAAGCCGCCGGCGACAAGAAGATCCAGGTCATCAAGGAGGTCCGCGCGATCACCGGACTGGGTCTCAAGGAAGCCAAGGAACTCGTGGATGGTGCCCCCAAGCCGGTCAAGGAAGGGTGCAGCAAGGACGAGGCCGAGGAAATCAAGGGCAAGATCGAAGCGGCAGGCGGCTCCGTCAAGATCGACTGAGCGGTCGCTGGTTGCACCCACGAACCGCTTCGGCCCACCGGGTCGGGTTTCCGCCTGCGGTCCAGGGCGGCGGGGCTTCGGCCTCCGCCGTGGCCCCGGAGCTGGAGCCCGCCCCTTTCGTCGTCGGAATGCGGGTGCGGACTTGCCCCGGCACGTTCCTTGCGTATGGTAGGTGCCCCGTCCTTTCTGCCCGGAATACGTATTCCTTCCTCCCGTCCGGGGTGTCCGCCCCCGGTCTCCTCAGCCTCCCGGGATCCCGCCACGCCGTCCTGCGTTCGCTCGGGTTCCCATCGGGTTCCCATCGATGGAGCGCTGTCGCCGTGACCGCGCTCTGCCTCCGGCCCATCGGGCTCCGCCACAACCCGCCTCGGCTCATCCGACCGCTCGAACCGAGGGCCGCCGCCGTCGTCCAACGACCCTGAACTCACGAGCGTTCTCCGCGAACCTCCCCACGTCCCCGAGCCTTCGTTCGGCCAACGATCCCGCTCCGCGGAGCGTAGGACGAGCCGGCTCAGGCGCGGCGGAAGCGGCCCAGCGATCGACCGAATCCCAGAGAGTCAAGAAGAGGGCGCGTCACTCCCATGACCACGACTGATCCCAACGTTCGCGTGTTCGGACGCTACCGGCACGTCACCGACGTCCCGGACCTCACCGAGATCCAGCGCAAGGCCTACGAGGAATTCCTGATGGTCGAGATCCCCCAGGGGAACCGACCGTCGCAGGGACTCGAGGAGCTCCTGAAGGAGGTCTTCCCGATCTACTCGTACGACAAGACCATGTGCCTCGAGTACGTGGGCTACGAGCTCGGACGCCCGCGCTACACGATCGAAGAGTGCCGCAAGCTGCGCCTCACGTTCGGCTTCCCCTTCAAGGTGCGCCTGCGCCTCGTGAAGCCCGAGCCGGTCGAAGAGGAGGTCTACCTCGGCGAGATCCCGCTGATGATCGGCGGCGGCGAGTTCATCATCAACGGCTCCGAGCGCGTGATCGTGAGTCAGTTGCACCGCTCCCCGGGCGTCGATTTCTCGGTCGACACGGCGAGCTCCGATCGCAAGCTGCACACCTGCTGGATCATTCCCGAGCGCGGGTCTTGGATCGAGCTGAACGTCTCCAAGAAGGAGATCCTGACCGTCCGGATCGACCAGTCGGGCAAGTTCTCGGCCGTCACGCTCCTGCGGGCCCTGGACGAAGAGCTCTCGACCGACCAGGACATCCTGCGCGAGTTCTACAAGACCAAGGTCGTCAAGAAGGGCAAGAGCCAGACGGAGAACGCCTTCGCGAAGGAGATCACCGGCAAGATCGCGGTGGGGGACATCGTCGTCCTGAAGACGGGCGAGGTGCTCGTTCCCTCCGCATCGCCGATCTCCGAGGCCGCGGCGCTCGAAGTCGCGGCAGGCGACCTGGGTGAGGTCGAGGTCATCGAGGCGGATCCCGCCGACCTCGACATGCTGATCATCAACGCGCTCCACGAGGACCCCTGCAAGAGTCACTCGGAGGCGTTGCTCAAGATCTACAGCCGACTCCGCCCGGGCAACCCGCCCCAGCTCGAGAAGGCCCGCGAGCTCTTCCACGAGAAGTTCTTCGATCCGCAGCGCTACCGTCTCGGTCGCGTGGGGCGTTTCCGTCTCAACCGCAAGTTCAGCCAGGACATCCCCGAGGACATCCAGGTCCTGCAACCGGCGGACATCGTCAACTCGATCAAGTACCTGGTCGGCCTGCGCAGTGGCGAAGGTCAGATCGACGACATCGACAACCTGGGAAACCGGCGCGTCCGCACCATCGCGGAGCTGGCCAGCGAGGAGTTCCGCAAGGGCCTCCTGAAGCTGCGGCGCACGGCCCAGGAGCGGATGAACCTCGAGAACCCGGAGACGGTCTCGCCCCGCAACCTGATCAACTCGAAGACCTTCTCGAGCGCGGTCGAGTACTTCTTCGGCCGGGGCGAGTTGTCCCAGGTCGTGGACCAGACCAACCCCCTGTCCCAGCTCACGCACGAACGGCGTCTGTCCGCGCTCGGCCCGGGCGGTCTGAACCGCAAGCGCGCCGGCTTCGACGTCCGGGACGTGCACCTGTCGCACTACGGTCGCCTCTGCCCGATCGAGACGCCGGAAGGCTCGAACATCGGCCTCATCTCGAGCCTCGCGATCTACGCCAAGCTCGACGCCTACGGCTTCCTCGTCGCTCCTTATCGACGGGTCAAGAAGGGCAAGATCACCGACGAGGTCGTCTTCCTGCGGGCTGACGAGGAGCACGGGATGGTCATGGCTCCGGCCGACTGCCAGGTCGACTCCGAAGGGAGGCTCGCGGGCGATCGCATCCTGGCGCGCAAGGACGGGGACAACATGGAGGTTCCCGCCGAACAGCTCGACTTCGTCGATGTTTCGCCGAAGCAGATCGTCGGGGTCAGCGCGGCTCTGATCCCCTTCCTCGAACACGATGACGCCAACCGGGCGCTCATGGGCTCCAACATGCAGCGGCAGGCCGTGCCGTTGCTGACGACCGAGCCGCCGCTCGTCGGCACCGGGCTCGAGAAGATCGTGGCCAGCAACACGAACCTCGTCCTGCGCACGGAAAAGGGAGGCAAGGTCTCCTACGCCGACAGCCAGGTGATCGTGGTCGACGACGAGGAGTACAAGCTCACGAAGTACCGCGGCCTGAACGAGCGGACGTGCCAGACGCACAAGCCGCTCGTCGAAGAAGGTCAGGTGCTCGAGCCGGGAGCCTTGCTCGCGGACGGAGCGGCCACCAAGGAGGGCGAGCTCGCCCTGGGCAAGAACGTCCTCGTGGCCTTCATGCCCTGGGAAGGCTTGAACTACGAGGATGCCATCCTGGTTTCCGAACGGCTGGTGCGCGACGACGTCTTCACCTCGATCCACATCGAGGAGTACGAAGTCGAGATTCGCGAGACCAAGCTCGGCAAGGAAGAGTTCACGCGGGACATCCCGAACGTCGGTGAAAAGGCCCTGGCGAACCTCGACGAGAGCGGGATCGTGCTCGTGGGGACGCGGGTCGAGGCCGGCGACATCCTCGTCGGCAAGGTCGCGCCCAAGTCGAAGAGCGAGTTGACTCCGGAAGAGAAGCTCCTCCACGCGATCTTCGGCCGCGCCGGCGTCGACGTGAAGAACGCTTCGCTCACGATGCCTCCGGGCACGCGGGGGGTCGTCATCGACGCTCAGAAGTTCTCGCGTCGGGTCAACCTGACCGACGCCGAACGCCAGCGCGTCCTGGCCCAGATCCGCGACGCCGAGAAGGACTTCCTCAAGGCCTTCCGCGACTTGACCGCGGCCATGCTGACCGAGGTCCAGAACGTACTCGGGACCGAAGTCACCGATGACATGACCGGCAAGGGAGTCGAGCTCGACGACACGGCGACCTTCGACACCCTTCGAAGGGTGAAGCTCATGTGTCTGGCCGCGGCCGAGGACATCCCCGACGAAGCCAAGCGCTCGCGTTCCCTGGAGGTCATCAACGACCACCAGATGCGGATCGAGCGGCGCGAAAGCGACAAGAACAAAGTCGTGAACCGTCTGTCGCGCGGTGACGAGCTGCCGACAGGCGTGTTGGAGATGGTCAAGGTCTACGTCGCGACCAAGCGAGCGCTTTCGGTCGGCGACAAGATGGCCGGCCGCCACGGCAACAAGGGCGTCGTCTCGAAGATCATGGCGGTCGAGGACATGCCGTACCTCGAGGACGGCACCTCGGTCGACATCGTCCTGAACCCGCTGGGCGTGCCCAGCCGGATGAACGTCGGCCAGATCCTGGAGACTCACCTCGGACTCGCGGCGCGCAAGCTCGGCGTCCGCTTCCACACGCCCGCCTTCGATGGGGCCAAGGAAGACGAGATCGAAGCGGCGCTGGCCGAGGCCGGTCTGCCGACGACGGGCAAGTTCCGCCTGCACGACGGCCGCTCCGGCGTGTCGTTCGAGCAGGACGTGACCGTCGGGATCATGTACATGCTGAAGCTGCACCACCTCGTCGACGAGAAGGTGCACGCCCGCGCGACGGGGCCCTACAGCCTCATCACTCAGCAGCCCCTGGGCGGCAAGGCACGCTTTGGCGGCCAGCGCTTCGGGGAGATGGAAGTTTGGGCGCTCGAGGCGTACGGCGCCGCGGCCATTCTTCAAGAGCAATTGACGGTCAAGTCGGACGACGTCGACGGCCGCACCAAGATCTACGAGTCGATGGTGAAAGGCCTCAACATCCTCGAACCCGGGACGCCGGTCTCCTTCGAGGTTCTGTGCAACGAGATCAAAGGTCTCGGGCTGAACATCGAGCTGCAGAAGAAGGTTTCCCTCTAGGAATTCCCCATGGCCGAAGCTCAATCCAATCGCATCAACGACTACGGAAGCGTCAAGATCAGCCTCGCTTCACCCGAGGACATCCGCTCCTGGTCGTACGGCGAAGTCAAGAAGCCCGAAACCATCAACTACCGGACCTACCGTCCGGAGCGCGACGGTTTGTTCTGCGAGCGCATCTTCGGTCCCGAGAAGGACTGGGAGTGCTTCTGCGGCAAGTACAAGGGCATCAAGCACAAGGGCATCGTCTGCGACAAGTGCGGTGTGATGATCACCCACTCGCGCGTGCGGCGGAAGCGGATGGGGCACATCAACCTCGCCGCGCCCGTAGCCCACATCTGGTTCTTCAAGGCGATGCCTTCGCGTTTGGGCACCTTGCTCGACATGAAGACGTCGAACCTCGAGCGGGTGGTCTACTTCCAGGACTACATCGTCATCGATCCGGGTGACACGCCGCTCGAGGAGAAGCAGCTCCTCACCGAAGAGGAGTTCCGCCAGGCGCGCGCCAAGTACGGCTCGGAATTCGAAGCCGACATGGGAGCCGAGGCGGTCAAGAAGATGCTCCGTCGGCTCGAGCTGCAGAAGGTGTCGGAGGAGCTGCGCGAAGAGCTGCTCTCGACGCGTTCGAAGCAGCGCCAGAAGGACATCATCAAGCGTCTGCGCAACGTCGAGATGCTGCGCGACTCGAACAACGAAGCAGCCTGGATGGTGCTCGAGGTCATCCCCGTCATTCCGCCGGACCTGCGACCGCTCGTCCTCCTGGACTCGGGCAACTTCGCGACCTCGGACCTGAACGACCTGTACCGGCGACTGATCAACCGGAACAACCGCCTCAAGAAGCTGCTCGACCTCAACGCGCCCGAGGTCATCATCCGCAACGAGAAGCGGATGCTGCAGCAGTCGGTCGATGCGCTGTTCGACAACGGTCGTTGCCGCCGTCCGGTGCTGGGATCCTCGAACCGCCCGCTCAAGTCCCTGACGGACATGATCAAGGGCAAGCAGGGCCGCTTCCGCGAGAACCTGCTCGGCAAGCGCGTGGACTACTCCGCGCGTTCCGTCATCGTCGTCGGTCCCGAGCTACGCCTGCACCAGTGCGGGCTTCCCAAGAAGATCGCGCTCGAACTCTTCCAGCCCTTCATCATCCGACGCCTGAAGGAGCTGGGCCTGGCCGACACCATCAAGTCGGCCAAGCGCATGCTCGAGCGTCGGGACGAGGAAGTCTGGGACATCCTCGACGAGGTCATTCGCGACCACCCCGTGATGCTGAACCGGGCGCCGACCCTTCACCGGATGGGCATTCAGGCCTTCGAACCGGTGCTGATCGAGGGCAACGCGATCCGTCTGCACCCGCTCGTCTGTGGCGGCTTCAACGCCGACTTCGACGGCGACCAGATGGCCGTTCACCTGCCGCTCTCCTACGAGGCGCAGATCGAAGCGGCGACCCTGATGTTGTCGACCAACAACATCTTCTCGCCCGCGAACGGCCAGCCGATCATCACGCCGTCGCAGGACATGGTTCTCGGGATCTTCTATCTGACGAAGGACCACATGGGGACCTATGGCGAAGCCGAGAAGGTCTTCACGTCCCTGAACGAGCTCTTCCTTGCCTACGGGCACGGCCTGACCCAGACCCACCGCCCGGTCATGGTTCGGCTGGAGCCGAACACGCTCGTCAAGCAGGAGCACAACGAAGGACCGCTCGAGGTCGACGAGGACGGCAAGATCGAGATCGGTGGCAAGAGGCAGTACCTCGCCACCACGATCGGGCGCGCCATCTTCAACGACATCCTTCCCCCGGGGATGCCGTTCTACAACTACGAGCTGAGCAAGAAGGGCGTCGCCGGTCTCATCAGCGACTGTCACCGCCTGCTCGGGCGTGATGCGACGCTGACCTTGCTCGATGACCTCAAGGACCTGGGCTTCAAGTCGGCCACGCGCGCCGGACTTTCCTTCGCGAAGGACGACATGCGCGTCCCGAAGACGAAGCCCGTCATGATCGCCGAGACCCAGAAGCTGATCGAGAAGGTCGAAAAGGCCTACCAGAAAGGCGTCATCACCGAGGGTGAGCGCTACCTGAAGATCATCGACCTCTGGACCCACGCTCGGGAGCGCCTCGGCCAGGAGCTGGTCACCGTGCTGCGCGAGGACATCCGCGTCGGCGAGGCCTACGTCAACCCGATCTACTGCATGGTGACCTCCGGTGCGCGGGGCTCGATCGACCAGATTCGTCAGCTCGCGGGCATGCGCGGTCTCATGGCCAAGCCGTCGGGCGAGATCATCGAGACGCCGATCAAGGCCAACTTCCGGGAAGGCCTGAAGGTGCTGGAGTACTTCTCGTCGACGCACGGTGCGCGGAAGGGTCTGGCCGACACGGCCCTGAAGACCGCCGACGCCGGGTATCTGACGCGGAAGCTCACCGACGTCGCTCAGAACGTGGTCGTCACGCAGGACGACTGCGGCTCGCCCAACGGCATCTTCAAGACCGCCGTCTACAAGGGTGAGAAGATCGTGCTCACGCTGGCGCAGGCCGTTCGCGGCCGCGTCGCGCGCGACACGATCATGGACGTCGTCTCGGACGAGATCGTCGTCCGGGAGAACGAGCTCATCACCGAGGAAGCCGCCCAGAAGATCGAAGCTCTGGGCTACGAGAAGATCCGGTTGCGTAGCGCGCTGACCTGCGAAGCGGGTCTGGGCGTGTGCGCGAAGTGCTACGGCATGGATCTCTCGCGCGGAACGGTGGGCGAGCGCGGTCTCGCGGTCGGCATCATCGCGGCCCAATCGATCGGTGAACCGGGTACCCAGCTCACCATGCGGACCTTCCACATCGGTGGAACGGCCAGCCGCTCGGTCGAGGAGTCGGAGATTCGCACCAAGCGCGAAGGCATCGCCCGCTTCATCAACGTGAAGTCGGTCGTGAACCGCGAGAAGCAGACGGTCGTCCTCAACCGGACGGCTGAGATCTCGGTCATCGACGACCGCGAGCGCGAACTGGACCGCTATGCGGCTCCGATGGGCTCGGTTCTGCTCGTCGAGGACGGGCACGAGGTCAAGGTCAAGCAGGCGCTCTGCCAGTGGGACCCGCACCACGTGCCGATCTTGGCCGAATTCGATGGCACCGTCCGCTTCGAAGACCTGATCGAGGGCAAGACCCTCAAAATGGAACGCGACAGCCGCAGCGGAGGCGCGCGCAAGCAGATCATCGAACACAAGGGCGACCTGCATCCGCAGCTCGTCCTCGAGGATTCAGGTGGTCAGGCTCTGGCGCTGTACCCGATCCCCGAACGAGCGTACATCGAGGTCGAAGACGGCCAGAAGATCCGAGCCGGAGACCTCCTCGCGAAGAGTTCGCGGGAGATCGGCGGCACCCAGGACATCACCGGTGGTTTGCCGCGGGTCACGGAGCTTTTCGAAGCCCGTCGTCCCAAGGATCCGGCGGTCATCTCCGAGATCGAGGGCGTCGTCGAGCTCGGCGACAAGAAGCGCGGCAAGCGTACGATCATCGTCCGCGCGCTCGGTCCGAAGGGTGAGGTCATCGAGGAGCAAGAGCACTCCGTGCCCCAGGGCAAGCACCTGCGCGTCCACAAGGGCGACGAGGTGAACGCCGGTGATCCGCTCGTCGATGGTCCGTTGGTTCCGCACGACATGCTGCGGATCAAGGGCGACGAGTCGGTGCAGAAGTACCTACTGCGCGAGGTCCAGAACGTCTATCGCTCTCAGGGCGTGACGATCGACGACAAGCACATCGAGATCATCCTCGCGCAGATGATGCGCAAGGTGCAGGTCAACGATCCGGGCGACAGTGAGTTCCTGCCGGGTGCCGTTGTCGACAAGTTCCGCTTCCGCAAGGAGAACGAACGTCTTCGCAAGGAGCGCAAGAAGCCGGCGACCGGCGAAACGCTGCTCCTCGGCATCACGAAGGCGTCCCTGTCTTCCGAGTCGTTCATCTCCGCGGCCAGCTTCCAAGAGACCACGAAGGTCCTCACGGAAGCCGCGCTCGCCGGTCGCCGGGACTTCCTGGTCGGCCTGAAGGAGAACGTCATCCTGGGCCACATGGTTCCGACCGGAACCGGCTTCCGGGACCACTACCGGACGCGGGTGAAGAAGAACATCGACTTCGGCGAGATCGGTCGGGGCTCGGGCCTCGGTGCCGCCGCTGCGATGGATGCACAGATGGAGGCACTGATCTCGGGCGACTTGAACGCCCTGCAGTCCGGCGAACAAGCCATGACGATGGGCAGCACGGGGACGGAGGGCATCGAGGCTCCGGAACGCGCGGAGACGGATCCGAGCCCCTCGCTCGGCTCGGGCTACGGCCTAGGCCCCGAGCGGGGTGCGACCGTCGACGAACCGCCGCCCAGCGAACCGCCGCCCAGCGAGCAGCCGCCCAGCGAGCAGCCCCAAGGGACCGAAGCAGCCCCGCCCGCCGCGGAGGAGACCGCGTCCACGATCGACGACGTCCAGGAGTCGCTCGAGCCCCAGGACGCCACCGTTCCGGCCGCTGCCACCGACGACGAAGACACCGAGGACCCGGACAAAGCCGACTGAAACGGAGCGCGATCTCGCCCGACGGACCGAGCTGGATTTCGGGGCTCCCTTGACGGGAGCAGCCGGATACCTAGAATCTTCGGCCCGATTCCGGGGGAGGCCCGCTCGTCCCCCCGCTCCGCAAGGATGGGCCGAAACGCCCTGGAGCCGCGCATATGCCGACGATCAATCAACTGGTTCGCAAAGGCCGCAAGAAGATCAAGAAGCGGTCGAAGTCCCCCGTTCTGGACTCGTGTCCCCAGCGACGCGGCGTGTGCCTTCAGGTGAAGACGCAGACGCCGAAGAAACCGAACTCCGCGCTGCGGAAGGTCGCCCGTGTGCGCCTCTCCAACGGCAAGGAGGTCACGGCGTACATCCCCGGCGAGGGACACAACCTCCAAGAGCACTCGATCGTCTTGGTTCGCGGCGGACGAGTCCGTGACCTGCCTGGCGTTCGCTACCACATCCTGCGCGGCACCCTCGACACGGGACCCGTGGACGAGCGCAAGCAAGGCCGCTCGAAGTACGGCGCCAAGCGTCCGAAGAAGTAGAGAAATTCCATGCCGAGAAACTTCAAGGCCACAGGCCCACTTCAAGAGCCGGACCCCAAGTTCGGATCCATGCTCGCGACGAAGATCGTCAACAAGATCATGCTCGATGGGAAGAAGACCACCGCGCAGAACATCTTCTACGACGCTCTCGATCTCTCGAGCAAGAAGCTCCCCGACGCCGAGGATCAGGTCGAGATCTTCACGCGCGCGATCGACAACATCCGTCCCAGCGTCGAAGTGCGTTCGAAGCGGGTCGGCGGCGCGAACTACCAGGTTCCGCGCGAGGTGAAGAAGTCGCGCCAGCAGAGTCTCGCGATTCGCTGGCTCGTCGACAACGCGCGCAAGAAGAAGGGCAAGCCCATGGCCATTCGACTCGCCGAAGAGTTCATCGATGCCTACAACGGCACCGGCGCCTCGGTTTCCTGGAAAGAGAACGTTCACAAGATGGCGGAGGCCAACAAGGCCTACGCGCACTACGCGCGCTGAGATCGGCTCCAGCGCAAGCGCAGCCCGGAATCGAGCAGGGGCGGGTCTCCGATCGCGGAGATCCGCCCCGCTTTCTTGACCGCGCACAGCCCGAGCAACCATGGACGTCCTGATCCTGCGCGACCCGCGCGAGTCCAAGAAGAAGTGCTCGCTCACTCCGCTGCGCGAGCACCCCTCGATCCGGATCGTGGACTTCGATCCCGATCGGATTCTCGTGGCCGGGGAGCGCATTCTCCTGCACCCCGAGGGCGACGAGCTCTCGGCCGACGACCGCGAGCTCGGCCTGGGGCTCTTCATGGTGGATTGCTCCTGGCGCCGCGTTCCTTCCTTGCTGCGAACGGTGGAGGGACGGCTTCACCCGCGTCGCTTGCCGCCGCTCGTCACGGCCTATCCGCGCAAGAGCAAGTCGTTCGCGGATCCGACCGAAGGACTGGCCTCCGTCGAGGCCCTGGTCGCGGCCGTGGACTGCCTGTTCGAGCCACGGCCGGAGTTGTTGGACGGCTATCGTTGGGCCCGGGAGTTCCTGGCCGCCAACCCGTCGCTGCGGGCATGGGGCAGCCCCTCCCTGTAGGATGACGGGCGGACATGCAACGCCTGCGCAACATCGGGATCGTCGCGCACATCGACGCCGGTAAGACGACCGTTTCCGAACGCATTCTCTTCTACTCGGGCGTCGAGCGCCGGATGGGAGAAGTCCACGAAGGCACGGCGACCCTCGACTGGATGGAGGAGGAGCGCAAGCGTGGCATCACCATCACGGCCGCGGCGACGACGGTTCCGTGGCGTGAGCACACGATCCACCTGATCGACACGCCGGGCCACGTCGACTTCACGGTCGAGGTCGAGCGCTGCATGCGGGTCCTCGATGGGGCCGTGCTCGTCGTGAACGCTGTCGCCGGAGTGCAAGCCCAGTCGGAGACGGTCTGGAGGCAGATGAAGCGCCACGGCGTGAAAAGCATCGCTTTCGTGAATCAGCACGATCGACCGGGCGCGGACTTCTTCCGTTGCGTGAAGGACCTGCGCGAAAAGCTCCAGGCGCCGGCGATTCCCGTCCAGTACCCGATCGGTGAGGGGCGCGAATTCCGGGCCCTCGTGGACCTGGTCTCGGGTGAGGCCTTCGAGTTTCCAGACGAGGATTTTGCCCGCGAGCCCCGTTCGATTCCCGTTCCCGAGGAGGTTCGCGACGAGGTCGGGGTCCTGCGCGCCGAGTTGATCGAGGCTCTGGCCGAAGAGGACGAGGACGTGATGACGTCCTTCCTGGAGGAGCGCGAGCCGGAAACCGCGGCTCTGCAACGCGCGCTCCGAGCGCGCGTCCTCGCCGGCACGCTGATGCCCGTCCTCTGCGGTGCGGCGTTGCGCAACGTCGGAGTCCAGCTCCTCCTCGACGCGATCGTCGAGTGGCTGCCGTCCCCCGACGAAGTCCCGCCGATCCGTGGCACGCTGGTCGAGGGTGGTGAGGTGGTCGAGCGCCCGCCTCTGCCGGACGGGCCGCTGTGCGCCTTGGCCTTCAAGCTGGTCGCCGACCCCCACGAGGACCTGGTCTTCACGCGCATCTATTCGGGCACCCTGAAGCCCGGGCAGAAGGTGTTCAATCCCCGGGTCGGCCGCATGGAGCGTATCTCGCGCGTGTTGCACATGCACGCCGACACGCGTCGGGCCCTCGAGTCGGCCGGGCCGGGCGAGATCGTCGCGCTGACCGGGGCGAAGCAGACGGTGACGGGGGACACCCTGTGCGAGCACGACGACGCGCTCCTGCTCGAGCGGGTCCAGTTTCCGCCGCCAGTGATCTCGCGCGTGGTCGAGCCGGCGGCGACCGACGATCGGGACAAGCTGCGCGCCGCCCTCGACCGGCTGGCCTTCGAGGACCCGAGCTTCGTCGTTCGCGAGAAGGAAGACACCGGTCAGTGGCTGATCGCGGGGATGGGCGAGCTGCACCTCGAGATCAAGGAGCACCGCCTCGCCGCGGAGTTCCACTTGGCGGTGAACGTCGGGGAGCCGCGGGTCGAGTACCGCGAAGCCCTCGTTCGAAGCGTCCGAGCCAGCGGACAAGTCGACCGGACGCTGGGGGGGACCCGGGTGCAGGGGACGCTCGAGCTCGAGCTCGCGCCGCTCGGAGCCGAAGAGCGCGAAGCCGAGCATCGTCGGGTGCGCTGGGCGCCGGAGGCGACCGTCGCCCCGGCCCTGCGGGCCCCGATCGAAGAAGCGCTCCTGCTCGGCGTCGGCGTCGGGCCACGCTTCGGATTTCCCCTGGAGGAGGTCGTGATCACGGTCCTCGCCGGCGAGCCCATCCCCGAGCGCGAGAGCGAACTCGGCTATGTCCAGGCCGCTTCGTTGGCCCTGAAGAACGCCCTTGGCGGGGCAGACGTGGCGGTCCTGGAGCCCGTGATGGAATTCGACATCGCCGCGCCGGCCGAGTTCATGAGCGGCATCATCGGGGAGCTCAACGCGAAGCGCGCCGAGATCGCCGACCTGGCGGTCGATGGCTCGGTGCGGCGCGTGACCGGCCAGGTGCCGCTCGCGACGATGTTCGGGTACGCCACCACCTTGCGCTCGCTGTCCCAGGGGCGCGCCGAATTCTCGCTCTCTCCGGCCGGCTACCGGCGCGTCCCCGAGGGCGAGCTCGAAGCGCGCGGCCTGGTTTGGAGCTGACCACGGCGACGCGCCGGTCCCGGCCCGGGCGACCTAGGAGTCTGCAAAAAAAGCAGCGCGCCGCACGGAAGTTGCACCACCCACGGTTGACCCCCCAGGGGGCCACTGCTATCTTCTTCGCCCCTTTCCGCTGAACCCGGCGCCATCCGGGTCCGGAGGGGATGGCGACGAACGGGTCGAAGCGACCGAGCGACTGTCGGGGACTGCCTGCCGCGAGCGGGTAGGACGCGAGGTCGGCGGAGGCGGGGCTCGTCGAACCTGAAACATGAGTGACAAGATCCAAATCCGCATGGAGGCCTACGACCACGAGGCTCTCGATCAATCTGCCGTCGAAATCGTCGAGACGGCCAAGAGGACCGGGGCACGCGTGGCGGGACCGATTCCGCTGCCGACCCGGATCGAGCGCTACACGGTTCTGAGGTCTCCGTTCATCGACAAGAAGTCGCGCGAGCAGTTCGAAATTCGGACGCACAAGCGGCTCATCTACATCTCCGAGCCCACCAGTCAGACGGTGGACGCTCTGAGCAGTCTCAACATGCCGGCGGGCGTGGACATCCGAATCAAGGCCTAGGCCTCGAGCGCATCTCGCGTGGGATCGGGGGGCAAGCCTCCCGCACGACCGCCAAACGAATTCTCGGCCCGTAGACCCGCTTCGTTGCGGGCGTCGCGGTAGGTCTCTGACCTCTTCGACCGAGCCATTTCACAACCCGAGGTCTTTGTCGCGTGGCCAGGCGTTGCCGCTCCCGTTGGGGCGGTTCTGGTCGAACCGGCTTGGCCACATCGCCGCGCCTTCTTTGGACTCATGACGCTGATCCTAGGACGCAAAAAGGGTATGACCCAACTCTTCACCGAGGACGGACGCCACGTCGGCGTGACCGTCGTCAGTGCAGGTCCGTGTGTCGTCACCCAGGTCCGGACGCAATCGGTCGACGGCTACGACGCCGTCCAGCTCGGCTACGACGACACGACCGAAAAGCGCACGAAGAAGCCCCAGTCCGGCCATTTCAAGAAGGTCGGCTGTCCGCCGAAGCAGGTGCTGCGCGAAGAGCGCCTGCCCGCCGCCGCCGAGATGAGCGTGGGGGACACGGTGAACGTCGAGGTCTTCGAGCCCGGCGACATCGTCGACGTCGTGGGCACCACCAAGGGTCGTGGCTTCGCCGGCACGATCAAGCGCCACGGCTTCTCCCGCGGAGCGGCGACCCACGGCTGCATGAACTACCGCCGCCCCGGTTCGATCGGCGCGGCGGCTTACCCCGCCAGGGTCTTCAAGGGCAAGCGCATGTCGGGCCACTACGGCGACGAGCGCCACACCACGAAGAACATCGAGGTGGTCCAGGTCGACGCCACCCGCAACCTCCTCTTCCTGAAGGGCTCCATCGCCGGGCCTCGGGGTGGGATCGTCCAGGTCCGAACCGCCAAGACCGGTTCGAAGAAGTAAAGGCCCCCGATGCAAGTCAAGAGCTATACCGCCGGGAGCGTGGGCGAGGTCGAGATCGACGAGCAGCCCTTCCACGACAAGCGCGATCGCAACCAGGTGCTCTACCGCACCTTGAAGGACGCGATCGTGATGGTTCTGAACAACCAGCGTCAGGGCAACGCCAGCACCCGTGGCCGTTCCGAGGTGCGGGGCACCAACGCGAAGCCCTATCGCCAGAAGCACACGGGCCGCGCGCGGGCCGGCGACCGCAAGTCGCCCATCTGGCGCGGTGGGGGCACGGTCTTCGGGCCCAAGCCCCGTGACTTCGCCTATCACATGCCGACCAAGCAACGCCGTGTGGCGCTCCGCTCGGCTCTGCTCGGCAAGCTGAACGACGGCGAGGTCGTGATCGCCGACTTCGGCGAGTTTCAGGCGCCGTCGGCCAAGTCGGCCCGCAAGATCCTGTCCGACCTCGGTTCGCCGCGCCGGGCCTTGGTGGTGTTGACCGACCGCAACGAAGCCGTCTGGAAGTCGTTCCGCAACTTCCCCGGCGTCACCGTGCGTCCGGCCGTGGACCTCTGCGCCCACGACGTCGTCGCGGGCGGGACCGTCATCGCCGAACGCGCCGCCATGGACGCCCTCGCCCAGCGCGTCGGCCGCGCAACTTCGGAGGCAGCCCAATGACGACCCTTGATCGTTGCTACCAGGTGATTCAGAAGCCGGTCATCACCGAGAAGGCTTCGGACGGCACCCTTCAGCGCAACGCCTACACGTTCCGCGTCCCCCGCGACGCCAACAAGGGTGAGATCCGCACTGCTGTGGAGCGACTCTTCAGCGTGAAGGTCACGAGCGTCAACACGCTGCAGGTCAAGGGCAAGTGGCGCCGCATGGGCCGCACCTACGGCCGCACGCAGGACTGGAAGAAAGCCATGGTCGAGCTCGCCGAAGGCCAGACGATCGAGGTGATCTGAGGAAGAAGCCATGGGGATCAAGACCTACAAGCCGACCTCGCCCGGGCGCCGACACGGCAGCGTCCTCGACTTTTCGGAGCTGACGAAGACCAAGCCCGAGAAGTCGCTCCTGCGCCCGCTCAAGAAGACCGGCGGCCGCAACAACATGGGGCGCATCACGTCCCGGCGTCGCGGGGGGGGGCACAAGCGGCGCTATCGGTTGATCGATTTCCGCCGGGACAAGGAAGGTGTGCCCGCCAAGGTGAACTCGATCGAATACGATCCGAACCGATCGGCGAACATCGCGCTCCTGTTCTACGCCGACGGCGAGAAGCGCTACATCCTGGCGCCCTTGGGCGTCGAGGTGGGGCAGACTCTGCTCTCCGGCCGCAAGGCCGACCCGCTGCCCGGCAACTCGATGCAGCTGTCCGACATTCCCGTCGGACTCATGGTTCACAACATCGAGTTGCATCCCGGCAAGGGCGGACAGCTCTGTCGCTCGGCCGGCGCCTATGCCCAGCTGCAGGCGCGAGAGGGCAACTACGCCGTCGTTCAGCTCCCTTCCGGTGAGCTGCGTCGCGTTCACATCAAGTGTCGGGCGACGATCGGCCGGGTCGGCAACACCGACCACCAGAACGTCAAGCTCGGCAAGGCCGGACGCAGCCGCCACATGGGCCGCCGGCCCAAGGTTCGTGGAACCGCCATGAACCCGGTCGACCACCCCCTCGGAGGTGGTGAAGGACGCACGAAGGGCGGCCGTCACCCCTGCTCACCGACGGCCAAACTCGCGAAGGGCGGTCGGACGCGCCGGCGCAAGAACCCGACCGACAAGTTCATCCTGCGTCGCAGGAAGAAGAGGAAATAACAGGAGCCTCCCATGGGACGCAGTATCAAGAAGGGACCTTACGTCGACACTCGCCTCGCTATGCGCGTGGAGACCATGGAGGGCAAGCGCACCCCGCTCAAGACGTGGGCGCGACGCTCGACCATCCCGCCGGATTTCATCGGCCACACGTTTCTGGTTCACAACGGCAAGCAGCACGTGCGCGTCTCCGTGACCGAGGACATGGTCGGGCACAAGCTCGGCGAGTTCGCTCCGACCCGCAACTTCCGGGGTCACACGAACAAGAAAGAAACCCAAAAGAAGGGTCGCTAGATGAGCTCGAAGGAATACATCGCGAAGCACCGCTTCGCCCCGCTGACTGCCCGCAAGGGGCAATTGGCTGCGGAGATGATCCGAGGGCTCGACGTGAACCGAGCGCTCGAGATTCTCGAGTTCTCTGCGAAGCGCTCGGCCTTTCACCTCTTGAAGGTTCTGAAGTCCGCGACGGCGAACGCCAGCATGGACGAAAACATCAACGTCAACCGCCTGTACGTCTCCAAGAGCGTGGCCGACACCGGCCCCATGCAGATGCGTTGGCGCCCCGGCCCCCAAGGCCGCGCGATGCCGTTCCGCAAGCGTACGTGCCACATCACCGTTTGCGTGCGCGAGCGGGAACTCGAAGAAGCGGCGACAGGAGCCAAGCAAAGCTAATGGGACAGAAAGTACACCCGTCCGGCTATCGCATCGGCGTCATCGAGCCCTGGCGCTCGCGTTGGTACGCGAACAAGAAGGATTTCGGTCGTCTCCTCCTCGAGGACGGCTTGATCCGCAAGCACATCAACAAGGAATACAAGTCGGCCGGAGTCCCGCGCATCGAGATCGAGCGCACCGGGGAAGCGGTCAACGTGATCGTCCACACCGCACGCCCCGGAGTCCTGGTGGGACGCAAGGGTGTACGCGTCGATCAGCTCAAGAAGGACCTGCAGAAGATCACGGGCATGACTTGCCACCTGACGGTCCGCGAGATCAAGCGCCCGGAGCTCGAGGCCGCCCTCGTGGCCGAGGTCGTGGCCGAGGCGCTCGAGAAGCGCATGGCATTCCGGCGCGCGATCAAGAAGGCCATCCAGACCAGCATCCAAGCCGGTGCCAAGGGCATCAAGATCGAGGTCAGCGGCCGGCTCGGGGGCGCGGAGATGGCGCGAACCGCGAAGGAGCGTGAGGGGCGCGTACCGCTCTCGACGCTGCGCTCGCACGTCGACTACGGCTTCGCGATGGCCCGTACCACCTACGGAATCATCGGCATCAAGGTGTGGATCTACAAGGGCGACATCGAGCCCGGGAAGATGGTGGATTGGCGCTTCAATCAGGGCATGCCGGGCGGCATGCCCGATACCGGGCGCAACGACCGTTCGCGCGGTCCGCGTCGGCCTCGTCAGGGAGAACGACGCAACTAGACCTTCGGGTCTGGAGGAGACAAGCCATGGCGATGATGCCCAAGAGGACCAAGTACCGCAAAGCGCACCGCGGCCGCCTGAAAGGGTTCGCGACGCGCGGGAACACGGTCGCGTTCGGAGACTACGGACTCCAGTCGATGGACTGGGGTTGGATCAACGGGCGCCAGATCGAGGCCGGCCGTGTGGCCGCCAACCGGGCCACTGGCGGTGCCGCCAAGGTCTGGATTCGAGTCTTCCCTCACAAGCCCATCTCCGCCAAGCCCGCCGAAACGCGGATGGGCAAGGGCAAGGGAGAGGTGGACTACTGGGCGGCCGCGGTGAAGCCGGGGACCGTTCTGTTCGAGCTGGGTGGCGTCAACGAAGAGAAGGCGAAACTGGCCTTCAAGCGCGTCGCCCACAAGATGCCCATCAAGGTCAGGATGGTTCGGCGTTTGCCGACCACCTAAGCCCTGCTACGAGGAATAGCGGTGAAGATCGAAGAGGTCAGAAGCAAGACGGACGCCGAGCTCGACTACGAGTTGGACAACTTCAAGAAGGAGTTGTTCGACCTGCGTTTCCGTTCGAGCACGGAGACGAACTCGAACCCTGCGCGCATCCGCACGCTGCGTCGCTCGATCGCCCGTGTCACCACGGTCCGTCACGAGCGGGCCAAGAACATCCGAGGCCAGGAGGCCCGTTGACCATGTCCGTCACACGCAACGCAAGACGGGAGCTGCATGGAGTGGTGACCAGCACCAAGGCCGCGAAGACGATCACGGTCGAAGTCACCCGTACCTACAAGCACCCGAAGTACGGCAAGTTCCTCCGCAAGCGAACACGCTACGCTGCCCACGACGAGGTCGAGAACGCTCGCGAAGGCGACACGGTCGTCATCTGCGCCACGCGCCCGATCTCCAAGAGCAAGCGCTGGCGCCTCGTCACCATCGTCCAACGCGGCGACGGCGGACCGACCGATTCTCTCGCCGGGGTCGTCAGCTCTCCCGAGGAAGGGGGTGAGGCGTGATCCAGATGCAAACCGTGCTCGACGTCGCCGACAACACCGGCGCGAAGCGGGCGATCTGCATCAAGGTTCTCGGCGGCACGCACCGGCGTTACGCCGGGCTGGGTGACATCGTGGTGGCTTCCGTGCGCAAGGCCATGCCCGGCTCCGACGTGAAGCCTGGAACGGTCGTGAAGGGCGTCATTGTCCGCACGAGCAAGAACACCCGCCGGGAAGACGGCTCCTACGTGCGCTTCGACAAGAACGCCATGGTGATCGTCGACGACGACGGCAACCCCAAGGGCACGCGGATCTTCGGGGCCGTCGCCCGAGAGCTTCGAGAGAAGAGCTACATGAAGATCATCTCTCTCGCACAGGAGGTCGTGTGATGTTGGCCGCTGGCAAGAAGATCAAGAAGCAGCACGGCGTGCCGCGCATGCACGTCAAGAAGGGGGACACGGTCATCGTGGTCGCCGGTAACGACAAGGGCACGAAGGGCGAAGTCCTGCGCGTCAGCTTGAGTCGCAACCGTGTCCTCGTCGAGGGCGTGAACCTGCGCTGGAAGAACAAGCCCAAGAGCCAGCAAAACCCCCAGGGCGAGCGCGTCCAGGAGGAATGCATGGTTCACGCGAGCAACGTCATGCGCCTCGATCCCGCCACGGGCAAAGGCACCAGGAAGCGCGCGGAGAAGAAGGCATGAGCCCCCGTCTCAAAGAAAAGTACGTCTCGGAAGTGACCTCGAAACTGAACGATCGCTTCAGTATCAAGAACCCGATGCAGACCCCGAAGCTGACCAAGATCGTGGTCAACATGGGCTGCAAGGGAGCCGTCGAGAACAAGGGGCTGATCGACTCCGCCGTGCGCGACATGGCGACGATCACCGGACAGAAGCCCACCATCCGCAAGGCGCGGCGGTCGATCGCCGGCTTCAAGCTGCGCGAGGGCATGCCGATCGGCTGTGCCGTGACGCTGCGGGGCGATCGCATGTGGGAGTTCGCCGATCGTCTGATCGCCGTCGTCCTGCCGCGTATTCGCGACTTTCGCGGCGTCAAGGAGAAGCTCGACGGTCGCGGCAACTACACGATGGGCCTTTCGGAGCAGTCGGTCTTTCCCGAGATCGACTTCGACCGGCTCGACCACACCCAGGGCATGGACATCACGTTCGTGACCACGGCTCCGACCGACGAGCAGGGCTTCTTCCTCCTCAAGGAACTCGGAATGCCTTTCCGCAACGAGGAAGACGAAGACTAGTCCCATGGCCAAAACAGCCCTCATCAACAAGGCTCTCCTGAAGCCCAAATTCAAGAGCCGGGTCGTCCGTCGCTGCGGAATGTGCGGCCGCTCTCGAGCGGTGTACCGCAAGTTCAGCATCTGCCGCATCTGTCTCCGTGAACGCGCGCTCCTCGGAGAGATCCCGGGCATGCGCAAGGCCTCCTGGTAAGCGGAACAACGGAGAAGACTGCCATGATGACCGACCCCATCGCCGACATGCTCACGCGCATTCGCAACGCGACGAACGTGCACAAGAACCAGGTGTCGATGCCCGCCTCGAAGATGAAGGTGGGGATCGCCCAGGTCCTCAAGGAGGAGGGCTTCATCGCCGGGTACGGCGTGACCGAAGCCAAGCCTTCGAGCGTCCTCGAACTCGAGCTCAAGTACGGGCCCGACGGCGAGATCGTGATCCAGCACATCGAACGCGTCAGCAAGCCCGGACGGCGCGTCTACTCCGGCTCGAAGGACCTTCCGAAGGTCCTGCGCGGGCTCGGTACCTACGTACTCTCGACGCCCAAGGGCATCGTTTCGGATCGGGTCGCCCGCCAGGAGAAGGTGGGCGGAGAGATCCTCTGCAAGGTGAGCTAGCCATGTCCCGGATCGGAAGAATGCCCATCGCCCTCCCGAGCGGAGTCTCCGCCGAGGAGAAGGCGCGTCGCGTGACGGTCAAGGGTCCCAAGGGCTCCCTGGAGATCGACCTGCGCCCCGAAATCGACATCGAGATCGAGGGCAGCGAGGTGCGCGTCAACCCCAACGGTTCCGGGAGCTCGCGCGATTCGCGCGCCTTCCACGGGATGACGCGGGCCCTGCTCAACAACATGGTCTTCGGCGTCAGTACGGGCTACGAGAAGTCGCTCGAGATCATCGGGGTCGGCTGGAACGCGCAGGCTCAGGGGCAGAAGCTCGTGCTCAACGTGGGCTTCTGTCACTCCGTGAACATGGAAGTTCCCGCGGGTCTCAAGGTCGAGACGCCGACGAACACCTCGATCACCGTGACCGGCGTCGACAAGCAAGCGCTCGGTCAGTTTTGCGCTCAGGTGCGCGCCGTACGTCCGCCGGAGCCCTACAAGGGCAAGGGCATCCGCTACAGGGGCGAGTTCGTTCGCCGCAAGGCCGGCAAGAGCTTCGGAAGCTGATCGCCATGAACACCACCGCACTCAAGAACACGCGTCGTCGGCGCCGCAAGCTCTCCGTACGCCGGAGGGTTCGTCGCCAGGACATGGCGCGTCTCTCCGTCCACCGTTCGAGCAAGCACATCTACGCTCAGATCCTCGACGAGGCCAGTGGCCGCACCGTTTGCGGTGTCGGCACCACGGCCAAGTCGCTCTCGGGCGAGCTCAACGGCAAGACCAAGACCGAACGCGCAGAAATCATCGGGCGGGAGATCGCCCGACTCGCTTCGGAAAAGGGGGTCGCTCAGGTCGTTTTCGACCGCGGCTTCGCCAAGTACCACGGCCGCGTCAAGGCCCTGGCGGATGCCGCCCGCGGAGCCGGGCTCAAGATCTGACGACCCACCAGACACATGAAGATCAAGCTCAACTACCTCGACACCGCTGAGGCCTCCGAACTCGAGAACATCAGCGAGGTCCTGCTCAAGATCAACCGCTCGGCGGCGGTCGTGAAGGGCGGACGTCGCTTCTCGTTCTCGGCGCTTTCCATCGCGGGCAACCGGGACGGGACCGTCGGACACGGCTTCGGCAAGGCGCGTCAAGTCCCTGCGGCCATCGAGAAGGCTGCGAAAGACGCTCGCAAGCACCTGATGCGAGTGCCGGTCAACGCCGACGGCACGATCCCGCACGAGGTCACCGGCCGTCACTGCGGCTCGATGATCCGGATGCTGCCGGCCTCGCCGGGTACGGGCATCATCGCCGGTGCCTCCGTGCGTGCCGTTTGCGAGATGGCGGGGGTGCACAACATCCTCACGAAGTCCTACGGCTCGAACAACCCGATCAACCTGATCAAGGCGACCTTCCACGCCTTGTCCCAACTGCGCACTCCCGAGGAAATCGCGGAGCTGCGCGGCGTGGAACTCTAGGGGCCAGACATGGATCTCAAGACCGTTTGCCAGAAGGGCACGAAGTACAAGACGAGCATGCGCGTCGGCCGCGGCATTGGAAGCGGCAACGGCAAGACGTGCGGGCGAGGCCACAAGGGTTGGGGCCAGCGCTCCGGTTCGTCCCGTCGTCCCGGCTACGAAGGTGGCCAGATGCCGATCTACCGGCGAGTGCCGAAGCGTGGCTTCACGAATGCCCGCTTCCGCACCGACTACACGATCATCAACATCGACAAGTTCGAAGGCTTCGAAAGCGGCGCGACGGTCGATTTGGATGCGGCCCTCGCGAAGGGCCTCGTCAGCCTCAACACGCGCAACTTCAAGGTGCTCGGTAACGGCGAGCTTTCGAAGGCTCTGACCGTTCGCGCCCAGAAGTTCTCGAAGAGCGCGGTGGAGAAGATCGAAGCTGCCGGTGGGACGGTGGTCGTCCTCGACCTGCGCGGCAAGTCCGCGTCGCAGGCGTCCTCGCGGCCGGCCGCCGCTGACAGCACGAAGCAAGAGGGAGACGCGGGAGAGTGAGCAACGTCGCCCTGTCCCTCTTTCGCATCCCGGAGACGAGGAAGCGGATCCTGTCGACCTTGGCCCTCCTGGTGGCCTACAGGGTCGGATTCCAGATTCCGATCCCCGGGCTCAGCACGTCGTTCCTGCGAGAAACGGGCGCGACCAGCACGGCCTTCGGCCTCCTGTCGGCCTTCTCCGGGGGCATGCTCGGAAGCACCGTGATCTTCGCGCTGGGGATCATGCCCTACATCTCGGCATCGATCATTTTCTCGGTGCTCGGCAAGGTCTCGCCGCAGATCGAGGCGCTGCAGAAAGAGGGTGCTTCGGGGCAGAAGAAGATCAACCAATGGACCAGGCTCTCGGTCATCCCGATCAGCCTCATCCAGGCCGTCGCGATCTGGTTCGGCGTCTTCAAGCAGAACCCCACGATGCTCGCTCCCGGCGTCGAGGCAGGTGTCTTCCAGATGACCGTGGTCGTGTTGGCGCTCATGGCCGGCGCCATCCTCGTCATGTGGATCAGCGAGCTCATCACGGAGTACGGCGTCGGCAACGGCGCTTCGCTGATCATCATGGCGGGCATCATCGCGACGATGCCGTCCAGCTTGGCCCAGGTGATCGCCCAGCAGGAAGAGGCCTACAACACGATTCTGACCCTGGCCGGCATCTGGATGGCGATCGTTCTGGTCGTCGTCTTCATACAGAAGGGTGAGCGCCGAGTCCCGATCCAGTACGCGCGGCTGACGCGCGGACGGAACGTCTACGGCGGGCAGCGGCACTACCTTCCGCTCAAGGTCAACATGGCCGGCGTCATGCCGATCATCTTCGCGTCGGCCCTGTTCATCATCCCCGGTGTCATCTTCAGCTTCCTGGGCTGGGACTTCCTGGGCTCGCTCTTCAGCGACACGGACGGGTTCGTATACATCTCGATGTACCTCGCGCTGGTCTTCGCGTTCTGCTTCTTCTGGAACAACCTGATGTTCCGGCCCGAGGAGATCGCTGACAACCTGCGCGAACACGGCTCCTTCATCCCCGGGATCCGGCCGGGTGCCAAGACGGCGCAGTACCTGAAGGACGTCCTCACGCACATCACTCTGGCAGGCGCAGCCTTCCTGGCGGTGATCGCGGTCTTCCCGAACTTCATCACGGGGAACATCCCCGGGCTGCAGGGCAACCTGGCCTACTTCCTCGGCGGCACGTCCGTCCTGATCGTGGTCGGTGTCGCCATGGACTTGGTCGATCGCCTCAATGCGCAGCTCGTGATGCGCAACTACGACGGCTTCATGAAGGGCGGCAAGCCCGGCAAGGGAGCCGGAGGGAGCGGCTGGGCCAAGAAGTAGGCTCGCCCGCCCATCCACCACATCATGGTTTTCGTCGTCATTCTTCTGGGCGCTCCGGGCGCCGGCAAGGGAACGCAGGCCGAGCGCCTCGCGCAGCGTTCTTCGTTGCCGCACGTCTCGACGGGCGACCTGTTCCGCGCCAACCTTTCGGAAGGTACGGAACTCGGAAAGACGGCCAAGACCTACATGGAGGCCGGCAATCTGGTCCCCGACGAGATCGTGCTCGGCATGCTCTTCGATCGCGTGGCCCAGCCGGACTGTCACGAGGGCTACCTGCTCGACGGGTTCCCGCGCACGCTGCCCCAGGCGGAAGCGTTCGATTCCAAGTTGGACGCTGGCACGAACCTGGTGGTCTTCAACCTGGCTGTGTCCGACGCGACGATCGTGAAGCGCGCAGCCGGTCGGCTTCTGTGCAAGGCCTGCGGCAACATCCAACACGCGGAATTCTCGCCCCCGAAGAAGGACGGCGTATGCGATCGCTGCGGTGGAGAACTCCACCAGCGCGCCGACGACCGCCCCGAAGTCGTGCGCGAACGCTTGTCGGTGTATCACGCGGAGACGGCTCCGCTGGTGCGCCACTACGAGAACAAGGGAGTGCTCGTTTCCATCGACGGAGAGCGTGCCCCGGACGAGGTCTTCCAGGACCTCGACTCCAGGCTCGAAGAGCACTGCCAGGAAGGAGGGCCCGAGGCCCGGGTTTGAGCTGATGGCCAAGGAAGAACCGATCACTGTCGATGCGATCGTGACGGAATCGCTGCCCAACGCCCGCTTCCGGGCCAAGCTCGAGTCCGGTCACGAGGTCCTGGCTCACGTCAGCGGCAAGATGCGTATGCACTACATCCGGATCCTGCCCGGCGACAAGATCACCATTGAAATGTCCCCCTACGACCTGACCAAAGGCCGCATCGTCTATCGCGGCGATCGCAAGAGGAGATAGGGCCTCCATGAAGGTAAGAAGCAGCGTCCGCCGGATTTGCATGCACTGCAAAATCGTCAAGCGTCGAGGGGTCGTCCGCGTGATTTGCAAGGCGGATCCCACCCACAAGCAACGTCAAGGCAAGTAGCCGGAATCCATCATCATGCCCCGTCTGATCGGCGTCGACATCCCCAACAAGCGACTCGAATTCGCTCTCACGTACATTTTCGGCATCGGCCGTTCGACCTCCGCCAAGATCTGCGCGTCCTTGAACCTGGACCGCGGCATGAAGGCGAACGACCTGACCGAAGAGCAGTTGACCAACCTGGCCACCTACATCCAGAAGACCTACGCGGTCGAAGGCCAGTTGCGTCGGACCATCGCCGGCAACATCAGCCGTTTGCGCGACATCGCCTGCTACCGGGGCTTGCGTCACCGACGCGGCCTGCCGGTACGCGGTCAGCGGACCCGGACGAACGCTCGGACCCGCAAGGGACCGAAGAAGACGGTCGCCGGGAAGAAGTCCGTGAAGGGAATGAAGTAACCGCTAGAGCGGCAAGACAACCATGGCCAAGACAGCGAAACGAAAGCCGAAGAAGAACGTCCTCAAGGGGATCGTTCACGTCAAGGCGTCGTTCAACAACACCCACATCACGATCACCTCGCCTACGGGCGACACCATCTCTTGGGGCTCGGCGGGAACCGTCGGCTTCAAGGGCACACGCAAGAGCACGCCGTACGCGGCCCAGCGCGCGGCGGACCGTGCCGCGATGGCTGCGGTGCGGCACGGCATGAAAGAGGTCGAGGTGCGCGTCAAAGGCGTGGGCTCGGGCCGCGAGTCCGCTGTCCGCGCGCTCGCCAGCGCGGGGCTCAAAGTCACGCTGATCCAGGACGTAACCCCGCTTCCGCACAACGGCTGCCGCGCCCGCAAGCGGCGGCGCGTTTGATCTCAATCGAGCACGATCATGGCCAGATACATCGGTAACAAGTGCAAACTCTGCAGGCGGGAGGGCATGAAGCTCTTCCTCAAGGGGCAGCGCTGCTTCACGGACAAGTGCGCGCTTTCCCGTCGTGACTACCCGCCCGGGGTGCATGCCCAGAAGCGCACCAAGGTGACCGACTACGGGTTGCACCTGCGTGAAAAGCAGAAGCTGAAGCGCATCTACGGCGTGCTCGAACGGCAGTTCCGCCTCTACTTCAAGGAGGCCGAGCGCCAGAAAGGCAATACCGGCGAGAACCTGCTCAGCCTGCTCGAGCGGCGACTCGACAACGTCGTTCTCGCGAGCGGCTTCGCTCTGTCGCGCAACCATGCGCGCCAGATGATCAACCACGGGCACTTCCGCGTGAACGATCGCCGCGTCGACGTGGCGTCGTTCAACGTCCGCCCGGGTGACAAGATCAGTGTCCGGAACAACGACAAGACGAAGAAGATGGTCACCGAGGCCATCGAGGTGAACAAGTCTCAGGTCGTTCCGGATTGGATCACCGTGACGGGCGACGGCGCCCAGGCTGAAGTCATCAGCGTTCCCCGCCGGGAGCATGTGCCGCACCCGATCCAAGAACAGCTCATCATCGAGCTTTGCTCGAAATAGCCAGGAGAAACCAATTCGATGAGGATTCGTTGGCGCAATTTCGAACTTCCGAGCAAGGTCAGCCCCGAAGCGGGCTCGCTGACCGATACCTACGGAAAGTTCATCATCGAGCCCTTCGAGCGAGGCTTCGGCCATACGATCGGAAACGGGCTCAGGCGCGTGCTGCTCTCGTCGATCGAGGGGACAGCCGTTACGGCGGTACGGATCGAGGGTGCGGACCACGAGTTCGCCTCGATCGAGGGCGTCTACGAAGACGTCACCGACATCATTCTCAACGTCAAGCGGCTGCGGATTCGTCATCCCGGCAGCTCGTCGCTCATCTGCCGCATCGAGAAGAGCGGCAAGGGGCTCGTCACCGGGGGCGATGTGCAGTGCCCGGGTGACGCCGAGGTGGTGAACCAGGACCTCCGCATTTGCAATCTGACCCTCGACCGCGATTTCAACGTGGAGCTCGAGGTGTCGAAGGGACGCGGTTACGTGCCTTCGGAAGAGAACCGGTCGGAGGGGCAAGAGCTCGGCACGATCCCCGTCGATTCGATCTACTCACCCGTTCATCGCGTGCGGTACTCGATCGAGGCGACGCGGGTCGGCAAGTTCACGAACTACGACCGCCTCGTTCTGGAGCTCTGGACGGACGGCACGATCTCTCCGCAGATGGCTCTGACCGAAGCGGCGAAGATCTACCGCAAGCACCTGAACCCCTTCGTCCTGTTCGATCCGGACTCGGGCGAGATTCCGATGGCGGGGGATCCCTCCAAGTCGGAGTACAACCAGAAGAACCGTGAGGACGATGAGCTACAGCGGCTCCTGGATCGTCCTCTCTCCGACCTCGAACTCTCGGTCAGGGCGCGCAACTGCCTGGACAGCGCGAACCTGATGTCGCTACGCGACCTCGTGACGATGAACGAGAGCGAGGTCATGAAACTGAAGAACCTCGGCAAGACCAGCCTGACCGAGATCAAGAGTCGCCTCGCCGAGAAGGGTCTGAGTCTCGGCATGGGCGCCTAGGAGGAAAGGACGATGCGGCACCGTTACGCCGGAAAGAAGCTAGGACGCACGACTTCTCATCGCATCGCGATGACGAGGAACATGGCGGCCTCCCTGATCGAGCACGAGCGGATCATCACCACCGTGCAGAAGGCGAAGAACGTGAAGCCCTTCGTCGAGAAGCTCGTGACCCTCAGCAAGGAGTCGACGCAGCACAATCGGCGTCGGGCCTTTGCGAAGCTCCGCAACAAGGATGCCGTGCAGAAGCTCTTCGACATCCTGGGACCCCGCTTCCAGGGTCGTCCGGGCGGCTACTGTCGGGTCCTCAAACTCTCCAAGCCCCGCTTGGGCGACAACGGCGAGCGCGCCGTGCTCGAGTTCGTCGAGCGTACGATCGAGGAAGAGGAAGTGGCCACGGCCGAAGCCTGATTCTCGAGTCGGGTTCGTTCCACGACAACGCGCGTCGGAGGTGTTCTTCACTTCCGGCGCGCGTTGCGTTGTGGGGCCTCTCCGGGCCGTGCTTCTCGAAGTGTCGCGGCGCCACGATGCCGTTGTTCGCCTGGCGGCGAGAAGCCGGCGAAGTCCGACTCCGACAATGCTACCCACGCGGGCCCATCTAGCAGCCTGATGATAAAGTCATCCGGCGCGCTGCATGCGTCCGGAAAGCCCGGCCGGCACACGAGAGCCTCGCCGAATCGACCGATTCGCCTGCGTTCTCGCGCACCTGCCGGGCCTCCCGGTCACACGCATCGCATCCGAAGCACTTTTTCATCAGGCTGCTAGGCGCTCGTCGAAAGGGTCATCCGGCGCGCTGCACGCGTCCGGAAAGCCCGGCCGGCACACGAGAGCCTCGCCGAATCCACGGATTCGCCTGCGATTCCAGCTGCCTCCGCCCAAGGGTTGCCGAGGCCCTGGCATTCGAGGGCGCGTTCTCGACGGATTCCTTGGCCTGAATCCGCGCGGCGAGGTCGAGACGCCGGCGCCGCGCGAGGCTACCCTACGCGGCGATGGCCAGTCTGCACCTCACCGGAAGCGCTCTCACGCCCGAGGCGCTCGCCCCCGTCTTTCGGGGCGAGTCCGTCACGCTCCGAATCGACAGTACGACGAAGAAGCGGGTCGCGCGCGCACGCGCGCTGGTCGATGCGTGCGTCGAGCGCGGCGACGCCGTGTACGGTCTGACGACCGGTTTCGGTCGCCTGAAGAACGTGGCGATCGCACAGAAGGACCTGGCGGAGCTCCAGAAGAACCTGGTCCTGTCGCACTGCTGCGGGGTGGGCGAGCCGATGCCGCTCGAAGAGGTGCGGGCCGTGCAGGTC
>JAJDEW010000156.1 GCA_029259595.1 Planctomycetota bacterium | reverse complement strand
GGGCCGATCTGCAAGCTGCACGGTTGCGACGCGCTGCTCGACGAGCTCGAGGGCGCCACGCCGATGCCGTGCGCGGGGCGTTGCGACGAGCCGATTCCGGTGCTGCAGGGCGACCGCTTCCTGCTCGGGCGTCCCGGCGCGGGCGTCGAGGAGAAGCCGGCGCCACTGCCGGTCGTCAACCCGGGCGGGCGCGAGGAGTGCTGCTTTCGGAGCGTGCGCGAGCCGGCCCGAGCCACGCTCGCGGGTTACCGCGCGACGGGCGGTTACGCGGCCCTCGAAAAGGCGCTGGCCGGCAAGCCGCAGGACGTGCTCGCGACGATCGACGAGAGTGGCCTCGCGGGGCGCGGCGGCGCGGGCTTTCCGACCGGGCGCAAGTGGCGCGCGGTGGCCGAGGCGGTCAGCGAGACCGGCGGGCCCAAAACGATCGTCTGCAACGCGGACGAGGGCGAGCCGGGCTGCTTCAAGGACCGCGTGTTGATGGACTACGACCCGCACGCGGTGCTCGAGGGCATGCTGCTCGCGGGCTTCGCGACCGGGGCGACGCGCGGCTTCGTCTACCTGCGCTACGAGTATCCGCACACGCAGCGCATCCTCGAGCGCGCGCTGGACGAGGCGCGTGCGGCGGGACTCTTGGGCGCGGACATCCTGGGATCGGGCTTCACGTTCGACGTGTGGGTGCGGCGCGGCGCGGGGGCCTACATCTGTGGCGAGGAGACCTCGCTCTTGAATAGCCTGGAGGGCAAGCACCCCTTCCCGCGCAACCGCCCGCCCTATCCGGTCACGCACGGCTTCGAGCAAACGCCGACGGCGGTGAACAACGTCGAGACGCTCGCGTCGGTGGCGCCGATCGTCGTGCACGGCGCGGCCTGGTACCGCGGGCTGGGCGAGGGCGAACACGCGGGCACGAAGATCATCAGCCTGTCGGGTGACGTCCTGCGGCCGGGCAACTACGAGGTGCCGATCGGACTGCCGCTGAAGACGCTGTTGTTCGACTGGGCCGGCGGGCCGCGCGCGGGGCGCTCGGTTCAGGCCGTCACGATGGCGGGCCTGTCCGGAGGCTTTCTGGCGGACGTCGACGTGACGCTGGACGAGACCTGTCTGCGCTCGAAGGGCTCGTTCCTGGGCGCGGGCGGCATCATGGTCTTCGACGACTCGCGCGACATGGTCGAGGTGGCGCGCCAGGCCATGTCGTTCTTCGCGCACGAGTCCTGCGGCAAGTGCTTCCCGTGCCGGATCGGCACGCAGCGCCTGACCGAACGCCTGGCCGGCGAGGCCGGCCCGCGCGATCACGAGGCCTGGAAGCGCGAGGTGCACGACATCGGCCACACGATGGCCGCCGTCAGCGCCTGCGGCCTCGGCATCGCCGCCCCCTTGATCACCGAGAGCCTCTTGCGCGACTTCCCGGAAGTCGTCGCGGCTCGACGCAACGGAAACGACGCATGAAGAACACGCTCACGCTGGACGGACAACGGGTCGACTTCGAAGAGGGCGAATCGCTCTATCAGGTCGCGCGCCGTCACACGCAGGCGATCCCGACCTTGTGCTACGACGACCGCCTCGAGGCCTTCGGGGCTTGCCGGCTGTGCGTGGTCGAGCTGGAGGGCAGCCGCAACCCTGTCGCTTCGTGCACGACGTTGGCGCAGACGGACATGGTCGTGAAGACCAAGACCGAGGCGATCGAGCGACACCGCAAGACCCTGATGGAGCTCGTGGTCTCGGAGAACCCCAAGGGCGTCGCGATCGATCCCTTGCGCGGCAAGGCCTCGCAGGAGCTCGCGCACCTCGCCGTCCGCTACCAGGCCGACGGTTCGCGCTTCGCCGGGAAGCAGTCGGGGCACTCGCGCCCGGACGACCCCAACCCGATGATCGTGCGCGACTACGACCATTGCATCTCCTGCTATCGCTGCGTGCGCGTTTGCGCCGAACAAGAGGGCGACTACGCCATCAGCATCGCGAACCGCGGCTTCCACACGCAGATCACGACCGAGTTCGACGGGCTGCTCGAGAACTCGGCCTGCACGTTCTGCGGGCAGTGCGTGCAGACGTGCCCCACGGGCGCCCTGGCCGACGGTCGTGCGCTGCGTCACGTCGACACGCCCGGCGAGATCGAACGTACGCGCTCGGTCTGTCCGTACTGCGGCGTCGGTTGCAGCGTCGAGATCCTGTCGAAGAACGAGACGATCGTCGGCGTGCAGCCGGCCATGGACGGGCCGGCCAACGAGGGCGCGCTGTGCGTCAAGGGTCAGTTCGGCTGGGACTGGGTCCAGCACCCCGACCGTCTGAAGAACCCGCTCGTGCGCAAGGACGGCGTGCTCGTCGACGCCAGCTGGGACGAGGCGCTCGAGCGCGCCGCCGAGGGCTTCCGGAAGGTGCGCGACACGCACGGCCGCCACGCGATCTACGGCGTCGCCTCGGGGCGCGCGCCGCACGAGTCGGCCTACTCGATGCAGAAGTTTATCCGCGTGGGGTTCGGGACGAACAACATCGACAATTGTAGCCGTGCCTGACACAGCCCCACGGTGGCCGGTCTGGCCGCCACGCTCGGACGCGGTGCGATGAGCAACCCGCTCGCGGACATGGAGAAGCCCGATGTGATCTTCTGCATCGGGACGAACATGACCGAGGCCCACCCCGTCGCCGCCACGCGCCTCAAGAAGGCCATGCGGCACGGAGCCAAGCTGATCGTCGCCGATCCGAGACACATCCCCTTGGCCGAGATCGCCGACGTCGTGCTGCCCTTGCGCGTTGGCAGCGACGTGGCGCTCCTGGGCGCGATGGCGCACGTCATCGTGCGCGAGGGACTCGTCGACGAGTCCTTCGTCGCCGAGCGCACCGAGGGCTTCGAGGCGCTGCGCGCGCACGTGGCCGAGTTCACGCCCACCTGGGCCGAAGGCATCACCGGCGTGCCCGCCGCCGACATCGAGCGCGCGGCGATCTTGTTCGGGCAAGCCGAGCGCGGCGCGATCTACTACACGCTGGGCATCACCGAGCACATCTGCGGCGTCGACAACGTCCAGAGCCTGTGCAACCTGGCTCTGATGACCGGCAACATCGGCCGCGAAGGCACGGGCATCAACCCGATGCGGGGCCAGAACAACATCCAGGGCGCCGGCGACTGCGGCGCGCTCCCGAACAACTACCCCGGCTTCCAGCCGGTGACCGATCCCGCCAACCAGAAGAAGTTCCGCGAGGCCTGGGGCGTCGAAGTCGATCTCGAGAAGGGCATCACCAAGGTGCGCGCACTCGACGAGTGCGGCAGCTCGATCCATGCCATGCTGATCTGCGGCGAGAACACGGTCGTCTCCGATCCGGATCGCGCGCACTGCGAGCACGCGCTGAAGAGCCTCGAGCATCTGGTCGTGATCGACGTCTTCCTCACGGACACCGCCGCGCTGGCCGACGTCGTGTTCCCGGCCGCCGCCTGGGGCGAGGTCGACGGCGTCTTCACGAACACCGAACGGCGTCCGCAGCGAGTGCGCGCCGCCGTCGAGCCCCAGGGCCAAGCGCAGCCCGACTGGTGGATCCTGACGCAGCTCGCACGCCGACTCGACTTCCCGAGTTTCGAGTACGAGTCCGCCAAGGACGTGTTCAACGAGCTCTGCGCCCTGTCGCCGACCTACAACGGCCTCGACTGGGACCTCGTCGCCGAAGGCCGTCACCACTGGCCGGTCCCCGAGAAGGGCCACCCGGGCACGCCCATCTTGCACATGGGCACCTTCCTGCGCGGCAAGGGCCTCTTCAAGACGCCCAGCTACCGCGACCCGGCCGAGGTCATCGACGACGAGTATCCCGTGTGGCTCACCACCGGTCGCCGCCTGGCGCACTACCACACGCGCACGATGACGGGCCGCGCCGTCGGCACGCAGTACCTCGTCCCCGAGGAGCTGGTCGAGATCCATCCCCACGACGTGACGAAGCTCGGCCTCGAGGACGGCGGCCTAGCCGTGATGTCCAGCCGCCGCGGCGAGGTCGTGGTCAAGGTGCAAGCGACGACGAAGTCCCCCCGCGGCACCGTCTTCTGCAGCTTCAGCTTCAGCGATGTGCCGATCAACGCCTTGACCGGCTCGGGCTACGACCCGGAGACGGACACGGCCGAGCTCAAGGTCTGCGCCGTGCGCATCGAACCGGCGCGGGCGACACTCGTCTAAAGTCCTGGATCGGAAGTCGTGCGGTGACGCACGACTTCGGACCTCCTAGCAGCGCGAGAACGCAGGCGAATCGGTCGATTCGGCGAGGCTCTCGTGTGCCGGCCGGGCTTTCCGGACGCGTGCAGCGCGCCGGATGACTTTTTCATCAGGCTGCTGGAGTTGGACGCCCCTTCCTACGGCACCGTGTAGACGAGCCCGTGGCTCGTGGTCCAGCCTGGCTCGCTCGCGACCAGGGCTTGCAGGACGAGCGTCGTTCCCGGCTCGGCTTCGGTCGGAGTCGGCAGGCGGAGAACGGCCGTCGTGGTGTTGTCGAGGCGCATGGGGGTGAACGCTTCGGCGAGCGCCACGAACGGCTCGCCGTGCAGCCGTGCGGAACGAACGCGGTGGTCGACGAGCAGGGTGGCCCGCGCGCCCGCGGGCAGATCAAGGACCGTGAGCTCGAGGTGGCCGTCGTCCGTCAAGCGGCCGGTCAGCTCGGGACGCGTTCCATGCGGGTCGGCGAGTTCGAGGCTGTGGAACGGGCGCCAGGCCGCGACGCGCAGCCCGACGTTGGCTCCGTCCGCTTCCATGTTGAGGCTGCCCGAGAAGGGCGGCGGGCTGCTCATCAGAATGCTGACGTTGGCGAAGTCGCCGCCGCGCAGGCGGCGCGTCGGGAGCGGGTCCGGTTGGCTGGGCGGATTCGGCGGGATCGGAGTGCCGAGCGTCTCCGTCATCTCGTTCATGTTGCCCCCCAGGTCGTAGACCCCGAAGGCGGACGTCGCCGCGCAGCCGGCCACGGTCGTCACGTTGCCGTTCTCACCGTTCCAATCGGCGCCGCGGTCGGTGTTCGCCACGTTCTGCCCCGGGTTCGTCACGTTGCCCTGCGCGTCGGCCAGGGCCAGGGCCGGAGAACTGTCGGAGCGCGTCGGATACAACCAGTAGTCCACGGTCCCACCCGCGTCCGCGGCCGGATCGAACGGGTCGTAGTAGGCCGCCTTGTACCACTCGTCGTGCGTGGGAAGGAAGAAGCGCGCACCGGGCAAGCGGGCGATCGCGGCGCCCTCCAGGGACATGTCGTAGGCACCGGCCTCCGTCGTACTCGGTCCCTGCGAGCCGGTCGGACGCTCGTTGTGCAGCCAGTTGCAGTAACGCGCCGCGTCGTACCAGGTCACGCCGCCCACGGGCTTGTCCGCGAAGTCCGGCTTCACCGCATAGACGAAGCTTCCGGGAGCGCCGCTGCGCGTGATCCCGAGGCGATCGCTGGTCGTCATCAAGTCCGAGTACAGCCCGTTCGGATCGTCCTGGGCCACGGCGTTCAGGAACGCGGCGTACTGCGCGTTCGTGATCTCGGTGCGCGTCAAGTCGAAGGGATAGGCGACGGCGCCCAACCCGCTCGTATCGGCGGGGTTGCCCGGCTCACCGATCGCCACGAAGACGATGCCGCTCGCCGGATGGCCGGCGGGTGTCGTCTTCGACTGGGCGCCCTGCCAGGCCAAGGCGCTCGTCATCAGAACGAAGCAGGACCAGGAAGCAGCGAGTTGCATGGGAGGTTCCTTGTGGGCTGGATCCGATCCCGAGCATAGCGGGGAGGCGAGCAACGGGGGGACATTCCCGAATCTGCGCTCGCGACCGATTCCGGGTCGCGCGCACACAGCGCATCTGCTACGAGAGGGCCGCCATGAAGCGTGACCTTGCCCGCCGGGAGTTCCTGCGCTGGGTCGCGGGCTCGAGCATGCTCGGGCCCGTGGCCGCATCGAGTTTGTCGTGCGCGGCGTCGCGGCCGCGCGTCACGGAGGCCGACGTCGCGCGCGCCTTGAACGTCTTCGAGCTCGAGCGCCTGGCCGCGCAACGCCTGGGCGACGACGCCTTCGCTTACCTGGCCGGCGGCGCGGACGACCTCGCCACGGTGCGGGCCAACCGCGCGGCCTACGGCCAGCTCCAGCTGCGGGCACGGCGGCTCGTCGACGTCAGCCGCGTCGACACGCGCGTCGAGCTCTTCGGCGAGCTGCTCGGCTCGCCGCTCCTCTTGGCACCGGTCGGTTTCCAGGCCTTCTTCGACCCGGAAGGCGAGCTCGCGACCGCGCGCGCCGCGGCGACGCAGGGACAGCGCATGATCGCCTCGTCGGCGTCGTGCTTCTCCGTCGGCGAGATCGCGCGGGCCGGCGGTACGGCGCCGTGGTTCCAGCTCTACCCGACCGAGAACCGCGAGGTCACGCGGACCTTGCTCGCGCGCGCCGAGCAGGCGGGCTGCCGCGTCGTCGCGCTCACGATCGATGCGCCCGTCCTGGGCAACCGCGAGCGCCACAGCACGACCCTGAACCGCCTGCTCCAGGGCGGCCAGCTGCGCATGGGCAACTTCGAAGGCGTCGCCGCCTTCGAATCGATCCTCGACGCCAGCATGGACTGGGACATGGTCGCCTGGTTGAAGGCGAACACGCGCATGCACGTCGTCTTGAAGGGCATCGTGACCCGCGAGGACGCGGCACTCGCGGTCCGGCACGGCGCGGGTGGCATGATCGTGTCGAACCACGGCGGACGTCAGCTCGAAAGCCATCGCTCGACGCTCGCCGCCCTGCCCGAGATCGTGGACGAGGTCGCGGGTCGCCTGCCGGTCTTGATCGACGGCGGGATCCGGCGCGGCACGGACGTCTTCAAGGCGCTCGCGCTCGGCGCCGATGCGGTCTGCATCGGCCGGCCCTACTGCTGGGGCCTGGCCGCCCTGGGCCAGCCGGGCGTCGAGAAGGCGCTCGAGCTCCTGCAGGCCGAGCTGGTGCGCACGATGCAGATCGCCGGCGCACCTGCGCTGGCCGCGATCACGCGCGACTTCATCGCCTGACCGCCGCGTCGTGCTCCGCACCCGCGGCGGAGTCGGTCCACGCGGACCTGGAAGGTCGCGTCGCGCCCGGCTTCAGCCGACTGCCACCGGCTTGCTAAGCTCGCGCCATGGAAACCCTCTACATCGGAGGCCCGTGCGCGGCGCGGGCGGTCGAACTCACGCGGACGGATCTGGCCGATCTCGCGGCCGAGCACCGGATCGAGGACGTCGGCACGGTCGCGGCCGGCCGCGAAGGGGTCGCGGTGCGCCTCGAGGCCTTGCTCGCGCTGGCGGAGCCGAAGGCCGAGGCGCGCTTCGTGCACGTCGAGTCCGAGGACGGGGACTTCACCGCCAACATGAAGCTCGACGAGGCGCGCTCGGGAGGTGTCGTGCTCTACCAGCTGGGCGACGACGAGCTGCCGCGCCAGTTCGGAGGTCCCTTCCGGCTCCTCTTCGCCGACAACGAGGACTGCAGCGTGAACGTCAAGTTCCTGGGCCGCATCGAGCTTCTGGCCGAGCCCGGCACCCACACGGCGCGCTGTTCGGATTGAAGCGCTCAGCCCGGGTCGCCGGACGCTGCTCCGCGCGGCACTCCGAAGCTATCCTCTGCGCCCACACATGACCCACCGTCTCGGCAAGACGCTCGTCGTCGTCGCGTTCCTCCTCGTGTTCGCGCCTTTCTTCCTCCGGGGAGAGGTCGTGTTTCCTTACGACAACGGGATCGAGGTCGGGATCGCGCCGGAAGGGCTGGAGGATCCGACTCAGAACCGCAACTTCTCCGACATCGGCCTCGTCTACTTGCCGGCGCTGGCACACCAGCTGGGGAGCGACTCCGCCGGTTGGATCGCGACCTGGAATCCGGCCAACGAGATGGGCCGGCCGGCGATGCACGTCTCGGGGTTGTCGAAGGCCTTTCCGCCGACGTGGATCCTGTCGTGGTTCGTGCGGGATCCGTTGCACTTGTACACGTGGCTCGGGGCGCTCGCGGTCGGGCTGGGCTTGCTCTTCGGCTACCTCCTGCTCGAGGCGCACGACCTGCACCCCGCCGCCTGTCTCGGGGGTGCTCTGTTCCTCGGGCTCGGAACGTTCCCGCTGTACTGGCTGTCGTTCGTGATGTTCCTGTGGAGCAGCGCGTGGACGCTGGGCTTGCTCTACTTCGTGCGGCGCACGTGCCGCAACCCTGCCAAGCGCTCGGCGGGAGATCTCGTCGGCGTCGCCTTCACGTCCTACGCGCTCTTGCTCAGCGGCTATCCGCAACAGACGGTCTGGAACGGGCTGTTCGTCGTCGTCTACACGCTGAGCGAGCTCCTGCGCACCGGCGACGCACGCACGCGCCTGCGCAGCGCCGCACGCCTCGCGCTCGGCGTGGCCCTTGGGCTCGCGGCCGCCGCGCCGGTCTTCGTCGACCTGTTCGCGATCGCGGCCGCGTCGGCCCGGACTTCGGCGGACCTGGCCTTCTTCCAGGCCGTCTTGACCGTGTTCGACGGACCGGGCGAAACCTGCGCGTACGTCGCGCGGCTGTTCGACGCCTGGCTGTGGGGCAACCCGATCCGCTCCGACTACCCGCTCGGCTTCAACGGTCTGTCCTGGTCGCCCGTCGTGGCCTGCCTGCTGGCGGCGTCTTTCGCCTGGACGCGCGCGCGCCGCCTGTGGCCCCTGCAGGTCTTCGTGCTGGTGGCCGTGCTCGCGAGCCTTTCGACAACGGTCTTCGGCCTCCTGTGGAAGACCGGGCTCTTCTCGATCTCGCGCTTCCATCCCCTGGCGGGAGCGTTCGTCCCGACCGCGCTCCTGGCCGCCTTCGCCGCCGATGCCGCGCTGACCGCCGAGCGCCGGCAGCGCTTGGCGGCGGTCGGTCTCGCGCTCGCCCTGGCCGGGGTCGCCGGCGTCGGCGCCGCCAGCTCCGAGGCGGCCCTGGTCCCCTCCGCCGTCGTGCTGTCCGGCGCCACGACGGCGGGCACGGTGCTCTTCCTCTGGTTGCGCTCGCCGCGCGTCCTGGTCGGACTGGTGCTCGCCTGCGTGCCGTTGTTCGGCGCACGGCTCCCGCTGACGAGGGCACCACAGGACGTGCACCTCGACTCGCCGCTCGTCGAAGCCGTGCGCCAGAACACGCCGCCCGGAATGCGCTTCGCATGGGTCGCGAACCCGAAGCACGTTCTCCCTCCCAACGAAGAGGTCCTGCTCGGGCTGCGCAGCATCCACACCTACAACTCGCTGTCCTCACGCAAGTATCAAGACTGGGTCCTGCGACTCAGCGCCCAGGGGACGCACACGCTCGGGCGCGACTTCAAGTCGATCACCACGCCCGCGTCGCTGGTCCGCAATCCCGAGCTCGAGCTCGCCGGCATCGGGCTCTTCCTGTCGCCCGCCCCACTGTCGTCCGAGGTCGCGCGACCCTTGGAACCGAGCAGCTTCTTCTGGCAGCCGGTCCGCTTTCCAGCGCTCGAGGCCCAGGTCGCGCGCTTCGAGCGCACGGACGCCGGTGAAGCGACGTTGCCCTTGCCGTTGTCCGGTGCCGGAACGCTCGCGGTGCAGCGTGTCGCGGAACAGGACGATCGCCTGCGCTTCGAGACGACCGCGTCGGCGGCGGAGAGCCTGCTCTTCGTCAGCCAGGAGCACCACGCGAACTGGGTCGCGACGGCGGACGGTCGCACGCTCGACACCGTGCTCGTGAACGGTTTCTACCAGGGCGTCGTCGTCCCGCCGAACACGACCGCAGTCGAACTCACCTACCGCGGGGCGGTGCATTGGAGCTGGCTTCCCCAGCTCGCCTTCGCGCTGGCCGGCGCCGGACTGCTCGCCCGGCGCCTGCGCACGCGCACGCTCAGTGGTTCAGGTTGAGGATGTGGTCGCTCAGGTACGGCACGTTCATGAGCGTCGTCGCGCCGGTCCCGATCGAACTGCACTGATCGATGAACGTGGGCGCCAGTGGCGGCGTCAAACCGGAAGCCAGGATGTCGAAGGCGGGATAGCCTCCGAACGTTGACACACCGAAGTACACGCGGTTGAACGTGATGCCGATGCACGGGTCCGGATCGTCGTAGTTGCCCGCGTTCCAGCGCAGACGCTCGATGCCCGGATAGGCGGCCGGGTTCGTCCAGCGACCGATGCCCATCGACAGGAAGCTGGGCAAGAACGGCCCACCCGGCGTCGTCATGAACGTGCCGCAGGTGCCGCCGACGACGAGATCGCCGAGGAACCATTGCTGGGGACCCGTCGGCAAGCCGCACAGGCAGAGCTGTGCCAGAGCCGAGAGGTTGTGGTTGACGGGTTCTTCGTAGGCGCAGGTCGTCAGGACGGTGCCGGGGATCGGCAGGTTCAAGCGACGTGAGGCCGTCGCGGGTGCTCCGCCGGCTTCCGTCGGCTGGAGCGCGCCGGGGACGAAGCCGGCGGCCGGTCCGACGAACGTGTACGAGCGCTCGGGATGGAAGACGCCCGCGCGCGGAAAGCCCGGCGCGTGATCGATCGGATCGCAGGCATGCGTCAGCATCCAGGCGTACTCCGTCTTCGGCGGGCTGAGTCCGCAGGTCTCGGCCATGTCGATGTAGCCCGTGAAGCGCACGCGATTGCCATGCGCCGGAGCACAGGGCGGCACGGGACACGGAATCGGACCGGCCGCAGCCGTCGCGCGCAGGTCGCCGTTCGCGAGGAAGCGCCAGACCTGCACCTGGTTGCCCGCGACGTCGGTCTCGAGCCACGTGCGCGAGTAGTAGAGGTTGAGTCGACCGACCCACTTGATGCCGCCGCCGGACGACAGCACGACGAAGCCCTGGATGTTGCGGCACGGACTGACGGCGATCCCGGCCGGGTTGGCGAGGTTCGTGGCGAAGGTCGCCGTGCACGTCTGGATCGCTTCGATCCCGCAGTCGCGCCAACAGATGTCGAGCGCGGTCTGCTGGAAGCGACGGAAGACGCGGATGTCCGGCAGCGGCTCGGTGCAACAGGGACCGCCGTCCATGCCATCGGGGACCGGACACTGGGCCCCGAGGGTGAGCGTGGTGAACAGGGAGACGAGAACGAACGCGGCGTAGCGTCGAACATGGAGCAACATGATGAGCTCCTCCTTTGGGACGCGATCATACGACAGGCGTTCGGGGCCGGGGGAGGGGCGGGCAGGCCGCCCGGTCGCGCGGTAAGGAATGCGCCAAGTCGGGCCTCTCCCACGACCTGCCAAGGGCACCGCCTACCTGGATTCAGGTATCCTGGCTGCATGAAATTCTCCCTGATCACCGCCTTGCTCGCGGCCCCCTTGTTCCTGTTCCAAGGCCAGGACGAAGCCCCGACCCTGCCCGCAGTCGGCCAGCCCGCTCCGACCTTCCGTTTGAACGACCACACCGGCGAGCTCGCGACCGTCGGCGGCGAAGCCGACCGCTGGACCGTCGTCGCGTTCTATCCCAAGGCGCTCACCCCCGGGTGAACGGTCGAAGTCTGTTCGCTGCGGGACGCAGCGGAAGCGTACGAGGTGATCGGTGTTCGCGTCTTCGGGATCAGCCTGGACTCGGTGAAGAAGCAGGCCGAGTTTCACGAGAAGCAGGAGCTGAACTTCCCCTTGCTCTCGGATCCCGACGGCAGCGCGGCTGCGAAGTACGGCGTGCTCCCGAAGGGGGGCTCCTACGCGAAGCGCGTGACCTTCGTGATCGATCCGAAGGGTGTGCTACGCGCGATCGACGACAAGGTCAACGTCCAGTCGCACGGCGAGGACCTGATCGAGCTGGTCGAAACCCTGCAGCATTAGGAGCCCATTGAAGAAGTCATTCGGCGCCATGACGTCGTCCTCCACTGGGGTGCGACACCTGCAAGCCTCGCCGAATCCACGGATTCGCCTGCGTTTCCAGTTGCCTCACCCCAGCGGATGCCGATGCCCTGGCATCCGAAGCACTTGTTCAACGGACTCTCGGAACCCCACGATGAAGACGACGCACGCGCTTTCGCACCTGGCGGCCTTGACTCTCCTCGCACTCGCGCCGTCCACGGCCCTGGCCCAGGACTGGCCGAACTGGCGCGGCCCGCACTTCGATGGCTCGACGACGGTCACGGGCTTGCCGACGGACTTCTCGAAGGAGAAGCACGTGCAGTGGGCCGCCGTCCTGCCCGGTCCGGGCGCTTCGACGCCGATCGTCGTCGGCGACAGCGTCTTCCTGAGTGCGATCGACGCCGAGGCCGGTGAGTTGCTCGCCATCGCGCTCGACCGCACGAGCGGCGAAGAGCGCTGGGTCGACCTGGCGGGCAGCGGTTACCGCCCGGGCGGCAAGGGCACGACGACCGAGATCCACAACCGCAGCAACTACGCCTCGCCCTCGGCCGTCGCCGACGGCGAGCGCGTCGTCTTCCTGTTCGGCAACGGCGACCTGGTCGCCTACTCGCACGACGGCGAACGCCTCTGGGCGCGCAACCTGCAGAAGGACTTCGGCGACTTCGCCTTCCAGTGGACCTTCTCGGCCAGCCCGACGCTCTGGAAGG
>JAJDEW010000155.1 GCA_029259595.1 Planctomycetota bacterium | reverse complement strand
ATCGGCCCCGGGCGCTTCCCCCGTGTCCAGCGGCCCACGCCAGCGCGGCCAGTCGACGGCGACCGCAACCTCGACCGCGGCCTCTCCCGCGCCACAGGAACAGGCGAACACCAACCCCAGGATCCCCAACACACGCTTCATCTCCGGTATGGTAGCCGTTACCGAACCAGGTTCGGCGCCGCCCACTTGTAACGTTAGCGAACAAGGTTTGGCGCCCCTCGCATTGCTGCCTCTCCGGCTTCGACTTCGAAAACCGCTCGGGGTCCAAGCGCGTCGCACGCGAGGCGCCCGCCGCCTCGGTGCACTGCGGCCGGGCACCTACCTCGTACGAGCCACGCGCGCCGACGGCGCCTTCACGGAAGGCGGCTACCGCCGTGACCGGCGACTTCGAGCAACGCCTGCGCCTCGTCTTTCGCGAGTGACGTCGTCGAGGGACCCGACGTCCGTCACTCGACCCAGTCCGCGAGGGCCTCGACGAAGGCGGGCAGCAGGGCGCCGTCGGCGAGGAAGGCGTGGCCGGCGCCGGGGATCACGGTGATCGTCGCGTTCTGCTTGCCGCTGAGGGCGAAGGCGAATTCGAGGCGGCGGACGCTCTCGGCGACCGGGACGTTCTCGTGCTCGTCGTCTTCTCCGTAGAGCACGAGGGTCGGTTGCTCGACGACGGTCCAGTAGGGCAGCGGGTCGAAGGTCATGACGCGCCGCAGGAAGCTCCAGGTCGGATCGTCGGAACGCTCTGGAAAGCCGGCGACGACTTGCCGGGCGGCCGTTGCCAGTCCGGCTTCGCGCGCGCGGGAATAGGGCTCCCATTCGGAGTTGAGGGCGAAGCGGGCGCAGGCCACGTTGAGCCCGGCCACGACTTCTTCCGCCGCGGCATCCAAGCCGGCCTCGCGCGTGGTGTTGCGCATCTCGTGCAGGACCTGCTCGGCGAAGCTGGTCGCGGCTCCCGAGACGTCGATCACGAAGGCCACGTCGCGCGAGCGGGCGGCCGCGACCGGCGCGACCCAGCCGCCCTGGGAGAGCCCCACCAAACCGATGCGGTCGCCGTCGACTTCCTGGCGCCCTTGCAGGTAGCGCACGGCCGCGAGCGCGTCCTCCGCCAGGTCCTCGATCCCCGCCTGGCGCCAATCTCCCGCGGACTGACCGCAGCCGCGCTTGTCGGTCAAGAGCACGACCAGGCCTTGCTCGGCCAGCGTGCGCGCGATGGCCGCCGACCACCCGTTCGTCCGGTCGCTCTTGCCCGAGCCCTGCAACACGACCGCCGCCGGGAGCTCCCACTCGACCGGCGGCAACAGGAGCTCTCCCGCGAGCTCGAGCGCGCCCGCCGGGAAGCGGACGTCCTCGCTGCGCAAGTCGGTGGAAGCGTCCTGGAGGGGAGGCAGCGCGAGCAACAGAGTGATCCACTTCATGGCAGGTCTCGTCGGGGGTCGAACGGCAACGCGTCGTGCCTGCTGCGAGTGGCCGACGACATATTTCGGCACGCGTCCGAGGCACGGGAGCGTCGCAGCGGCGGACATCTGTCCGGGCGGCGGACGCGCGAACGGGAGCTCGCGCCGGGTCCGCGCGCGCCCCGCCGTGAGGACGACCCGAGCTTCACGCTGCAGGGCAGCGTGTCGAGTTCGAAGCGTTCCCGGGACCGCCTGAGCTGCGCGATTCGCGCGTCGACGACGCGCGTCCGCTGCAAGCCGTCCACGACCGAAGCGGCGCGAGCGCGGGCGCGACGGCCCGTTCGCTCACTGCCCGCCGGTCCCGGCTCCGTGCAACGCTTCGGTGGAGCCCGTCAGCTCGGGGGCGCCGGGGGCGGGGAGGCCCAGGAGGCGTTCGGATTCGGCCAGCAGGAACTCCCAGTCCATGAAGGGCTCGTAGGAGATGTCGTGCCAGCGGATCTGGCCGCTGCCGTCGACGAGGTAGGTGCCGTGCAGGGGCATGTGCTCGAAGTCGTCGTAGGCGCGGTAGCGGCGGAAGACGTCGAGGCTCGCGTCGGAGAGGATCGGGAAGGGGAAGGCGGTCTCCGGCGTGTCGTCGGCGGTCGAATCGGAGAGCTGGGCGACGGTGTCGGTGCCGATCGTGACGATGTCGATGCCGGCCTGCGCGAAGGGTTCGGCGGCGGGTGTGAAGGCGTGCAGTTGCTCGACGCAGTGCACGCAGCCGAAGCCCAGGAAGAAGATCACGAGCACGGGGCGGCCCTCGTAGTCGGAGAGCGCGACCTCGCCACCGTTGGCGTCGGGCAGGCTCCAGGGCTTGGCGAGCGGCGGCGTCCAGCGCAACGGGCCGAGCGTGTCGAGGTCCGGACGCGCCTGCGCGGCGAGCTCCTCCCCCACGACCTCCGCCGCCATCGCGAACGGATCGCGCGGCTCGACGCGCCAGTCCGACGGAAGCCGGCGCGCTTCGGCCAGGGGCGCCAAGCGCTCGAAGACGGGCAAGTCGAGGTCGGCGCGCGCGCTCCAGGAGCGCAGCTCGTCGAACACCTCGAGCGCCTCGTCGGTGTGGCCGGTCGCGTTCAGAACGTGCGCCAGGTTGGCGTGGAAATAGATGCGACCATCGCGGTCCTCGACGGCCTCGCGCGCGAGCTCGAGGGCCGTGTCGAAGTGACCCTCCGCGAGCGCGAGCCGCGCCAGGTGCGCCTTCTCGAAGCGGTTCTCCTTCAGGATCTCGAGGTTGCCCTCGAAGTCCTCGCCCTTCAGGAGTGCGTCGAGCGCCACCAGCGACTTGCGCTCGGACCGCAGGTCGTCGAGCCCGCCCTGGTGTTCGTCGAGGACACCGTCCATCGCGTCGCGCACGGCGTCGCGCGCCAGGCCTTCGACGAGCGCCTCTTCTTCGGCTTCGACCAGCTCCTTCGCGCGCTCGAGCTTGGCCTCGTCGATCAGGACGTCGAGCGTCGCCAGGGCCTCGTCGAAGCCCTGCTCGTCCCCGAGGTAGGCGTGCGCCTTGCCCAGGACGAAGGTGCGCAACCCGCGGTCCGCCGCCAGGTCGAAGGGCTCGAGGTACATCGTCTTCGACAGCGACACCAACTCGTCCCACTGCTCGAACAACTCGAGCGTCTCGAGCAGGCGCCGGCGTCCGTAGATCGCGCTGCCGTAGCGCATCTCGAGCGTGTTGTACTTCGGGTGCCGCGGCAGCTCGATCATGTTCTTCGCCAGCTCGACCGCCTCGCGCACGCGACCGTGGTGGCGCATGCTGCGCGTCAGCCATTCGTTGTTGTGGGCGAAGTTGTGGATCTGGTCCGGCAGCACCAGGTCGCGGATCATCTGGGCGTGGTCGACGCGCGCCGAGGCCTCCTGCTGCCAGGACGCGTCGGTGTGGCGTCCGAGCCGCGCGAAGATGTGCCCGCCCATGTGCCACATGTGCGCGATCTCGGGCCGCGCCGGACCCGAGCTCAGGGCCGAGTCGACGACGTGCTCGGCTTGCTCGGGGTCGTCCCACAGGTGGATGCGGTAGTGGTGCGCGGGGTGGTCGGGCTGCGCCGCGAAGATCTGCTGCAGGAGGGCGTCGTTCGCGTGGCGGCTCGTGATCGCGAGCCCGAAGCGACGGTTCAGCCACAGGCGGTTGACGAGCAGCGCTTTGGCCTCGATGTCGTCGGGGTACTCCCAGACGATCTCCTCGTAGTCGGCGGCCAGCCGCGCGGCGCGCTCCTTCAGCGCTTCACGCTCCTGCTCGCGCGCCTTGGCGTCCTTGGCCGGCGCTTCCGCGTCCGGCGCCTCGAACTCCGGCTCCTCCGAGCCCTCGACCTCGTAGAAGCGCGCGAGTCCGTCGATGAACAGGCGCTCGCGCTCGTCCGCCAGGCCACGCTTCAGCCAGGCCACGCGCGCGAAGCGGACGGCGCGCTCGGGGTTGTCGACGTTTGCCATCGCCATGCCCCAGTACGCCATCGCGCAGTCGCGATCCAGGCTCGCGATCTGGCGGAAGGTGCGCTCGGCCTCGAAGAACCAGAAGCCGTGCAGCTGGGCCAGGCCCTGATTGAAGAAGCGCTGGATCTCGTCGGTCGCAGCCGAGATCGGGAAGTTCACGTTGCCGCGGTCCGGCATCGCGTAGGCGGCCTGACGCGGTCCTTCGTTGAAGGCCTCGCCATGGAAGGAGTGGCCCTCGAGCGGGGCCTCCGCCTGTGCACCAGCGAAGGTGGCCAGGACGGACAGGGCGAGAGCATGCTTCATCGGGTCGCGACTCCTTCGGTCTTCCAGAATGCGATGCCGCCGGCCTGCAGGCCCAGCTCGGCGGTGGCGACGCGCGTGCGCGTCTCGAGCTCGATCACGTCCAGCGTGCCGCGCTCGGCGCCGACGCCCTCGGACGACACGAAGGCGTAGCGGTCGTCGGGCGAGAGCACGACGCCGTGGGTCACGCGGCGCGAGGTCGGGACCCGGCCCAGCTCGGTGCCGGCCTCGAGATCCCACACCCCGATCGACTGCGCGCCCTTGTACGTGACGACGAGCTGCTTGCCGTCGCGCGTGACGGCCAGGTTGTACGGCCCGCGCGCGGTCGGAAAGCGGCGGGTGATCTTCCAGCTCTCGAGGTTGATCTCGACGACCTGCGCCACGCCGTTCAAGGCGACGTAGACGAGGGGCTTCTCGGGATGCGGCTCGACCCACGTGGGCTTCGCGACCGCCTCGTGGTGATCGTCGTCGCGGCGCGGCGGCACGCCACCCATCCCGTCCGTCAGGCGCAGCGTGCGCGCCACCTCGAAGGTCATGGCATCCAGCTCGAACAGATCGTCCGACATCATCGCGCACGAGAAGTGGCGCGTGCCGTCCGGCGACAGGCGCGAGCCGTGCGGCATCGAGCCGGTCGTCGTGCGCTCGACCTCGACCATCTCCTCGGGATCGACGATCGAGATCGAGCTGGGCGTCATGTCGCCGTGCAGGTCGAAGTTGACGCAATAAAGGAGCTCGGTCGCGCTCGAGATCTGCATCGTGGCCGGGAAGAGCCCCAGCTCGACCTGCCCCACCAGCTCGTTCGCGCCCGTCGTGTACTTGTAGAGCGTCCCGTACGGCTTGCCGTGGGCCATCGACACGAACCAGTGGTCGCCCGCCGGGTCCACCGTCAGGCCGTGGGCGCCTTCGGTCTCGGTCGGCAGCACGCCGACGGACACGCGCTCGAGCACGTGCACGTTCTCGCCGTCGAAGCCGGTCAGGTAGACCTCGTCGGACGACTCGCAGGCGACGTAGACGAAGTACTCACGGTGCTCCGGTTGCGTGGAGGTGAGAGCCGCGAAGGCAAAGGCGAGGGCCGCGCTCAACGCTCGCCTCCGTCGCGCTCGAGCCGCACGCACCACAGGCCCGAGTTCCAGTCCGAAAAGAAGATGTTGCCCTTGTGCGGCTGCGGGCCCCAGACCATCGAGGCGTTCGGGATGAAGCCTTCGGGATCCGTCGGCAGCATCCACGCCAGCTCGCGGCCCTGCTTGTACAGGTCGCCCATCAGCTCGCCGGAGAGATCGACGGCGCGGATGCCCCCGTTGTAGTAGGCCACGTAGGCGACGTCGTCCTCGATCCACAGGTTGTGCGTCCCGGCCTCCGGCACCTGGTAGCGCGCGACCTCGCTCGGGTTCTCGAGGTCGCTGAAGTCGATGAAGTGCAACCAACCGCGCGCATAGGTCGGCGAGCCCTCGATGTTCAGGCCGTAGGGGAAGGCCTCGTCGCCGGCGACGACGTAGAACTTCCCGGTCAGCGGGTCCTTGTACGGGAAGGTCGCGTGGTTCCAGCCGCTCGGGTAGGCGTAGTCGGTGACGGGCACGGGGTTCTCGGGCGAGCCGCCGCGCAAGCCGTTGCCGACGTCGACGATGTGCACGCCGTCCGCCCAATTCGACGAGTACGCGAGCCCGTCCTCGATCCAGACGTCGTGGATCGAGTGGCCGGGCGTGTCCAGCTCGACCTTCGCGACCGTCCGCAGCGCCTGCGGGTCGCGGATGTCGATCACGTCGTAGCGCCGGCCGGCGCTGAGGACGTAGGCGTAGTCGCCGTCGATGAACAGGTTGTGGACGCCGCCCGTGAGCTCCTCGTCGTATTCGGACAGGATCACGGGCTTGCGCGGATTCGTGACGTCGATCAGGACGATGCCGTTTTTGCGATCGGACGCACCCTCGCGCCCGATGATGCACAGGCGGCCGTCGGGCGAGACCTTGACGTCGTTCACGGTCCGGGCGTCGACGCGGACGCGCGCGATCTCCTCGATCGCCTCGGGCTGCGTGACGTCCCAGAAGACCGCGTCGCCGTCGGCGCCCCAGGTCCCGGTCACCGCGTAGTCGCGGCCGTCGACGCCTTCCCAGACCCAAAGGTCGGAGGTGTGCGAGTCGCTGACCAAACCGCGGCCGATGAGCTCGAAGTGCGCGCCGACGTCGCGCGGCTCGATGCGCACGTTGACGGAGGCGGACGCCGTCCCCGTCGAGGCGACGATGGTGTACAGCCCGGGCGTCTCGGCCACGAAGCGGCCGTCCTGGGCGATCGTCGCGCCGGCCGGTGCGCCCAGGTCGTCGTCCGGGCGCGCGGCGACGGACAGGGTCACCGGCACACCGTGGTTCGCGAGCACGGCTCCGGCCGCGTCGCGCGCCGTGGCGGTGACGCGGACGACGTCACCGGTGCGCGCGGTCGCGGCGTCGGCCACGAGCTCGAGCGCGGCCACGGGGTTCGCGCGGACCTCGAACTCCTGCTCGGCGCTCACGCCCTCGAACTCGGCACTCGCGACGAAGGTTCCGGGCGCGTGCAGGAAGAGCTGGCCGAAGGCGTCGAAGCTGGCGACGGCGGGCCGCGTGCTCTGGAAGCGCGCATCGCCGGCGGCGACGGCCTGGACCCCGCCGCGCACGTCGGTGGCCTCGAGCCCGAGCTCGAGGTTGGTCTGCGCGAAGAGCCCGCCCGCGCGAGGCACGATCACGAGCCGCTCGAGCGCGGGCTTCGCCACGACGACGGGGACGGTGACCGACAGGCGCTGGCCGCGCTCGCCGTCTTCGCTCTCTTGCCGACGCACGCGCACGATGACCTCGAAGTTGCCGGGCTGGAAGGCCTCGACCTTGCCCTCGGCATCGACCGTCACCGAGCGGCGCCCGCGCGAGAAGAAGAAGACTTCCTCCTCGACCGGCGCTTCGGCGGCGTCCTCGACGCGGGCGCTGAGCTGGGCGGTCTCTCCGATCTCGAGCGCGAGGCTCGCGGGCTCGACGACGAGCTTCAGCTCGGTCGCCGGCGCGACGGGGGCCTCGCCTTCCTGGGCAACGGCCGCGTTCCCGAAGGTCGCGGTGCAGACGAGCGAGGCAAACAGGGCGGCGAGACGGGGTCGGTGCATGACGGTTCCGTGGGGTCCGGGTGGCGAGCGCCCATCATACGACCCCTCCCCGAGGCCGGGCCGGGGGCGGAGGCGAAACGAGCCCCTCCGCGTGGCCAGAACCCCGTTCTTACACGCGGCCCGGCGCGAGGTCCGCGTTCGCAGGCCGCGTCCTGCCTCGGCGCTGCAGCCTTCGAAGCGCCAGGAACCCACGGAACACGTCAGTCGGCGCCCAGACCCGCGTCTGTGCCTCGGTGCGGAACGGAAAGCCTCGCCGAAGCCAGGCGCGGCGCGTGCACGTGTCGCGGCCTCGCCCCAGCGGATGCCCAACTCCAGGCAACCGCAGCACGGGATCCACGGCTCAGCTCGGCGTCGAGCGCTCGGCTTGCTCGAAGACGAAGCGCGCGGCTTCGACGTCGCCGCCCTTGGCGCGCTCGACCATCGCGCGCAGGATCGCGTGCAGATCCGCCCGGGAAACGGCGGGGGCGGCGTCCGGCGCGGGCGCCGCGGTCGTGTCCGGCGCCGACGCGCGGGCCGCCTCGCGGCGCAGGCGCTCGGCGCTCGGAGGGCGCTCGAAGGAGACCGAGAAGACCTCTTGCTCGTCGTCGGGTTGGCTCATGGCTGGCTCGGCCTCCTGCGCTGTCGCTCAGTCGTTCAAGGCTCCGCCCGAGATCCAGCTGCGGAGCTTGGCCACGGAGCCGTTCTTGCGGTTCTCGTCGCCGGGCAGGTTGATGCGCATGTTGATGCTGCAGAGCGGGCCCACGGGGTTGCGCAGCACGTTGTAGACGACGCTGTTCACGGCATCGAAGGGCTCGATCAGGCGCCGGTTCGTGTTGCAGCGGCGCGAGAAGACCGGGTCCGCCGCACCGTCCTCGACGATCAGGTCCCAGACGGCGGACGGATCGAACGAGCCGCCGGCACTCCAGTCGAGCTGCGCGGCCGGGTTGGGACCCGCGTGGCAGTTCGTGCAGCGCGCGCCCGACATCGGATCGACCGACTGCACGTAGAAGTCGCTGAAGGTCGTCGCGGTGACGTTGATCGTCAACGGGGTGGCCTGGACGGTCTGGCGTCCGCCGCCCGGCGCGTTCGTCTCGACCTCGAGCGTGATGGCGTAGTCGCCGGCGTCCTCGAAGGTGTTGACGACGTCGGAGACGTCCGTGGCGAAGACGATCGAAGGCACGGTGCCGCCCGGCTCGCTGCGCAGCCAGCGCAGCTCGGGGTCCGTCCCCAGGCCGTCACCGACGACGCCCGAGCCGAAGTCGACCATGTGCTCCGGGAAGAGCGGGTCGTCGGTGAACGACGCCGTGAAGTTGAACTCGACGTCGATCTGGGGATACATCGTGAAGACGCCCGTGCGCTCGTCGCACGTGCCGGCCGGCTGACCGGTGCAGTCGTTCGGCGCGACGCCGTTCGTGCTGGCGACCAGGCGGATCGTGAACTGCTGCACCTCGTCCGCATTCAGCGTGTCGAAGGAGGCCGTCGGCTCGGCCAGCGTGCTGGTCGTGCCGTTTCCGAAGTCCCAGAAGTACGACAGCGCGCTCGCGCCGGCCTCCTGGCTGAGGTTCGTGAAGTCGACCAAGACCCCTTCGTTGCCGATCGCCTCGCCGGCCAGGAGCCCGTCGACCGAGCCCGCGGGCTGCGGCTCGATCCGGAAGAGCGACGTGATGTCCCCGAACGAGACGACGTTCAGGACCTGCGACAGCTCGACGTCACCGCCCCGCCCCGTCACGGTCAAGGTCACCGGCCACACGCCACCGAGGAAGGTGTGGGAGGGGTTCTGCAGGGTCGACGTCATGCCGTCCCCGAAGTCCCAGAGCCACGCGCCCGCGGCGGCCACGTCGCCGGTCGACGTGTCCGTGAAGTTCACCGTCAGGTCGGCGTCCCCTTGCTCGACGTCGGCCGTGAAGGCGGCCGTCACCTTGCGATAGATCTCGAGCCGTTGCGTCGCGGTGTCGATGCCGCCGGCGCCTTCGGCCCGCAGGCTCAGGTCGAAAAAGCCGCTCGAGTCGATCGGTACGTCCGTCGGGTTGGCCAGGTTCGAGACGACCTGCGCCGGCCCGATCGGAGCGCCGCCCGCGTTGACCGGACGCAGCGTCCAGGTGAAAGCGGTCGGGTTCTCCAGCGAGGCGGACGAGTCCAGGTCGAGCAAGAGCTCGGAGTCCGGATCCGCGGCGTCGATCACACCGACCAGGTTCGTTCCGAAGGGCACGTCCATCGCCGCCGGCTGGTCGGGCGCGGAGGTCGCGTCCTTCGTCGACGTGAAGCTCGCGACCACCGGGCCGCGCACGGTCACGTACTGCGTCCGCGTCCGCGAGTCCGTTCCCAGGCCGCCGCTGACCGTCAGCGAGACCGTGTACGTCCCGGGCGTCGCGTAGCTGTGGGTCGGCGACTTGGCGGAGGAGGTCGGTGTACCGTCGCCGAAGTCCCACTCGAAGCTGGTCGGATCACCGGACGAGACGTTCAGGAAGCGCACGGCGCGGCTGGCGCCCTGCTCGACCGGGTCGGCCTCGAAGTCCGCGATCACCGTCGCGCCTTCGCGCAGGAAGGACACGATGAAGTTGTCGTTCTCGGGGATGCCGTCGCCGTCCAGGTCGCCCGGATCCGAGTCTCCGAGGTTCGTGGCGCGCGTCGCGAAGACCGCCAGACCCAACGGGAACGCGTCGGTGCGCGGCGCGAAGGGCGCGATCATCGGCGAGTGCGAGCGGTCGTTGCCGTAGCCGCCGTCGGAGGTCACGCTGAGGACGTACGGCAGCGCGAAGCCCTGGGCGTCGAGCTGCTGCAGGTCGACCAGCACGACGTCCGTCGTGCGGTTGTCGTCGAAGGGTCGCACCACGTCGAGGTTCGACGCGCTGGTCTCGAAGACGATCGCGTTGCCGTAGGGCGACAGGACCGGGTTCATCGCGTTGGCGAAGAGCGGGGACCCGTCGATGTCGAACTCTTCGGCCTCGAAGGTGCCGTCGGGACCGACGATGCGATTCACCTGGACGGTGCGGTTCGTGGCCGTGTCGCGCAGGAACACGTCCGAGTCGGCGATCACGATGCCCGCGGAGGGCTCCGGGAAGCCTCCGCCGGGCGTGTAGTCGATCTGCAGCTGCGGAACCGGCGCGCCTTCGCTGCTGCGCAGCTGCTTGGCGGTGCAGTTCACGTTCGTGCCCTTCAGCATCCAGCCGAAGTTCGAGCCGGGGTTGTCGAGCCAGTTCTGGACGTCGGCGACGAGAAAGGCGTCGCTGGCCCCGCCCGTCGGCCAGGTCTTCGTACCGATGCCGTTGACCGTGGTGGACGCGCTGATCCCGCCGAAGTTCGCGTTCATCGTGTTCCAGGTCGACGATTCGGTCCAGTTCACCGTGGCGGGACGCAGTTCGATCGTGTTCGGAACGGGCGACGGGCACGCGCCCGCCCCGGCCGAGCCGGCTTCTTGGTTCAGGAACATCGACAACGTGACGCTGTTGATCAGCGAGCCGGCCGGAATCGACCCGGCGATGTCGAAGTGGATCAGACCACGGCGCTCGTGGGCGGGGTTGCCGTCCGTGCCCGTGCGTCCGACGTGAATCGCCGTGCCGTTCCCGAAGGACGAGCCGCTGTTCTTCTGATCGAGGTACGTGTCGCGGTCCGCGCCCAGGTTGACGACGACCGCGGGGCAGGTCACCGAGGCGACCGGCGCCAGAGGCACGTCGCGAACCGCGAAGGCCACCTTCACGTTGCCCGCGTCGTGCACGATCGACGGGGCGTGTGCGTGTCCTGCGAACTCGCTCCCGTTCGACTGCGCGCTGGCACGCAGCGGCGCGCCCACGGCCGGCAGGCCGTCGAGCATGACGTAGAACACGTCGCGCGCCGCGTTCGTGTCGCCGCCCAGGGGCAGGTAATCGGTCGCGTCGGACTCGAAGGCGACCGCCATGCCGTCGGGACTGAGGGCGGGGTTGATCGCGCCCGCGTTTCCGGGAGAGGTCGCGGACGTGCGCGAGCGGCTCACGAGGAAGTTCTGGCCCAGCGCGTCATCGTAGACGTAGACCTCCGGCCGGCAGGCGCCGCTGAAGCTCGCGATGGCGTCGACCGCGGTCGAGCCGTAGGCGATGCGCTGTCCGTCGGCGGAGATGTCCGGCGTGCCGGCGTCGCCTGTCGCGTCGCCGCCGCCACTGGCCGTCGAGACGTGCAGCTGGCCGAGCGTGTCGTAGCGCAGGTCGATCTTGCCCTCGGCGTCCTCGAAGACGCCGATCGTCGCGCGGAAGATGTCGGTGAAGACCGAGCCGCCCGCCACCATGTCGGTCGCATCGGAGGCGAAGGCGACGAAGATCGTGCCGTACTCGATCACCGTCGGATCGGACACGCCGACCACGAAGGCCGGGTTCGGGACGTAGGTCAGGCTGGGCGCGAACGAGCGCCCGTCCCCCGCCATGACACCGGCACCGTCGCGGCTGGCCAGTACGATGTCGTGCACGGACTCCGCCGCGCTCGAGAACTTCGGCACGCCCGTGATCGGATCGGCGGTCTCGAGCCAGGCGTCGAGCCGCTTGATGAAGCCCTGCGCGCCACCGGGCGTGTGGCGCCGGACGCCGTCGGTGTCCTCCGGCTCGTCGATGCCGTCGTGGTCGTCGTCGGCCGCGCCCCCGAAGGGCGTCTGGCCGTTGCCGAGCGCCCACAGGACGCGCGTGTCCGTGCGGAAGTGTTGGTTCAACCCACCCGGCGCGACCTGCGCGCGGGCGAAGAGGTCGGCCGTCGAGTTGCGGCGCAGGTCGAAGCTCGGTCCGGGCGCCTTCCAATCCTCGAAGTGGCAACCCGCGCAGGTCGCTGCGGACAGGTCGTTCAGCGGCGGCTTGCCCCCACCCTCGGGGAAGTGCGGCTGCGTCAAGAACGGCGTCGGCGGCAGAGCGCTCGGATCCGCCACGACGTCGACGTTCATCTGGTGACACGTGACACAGCGCGGGTGCCGCATCGTGCCGGCGATCGAGTAAGTGAAGGCGCGTTGGTCGATGGCGGTGCTGTCGATCGCCGCGATGAAGACGTCGAGGTCGCCGTTGGGATCGGCGGGCGCGTCGGGATCGAGCGGCATCCCGAGCCCGTCGCCGTCGTCCGCGTCGGCGGCGGTCACAAAGGCGAAGAAGGCCACCGGCCGCTCGCCCGAACCGGTCAGGGTCGGCAGCACGCCCCCGGCCGCGTCGACCTGCGACATCGGCGCCGACAGGCGCAAGCAGGGGTCGAAGGCCACGCCCAAATTCGTGCGCGCCTTGCGGGCGGAATCGACCGTCCCCTTGGAGTCGCTGCCCTCGAGACCCGAGGAACAGGAGAAGAGGAAGCTCGCGAACAGCGCGGGCAGGAGCCACGCATGGGATCGAAGGTCACGTCGTTTCGTATTCATCTCAGTATCCCCAGCGCGCGCCGAGCGTGATCCAGAAGTTGTCCGACTCGATGCCGATCTGGTCGAACCAATCCGACAGGTCGTCATCCAGGATCGTCGCGTAGTTCAGGCTGGCTTCGAGCGTGGTGTGGGCGTCGTAGAGGTAGTTCGTGGCGGCCTTGAGCCGCAGGTCCGCCAGGCCCGACTCCTCGAGCCCGTAGACCCATTCGGACGAGCTGTCGTCGGAGTAGGCCAGGCCGATCTCTCCGCTGGCGGTCAGCTTGTCGTTGATCGAAAACTCGCGCGACACGGCGCCGTTGACGTACAGCCCGTCGACCTCGTCGAAGTCGTAGTTGAAGCGCAGGAGGCTGTACAGCTCGAGCGGCAGCGCGCGGCCGAGCTGCAGGAAGAACTCCTTCGTCTCGCCGCGCTCGGCCGCGAACGGGAAGTCGTCGGGGTTCTGCAGCGCGTAGCTGATGATCCCGCTCTGCACGTCGAACCCGCGGTAGGTCTCGTCGTATTGAAGGAGGAAGTCGATCTCGCTGGGCTCGCCCGCGTGCCCCTCGGGGAACCAGGCGTCGCCGACGTCGCTCGACAAGTCGAAGTTGCTCCAGACCCCGAAGGTCAACTGCCCGTTCTCCCAGGCCGTCGGCAGCGACACGGTCATGTCCGCCTGCACGACCCCCTTCTCGTTGTTCACCATCCCGCGGAAGTTGTATTGCGAGGCGGCGACCAGCCCGAATCCGGCCGAAGGCTGCGCCTGTTCGTTCACCAGCAGGCAGGACGGCAACAGCAGGAAAAGGCTCGAGACGAGAAGCAAACGCGGCATGGGTGGCTCCGCTAGGGGGTGCTAGAAGTGGCGGCCGAGGCCAGGAGCGGGTATTAGACAGACTGCGGTCGAGGTCTCGCAATCACGGGATACGCGACGGACCGGCGTCGCAACCTCCAGGAAATCGACGGCTCGGCGAGGATTTCGTCGCGTTCGCTCCGAGGACGTCGTTCGCCTTGCGAGTTCGTCCCGCCTCCCGGCCGCTCAGGCCGTTTTTTGCTCCGCACGCTTCCTGATCCCCCACGCGCCGTGTCCAGGAGATTTCCGTGACCTGCGTCTGCCTCGACAAGATCCAAGCCCTCGCGAATCAGCTCACCGCACTCGCGCCCGCCGCTTTGAGCGTGCCCCCGACGTTGGGGCAGCTGGGTCCGATGATGGGCGGCCTCGCGACGGCCGGCACGCCGCGCAGCGCCTCGCAGCTCGCCGCCCAAGGACGACTGGCGGCGGCGCTGCCCGCCGTCCCGGTCGAGCCCCTGCAGCTCGCGCAGATGCAGTCGCTCTCGATGACGGCGACGTCGGTGCAAGGCGCGACCGGCGTGCACCTCGCCTCCCCCCAGGCCAACGTGCAGCTCGCGCCCTTTCTCACTTCCCTGGGTTCGAACGCGAGCGCCCTGGCACCGCTCGCGAAGGTCAACCTGTCGCCCTGGATGGCGCTGTCGGCGCTCGCCTCGCTCGTGCGCCAGCTCACGAACCTGTTCGGCCTCAACCCGCTCGCCGCCAAGCCGAACGGCAAGCTGGTCGCCGAGCTGAACGCCGCCCTCTCCGCACGCGCCTCGCTCGCCCCGGTCGCAGCCCCCCCACCGAACCTGGTCGCCTACGCCACCCTCCAATCGACGGCGACCTCGATGAACGTGAACCTGGCCCAACCCGGCGCCGTCGCGAACCTGAACACGGGCCTCGCCACCACCGCCGCGCTGAAGGTCCCGGCGATGAAGCTGAACCCGCTGGCCCTGATGAACGC
>JAJDEW010000154.1 GCA_029259595.1 Planctomycetota bacterium | reverse complement strand
GACCTGCAGGGCTTCTGGTCCTTGCGCCAGTACCTGATCAGCGCCTTCGCCGAGGATCCCGCGCGCAAGGACCCGTTCCGGATCTGGGTCGCCGGCTGTGCAACGGGCGAAGAAGCCTATTCGATCACGGCGATGGCGCTGCAGACGGCCCGCGACATGGGCGCGCGCTTCGACGTGAAGGTCTTCGCCACCGACATCGACGAGACCGCCCTGGAAGTCGCGGCGGCAGGCCGCTACCCGATCTCGGCCGAGTCCGACGTTCCGCCGGCGTATTTCAACACGCTGATGGATCGGGTCGGGGACGAGTTGGTGGTCGACCCGTCCGTGCGCAACAAGATCGTCTTCGCTCGCCACGACCTCTTGCGTGACCCTCCCTTTCCGCTGACCGACATGGTGGTCTGCAGGAACCTGTTGATCTATCTGAAGCCGGAAGCGCAGGAGCGCGTCCTCGCACGCTTCCACTTCGCCCTGCGCCGGCGCGGCATCCTCTTCCTGGGCTCGAGCGAGTCCGTCGAATCGCTCGGAAAGGAGTTTCTACCCCTCGACCAGAACTGGAAGATCTTCACGAAGACCAACGAGTCGTCGACGATCCACTTCTCCGCGATCGGGCCCCCCATCCCGCCGTCACGACGCCCGCTTCGACGCTCGGCCCCCAGGATGGATGTCCAAGAGAACCCCCTGCTGCGAGCCTGCGAACACCTTGTCGGCCTGTTCGCGCGCGCCGCGGTCGTTGTCAGCGAAGACGGACAGGTCGTCTACACGTTCGGACAAGTCTCGCGCTGGCTGACCCTGCCGCGCGGCCTCGTCAGCACGAACCTGCGCGACATGCTACCCGCGGAGTCCGCGGAGACGACACTGCTCGCCATTCGCCAAGCCCGGAGCGTCGACGGTCCCGTACGGATCAGCAAGCTCACTCCATCGAGCGACTCTGACTCGGGAGAGTGCTCCCTGGACCTCGTTCATGTCCAAGGCACCGAGTCCCATCCCGGCTACGACGTCCTGTTGCTCGGCTACGAGCGAACCGGGGCGCAGGGAGAGGGGCAGGACTTCAAGCTGGATCTCGACGTCGCGTCGCGCCGCCAGATCGAAGCCTTGGAACGCGAGCTCCAGAGCACGCGCCACAGCCTGCAAACGACGATCGAGGAGCTCGAGACCACCAACGAAGAGATGCAGTCGGTCAACGAGGAGCTGTTGGCTTCGAACGAAGAGCTGCAGTCCACCAACGAAGAACTGCATTCCGTCAACGAGGAGCTCTTCACCGTCAACTCGGAGCACCAGCAGAAGATCCACGAGCTGGGCATGATCTCCGCCGACCTCGAGAACCTGCTCAAGGCGACCTCGATCGGCACGGTCTTTCTCGACTCCGAGATGCGCGTGCGGCGCTTCACTCCATCGGCCGAGATCGCGCTTCCGCTGCGGGCCCAGGACCTCGGGCGTTCGATCAGCGAGCTCGTTTCGCACCTGGAGGACGTCGATCTGACGGATCTCGCGCGCTCGGTCATGATCAAGAGCGAGATCATCGAACGCAATGCGCGCACCAAGGACGGCATGCCGGTCCTCGTTCGCGCACATCCCTTCGAATCCACCTCGTCGGCCTCGGGCGGAACGGTGCTGACCTTCGTGGACATGAGCGGCGTCGTCGATTCCGGGCACGATGCGACCGAGCTCGCGAACCTCCTGATGGGCGCCACGCAGAGCCACGACTTCGCGTTCTGGCTCTTGGACCAGGACACGACCCGGCTCCGCTACGTCAGCCCCGGCGCCAACGCTCTGTGGGGTCTTCCCGCCGACCACTCCTTCGAGGAACCCCTGTCCTGGATGCGCTGCATCCATGCGGACGATCGCCCGCGCGTCGAACGCAGCTTCCTGTCCGCTTCGTCCGATGCACCGTACGAGGAGGACTACCGCGTTCTGGAACCCGGCGGCGGGTTCCATTGGATCCGCGACCGCTCCCTGGGGACCGTCCAGAACAAGGACGGCTCCACGGTCTCGGTGGGCATCGCGGAGGACATCACGACACGTGTCGAAGCGGATCTGCGCCACCGGCGCAGCCTCGAAGTCCACCGGATGGCGGCGGAAACCTCTCCGGTTCCCATGGTCGTCATGCGCGAGGACGGGCGGATCCTGTGGAGCAACCCGTCCGCACGCCGCTCCGTTCGGTCCGAGACCAACGGATCGCCGGACAACTTCGAGGAGTACCTCGCCGACAGCGCTGCGCGGAAGGCCTGGCGCGAGGCCGTGCGCGACGCCATGTCGGCTGAACCGATGGGCAGGAAGACGCCCCTCAGCCTGAAGTCCGGCAAGTCCGAGATCCCCTGTGAGATCGAGCTTGCACGCTTCTTGTCCGAGGGCGAGGGCACGCGCCTGCTCGTCTGTCAGTGGGTCGACCGCAGCGGCCAGCTGGCCCGCGAACTCGAGCTCAACTCGAAGGTCGAGACCTTCGAGGCCGCCGCCCACGTCGATCCTTTGACCGAGGTCCTGAACCGGCGCGGCCTGGAACGCGCCCTGCGCCAACAACAGATCCTGGCGGCGCGCCGCGGGCACGAGCCCATGATGGCCGTGTTGATCGACTGTGACCGCTTCAAGTCCATCAACGACACGTATGGTCATCACGTCGGTGATCGCGTGCTACGCGAGCTCGCCCGACGCATCGGCGAGACGCTACGCCCCAGCGACCTCCTGGGGCGCGTCGGGGGCGACGAGTTCCTCGCGATCCTCCCCGAGACGCGTCTGGCGGAAGGAGCGCACGTCTGCGAGAAGTTGCGCCGGACCGTTTCGCGCACGCCTCCGGTCGAAGGGCTTCCGAAGGCCACGATCAGCGTCGGGGTCGTCGCGGTCTCTGCCGACGAAACCCGCATCGCTTCGCTGGTAGCCGCGACCGAACCCGCGCTGCGGCGGAGCAAGCTGTCCGGACGGGATCGCGTTCACGTCGCAGACGGCATCCACGCCGGCCAGGCGCCCTCCCAGGGCCTCATGCAACGGCTCCTGGACGGCAACGTACGCGTCGTGCGCCAGTCCATCCATTCGGTCAAGACCGGCGAGGTCGTCGGGTACGAGCTGCTCTCGCGCGGCGAAGCTCCCTATGCGATGCCCGATGTCTTCTTCGAGGCCTCGCGCATGCTGCACTGCCTCGAAGAACTGGACCTCGTGTGTCTCCAGAAGTGCGTCGAGGACGCGCTCAACTCGGTTACCGGCGCGGGCCGCTTCCACGTGAACCTGTTCCCGTCGTCGCTGCTCGTACAGGACGGGACAGCGGTCGAGGCCATTCTCGATCGCATTCCCGACAAGACACGCTTCTGCCTGGAGATCAGCGAGCAGCAGTTCGTCGGATCGTCGTCGGTCCTGCGCGACCGCATCGACCGACTCCGCGGGCAAGGCTTCCACATCGCGATCGACGACGTCGGCTTCGGTCGCAGCGCGCTCGAGACGCTCCTGACCCTCGAACCCGACGTGGTGAAGATCGATCGCACGCTGGTCCGCGACATCGACGAATCGGCCGGCTCGCGCAGGATCCTGGACCGCCTCGTCTCCCTGTTCCGGCCGCACCACAAGGAGCTGATCGCCGAGGGCGTCGAGCGCGAGGGCCAACGTCGGGTGCTGGAAGAACTCGGCGTCCTGCACGCCCAGGGCTACCTGTGGTCGCGCCCGGACGGGGACGGGGCCGAGGCCAAGGAGAACGGCGTCGACCAACCGCAGCACTCCTCCTCGTAGGGGTCCGTTGAACACGTGCCTCGGTTGCCTGGCCGTCCGCATCCCAAGCACGTGTTCGACAGACGCCTAGCAGCCTCATGAAAAGTCATCCGGCGCGCTGCACGCGTCCGGAAAGCCGGGCCGGCACACGAGAGCCTCGCCGAATCGACCGATTCGCCTGCGTTCTCGCGCACCCCCCGGGCCCTCCCGGTCACAGGCATCGCATCCGAAGCACTTTTCCATCAGGCTCCTAGTTCGAGGAGCTGGACTCCCCGCGCTGGCCAGCCCTGCCCGCCGGGGGAACGGCCGAGTCCCGGGCTTCCACCCGGCCCGATGAGAAACGTGCCGGAAGCGATGCACGGCAACCCTGCGCCAGCAAAGTAGATGCCGTGGCTCGGACCCCCGTGGCCGCCACCGCCGCTGCCACCCCGACCGCCCTGACCCCCGTCAGCCCCTCTGCCGCCACGGGTGTCGGGGGAAGCGAATCCAAAGCCAGGCACCGTCCCCAGGCCACCGGGTCCACCGTTTCCCCCTCGGCCCCCTGGACCGCCTGCTCCGGACTCGAAGTGACAGGCTTCGAAGACGCAGGTGTTGGAGAAGCTGTAGACCGGACATTGGAGCAGTTCTTGATCGACAGCGCGATCGAAGGCTTGCCCGTAGCGGGTCGGGCTCGTCGGGCTGCTGACCGCGCCTTGCAGAGCGCACTCCCGACCGTTGGCGAAGCCGTGGATGCGGCGAGGCTTGCGGTTGCCACACCGCCGTGGAGAACGTCGTCATACCGCCGAATGACTCGGCGCGCTCCTGGGACCCGGCTCGGGGGCGTCGTCGACAGGCCTCCTACGCCCCACGAAGGCGCTCGAGGACGACTCTCCGTGAGCCGCCTGCGGCGCGGCGTTGCGCGGATGGTATCGTAGCGTCGGAAACGACTGGCCCCGTGGAGAAGAGCGAATGGCGAAGAGTCCCGAAGAGATGGCGGCGGCCATGGTCGCCAACCTGAAAGAGAAGACGGGCAAGGACATGCCCCAGTGGCTGAAGATCGCCGCGAAGAGTGCTGCCCTGAAGCACGGCGAGCTCGTGAACCAGCTCAAGGCCGAATACGGATTGACCCACGGCTACGCGAATCTCGTCGCTCACCGCCACTTCCATTCGGCCGCTTCCAGCAGTGCTCCGACCGACCTCGTGACGGCGCAGTACGCGGGCAAGAAGACGGACCTGCGTCCGATCTACGACGCCCTGGAAGCGGTCATGAAGAAGCTCGGCAAGGACGTCGAGGTCGCGCCGAAGAAGGCCTACGTCAGCTTCCGACGCTCCAAGCAATTCGCTCTCGTACAGCCCTCGACCGCGACCCGGGTCGACCTCGGCCTCCAGCTGCAGGGCACCGCGGCGAGCGAGCGGCTCGAAACCTCCGGCAGCTTCAACTCCATGGTGAGCCATCGCGTTCGCCTGACGGGCCCGAAGGACGTGGACGCCGAGTTGAAGCGCTGGATCCAAGCGGCCTACGCCTCGGCCTAGCCAGCAGCCCGTCGAACAAGTCGCGTCGGGGAACCGGTCGAGTCCGGTCGACGCAACGGGGATGGACGTCCAGGCGAAACGCACCGCACGGGCGCGCTCGAAAACCGGGCGTAGGCACGTCCTGCGCGGAACATCGTTTGCTGGCTCGTGACCGCCGGCCTTTCGGGCCCCAACACGCCCAGGACTTTCCCATGCGCTTCCCTGTTCCGTTCGAGCTCGCCTGCTGGTTGTTCGCGCTCTCGCTCACGGCCTGCTCGTCGAACGACCGTTCGTCGTCCGGTTCCGAGCAGCCGGAGAGACACGGTGCACCGACGGCGGACCTCTTCTCGCAGTCCTTCGACGGTTCGCCCGGGCGACTCCCCGACCGTTGGCTCGTCGGCACGAGCAACGCGCCCACGAACGACGCGGACGGGCGTTGGGAGCTCACGGTCGATGCGAGCGCGCCTTCGCCTACGGGCACCCTGGCGCTCGTAGACGCTCGCGGCCATACGGGTCAGGCCTACAACCTGTGCTGGACGCCGGAGCCGATCCAGGCCGACGTCGAAGTCAGCGTCGCCGTTCACGCGGCGGGCGGTGTCGAGGACCAGGGCGGAGGTCCCGCCTGGCGCATCACCGGCCCGGACGACTACTACGTCGCACGTTGGAACCCGCTCGAAGACAACTTCCGGGTCTACTCGGTGCAAGCAGGCCAGCGCCAGCAGCTCGACAGCGCGCGCGTTCGGACCGATCCCGACGCATGGCACACGATTCGGATTCGCCACGTCGGCGACGAGATCACGTGCTGGTTCGACGGACGCGAACTGTTGCACACGAACGACTCCGCCTTGACCGGCCCCGGCGCCGTCGGTGTCTGGACGAAGGCGGACGCCACGACGCGCTTCGACGACCTCACGGTCCGCCCGGCCCGGTAGCAGGTGACTTCGCCGGTTCGGATCGAGAAGATGAACCGCCCGCATCGGGGCCTCTCCGGATGTTCCCGCACCTGTTCAGCACGACCGTCCTGATCCTGCACTGGCTGATCGTCGTCGGCCTGTTCCTGCGTGTGATCATGCGCCGGCCCCCGGTGGGCGTTGCCGTCGCCTGGCTGGCGGTCATCTCCAGCACGCCTTTTGTCGGCGCCGTCGTGTACCTCCTGTTCGGCGAACGCCGCCTCGGTCGTCGGAGGGAGGAGCGAATCGCCGCGACCCTCGACGACGTCCAGCACTGGCAACGCGGTCTGCGCGATCGCTTCGACGCTGGAGCGGGCGCGAGTGACGATCTGGTGGCACCGCTGCGACGTCAGGCCGAAGCCGTGCTCGGCACGCCGGCGCTGGTCGGCAACTCCACCGAGTTGTTCGAAGACTTCCAGGCCGTCTTCGATGCCCTCGTCGCCGACATCGATCGCGCTCGTGTGAGTTGCCGGCTGTGCTTCTACATCTGGGGCGACGGCGGGCGCACGGCCGATGTCCTCGAAGCGCTCGAGCGCGCCGCCGGACGCGGCATTCGCTGCCGTGTGCTGGCCGATGCGATCGGCAGCAGGGCCTTCCTGGGCGGCGCGCGGGCCGCACGCTTGCGTCGTGCAGGTGTCGAAGTCCGGGCCGCTCTGCCGACGGGAGCGCTGCGGACGCTCTTCGTGCGCAGGGATCTTCGCAACCACCGCAAGCTCGCTGTGATCGACGACCGCGTCGCCTACGCGGGCAGCCAGAACCTGGTCGATCCGCGCTTCTTCAACCAGAAGGCGGGAGTCGGCGAGTGGGTCGACGCGATGGTCCGCGTCACCGGCCCCGCCGCGGCCGCGCTCGCTGGCGTCTTCGCGCTGGACTGGGCGGTCGAATCCGGCCAGGCCTTGGACCTTCCGACGGCGACGGACGTAGCGTCGGGCTCACCGGGCGCTGCTTCGATTCAGGTCGTGCCCTCCGGTCCGGGCCTGCGCCCCGAGGCGCTGCACCAGCTGCTCTTGACCGCAATCTACGCGGCGCGCCGAGAGCTGGTGATGACGACTCCCTACTTCGTCCCGGACGAGTCGATCCTCATGGCCTTGCTGTCGGCCGCGCAGCGCGGCGTCGAGGTGACCCTGATCGTCCCTGCGCGCAACGACTCGCTGCTCGTGCGCTACGCCAGCGTGGCACACTTCGACGACCTGCTGTCCGCCGGGGCCACGATCGCCCTGTTCGAAGGCGGCCTGCTGCATACGAAGAGTCTGACGATCGATGGCGAACTGGCGATCTTCGGGTCCGTCAACCTCGACATGCGCAGCCTCTGGCTCAACTTCGAGATCTCGCTCTTCGTGGTCGACCCGGACTTCGCCGGCCGCCTGAAGTCCCTCCAGCGCACCTACCGAGTGCGTTCGCGAACGCTCGAGCTCGAGGCCTGGAGACGACGTCCGGCCTGGCGCCGCCTCACCGAGAACGCCTTCCGCCTGCTCGGCCCCCTGCTATGACCCGGCCGAGTTCCGGTCAGCGCGGGCCGGTCGCAGCGCGGCCGAGGTCGATCTGAATCGGTGAGGAGCACGGGACGTCGAACGCGAAGCGGGTGCTACCGCCGTTGGACGAAAACAGGCGGCCGGTATAGGAGCCGGGCGGCAACTCGTCCGGAAGGGTCGCACCGTGCCATTCGTGCCCGGCTTCGAGGTCGTCGCGCAACTGGAAGCCGGCGCTGTCCCACAGTTGCAACGCATAGGGGCCGGATCCGGCACCGTCGGTGACGCGGAAGGCGATCGGCTCCCCGGTCGCGATGACCTCCAGGAGAATGACCGGTTGTCCCTGCACCTCGATCGTGCGCGACACGGGCGGAAACCAATCCGGATCGCCATAGGGGCGGAGTGGGATGACCTTCAGGACATGCGTCCCGTTCGTCAGGCCGTGGAAGCGGTAGCCCGCGTAGGGGGTGGTCGGCAGGAACGCGGCTCGACGCCCCTCGGTGGGACGGTTGGGATTGCCGTGCTCGTCCAAGAGTTGAGCCGCGGCGCGTCGGACCGTGCTGCCGTCCGCGCGCAGAATGCGAACCGTCATGGTGGTTCGACCGTGCCACGTCCGCAGGCTTCGTTCCAGTCGCCCGTGGCCCGGAGGCACCTGCAGCGTCTCGACCATCCGCGCGTAGCCGAGAGCCGTGTACTCCAGCCAGTAATGCCCGGGAACCAGCGTGAGCTCCGTCGCGCCGCCTTCCAGGACCATCTGCCAGCTGCCTTCGAGAACCGGCTGACCATCGGCCCCGAGCGCATACTCGCCCAGGCGCACGCTCGAGCTACCGAGCGGAAGGGCGGACTGCGCGTCGACGACGGCGAGCTGGACATCCACCGGCTGAAGCGCCGCCAACCGCTTCGGGTCGACCGCGAGCTCGGGCAAGGCAGCCCCCTCGACGAGGCGCGCCTGCGCCAGCACGAGGCCTCCCGCGACGAGGGCGATGACGTCCGAATCGGCGAACGGGTACAGTCCGTAGCGACCGTCCGCCTCGATGTGCCCGATGACGGGCAGCGGCGGAACGAGCTCGTCCCAGGGCAGGAGTTCGCTCGCACCGACGATCCGGAGCGGGTTCATGCCCATCGGTGTACCGCGTTCCAGGAGCGCGAGCTCCGCGCGCAGATCGCCCACCGTTCCTTCCAGGACGACGAGCGCGCCCCGACGCACACGCTCACGCCGCAAGGCGAGCCTGCCGACCTCGAGCGCCCCCACTTCACCGGGATCTTCCAGGCTCAGCCGCAGGGTCTCGAACCCGGGCGCATTCACACGCAGGACGTAGGCGCCCGCGCGCACGGCCGGGGTCGCGAAGGTTCCGTCCGGCCCGGTCTCGACGCGCAGGGTCGGGCGGCTGAGGACCGTCACCGGCCCTTCCAGCGCGCGCGCGATCGTCACTGCAGCGCCGACAACGGGCTCACCATGCTCGTCCACGACGACTCCGGTCAGGGACGTGCGCCCGAGCAGGAAGATGTTCTGAAGCACGTTCTCGGGGCCGACACCGAGCGCCGGCACGTGTCGAACCCTGGCGAACAGGCCATGGCGCTCGTGAGCGGCGGCGAGGGTCCAGTGCGGATGAGCCTCGCTCAACGCGAATCGATACGTGCCCGCTTCGTCGGACTCCGTGCTCGTCCAACCGGGTCCCTGCGTCAGCCGGCCTCGGTCGGTCATCGCGGCCCAACCGAGGCGAAACGCGCTCTCGGTTCGCAGTCGCGGCTCGACCCGCGGATCACCGAAGATCACGCGCGCTCCCGCGATCGGTTCTCGGTCGCGATCGAACACGCGTCCTTCGAGCAAGCGCACGGCCGAGCTGGTCACATCGTCGACCTCCGGAGCCGAGGCGTCATCCGTGGGCAAGCGCTGCGCGCGATCGACCGAGCTCTCGAGCGCCGCGGGATCTGCAAGCGTGACCTCGAGGTCGGACGCATGCACGAGGTCTGCTCCACGCAGCCCCGCGCTCGCCGAGTGACCCGGCCCAACGGACAGAACGAAGGCCACCAGGATCAAAGCCGCGCCCAACAGCGATCCGACGATCGCAAGCGTCGAAACCGAGACGGTGGCACCGCCGGCCACCCAGGTCTCCTTTCCGTGCTCGCGGGCAAGGAACACGAGGGCGCCGAGGTAGCGCTCGTCGCCTCCCTGAGAACTCTCGAGCCGCTCACGCAGACGAGCCCTTCCACGCTTGAGCCGCGAACGAAGGGTCTCGTAGGGAAGTCCGGTCCGCTCGGCCATCTCGCCCACGGACAGCCCTTCGAGATAGTGGAGTCGCAGCGTCGACTGCAGCGCCCCGTCGAGTTCCGAGAGCGCCCGCAGAACCGTCTGCCGCAAGTTCACAAGCTCCGCATCCGTAGGCAACCCTTCCGCGCCCGCACGCGCCACGAGGCCCTCGCGCTGGATCCGGTTCTGCTCCAGTCGCCAGTGCTTCGCCGTCAAGTTGTGAACGACACGCGTGAGCCACTGCCGCGTCTTGCCGGCCTTGGTCGGAGGATTTTCGAGCGCGGCCAACCAGGTGGATTGAACGACGTCTTCGGCCAGGTGGCGGTCCGCCAAGAGAGCCCGCGCGAGCCGACGAACGAAGTGTTCGTGCTCGAGCCACTCGGGAGGTTGGTCTTCAGGCCTGGTAGTGCGCACGACTCTCGAAGCTAGTCGGCATGGGAGGCGACTTGGTCACCGAAGCCGATTCTTTCTGAACTGATGTGCTTGGCTGGTGTCAGCGTCGATGCGATGTCCTGAATGAGCCGATCATCCGACCCGCTCCGCCCCAGGGCTACGCTTCCAACTTGCCACGGTTCTGCCCCCCGAAGCCAGCGGATGCACACTGCCCTGCCCCCAGTCCTGCCGCCAGCTCAAAAGCTCCGTCACCTTCAGCCTCCGGGGAACGAATCCCAGCAGCTGAGCCGGTGACTCCTCGTCGAAGTTGAAGCGCCGCCGAACGTAGTTGCGCCACGTCCCCCACAGGGCCA
>JAJDEW010000153.1 GCA_029259595.1 Planctomycetota bacterium | reverse complement strand
GGAGCCCCGTGGCGTTCGACAGGTCTGTGTAGCGCGAGACCTGACACCTACGAAGCGCCTTCATGATGGCCGTTCGAGCGTATGCTCTTCCGGAGTCGTCCCCCATGGAACAAGTCTGCATAACGTCCCCGCTCCCGACCGTCAACCCGACAGCTGCCCTGGCAGGCTCAAGGGCCCTCGAGTCGATCCGAGGGGGTTGCGCACCCCGTGCGGACTACGGTGAAGCACCTGGGAGCAGATCATCTGACGCCGGCGACACGTCCTTGTCTGCGAGCAGCTCCTGGATCGTGCGTGAAGCTCGTCCTTAGGCACGCGCGAGGTTCCGCGATGGGTTGGCATGGCTGGACGTGGATCGGATCTGTGGGCCCAGCGGAACCATCTCCCTTCGCGCTCGACGCCGATCGGCTCGGGCAGACGTTCTAGCGGACGACGAGCTCGAGCATCGACTCTTCGCCGGAACGCACCTGCACCTGACGCAGGTGTCGAGGTGCTTCGGGTTCGTAGGGCCAGTAGGGGTTGACCTGGTACGTGCCGGCCACAAGACCCTCGATGCGATAGGGGGCCGCGTAGAAGGTCAAGAGACCCACGCCGATCCCTGCCCCGACCTGCCCGGGTCGTCCGAAGGAGATGAGCAGACTTCCATCGTATTCACGGCCGTCGGCGAGGTGCACGCGCAACCATAGGCTCGACGCCGAAGAGAGGTCGAACTCGATCTCCTGAGCCCCCTGAACGTCGACGACGACTCCGTCGACGCGGCCAAGGGGAGCCTCGGCATTGAACTTGTTGCAGACCAGGTCGACGCGATAGGTTCCGACGGGGAGTGTCAGGCGCAGGGGTTCCTCGAACGAGGTCACGTTCACCTCGTAGTGCGGAGTGTCGTCCAGCCAGAAGACGAGCTTGGCCCTGGCCCGGGCGGCTCCGGATGCGGCGTTACCGACCCCGGCGAACCGAACGAGCACGTCGCCGCTCGAGTTCGGGACCTCGACGAGCTCGACGACGTGTTCCGTGATTCCGCCGGCGACGCTGCGAAGCGTAATGCGGTCTTTGGCCACTTCGTAGCCGGGGATGCGGACGTAGACGTTGGCTTCGATCTCCCCTGACTTCTTGGGCGAGGCCAAGTACACCTCGTCGACGGATTCGAGGCCCAGAGCCTCCCGATCCACTCCCGCCAGGAGTGCGCGCCCCTCGATGCTCCACTGCAAGGGAAGCGCCTCCTGGCTGTTCACTCCGACGGCGACGCCGAAGATCGTTCCCCGCAGCGAGACGTCCGGTGCCTCCCCGAGCGCGTTGCGCGGACGCACCACGACACCGAGCAAGGCATCCACGATCAGCCGGACGTCATCGCCATCGACACCCGGCGTGACCTCCACCCGGTTCATCCCGGGTGTCAGATACCCCTTCCCCCCCGCTTGCAGGACATCGGGGAGGCCCACCGCCAAGTCCTGAAGCAAGAAGCGGCCGTTCTCGTCGGTGATCGTCGCAGCGCCCGAGCGCAGCCCTGCATCCAAGGCTCTCAACTGGTTCGAGGAGCTCAGGCCATGGGTGGCTGGGTAGGCGACGACCCGCACCCCCTTCCCGACGAGCAGCCCCTCCCTCGTCACGACGCTTCCCGTAACGAGGGCCGCGGGTTGCATGGCCACTCGAACCCGCTTCGGATGCGGCTGGGCCAAGTGCACCTGTTTGGTGGCGTAGCCGGCGGACTCGACCAACAACCAGCGTTCGGCGGGTGCGCTCGGCAGGACAACCGAAAGCCCGCTCGAGTCCGTTCTCCCGAGGTCCTGCTTGCCGTCCAGGGAGCACATCGCCACGGAGGCGTTCGCGATCGGAGTTCCGGAAGGATCGTCGACGACCTCGATTCGCGTCGCGCGAGAGGAATTCGGTGAGCCGGAGTTTTCTTCGTCCTCTTCGACCCGAGCTCCATGCCGCAAGTCGATCTCTCCTGGACCCTCGACGAGCGCGTTGCCCGCAGGCAAAGAGGTGCGCGCAGCGCCCTGCGTTGCGTTCAGGGAAGGCGCCTTGACGGACGCGCGACCCGCATCCGTCCACAGCCAGAGCGCGCCAACGATCAGAGCGAGCACAATCGCGACGAGGGCATGCTTCCACTTCATGCAACGCCCCTTCTAGCAGGCGTCATGGGCATTCGCCCCCCATCCAACCCCACGGAATGCGGCCGTGCACGTTTCGCCGGCTCCACAAGAGGAAGCTCGCCGCAGGAATACGGTCCATGCCATTGGTCAGCGGACACAGGAACCGGCGAGAAGCCTCCTCGTTCTCGAGAATCACGCCGGAGGTTGCCAACCGTAGAGCGCTCGGTTGATGACGCCGGCGCCGTAGGTTCCGCCGAGTTCGGCCCAGTGGTCGGTCCAGCCGGAGAAGGGGAAGGTGGTGAGGTAGGCGGGCCAGTAGAGGAGGCTCCAGCCGAGGAAGAGTTCGTGCAGCTGGGTGTCCTGGTGGACGAACTCGTGCAGGAGGGTCTTCACGCGTTGGGTGGCGGGCTTTCGGTCCCAGTCGGCCTTGGACGGAACGATGAAGCCCCAGGTGCGTTCCTGGGCGGCGTAGTTCATGCCGGCGAGACGTTGCGCGGCGTTCCAGAGAGGGTTTTCGAGCGCGGTTTGCAGCACGTCGGGGCGACCGGGGATCTCCCAGACGAGATCCTTGCCGGCGGCGCGCACGCGGGTGCCCGGTGGGAAGATCGTCGCGCGCGTGTCCTTGGCCGTGAGGTGCCAGGTCTCGGGCGGGACCGTCTCGAGATGGATCAGGGCCGCGTTCACGAGCTCGGCTTCGCGTCCCAGGTCGACGGCGCGTCCGGGCACGAGTGCGAAGGGCAGGTTCCAGGCCGATGCCACGGTCGCGCCCGTGCCGTACACGATCTGACGGCCGCCGCCCGCGATTTTCGCGGGTGCGAGGGTCGCGAGGCCTTCGACGAGCAGCGCCGGGCTCTCCGCGAGCTCGCCCACCGAACCGAAGAGCCAGCCGACTTCGCGCACGATCGGCCACTCGGAATCGGCCGCGTGCCAGCCGACGGTCGAGAGACCCTTGGCGGGCCAGCCGACCGGGTTCCAGCTCGCACTGCGGCGAGGTGCCCCCGCGCAGGCGACGATGAACGGCAGGACCAGGAACAGGAGGATTCGAGCGCGCATGCGCGCAGGATACGCGCGCGTGCCTGCATTCCGCCAACGCGGGACGGCGCCTCGTCGGAAGTCCAAAGGAGGTCCACGCGCTCGGAACCCTGGCCGCGTCGTAACGTGGGCGCAACGTGCGCGAGCCCCAGCCTCGGGAAACGGGCGACGATGGGTCGGGCGGGGTCGGGGCGCTAGAATTCGCCTCTCGCAAGCTTACGGTCGACGCAAACCGCGCTCCCGGAGCACACCATGGCCTCGACCACGCCTCATCGTCTCCAGCTCGCCGTTGCGGTGGACAGCACGATCCCGAACCGGCGCGAGCTCCCCCGTCGAGAACCGCGCAAGGTCGACGCCGCACCTCGCTCGTCCACGCTCCCCGAGGAACAGAGCTCGTGAGGCGCTCGAAGCTCGCGGTCTACTTCGCCGTCCTGGCCCTCAGCGCCTGTTCGGAGTCGGCGCCGCCGTTCTTCCAGGGCTACGTCGAAGGGGAATACGTCTACGTCGCTTCACCGCATGGCGGCGAGCTCGTGCGATTGGGCGTCGCCAAGGGGGATACGGTGGCAGCGGGTGCGGTCCTGTTCGAGCTGGATCCGAATCCACAAGCGCTTCAGATCGAGGAGACCACGCAGCGTCTGGAACAAGCGCGGTCCAAGCTCGCGGATCTCGAGAAGGGCCTGCGTCCTTCGGAGCTCGCGGCGATCGAGGCACGACTCGCGCGTGCCAGGACCGGACTCGGCGGAGCGGAGCGCGAACTCGAGCGCCGCAGGGAGCTCGCCGAAGCGAGTGCATCGGAAGCGGTCTCGGCGGAAGAGCTGGACCGCTTCCGGACCGATCGCGACATGCGCCGGTCGGAGGTCGCGTCGTTCGAGGCCGAGCTGGAGACGGCGCGCCTGGGTGGACGCGACGACGCCCTCGCGGCGGCGCGCAACGAGGTCGGTGCCTTGGAAGCCGCCCGCGAGGAGTTGCGCTGGCAGCTCGACCAGAAGAGTGCGACCGCCGCGGCGGCCGGCCTGGTGCAGGACACCCTCTACCGCGTGGGTGAGTACGTCCAGGCCGGGCGCGCGGTCATCGCACTGCTCCCGCCCGAGAACGTGAAGATCCGCTTCTTCGTGCCGCAGGCGAAGCTCTCTGCGCTGCACATCGGCGACGCGGTCGAGGTCCACGTCGACGGACTCGATCAGCGCATTCCCGCGCGGATCCGCTTCCTCGCGAACGAGGCCGAGTTCACGCCCCCCGTGATCTACAGCAAGGAGTCGCGCACGAAACTCGTCTTCCTGATCGAGGCTGTTCCCGAAGCGAGCTTCGTCGACCGCCTGCGACCCGGCCAGCCGCTCGAAGTCCACGTGAACTGAGCGCCGCCGTGTCCACGACCCAGCATGCCCCGATCATCGACGTCACGGGCATCACCAAGTCGTTCGACGAGAAGGTGGTCGTCCACGAGATCGCGATGCAGGTCCTTCCGGGGGAGATCTACGGCTTCCTGGGACCCAACGGCTCCGGCAAGACGACCTTCCTGCGGATGCTCTGCGGCCTCTTGCGACCGGACCGGGGTTCGGGGACCTGTCTGGGCTTCGACATCCTGACACAGGCGCTGGAGATCAAACGACGGGTCGGCTACATGACCCAGCGCTTCAGCTACTACGAAGACCTCAGTCTGCGCGAGAACCTGGACTTCGTGGCGCGCATGTACGGGCTCGCGCAGCGGCGGCAAGCCGTCGACGCGTCGCTGGAACGACTGGGCCTCGCCGGGCGCCAGAAGCAGCTCGCCGGCGAGCTGTCCGGCGGCTGGAAGCAGCGCCTCGCGCTCGCCGCGTGCCTCCTGCATCAGCCGAGCCTGCTCCTGCTCGACGAACCGACGGCCGGCGTCGACCCCAGCGCGCGGCGGGAGTTCTGGGAAGAGATCCACGGCCTGGCCGCCGACGGGCTGACCGTGATGATCACGACGCACTACATGGACGAGGCCGAGCGCTGCCACCGGCTCGCCTACATCGCCTACGGCCGCTTGATGGCGCAGGGCACCGTGCAAGAGGTCATCGATGGCGCCGGTCTCGTCACCTACCAGATCGCAGGCGGAAGCCAGCCCGCGACGTCGGCGAAGCTGCGTAGCTCTCCCGCGATCGCGCAGGCCGTCGCCTTCGGGAACTCGCTGCACGTCAGCGGACACGACCGCGCGGCGATGGAGGCCGCCTTCCGCGAGCTGCTCACGCCCGAGCAAACCTGGACACCGCAGCCGTCGGAGCTCGAGGACGTCTTCATCAGCCTGATGAAGCAGGCCGAGGACAACTTCCGTTGAGCAGCGTCTTCTCGATCTCGCGCTTCGCCGCCATCGCCTCCAAGGAGTTCATCCAGATGCGGCGGGACCGGCTGACGTTCGCGATGGTGCTCGGGATACCGCTCATGCAGCTGGTCCTGTTCGGTTTCGCGATCAACTCGGACCCGCGCCACCTGCCGACCGCCGTCCTGATCCAGGATCACAGCCCGCTCTCGCGCAGCCTCACCCAGGCGATGGTGAACAGCGACTACTTCGACTTCACCGCGGTCCTTCAGAGCGAGGCCGCTGCGACGCGCGCGATCGAGCGCGGCGACGTGCAGTTCGTCCTGCAGATCCCGCCGGGCTTCGCGCGGGACGTCCTGCGGGGCGATCGTCCCCAGCTCCTGGTCCTGGCCGATGCCACCGACCCCGCGGCGACGAGCCAGGCCCTGGGGTCGCTTCGACAGCTCCTGAACCGCGTCCTCGAGCGCGAGCTGACGGGCCCCAATGCGTGGCTGCGTACGGGCCCACCGGCGGCCGAGCTCGTCGTGCACGCCGCCTACAACCCCGAGGGCATCAGCCAGTACAACATCGTCCCCGGCCTGATGGGAGTCGTGCTGACGATGACGATGGTGCTCATCACGGCGCTGGCCATCACGCGCGAGAGCGAGCGCGGCACGATGGAGAACCTGCTGGCGACCCTGGTGCGCCCGCTCGAAGTCACGCTCGGCAAGATCGTGCCCTACATCTTGATGGGCTACGTCCAGGCGGGACTGATCCTGCTCGCGGCACGCTACCTGTTCGAGGTGCCGATGTTCGGAAGCCTCACCCTGCTCCTGGCGGTGATGTTCGTCTTCATCGTCGCCAACCTGGCGATCGGGATTACCTTCTCGACCATCGCACGCAACCAACTCCAGGCGATGCAGATGGGGTTCTTCTTCTTCCTTCCGTCGATCCTTCTCTCGGGCTTCATGTTTCCGTTCCGCGGCATGCCGATCTGGGCACAGCACCTCGGCCAGGTGCTCCCGCTGACGCACTTCCTGCGGATCGTCCGCGGCATCCTGCTCAAGGGCAACACGCTCACGACGATCGCACCGGAGATTCTCCCCATGGGAGCGTTCGCCGTCGTCGCCCTGGCCATCGGACTCACCCGCTTCCGACAGACGTTGGACTGAGGAGCTCGGGGTTCAGTGCACGTACTCGAGCATGAGCTCGATGTCCGTCGACGGCGCGTCACCCGTGAGCACGGGCGTGGCCGTCGTCGTCGTCCAGACCAGCGCGCCCGCTGCATCGTGCAGGGTCGCGCGCAAGCTATAGCGGCGGCGGGCCTGCAACCGAGCGGGGTCGTAGGCCAGTTCGAACGCAAACGGGACCTGGCCGCTGACCTCGCGGGTCGTGCGCGCGAGCACTTCGGCGGGAGCGTCGGCGCGGCTCACGTCCTGGAGCTCGACCGTGAGCCGATGTCCCGGCGTCAGGGCGCTGCGTTCTCTGTAGCGCACGGTGCCGGAGAGCGTCGCCTCGGCCTGGGCCTCGCGACGGCGCGCGCGAACCAGCTCGTCGCCACCGGCCGTGCGGAGAACGAGGAGGCCTGCGGTGCGCTCGACGCGTTCGACGCGTCCCAAGGCCGCGAGCAGGCGCGCCTCCTGATCGGCCAGCGGCGGCGGGCCGGCCATCTTCGTCGTGGCCAGTCGCGAGAGCTCGAGCCGACCGTTCTGCAACGACCAGCTGCCGTGCATGCGGTTGCAGCTGGCATTCCCGGAGAAGCTGCCGTCGGGGCCGAACTCGACGTAGGCCGGGCTCTCGTCGACGACGGCGGTGTCCTGGATGCTCTCGATCGTCCAGGCGCCGGCGAGGTCCTCCGGGGCGGCGGGGGTCGCCTCCGGGGCGCTCGCGCAGGCCGCGACGAGGGAGGCGGTGAACAGGCACACGACGAGGAACGGGAGCGGTTTCATGGTCGGGGAGCGGGGTTTTGGACAAGTAGGCGGGAGCTGGCGTCCGTTTCGAATCAACGCCGACGGCCGCGCCCAGCTTGGCAGATCGCCTGGCTTCTTTCGCGAAAGGGGCGCGCGGTCAGCGCGATCGGCGCAGGGCCACGAGCACGACGATCGACGCCAGCCAGGCCCAGACGAGCTCGATCGTGATCGACTTCTGGCGCAGGGCATACGCGACGACCACGGTCGCGACACCGGCCAGCAGCCCGAAGAACGCCCCGCGCGGCCCCGTGCGACGGTCGTAGAGCAGGAAGAGGATCGGCGGACCGAAGGCGGCACCCAGGGCGGCCCAGGCGAGCAGCACGAACTCGTCGACGAGCGGCAGCTCGCCGTAGGCGAGGGCGACGGCACCGACGAGGGTGACGAGGACGGCGAGGCGGCTCGCGGCGATTCCGCGCCCTTCGCGCCGGCTGCGGAAGTCGCGAACGAAGCTCGAGGCGACGACCAGGAGCTGGCTGTCGCAGGTCGACATGATGGCGGCGAAGAGCGTCGCGAGGAGCAGACCGACGAAGCCCGCGAAGAAGAGTTGGTGTGAAACGTCCTGGGACAGCGTCGCGAACACGAGCTCGCCCGCTGCCTTCATCGACGCCTCGGGGTCGTCGACGAGATCGCGCGTCGCAGGGTAGAGCGCGCGTCCGACGAGTCCGGTCAGGAGCGCGCCGGCCGCCATGACCGCGTTCCAGAAGGTGCCCGTCCACAGCGCGACGCGCGCCTTCGTCGGGTCCCCGAGCGACATGTGCCGCACGAGGATGTGGGGGTTGCCGGGCGAACCGAGTCCGATCGCAAGCCCGCCGAGCATCCAGACCCAGCCGCCGCCGACGTCGAGCAGGGCGGGATCGATCGCGCGCAGGGCTTCCCACAAGGCGTCCCACCCTCCGACGAGATGCAGACCGCAGAACGGCAGGACGAGCATGCCGCACAGCATCAGGAGCGCCTGCACGACGTCGGTGACGACGACGGCGCGATAGCCGCCGAGCAGGGTGTACACGAGCACGATCGCGGCGGTCACCAAGAGACCGCTCGTCGCGCCGTCCACCTCGAAGACCGCGCCCAGGGTCTTGGCTCCGGCGCCGAGCTGCGCGCTGACGTAGGTCAACAGGAAGACGCAGGTCACGAACGCCGCGAGCTGGCGCAGCGGCAGCCGCGTGCGCTCGACGCCGGCGTTCTCGCAGGCGATCCGCTCGAGCGTCTCGGGCAAGGTGACCGTCCCTGCCGCGACGCTGCGCTCCCGCAGGCGCGGTCCGAGCGTCGTGAACATCAAGGCCTCCGCGACGATGTAGCCGGGAAAGAGCCAGAGCGCCGGCAGCCCCACGCGCCAGGCCGTCGCGCTCGCGCCGACGACGAGCCAGGCCGAGCGCCCCGAGCTCACCGCCGACAACGCCATCGAGATCGGCGACAACCCTCGACTCGCGAGGAAGTAGTCCTCTTCCGTCCCGCGTCCGCGACGTGCGGCCCACAGTCCGATCCCGACGGTGACGGCCAGATAGGAGGCGAAGAGGACGAGCGTGGTCGACATGGCGCGCGGACCTTAGCGACCTCCGCCGCGGCGGTCCAACGCGAGGCGCCGCTCGACCTTCGAACGGGCTCGGGCCTGTCAGCGCTGCAGGTCGAGCCGCATCGCCACGAGTTTGCGGCGGGAGACGCGCGGCTTGGGGAACTGCCCCAGGAAGTCGGCGTACTGCTTGGCCACGATCGACCAGTGGCATTCTTCGTCGACGAAGGCGCGCACGGCGGTCTCGAGGGCGTCGCGTCGCGCGGGGTCGTCGCGCAAACTGACGAGCTCACGGGCGAGGGTGTCGCTCTCGTGCTCGTCGCTCGGGATCTTGAGGACGCAGGGGTCGGGCAGCTCTCTCTGCTCGTAGGCATCGCTCGCGATGACGGCGCGCGACATCGAGAAGGCCTGAAAGATGCCGCCGGATGTGCCACCCGAGCTCGGGCCGCGCAGGTTGAGAGCGACATCGCCGGCGTGGAGCCAGTCCCAGCCGACCTCTTCGGGGACGAAGCCCGTCATGTGGACGGCGTCGAGGACGCCCAGGCGTTTCGCCGTCGCCTTCGGATCGAACTCCTCGGCGTGCATCGAGCCGGCCAGGACGAGACGGATGTCGTCGCGTTCGCGGCGGGCCTTGGCGAGCGCTTCGAGCGCCTTCTCGATGCGCTTGTGCGGTTGGACGCCACCGAAGCTCGTGACCAGGAAGCCCTGCGCCCAGGCGTCGTTCAGGCCGAGGCGTCGACGCATCTCGCGGCGGTCGTCCGTGCGCCAGCGGCGCTCGGAACCGTGGTGCAGAATGCCGACGGCCGTGCTGGCGTTGCGCTCGCGCAGGATGCGCTCTTTCAGGTAGCGGCTGTGGACGATGAAGGCGTCGGCGAAGCGCACGACCGAGCGGTTCAGCGGCAGGTCGAAGCGGTCGCGCGACAGGTTCACGGGGCGGTTCATCACCGCCGGAGCCTCTTCGAGGTCGAGCTCGTGCTCCCCGCTCGCGTCGGACCACGCGATGCGCGAGACGAAGCAACCGAGCCGGCGCGCGTCCCCGTGGCGACGCTGCTCCTTGGTCACCGTGATGCCCTCGGTCACGAGAACCAGGACCGGTTCGTCGACGCCCTTCAACGTGGCCTCGAGGACGCCGCCACCCTCGTTCGCGATGGTGCGGCCAGCGTATTCGAGGCGAACGCGGCGCTCGCCCTCGACCACGGCCTCGACCGTGACCGAACGAACGTTGCGCGCGGGCAGCCGGAAGGCGGCATTGTCGGTGGTCCAACGTCCGCGGCCTTCGAAGCCGTGCCACCCCGCGAGAACCGTGCCCGCGAGCGCACCGTAGTCCAGGATCGGCTCGACCCCGCCCAGGCGCTGCTGGCGTCGCTCGAGCCAGTTCTTGTTGTAGAGCTTGGCCTGACCCAGTCCGCCCTCACGCAGCGCGAGGGCGTGACCCTTGGCGCCACCGCGCGCGAGCGCGGGGAAAGCGGCCAGGGCCAGATCGAACAGCACCCAGTCGTGCTGCATCACGGTGCCGCCGATCGAGCGGATCATGCGCGGCATGTACGCGTGGCTGCGCTCGTTGCCCAGCTGGTAGAGCACCTGGTCGAACTGGCGCGGGTCCAATTCGGCGGCCGAGCGATAGACGTCGGCGCCCTCCTCCGCGCTGGTCTCGAAACCCGGCTCGACCCAAAGTTCGACGTCGCAGTGCTCGCGCAGGTACGGCAGGAGGTGCCGCATGTAGTCGCCGATGCCCGAACGAACGGTAGGAGGTGTCGTTACGAGGGCGACCTTCACGGTGTGACCCGGGGGGTGCGCTTCAAGCGGTGAGGACCTCGACCCCTTCAGGGCCGAGATAGATGGTGTGCTCGGTCTGGGCGACCATGACGCCCTCCTCTTCGACCAGCGGCGGGTAACGCATGAGCGATCCCTGCCGCGCGAGCTTGGTGAGGGTGTCGTCCACGACCTCCGCCTCGAACTCCTGGAAATATCTTCGCGCGATCGGGAGCCCGCGCCAGGAGTCGATCGCGCGCATGACGCCCTTGTCCAGGCCCTTCGCCTTGCGCGGCGGCCGCACCATCATGAAGACCTCGGCCTTGCCCCGTTCGCGGATGAAACCGCGGCCGGTGCTGGCGAAGGGCTCGATGGCGAAGACCATGCCCGCGCGCAGGCGGCCGCCACCGTGCTCCCCATAATTAGGGATCTGCGGCGGCGTGTGGACCTTCCAGCGGCTCAGCCCGTGGCCCGTGAGGTTGCGGACCGGCTCGAAGCCGGCGCTCTGGATGGTGCGCTCGATGACCCTGCCGATCTCGCCGACCGAGATGCCGTCCTCGATCGTCGCGATCGCAGCGGCGAGCGCATCGGCCGAGGACTTGATCAGCGGCGTCCAGCGCCCGTCGTCGGACAGGTCGACGGTGGCAGCGCTGTCACCGACGTAGCCGTCGACGTGGACGCCGATGTCGACCTTGACACAGTCGCCGGCCTCGTAGGTCTCCTCATCGACCGGCGAGCTGCAGTAGTGCGCGGCGACGGAGTTGCGACTGGACTGCGCGGGGAAGCCGGGAGCCGCGCCGCGTTCGCGGATCATCTCCTCGATGGTCTCGAGCACCGTTCGAATACGAGTTCCGGGACGGATGTTGTCGACCGCCCATTCGCGGCATTCCTTGACGATCTTGCCGGCTTGGCGCCAGCACTCGAGGGCATGGGAATCCATCAGGCCTGTCATTCTACGGACTCGCAACTCTTCACGCACCCGGATGGATCCGACCCTACGGCTTTCGTGCCTCATGGCCGATGAATGGCGCGGAATGAAGTCCGCCAGCCTGCTCCTCGTGCTCGGTCTCGGCCCTTTGGCCGGCGGCTGCTTGACGTCCGAGTCAGAGCGACCGCTGGCGACCGCAGCACCTCTCGCGCACGGCGCGAGCGCGAGCCGTGCCTTCCGGATCCTGGCCCAGGACGACGTCGTCGGAGAGGTCGTGCAGTTCGGGCTCCCGGCAGGCGATGACTCCTTGTTCGTCGTCCGCAACGACTGGTCCCAGGACCTGGGCGTCGTGGATGCCCTGGGGCGCGCCTTCCGCTTCGTTCCCCATAGCGAACACCCGGTCTGGGTCGGTACGGGAACGGTAGCCCAAGGGGCCGCCCGCATCCTGTCCATCGAAGGCTCCTGCAGCCTCGTCGAGGTGGACCTGCCGCAGCCGCTGGGACCGGTCGAGCCCCCGCGTCACTAGGAGCCCATTGAATAAGTCATCCGGCGCCAGAGCGACGTCCTCCCCTTCGGTGAGGCACCTGAAAGCCTCGCCGAATCCATGGATTTGCCTGCGTTTCCAAGCACCTCACCGAAGCGGATGCCGCCTCCCTGGCATCCGAAGCACTTCTTCAACGGGCTCCTAGGGTCTTCTTGCCCTTTGCGACCTCCTTGGAAAGCCCCATGCCCTCCACACTTTCATCGTTCACCGGTCCCCTTCGGAGGGAAACCCTCCGCGGTGAACTGGATTCCCTCAATGCCGGCCCTGGGATCGCTCGAAAGAGCATGAGTTCCCGGTCAGTCCCCTCCCTCTCCGGAGGGGCAAGGAAAGCGAGTCTCCAATGATCAAGCTCCAGGCGGGTGAGTACCTCGGCTCCTTCCGCGTCCAGAAGTTCCTCGGACGCGGCGGGTTCGCTTACGTGTACCAAGCCGAAGACTCCCAGGGCCGCAAGGTCGCTCTCAAGGTCGGTGACGTCGCAGGCGGCGGGCGCTATGTGACGCGCTTCGTCGAGATCACCGATGAACGGTCCCAGGAATGGATCAGTCCGGACGAGACGCCGGGCGAAGCCGTCTTCTTTCGTCCCGACGGCGTACGGATCGACTTCCTCGACATGCACGAGATCGATCTGATGATGCGCGCTGAGGCCACTCTGCTCGAGAAGGCCCAGCACCAGAACCTGGTGAAGACCCGCGACGTCTTCGAGATCGAAGGGCGTCCCGTCATCGTCATGGACTACGTCCGTGGCAAGACGCTGCGCGAGAAGATCCGGGCGCTCGAAGGCATCCGCCTCAACTGGTTCCTCGCCATCGTGCGTGCCCTGCAGAAGCTCAACGAGACGGGCAAGCTCGAGTATCACGGCGATCTCAAGCCCGAGAACATCATCGTGAAGCCCTCCGGCAGCGTGGTGATGATCGACCCGGCGCTGCGCGCGAACAAGAGCAACCTCATCTCGACGACGCCGCACTACAACCCGCTGCTCTTGCGGAGTCCGAAGGCGGACGTGATGGGCATCGGCGTGATGCTGTACGAGATCCTGACGGGCACGCTGCCCTTCGACGAAGTCCCGTGGCAGTACGCCGGCCGCGAGCACGGCGGTGAGGTCGAACGACTCAGCCTGTCGTTCTTCCTGAGCTATCCCCCGCCGCGCAACCTCAACCCGAACACGCCCGAAGCGCTCGAGCGCATCGTGTACCGTGCCCTGACGGTCATGGACTACGGGCTGGCGGAGTTGGAAAACGACCTGGTCGATTTCCTCCGCAAAGACTGACCCACCCGGTCGAGACGAGAGGCGTCGTGTCCGGGCCCCGGACACGGCGCCTTTTTTCGTCGCCTCAGCCCTTCTTCTTGGCGTTCGCCAGACGCAGCTCGGCGATGTGCGCCGCCGCGTCGCGGGTCGAGATCCCTTTCGTGCGCGAGACCTCGAACACCTGGGTCAGGATGTCGTAGATCCGGTCGATCTTTTCGAGCGCGACCTTCTCGTCGTAGCCGCCCTTCAGGAGCTCGACCGACACGTTGATGATACCGCCGGCGTTGATGACGTAGTCGGGCGCGTAGAGGATGCCCGCCGCGCGCAGATCGTCGGCGTGCTTCGGCTCGAGCAACTGGTTGTTGGCGGAACCGGCGACCGCCTTGCACCGCAGGGCGGGAATCGTGTCGTCGTTGAGCCCCGCGCCGCGTGCACAGGGTGAGTAGATGTCGCACTCGACCTTGTGGTGGCCCACGTCCTTCACGGATTCGAAACCGTGCTCGGAACGCATGTTCGCGACGACCTCTTCGTTGATGTCGCAGATCACGACCTCGGCTCCGCGCTCTTTCAAGAGAACGGCGAGCCGTCCGCCGACGGCGCCGACGCCCTGGATCAGAACGCGTCGACCGGAGAAGTCCTCGCTCCCGTAGAGCTCCTTCAACACGGCGCGCATGCCTTCGACGCAGCCGCGCGCGGTGTACGGCGAAGGGTTCCCCGAGCTGCCCGCTTCGCGCGAGAGCCCCACGACCCATTTCGTCGTCTCGTGCACCGCCTCGAGATCGGGGATGCCGATGTTCATGTCCTCGGCGGTGATGTACTTGCCCTTGAAGTCGTCGACGAAGCGTCCCATCGCCCGAAAGAGCGCGGGAGACTTCAACGTCTTCGGTTCACCGATGATGACGGACTTGCCACCACCGAGTCCCGTCTGAGCGATGGCGGACTTGTAGGTCATGCCGCGTGACAGCCGCAGCACGTCGAAGAGCGCCTCGTCCTCCGACACGTAAGGCAGGATCCGCATGCCACCGAGGGCGGGACCCAGCGTGGTGTCGTGCACGGCGATCAGCGCGTGCAGCCCGGACTCGGCATCACGGCAGCGGGCGACGCGCTCGTAGCCATCGACCTGAATCTCGGAGATCTCCATGCGAGGAACTTTCGGGCTCCTGGAACCCTCGGGGTGGCGGGGCGCGGGAACAGGACGCTCCCCCGCGTCGTCACCGGCCCGGGGGAGGGGGCGGCATCCTAAGGCAAGCGCCCCCGTCCGTCGAGCCGAAGGGTGCCTCAGCCCTCCGTACTGGCCGATTCCGGCGCTTCCTTGGGCACGATGTCCCGCGCATTGCGGCACTTGGGATACCCCGAGCAGGCCAGGAACTCCTTCCCCCAGCGGCTGCTCTTGATGACCATCTTCTCCCCGCACTGCTCGCAGACCTCGTCGGTCTCCTTGGGGGCTTCGCGGAGCTCGTCGGGCAACGGCTTGGCGTTGCGGCACTTCGGGAAGCCCGAGCAGGCCAGGAAAGGTCCTCGGCGCGAGCCCTTGATCACCATCTCGCTGCCGCACTTGTCGCAGTCGATGCCGGTCTTCTTGGGCTCGATGATCTTGCCATCGTCGTCCACCGAGGCGGTCGTCTTGCACTTGGGAAAGCCGGTGCAGGCCAGGAAGCGCCCGCGCTTGCCCGTGCGGATGACCATCGGGCTCTCGCAGTTCGTACAGATGTAGTCGGTCTCGATGACCTCCGGCTTCTCGCGCGGACCGTCGACCGGCATCGTGTTCTTGCAGTCGGGATAAGCCGAGCAACCGAGGAACTTGCCCCGCTTGTTGTAGAGCACGGCCATCGGTGCCCCGCACTTGTCGCAGGGCATGTCCGTCAGCTCGGGATTGGCCTTCAAGCTCTTCATGTCCGTCTCGGCCTTCTCGAGATCGGTCATGAAGATGTCGTGGAAGTTGCGCACGACGTCGTCCCACTGGCGCTCGCCGCTCTCGACGGAGTCGAGATTGGTCTCCATGTTCGCCGTGAAGTCGGTGTTGATCAGGTTCCCGAAGTGCTCCACGAGCTGGTCGGTCACGATCTCGCCGAGCTCCGTGGCCTCGAAGCGCCGCTGCTCGAGCAGGACGTAGCCGCGGTCCTGGATGGTCGAGATGATCGTCGCGTAGGTCGACGGCCGTCCGATGCCCTTCTTCTCGAGCTCCTTGACCAGCGTCGCCTCCGTGAAGCGCGGCGGCGGCTGCGTGAAGTGCTGGGTCGGATCGACCGACTCGGGCATGTACGTCTTGCCGGCCTCGAGCCCCTTCGGAAGGGCCGGATCGTCCTTGTCCGAGCGGTCCGTCGTGAACACGCGCAGGTGTCCGTCGAAGTTCAGGACCTCGCCCTGCGCGACGAAGCGCGCCGAGTGATCGGCATCGCAGCCGTGCGGGTGCTGGAAGTAGGCGGTCGTGACGCTGGACCGCGACGCGTTCATCTGGCTCGCGACGAACTTGCGCCAGATCATGTTGTAGAGCTTGAACTGGTCCTTCGTCAGGACGCTCTCGAGGTCCTGGGGTCGGCGCGTGGCCTCGGTCGGCCGAATCGCCTCGTGCGCCTCCTGGGCCGACTTCGACTTGGTCTTGTAGGCCATGGGCTTCTCCGGCACGTAGTCCTTGCCGAAGTCGCGCTCGATCACGGCCCGCGCGGTCCCGATGGCCTCGTCGCTGACGCGCGTCGAATCGGTACGCATGTAAGTGATGAGACCGACCGAGCCCTCGCCGGCGACCTCGACCCCCTCGTAGAGCTGCTGCGCGATCATCATCGTCTTCTTCGCGCTGAACCGCAGCATGGTCGAGGCCTTCTGCTGCAGCTGGCTGGTCGTGAAGGGCGGCGTGGGTCGCCGGGTCTTCGGCTTCTCCTCGACCTCGACCAGCTCGAGCTCGTCGTTGCCGATGCGGGCGACGAGCTCCTTGGCCCGATCCCCGTCCAGGTTCTTGTCGATCCGGGTGCCGTCGAGACGGCGCAGGTCGGCCGGAAACTCCTGTCCCCCGACCTTCATCTTCGCCGTAACGCGCCAATACTCCTCGCTGACGAAGGCCCGGATCTCCTTCTCGCGCTCGACGATGAGGCGCACGGCCACGGACTGCACCCGCCCCGCGGACAGGCCCTTGGCGATCTTCTTCCAGAGCAGGGGCGAGAGCTTGTACCCCATGATCCGGTCGAGCACGCGACGCGCCTGCTGCGCGTTCACCTTGTTGAGATCGAGGCGCCCGGGCACGTCGAAGGCCGCGAGGATCGCGCGCTTCGTGATCTCGTTGAAGACGACTCGATAGACGCGGTCGAGCGGCACGTCGAGCGACTCCTGCAGGTGCCAGGCGATCGCCTCCCCCTCGCGGTCCATATCGGGGGCGAGGTAGACGAACTCGGCCGACTTCGCGAGCCGTTTGAGCTCGGAGATGACCTTGCCCTTGCCGCGGATCGTCGTGTATTCGGGCTTGAAGTCGTGTTCGAGGTCGATCCCGAACTTGCCCTTGGGCAGGTCGCGGATGTGCCCCATCGAAGCCTTCACGACGAAGGCCGAGCCGAGGTACTTGTTGATCGTGCGGGCCTTGGCCGGACTCTCCACGATGACGAGCGACTTCTTCTTGCGCTTCTTCGAGCCCTTCGACTCGGTCGCCTCCTCGCCCTCGGCTGCGCTCTCGTCCTCGGCGGCCTTCTTGGTCGCCTTTTTGGTGGCCTTCTTGGTGGCCTTCTTCGCCGCCTTTTTCTTGGTCGCCTTCTTGACCGTCTTCCCGGAGGAAGCGGTCGCGGCTTTTTCGTTGCTCATCGCCATGCCGGGGAGTCCTTGGGACCCCTCGAAGGCGAACAGGGGGCCGCATTCAGGGCCGCTTGACTCGCCTCCGGTCTCGGGGTCGGGCGACCATTGATAGAGCGCTTCGGAAGGGAGTCAAGTCGCCCAGCGCTCGGCAGGCGTCTGGCCGCGGCGTTCGACCGACAACCTAAACCATTGGTTCATAGAGACTTGCGCATCACGAACAGCAGCTGCTGGGAGTTCGCTCGGGCCACGACGATTCCCGGACCGCCTCCGGGCCCCGCGTCCCGTGGGCGGCGAACTCCACCTCCGCGGCGGCTATCCTGTGGAGCCATGATCCGTCCGCACGCCTCCCTGAGCCTCGACTCGCTCGTGCGCGAGCGTTCCACGGCTCCCTGGGAGGGCAGCGGCGGACTCGAGGGCCTCGCGCTCGTGACCCTGTGGAGCACGGGTGCGGACCCCGAGCGCGACGGTCTCTTTCGCCTGCAAGCCCTGCGCCGCGACGGCGAGGGCGGCTGGGAGCGCTTCGATCGTCTGGCGCTGCCCTTCGACTCCGAGGACGACGAAGCGCCCGCTGCCACGCGCCGCATGGCGCGCGAATTCGGCGTGACGGGTGACGACCTCGGCAGCGCGGGCGACGCCGCGGCGGCCTTCGACGAGCTGGTGCTGTTTCTCGCCGATCGACCGGTGATCGTCGACGATCGGGCCCTGTTCGCGGCTTGGGTCGAGCACTGGCGTCCGGATCGCGCGCAGGACTTTCGCGAGCAGCCCCTGCTCGACCTGGCTTCTCTCGCGGAGTGCATCCTGCCGGGTCGCCTCTCCTTGTCCGGACCGGCCCTGGCGGCGCGTCTGCTCGAAGGGCTCGTCGAGCTCGAGCATCCGCGCGCGATCGGCCCGAGCGAGCTGCGCCTCGCGCTCGCCGCCCTGATCGAACGCGCCTTCGCGCGCGACGGCACGACCCAGGCGGTGCTGGCCCACGGCTTGTTGCAGGCCTGGCGCGGCGCGACGATGCACCACCCGCGTCTGGCGACGCGGCTCGCCTTCGTGTTGAGCCTGCTCGAGTCCCCGTCCGCCTGGCGGCCGGCCGACGGGCTGTTCCCGCTCGGCACCGACCTGGGAGACGGCCGGATGAGCGACGCCCTGCGCGCCTACCCGACGCTCGTGACCGCCATCGACAGCGCCGAGCCGGCCTGGGCCCAGGAAGCGCGCGAGCTCCTGAAGATCGATCCCGTCCCGCCCGTGGCGGAGGAAGCGGAACCGACCCTCGCGCGCGACGACGCACGCCGCATCGACGAGATCTTCCAGGAACACCTGCCGCGCCGTTTCGCGCAGGCCAAGCGCGCCGCGCTGCCGGTCTACCGCGAGGGACAACACCTCGTCGCGGCCGAGATCGCGAGCAGCTTCGGCAAGCACGAGCTGCTCCTGCTGCATGCACCGACCGGCACCGGCAAGACCCTCGCGTACCTGGTGCCGGCCATCATCTGGGCCTACCGCAACGGGATTCGCGTCGGCGTCGCGACGTACACGCGCGCTCTTCAGGAACAGGCCATGGATCGCGAGGTGCCGGTCGCGCTCGAGGCCCTGAAGCGCGCCGGGGTCGACGGGGCGCCGCGCATCGCGCTCCTGAAGGGCCGCCAGAACTACCTGTGCTGGCGCGCCTTCAAGCTGCAGACGCCCCTGCGGGCCGACGACGGACTCTCCACGCTGGCGTGGACGAAGCTCGCGCTCTTCGCCCTGAGCGATCCGGAGGGCGACCTGGACCGCTTCCCGCGCGGGACGATGTTCGAGACCTCCGAGGGCGAGCTCGCGCGCGAGACCGAACGCCTCGTGCGCTCCGTACACGCCGAAACCGGCTGTTGCGCACACTCCGCCGACCGCAACACCTGCGCCGCCTGGGTCGCACGCCGCCGCGCCGAGCGCGCCCACGTCGTCGTCACGAACCACGCCTTCGCGTTGACGCGCCGGGAGTTCTTCCGCCAGCTGATCTTCGACGAGTGCGAGCACCTGCACGACGTCGCACACAGCGCCTTCAGTCAATCGGTCTCCGTCAGCTCCCTGCGCGACGTCCTCCTGCGCCTCTACAAGCCGGGCGCGACGGCGCGCGCCCCTCTGAACAAGATCATCGAGCTCGCGAAGCACGGTTCGGAGGCCTGGGAGTGCACGCTCGAGTGCATCCAGTCCCGCGAGGTCGCGCTCGAGGCCCTGGACGAATTGCTGCGCGCCCTGGGCGCCTTCAAGTTCTGGCGTGAGGACGTGGGGGGCACGCGCGACGAGGCCGACATCCACTCGCTCTTCCGCGAGTTCGTGAAGGACGAGCCCGACGCGGCTCCGCTCCTCGTGGCGCAGGCCGCTCTCTCGGACGAGCTGAACACGCTCACCTCCGAGCTGGCGCAGCTCTCCGAACACCTCGACACGCTGCCAAGCCGTGGGATCCTGCGCCTGCGCCGCACGATCGACCAACTGCGCGTCGAGCTCGACGAACGCCAGCAGGCCGTCCACGCCTGGATTCCCCGTCGCGAGCACGGCGAACCCGACTTCCGGCCCGAGACCTTCTACGACCTCGAGTCGACGCCGACGGGGGAGGACATCCTCGCGGCCCGCGTGCTCCTGCCCCACGAGTATCTCGGTCGCTACTACTACCCAGACCTCCACGGCGCCGTCCTGATCTCGGCCACGACCTGGCTGAAGGAGGGTTTCGAGGCGGCCTCCGCCTACCTCGGCCTGCGGCGCGCCGCCGAGCCGCTGGAAGAGGAGGGCCGCCTGGGTTCGCTGGTGCGCACGTTCCGCGCTCCGGAGGCCTTCGACTACGGTCGCGTCCTGGTCGCCGCGCCGCGCGACGCGCCCTCCGTGCGCGAAGGCAAGCGCAGCTTCCTCGGCTACGTCACGCGCTTTCTCGCCCACCTCGGCGAGCGCACGCGGGGCCGTATGCTCGTGTTGTTCACGAACGCCGACGACTGCACGCAAGTCGGCCGCGAGCTCGAGCCCTACTTCCGCGCGCGCCACATCCCGCTCTGGTACCAGCGCATGCGCGGCACGTCGAAGGAGGAGCTGGGCGAGCTCTTCCGCGGCACGACGAACTCGATCCTGCTCGGCCTCGACACGTTCTGGTACGGCGCCGACTTCCCGGGCACGACGCTCGAGTACCTCGTCATCGTGCGCCTGCCCTACGGCGTTCCTGATCGCTACCACCACGCCCAGAGCGCCATCCTCGGCGCCCGCGACCACCGCCGCGAGATCTACATGCCCCGCGCCCTGGCCAAGCTCCGCCAGGGCTTCGGCCGCCTCATGCGCACCGAGACCGACCGCGGCTGCGTGTTCCTGCTCGACAACCGCATCCTCGACCCCCGCCACCGCGTGTTCCTCAAGGAACTCCCCCTACGCCCCGCCCTCCAACGCGACGGCGACGAGAACCTGGCCCGCTTCGTCACGGGCGAAACCGACCACTGCCTGCACGAAGCCCTGGCCCACATGGGCATGCTCGCCGACATCGAACGCCGCGGCCTGACCGCCTCCTTCCACAAGAGCCCACCCCCCCGACGAGGCACCGAACGCGACCCCCACAGCGAGATCCGCGAAGAGGACGTGCCGTATTGACGTTCGAGAGCCGCTGGTCGAGAGCCGAGAGTCGGCTAGCCACGGGTCGATGAAGCTGCCTGATGTCTGCGGTCCACAACGGCGGTCCACAACGGAGGCTGCGAAGGCCCGCCACCGGCGGGCCGTAGCCCCGGAGCCCAAGGCTCCGTGACGTGCCGTTTCGCGGCGCAGCCGCGAAACGCGGCACAGGCGCGCGACGACGTGCGCGCCGCGCCCTACCGGAAGGCCTTCGCCCCGATCAACGACTCCAGGTGATGCTCCAGATGCGCGACGTAGTCTTCCATCAGCTCGGCGAGCGTCGCGGGGCGGTCCGCTGCCACCGGCAGCCACGAGATCTCGTCCAGGTTGTGGCGAGCGTGCGCGCGATGGCGGACGTGGTCGGGGACCTGGTCCATGACGCGTGCCAGGTGCAGGTTGTAGGCCTTCCATAGAACCACGAGCTCGTCCCAGGGGGCTTGTGCGTAGGCCTGGGCTTCGACCCAGGCGTCCTGGTCGTAGCCGGGGAAGACGAGGTCGTCCTGGAAGCGCGCGCGAACGAAGCGTTGGTGGTTGTTCGCGGCCGAATCGACGAGGTGACCGAGGAGCTCGCGCGGCGACCACGCCGTGGGCTCCGGGCGTGTCGCCGTATCCCCTGCGCCCAGGTTCTCGAGCTTCGGTACGGCCTCGGCGACGAGGGAACGCAGCCAGTCGGAATGGTCGCTCATGGCCGCAGGTTAAACGAAGGAGGGCGGAAGGCAAAAAGCTCCCGCCCTGTTCGTGGAAACCTCGACGTCCGTCAGGCCCTGGCGCGACGCGGGAAGGGCAGGATGCTCGGGACGCGACGCTTGTAGTCGCGGTAGTCGTCGCCGTGGGCCGCGATCAGGTCGCGTTCCTCGAGCAGCAACCCGAGCGCGATGTAGCCGGTGCACAGGAGCGCGAACACGAGGTGCCCCAGCGTCATGTGCGGGGTGCACCAGAAGGCGATCAGAAAGCCCGTCATCAGCGGGTGCCGCACGTGGCGGTAGAAGCCCCGCTCGACGAAGGGCGTCTGCTTCATCGGTACGCCACGGAAGCGGGCGACGACCTGCTTCAGGCCGAAGAGCGCGAAGTGATCGATCAGGAAGGTCGAGACGAGAACGATCCCGAAGCCCGCCGCGGAGGCGGCCCAGAGCACGCCCTGGAAGACCCCCTCGACCTGCCAAACCGTCTGCGGCAGCGGACGCCACTGCCACATCAAGAGGATCAGGATCAGACAGGTCGCGAGCACGAAGGTCGAGCGCTCGGCCGCAGCCGGAATCACCCGGGTCCAGCGCCGCTTGAAGGCCGGGCGCGCCATGATCGCGTGCTGCACGGCGAAGAGCGCCAGGATCCCCCCGTTCACGAGCAACGCCTCCGCGACCGGCACGGCCACGCCCGAAGCCATGTGCTTCGGCAGCACGACGCCGCTGACGAAGGCGATCATGGCCAGGAAGGTGCCCAGAAAGAGCGCGTAGACGAGCCCGCCATAGGCCAGGGTCGCGAGCCGCCCGAGGAGCTCGGACGAGTCGGAAGCGTCGGGGACGAGGGCGGCGGAAGAGTTCGTGGTCTGCATGGCGATGGTCCGGTTTGCGGTTCGTGGGGTCCTTCCCACCACCCCTGGCGCAAGGCGAGCCCGGGACCTGCCAGGAAATCGGACGGGGGCCGGGGGGCCCGGGACGAGGGGGGGGCCCGGGGGGTCCTTGGGGGGGTCCTTGGTCGTTTCCGCGGGCGGGCGAGGGAAACGGCGACGGGACACGGACTCGCTCGCTTCGCTCGCAATCGCTGAGCGCGGTGGGCGCGTATCGGGGGGCTGCGACGGCACGGCCGCGAGGGGCGCAACCCGAGGGCCGGGCTGTCCGATGGTCGCGGGCCGGCACCTCCTCAGGACGCGGCGCACACTCCGTCGTGCGCCTGTGCCTGATTGCGCGGCTCGCGCCGCGCAACGGCACGTCACGGAGCCTTTGGCTCCGAGGCTACGGCCCGCCTGCGGCGGGCCTTCGCAGCCTTCGCCATGCCCCCGCTCCCACCGACACGCCCCCCTCGTCTAACGCAGCTCGATGAGAACCGGCTCGGGGGCCTCGGTGACTTCGAAGTCGACTGCGACCTTCGGCTTGTCCCAGCCGTCGTAGCGCTCGTCCTCGAAGACCGCGCGATAGCGGCCGGGGAGCAGGCGGCGCGCGTAGCGCAGGCGTTTGCCTTCGAGGTCGAGGTACTCGACATCCTCGCGCTCCCACACCAGCGTGTGCCCGTCGACGTCGTAGATGCTCAGGTCGAAACGGCCCTGGTGCGATTCGCAGTTCTTGCGCACGGAAGTCGTGGGCTCGCGAGTGAAGACGAGCTCGAAGAGTTGTTCCACTCCGGGTGAGAGCAGGATTTGGCGGCGTTCCGAGCCTCCGCGCGCGAGCGGAAACGAGAGCGCCAGCGGGGCGAACTCCGGTCCACGGACCGTGACGACGCAAGCCCCCGCGTCCGCCGGCTCGGAGTGAAACTCGCCGCTTTCACCGAGGCGCTTCATGCGTAGGCGGTCGCCATCGACGCGGACGTCGAGCTCGAAGTCGGGCAAGGGGGTCCTGTTCTCGGTTGCGATCACCAGCTCGAGTCGGGCGGACACGGGCGGCGTCAGCAGTCCCAGGTCCAGCTCCTGACCCGGGCTCAGGACGAAGGTCCCGAGCGCGCAGGTTGCGGGCACGCCGGTCGCTTCCAGATAGAGCGTGTACTCCCCCGCCGCGAGCGGTCCGAAGGCGAAGCCGCCGTCGTCGTCCACGGTCTGCCTCCCGAAGTTGTCGAAGTCGGCGAAGGCGAGTCGCACGGCGGCGTTGCGCTCGTGGCGTCCTGACACGGAACGCAGGGGCAGGCCGTCGACACTCTGAATGCGCCCGCGCAACGAGGCGCTTGGCAGCGGGTCCAGGCGGATGAGCTGCTCGTCTTCGGAAGGAGCGAGGAGCTCGGCATGAACCGGCACCGGAATGCTCCGATCGAGCCGGGACGGATCGCGCAAGTCGCCCGGCGGATGCACGGTGACCCAGTGCTCACGCAGCGGGATGCCCGCGAGACGGTAGCGCCCGTCCGCGTCCGTCGCCGCGGCCAGGACCGCGGACGAGTCCATGCGGTCCTGTTGCACGCCGACGCCCACTCCCCAGCCGGCCAGGCCTTGGCCCTTCGCATCCACGAGGCGCAACGCGAGCAGGCCACGTCCGGACAGCACGGGGTTCCACTCGTGCCGCTGCCTGGCGATGAGCTCGACATCGTCGCGCTGCGGGCGCTCACCATAGGCCGCCTCGAGCTCGACGTCGTACTCGCCCGGAAGCAGACCGACGAGGCGATAGCGACCATCGGCATCGGTATGGGTCTCGATGTCAGCCAGGAATCCGCCGAGATACCCCTCGGTCTGACCCAGCTCGTCGTTGCCCTCCCACTCGCACACGACCTGCACGTCGGAGGCGGGCTCCCCGCCCTCGGTCGTGACACGCCCGAAGATCTCGGCACCACGCTCGAGCACGAGCTCGAGATCGGTCGAGCGTCCGTTGACGACATCCACGACCGCCCAGGCCACGAGCTCGCCCATCTCCATGGGACGGGCGAACAAGGTCGCCGTCCCGGCCGGAACCTCGTTCGTGTGAAAAGCCCCGTCCGCGTCGGCGCGAACGAAGAACGCTTCCAGGTCGGGCGCCTTGCGACGGTCGACGCCACGGTCGCGGCCGGGCACGCCGGTCGGAGAGCGCCGCGCGTCCTCATCGACGGCGACAGCGACCAGAGCCCACGGCACGCCCCTTCCATCAGGATCGAGCACGCGTCCGGTGAGCGGGTTCCCGAGCGCTCCCAGCACGAGTTTCATCCGCACTGGGTGGCCGCGCTCCCCGTCAACGCTGTCGCCGCGACTACCGCGCCGGGTCGAAGACGGTTGGTAGCCCGGAGCGCGGGCGAGGAAGGAACTCGTCGGATCGGCGTCGCGGACCACGAAGGCACCCAACGGGTCCGCCGTCGCGATGTGGATCAGGTGATCGTGATGGTCGTGTTCGATCCGATAGAGCTCGGCTCCCCCGACCCCGTTGCCCTCGAGATCGACCACGGTGCCGTGCACGTCGACGCCGCGCGGAATGCTCCATGCGAGCGTCCGCGGGGCCGACACGTCGACCTCGCGTAGCTGCTCGATGCGATCGAGCGTCAAGCGGTAGCGTCCGGCGTCGAGCTCCTCGAAAACAGCGCGTCCCTCGGCATCGGTGCGCAGCTCGAGACCCAGGTCCGCGCCGTCGACCGGACGCAGGTAGACGCCAACGTCCGCGGCGGGAGCGTCGTCCACTTCGAACGTGAGCCGGACGGCGAGTCGTGGCGCTTCCGTCTCGCGCGAGTCCGCTCGGGCTTCGGGAAGCGGCGCACGCTCGGATGCCACCTCCGCTGGAGCGAGAGCGCTCGACGGAAGCGGAACGAGCGCCGCGGGCGGCCCAGCCTCCGCCCGCGCCGTCGTTTCCTCCATCCCTCGGGCGTCGTCCCCTGCAAAGAGCGCCCAGACCAAAACGCCCATCGAAATCCCTGCCGTCGCGAACCATGCGAGCTTCATCGAAAACCATCCTCCGAAGACCAACGGAACCGATGTCGCGGTCGCGACACCGGCCGCTTGTCCCGCGCGAAGGAGCATGCTCGCTTCGGACAGGACCGAGTCGCGGACACCAGCCAACCCGGCGCCGTCGTCGACGAGGAAACAGACCGGCAAGAGCGAGCCACGCGGTAGCGCGTCGCGCAAGCGCTCTCGTCCGCGTGCGAGCTGCACGCGCACGGTTCCCGGCGCTCGCCCCAACGTGTGCGCGATCTCCGTCGGCGCGAGACCGTGCACGACGCGCAGGATCAAGACCTCACGGTAGGGCTCGCCGAGTCCGTCGAGCGCCGCGGCGATCGCTACCTGCAACTCGCGATTGACCGCGAGTTCCGACGGATCGAGCTCGACCTCTGCTTCATCCAGCTGATGCGCACTGCGCACGCGCTGGCGACGAACCAGGTCTCGGGCTCGATGAGAGAGGATTCCGCACAGCCACGGTACGAGCGCTCGGCTGTCGTCCCAGCGCTGCGCCTTCTCGAGCGCCGTGACGAAGGTCGTTTGCACGAGATCCTCCGCCGCGCCTGCATCGCGCACGAGATGGCCGGCCACGATCAACAGTTTCGGCGCCAAAGCGTCGAACACGCGCCCCATCGCCTCGATGTCGCCTTCGTCCCGGTAGCGCCGGAAATCCTCTTCCTCGGTTCCGTTCCTCATCAGGCCCTTTGCGCGCGAAGTCCCCCAGCGTAACGGCCAAGCCACAAAAAAATCGGGTGGCCGCCCGCGCCCTGCACATGGGGAGGGGAGTGCCCCGTAGTCCCGATCCAAGGAACCGCTACAGTCCGCAATACGGCACATCCACCATGCGCACTTCCAATTCACTGAAAGCGTTCGTTCTCTTGCTCGTCCTGCTCATGATCGGGGTCCTCGGCGGCGTGCTCCTCCAGGGGCGCCGCGAAGCAACCGAGGTGCGGCCCGAGCAGCCGACCGTGCTCGACGAGGCGCAACGCGTCGGTCCCCGGCAGGTCCACGACGCCCCCCCCTTGGCGCAGGCCGGGCGGGCGGAACTCCCTGGCGAAGCGACGCACTCGCAAGAACCCTCCGCACCAGCGGAGACGGAGCCACCGCTTGCCGTGCTCGCAGAACACGTCTTGGGTCACGTACGGGACCTCGACGGGCGCGGTGTGCCGGGGGTCGAGGTCGTCTTCGAGGTCCATACCGAGCGCGGTCATGTCGCACGGAAGGAAGCACCGCTCTTCACCACGGGAGACGGGAGCTTCACGCTGCAGCTGCCCGCTGCAACCGGACGCCTGAGCGTCACGAGCCCGTTCTGGGCGGCGATCGTACGCCCGCGTCTCGCCGGACGTGTACCGGACGAACCGGCGCTGATCGTGGTCGCACCCCGCCACACATGGTCCGGCACCGTCGTCGGAGCCGATGGTGCGCCGATCGACCTTGCGCGGGTCGAGGTCTCGGTCGCGGGCGACTGGTTGCAAGCGCTCGAGGTTGCGGGACGAGCGTTGCCGCTGCTGCTTCCGCTCGCGGAGACGAAGTCGGACGCGGCGGGACGCTTCTCCTTCGACGGCGTCGGCTTCGTCAGCGGAGCCTTCCTCGAGGCCAGCCGCGACGGGTTGACACCCGCGCGGCACGAGCTTTCGAACGCGTCGGAGCACGGGATCGTTCTCACGCTCCTTGCCCACGAGACGGAGCGCGCCGTGCACGGCCTCGTGCTCACGCCGGACGGCACGCCAGCAGCGCAAGCGCTGGTGTCGATGGGCGTGCGTTCGGTTCATTCAGGCCCGGACGGGCGCTTCGCACTGGCCCTCGAGGAATGGCGCGAAGACGGCGTCCTACAGGCCGTGAAGCACGGGCACCTGCCAGGCACCGCGCGCTTCGATCCGGATCGTCCGGCGGGCACTTCCGCCGAGCAGCCTTTGACGCTGGTGCTCGGTCCTACGCCGCTGGCGCTGCGGGGGCGCGTGCTCGACGCCGACGGTCGTCCCGCCGCGAACGTCGTCGTGTACACCCCCGACACGACGTACTTCGGGCAAGCCCCTCGCGACGCGGACGGGATCACGATCAGCGGCGATGCCACGGTCGAAGCGCTCGTGCACGACGTACGTCGGCGGTGGTTCGAGCCTCTCGAGACGCGCACGGACGCGGCGGGTCGCTTCGCGCTCGAGGGCCTGCTCGACAGGGAGTACGCGCTCTATGCGCTCGATCCGCGCACCCTCGCGGCGGCGACGCCGCGCCTCGTGCGAGCCGGAAGGGACGGCATCGAACTCCGGCTCGAGCCAGAGGAAACCAAGCGCGTCGCGGGTCGCGTCCTGTCCGAACGCGGCGTGCCACAGCCCGATGTCCGTGTCAGCGTCGGGCGAACGGTCCCGTGGGAGCGCCCCGGAGCACGTCCCGACCATCTCTGGGACCAGGCCATCGTAGGTCGGCCGGATCCTGGCTGGAGCGCCTTCGAACAACCTCTGACAACGACCGATTCCGAAGGACGCTTCGCGCTCGAGGGGCTCGTCCTCGCAGGCAGCCAGCTCGTGCTGTCCGGCGCTGCGATCCAGTTCACGAGGGTCGACCTCGAACCGCGCGCCAACCTCGACGCGCTCGAGCTCCGGGTCCGAGCGCGCTGCCGCTTCCACGTCGTCCTCGCAAGCGATCCCGGTCAGGCGAGCTCGTTCGGACTCCTCGACGCCGAAGACCGCGTCGTCCCGCTCTACGTGCGCGTCGAAGAACACACGATCTCGACGCCCCGCGTCGACCTGCCCGGCGGCCGCTCGACCTTGACGGAGGCCTTCGAAGGAGAGCACGTGCTCGTCCTCTACGACGAGGCCGGAAACGAAGTCCGCCGCTTGCCCATCCTGCTCGAGGCCGGCGCCTTGCGTGACGTACGACTCTGAGGAGCGCGC
>JAJDEW010000152.1 GCA_029259595.1 Planctomycetota bacterium | reverse complement strand
TCGGATGCCAGGGCGTCGGCATCCGCTGGGGTGGGGCAACTGGAAACGCAGGCGAATCCGTGGATTCGGCGAGGCTTGCAGGTGCCGCACCCCAGTGGAGGACGGCGCTCTGGAGCCGAATGACTTGTTCAACGGGCTCCTGAGGGCGTGTTGCCCGACATGACCGCCCGAATGGCCTCGCCGAGCTTCTCCGGCGTGAAAGGCTTGGTCACGTAGCCCTTCGCCCCCGCGTTGATCGCCCTGGCCTTGCGGTCCGACGTCGACTCCGTCGTCAGCATGATGACGGGAACCTCACATCCCTGGGACCGGCGGACGAACTCCAGCCCGTCCATGACCGGCATGTTCCAATCGCAAAGGATGAGATCCGGCTCGTTGGCCTGGAGGGCCCGGAGCCCCTCCTCGCCGTTCGCAGCCTCGAGCGTGCTTCCGACGCTCACTTCCGATTGCCGGAGGGCTCGCAGGATCATCTTCCTCATGAGCCCCGAGTCATCGATCACGAGTACGTTCAAGTCCATCGCATGTTCCCTCCTGGCTCCGTGACATCAGTCGCTGCCACGGACCCTGAAGGCGCTTTCCGAGAGTCGCTCCAGCAGCTGACGACTTCTTCATCGCGCAATCAGAGTGGTTCGATCTCGACCGCTGCCTCCTCGGACGAGACTGGAAACGGGTGTACGCAAGACCAGCGGTTCGCTCGTGGAACGACGAGGCAACCTTCCACTCCCCGCTAGTCGGTAGGCGCGAAGTCCCGCTTGAGCGAATTGAGTCCGGTCGCAGCCCTCCTGGGCGCCTCGGCTTGCCGGAGTACCCGAAATGGGACTGGGGTCCGACCGCGAATCAGGACCAGCGCTCGGGCCGCCGGTGTGACGCCGGCGTCATTCGAAGGGCTCGTTCAACGATGCGCCGACCAGGCGGAGCAGGCGGGCGAGTTCGCGTCGCTCCGCCTTCCCGAGGGCCTTCAGACAAGCGTTGGCGTCGTCCATGCGCTCGGCGAGCAGCCCCTCGACCAGGGTGCGCCCGCGCGAGGTCAAAAGGACCACGCTGCTCCGACGATCCTCGACGCGCTTGCGGCGACGAATCAGGCGTCGTTCTTCCAGACGATCGAGCCGGTGAGTCATCGCGCCGGACGTCAAGCGCGTCGAACGACACAGCTCCGTCGGCGTAAGGCCGGTCCGCCCGACCCGCCGCAAGGCCGAGAGCACCTCGTATTCCCAAGGTGCCAGACCGGCCGGGGCGAGGATGACCTTCAAACGCTCGGCAAAGGTCCCCGAGAGCAGGAGGATGCGCAGGACGACGGCCATGCCCGAACGGTCGAGATCCGGACGCTCCCGCCGCCACTGGGCGAGCATCCCGTCCACGGCGTCCTGCCCTGGCCCTTTCTTCTCTGCGCGCCCCATCGCCGGCGGAGGATAGACGGAATGCAAGCCGCATCAAGGCTCGGAATCCCGCGGCTCTTTACCTTGACATCAAGACAGTTCTCGCCAAGCTGACCGCTAGTACGGGGAATCTCGGCGGGGCCGCGAACGGACTCGAAAGAGGGAGCGGAGCCTCGCGCTGGCGCGGGAATCCGGCAGAGTTCGAACGACCAGCCTGGCCCGACCGGCCCCGACATCATCGATGGTTCGACCCGAATCCGTCTCGCCTCTCCCCTTCCCGCGCTCGAGTCGCGGTTCCGAACGCACATGCGCAACGCTCGACTCCCGGACCCGTCCTGCGGGGCTCGCAGCGTGCCAGCGAGCTCGGGTGGCCCACGAGGGAACCCGATGACGGCGTCGCCGGATCCCCGCGACCTCGCCGCTTTCGAGATCCGAAGCCAACCCGACGACGAAACCTGCGGCCCGACCTGCCTGCACGCGGTCTACGGCTACTACGGGGACGACGTCGAGCTCGGCCAGCTGTTGCACGAAGTGCCGTCGCTCGAAGGCGGAGGCACGCTCGGGGTTCTGCTCGCAACGCACGCCCTGGGGCGCGGCTACCGGGTACGGATCATCACGTGGAACCTCCAGATCTTCGATCCGACGTGGGACGGCGCTTCGTCGTCCTGGCTCCAGGAGCGGCTGCGCGCCCGCGCCGAAGCGAAGTCGGATCCCAAGTTGAGGTTGTCGACGCTGGCCTACGTGCGCTTCCTGGAAGCCGGCGGTCGGATCGAGTTCCGCGACCTCGAGCCCTCGCTGCTACGCCGCTTTCTGCGCCGCAACGTCCCGATCCTGACCGGCCTCTCTGCGAGCTTCTTGTACCGCGAAGCTCGCGAGCAAGCGGAGACCGGAGAACCGGATGACGTCGGCGGCGACCCGGTCGGCCACTTCGTCGTCTTGACCGGCTACTCGCCCGATCGCCGCGAGGTGCTCCTCAGCGATCCCCTGCACCCCAATCCGCTCGCGACGACGCATCGCTACGCGGTCTCCATGCAACGCGTGGTCGGAGCCATTTATCTCGGCGTCCTCACCTACGACGCCAACCTCATCGTCATCGAACCCCGGCGCTCCCGGAAGCTCGGAGACTCGCATGCGCACGATCGTCGTCATCAGTAGAGAAGGCGACTGGCCCCTCACGATCCCGGGCCTCGAGGTCGTCCTCGCCCGGGACTACCTGACCGATGCGGCCTGGACCAAGGAGCGCGGAGTCCGCGCCTTCAACCTGTGCCGGTCCTACCGCTACCAGAGCGAAGGCTATTACGTTTCGCTCCTGGCTGCCGCGCGCCGCCACCGGCCCTTTCCGGGTCTCCTGACGGTGCTCGACATGAAGAGTCGAGCCCTCGTTCGCACGGTTCACGACGACCTCGACGACGACATCCAGAAGTGTCTGGAGGACATCCGCTCCGAGCGCTTCGTCCTGAGCGTCTACTTCGGCAAGAACCTGGCCCGTCGCCACGACCGTCTGGCCCGAAGGCTCTTCGCACAGTTTCCCGCTCCGCTCCTGCGCGCGACCTTTGTCCATGGCGATGCCTGGCGGCTCGCGAGCGTCTCCCCCATCGCCATGCGCGATGTCCCCGAAGACCACCTCGAGTTCCTGCGGAAGGCCGCGCTCGAGTACTTCGCCCGACCCCGCTACCAGGCCCGGATCCCGCGCGCCTCGCGCTTCGACCTGGCCATCCTCCATGACCCCGACGAGGAGCTGGCACCGTCCGACATGAAGGCCCTCACGCGCTTCCGCGAGGCGGGCGAGGAGGTCGGGTTCGGAGTCGAGCTGATCCAGCGCGAGGACTACGGTCGCCTGGGCGAATTCGACGCCCTGTTCATTCGCGAGACGACCGCCGTCAACCATCACACCTTCCGGTTCTCCCAGAAGGCCGAGTCGGAGGGGCTGATCGTGATCGACGACCCCGAGTCCATCCTCCGTTGCACGAACAAGGTCTTCCAGACCGAGGCCATGGAGCTCGCCAGCATCCCGATCCCGAAGACCTGGATCGCCGACCGCAGCGACCCGGACGAGGTCGAGCGCCGTATCGGCTACCCCTGCGTCCTGAAGCACCCCGACAGCTCGTTCTCCCAGGGCGTCGTGCGCTGCGACGGTCCCGCGGAACTCGAGCATCACGCGACCACCATCCTCGAGAACTCCGACCTCTTCCTCGTTCAGGAGTACCTGCCCTCCGACTTCGATTGGCGCATCGGCATCTTCGGAGGCGAGGCGCTGTACGCCTGTCGCTACCACATGGCACGGGGCCACTGGCAGATCGTCAAGAAGACGTCCAGCGGCCGCTTTGCCTACGGTCGCGTCGAGCCCGTCGCTCTCGACGCAGCACCACCCAAGATCGTGCGGATGGCGCTCCGAGCCGCCGCCACGATCGGCAATGGTCTGTACGGCGTGGACATCAAGGAAGCAGGCAAGCGCACGGTCGTCACGGAGGTCAACGACAACCCCAACATCGATGCGGGCTGCGAGGACGCACTGCTCGGCAACGACCTCTACCTCCACATCATGCGGGGCTTCCTTCAGCGGGTCGAAGAGCGCAAGCGAGGCAACGGACAATGAGCACGGGTCCACTCCCCCTGTCCCTGTTCGAGGGCTACGGCATCGAGATCGAATCGATGGTCGTCGACGCGGAGACGCTCGACGTGCGCCCCGTCGTCGACGAGCTCCTGCGCGAAGCGTCGCACGCGGACGCCTGGGTCGAGGACTTCGACGACGGCCCCATCGCCTGGTCCAACGAGCTCGTTTTGCACGTCGTCGAGCGCAAGACCAACGGCCCGGTCGCATCGTTCGAAGGCCTGGCCGAGCGCTTCCGAGCGAGCGACCGCAAGCTGAACGCGCTCCTGTCCGAGAGCTTCGGGGCACGCCTCTTGCCGACGGGGATGCACCCCTGGATGGATCCGACGCGCGAGACACGCCTCTGGCCCCACGACACCGGCCCCGTCTACCGCGCCTACGATCGGCTGTTCGACTGCCATCGGCACGGCTGGTCGAACCTGCAGAGCGTCCACCTCAACCTGCCCTTCCGGGACGAACACGAGTTCGCGCGGCTGATGGCCGCCGTCCGCGTCGTGTTGCCGTTGATCCCGGCCCTCGCTGCGAGCACGCCGATCGTCACGGGCGAAGTGACGGGCCTGCTCGACAACCGGCTCGAGGTCTACCGCACGAACTCGGAGCGCCTGCCGAGCATGACCGGCAGCGTCGTCCCGGAGCCGATCTTCAGCATCGACGAGTACCGCGAACGGGTGCTGTCCCCGATCGATGTCGAGCTCGCCGCCCTGGGCGCCGACGAAATCCTGCGCGGACAAGAGTGGACCAACGCCCGCGGCGCGATCGCGCGCTTCGACCGCATGGCGATCGAGATTCGCCTGATCGACGCCCAGGAATGCGCGGCCGCGGACCTGGCGATCGCGGCCGCGGTCAGTGCCTTGGTGCGGGGCTTGGTCGAGGAGCGCTGGTGCTCCTTCCGCGCACAGAGCACCTTGGGAACCGAGGCGCTGGCGGAACTCTTGATCGCCGCCATTCGCACGGGCCCCGCGACTCCGGTCACCGACGGCGCTTGGCTCACCACGCTCGGGCAGGAGACGAAACGGGCGTGCACCATGGGCCAACTCTTGCGCCAGCTCGTCGAGACCTCCTTCGATGGACCGCGCGAACTCGAACCTGCGCTCGAGGTCATCCTGCGGGAGGGCACGTTGGCGGAGCGCATCCTGGCCACGCTGCAGCCGAACGCGGCGCGCTCCACGCTCCAGCGCGAGCTCCTCATCGTCTATTCCGAGCTTGCCGATTGCCTGACGGACGGACGCTCGTACTCCCCGCCGAAGCGATCGCGCGCGCCGGTTCCCGCTTCTTGAGACCCCGGCAGCCCGCGCACGTCACTCCCGCACGAGTCCGTGCTCGATCAGCCAGCGATAGAGTCCGGCCGAGCGGCGCGAGTAGCCGTGCCACGGACCTTCCACATAGGCGTTTTGGTCGCCGGCCTTGACGTTCACGCCCTGGCGGAACGAGCGTCCGTCCGCACAGAGGATCTCGACTCTGAAGCGCCGTGCCGCCTTGCGTCGTGTCCCGAGCCCGACGCCCGCGCGCAGACCCGCGAGGTAGGCCTCGATGTCGGAGGTTTCCGTCACCAGCAAGCGTCCGCGGCCCCCGCGCGCTGGCGACTCCGGACCCGTCTCGCGCAACAGCACGATTTCGAGGCTCGCGACGTCCTGCCCCACGAGCTGCTCGATCTCGCGCAGCTCCAGCGCCCCGCGCGCACGCGAGCCGGCGAACAGGAGCGCTCCTCCCACGATCAACGCCCCGAGAACGATCCCCTTCCGCCCGACGCGCCTTGCCATCGACGCAGGATAGCACCCCTCGATGAGAGCTGCGGGCACAGGCGGGCGCAACTCCAGGTGCGTCGCCATCGAGACGACTCGTGAGGTGCCTCGTCCCGCGGCGCCGGGATGGTCCTGACCACCGGATCGGAGCCGAAGCAGCGCTGGCGCCTCAACCGTCGGCGGGCGGGCTCGGCGGTGTCTCGGTCGTCTTCGCGCGCACCTTCCCGAGCGCCGTCTGCACCGCTTCGACGTGCTTCTGAAGCTCCACGAGCACCTCGGCGGATCCGGCCAGCCCGCGCCAGACGGTCACGGGTTCATCGCCATCCTCGGGAGTCGCGGGCAGGCCCGCGAAGAGCTCGAGAAAGCGCTGCAAGCGTTCTTCCGACTGCGAGTCGACGGCGTGGCCGGCCAGATCCGAGAGATCCTGCCGGCGCACCTTGGCCGGCTCGGTCACCCACGTGTCACCCGTGACGAGTGTCTCCAGCAAATCGAAGCACTCGGGGGCGGTCGCCCGCCTGCCCGCGAGCCCCTCTCCGCCGATGGTGCGGTTGATCGCCGCCGCCTGACGCAGGTCGGCGTTCTCGAGTGCAGCTTCTTCGTGGAGTACGCGGAACTCGCGCATCGCTCGTACGGGATCGCCGCCCGCTGCATAGAAGCGGGCGCGATCGCGCTGCACCCGCTGCTTGAATCCCGGTTCGGTGTGCACGTCCACGAATTCGAGCGAGCGCGTGAAGGCGGCATCGACCTCCTCGACGCTGACGGTCGTGTCGCCTGCGAGCAGCAACTCGCCGAGCATGACCGCGAGCAGGTGGTTGCGCGTCGACTCGCCGAACCGCGTCGCCGACTCGATCAGAACACCCTGGCTCTTCGGCAGATGCAGGCGCACCAACCTCTCCTTGAACGCCGACGCCCCTTCGATGGCCTGATCCAGCTCGATCCCTGCACGGTGCAGGAGCCAGGCCCACAAGGCGATCTCCTGATGCTGGAAGCGCTCGAGCTGCAGCGCCGCCGCTTCGTCGAGCGACGCGACCATCCCCAAAGCGAGCTGAATGCGCGCGACGTAGGTCTGTTGATCGTTGACGGACGCGAGACCCTCCGCAGCGCGCCAGGTCTCCGTCGGAGATCCCGCCGCCACCTGTCGGAGCGCTCCGGCGAGATCCGCGGCCCCGTCCGGACCGCTCTTCGCGAGCTCCTCGAAGCGCTCCAGACCCAACAAGCCGTCGAGCATGTCGGGACGCCCGAAGATTCGGATCAGCTCCAACACGGAGCTGGCCAGGTCGGGCACGTCTTCCGCGCGTAGGCACTCGAGCAGGAAGGTCGGCTCGAGGTGCGATCTGACGATCTCGCGCAGACGCTGGTCGGCGAGCAAGGACAGCGCACGTCGACGCAGGTCCGGATCCGAGGCGCCCGTCAGGTCCGCGACCTGATCGAGGATGACCGAAGCGCCCGCACTCTCGGGATCGAACTCGAGCAGGATCGAGCGCAGGGCACCGAGCAACGCGTGGGACAGCGCCGGGGTAGAGTCGCCGCGCCTCAGCACGTCGAGAAACAGCGGCCAGTCCTGTGAAGGCTCGGCCAGCGGACCGAGCGCAGACACCGCTGCCGCACGCACCGCCTCCTCCTGCTGGGCATCCTGGATCAAGGCCCGCACCGGCTCGCGCGCGGAGCTCTCGCGCAGCTCCGCGACAAAGGCGCTGTCCTTCGCCCGGTCACAGAGCGAAAGCAGCGCACCCAGGATGCCGACCAGAGCATCGGAGTCGTGTTGAAAGAGCTTCTTGTCTTGAATGCGGCCCGACAGGACTCGCCCGATCGCCGCCACGCCCTCGGCCACGGTCGGACCCTCCCCTTCGATCGTCGTCCGCCACGGAAGCCGCGCGAGCGTCTGCGCCAGAACGAGCGAGTGTCCGGGCCCCGCTGTCGAGGACAGCCCTTCGAGAATGCCTCGCAGCTCTTCGAGAGCCGGATCGAGAACGGTCGCGCTCTGCAACGGAACGAGCACGGCCTCGAGCGCGGCGTGCAGCGCGAGCGGATCTTCCTCGAGGCGCAGGCGCTGGTAGAGGATCGGCAGCACCTCCTCCGCTTCCAGATCGCGCGCCGCGATCGCCTCACCCAAGCGCCGCGCCGCGCCGGCTCGAACGCGCGGATTCGGATGGGCGAGCGTATCGATGGCGGTCAGCGGCTCGTACTCGAGCGACTTCAGGAGCCGCCCGACACCCAGACTCTCCTCCTCGAGCACGTTCGCGACGAGCAAGCGCGTACCCGCCCCCGGCTCGACACGTTCCAGATACGGCCCGACCTCCTCCAACTCACGGAACCAGCGGCCGTAAAGCTGGTGCAAGGCTTCCACCGACGCCGCCCGCCGCCGCGGCGGCCGGTCCGGACCCAGCTCGAAAACGAGCTTGTCCGCCAGCTCGTAAACGCCGAGCTCCCCCACCACGCGCGCACCGGCGCACCACAGCTCGTCATACAGCTCACGACCATCGAGCAAGAACGCCAGATGCTCCTCCCAGGCCGCCCGACTCTCCGGCGAACGCTCGAAGCGCTCCCGCACGGCGACCAGCGCTTCACGCCGCGACCGCTCACGCTCCGCCGCCGCAGCCGCCGGAATCCCAGCGAGCCGGCTGCGGCCCGCGAACCACGTGAGCCGATTCGCCTCCGACGAACGAAAGTCACTCGCCTCCGCCGGCGTCCCCAAGGGCTGTGCCGCGGGCAACGTACCTTGAGCTGTTTCCTGAGCCGGCTCGGAAACCGCGAGCTCACCGCCCGGTTCTTCGACTTCGCTCGCAGGTGAAGGCTCCGCTTCCACGAGTGCCACTTCCGCGTCTCCGTGGGAAGCACCCACCCGGACCGAACGCTGCAGGGGCGCTGGACCCCCGACCGTCGGCAGACGGCAGGCTCCGCCCAGCAGGAGGACGACGAGCGCGAGACGAGCGGCACCCAGCCCGACTTCCGATCGCCTTCGCCTCGCCCCTTGGTCCATCTCCTTCGATCCTATCGACAGGATTGGGCGAGCCCTCGACTCCTCGATGAACTTTTGTGAACTGATCCGTTTGGCTGGTGTTTCGATTGATGAGACATCCTGAATTCTCCCTCGCGTGACCTAGGAGACAGGATGCCTACGCTTCCAACCTGCGACGGTTCCGCCTCCCGAGGCCAGCGGGTGCACACTGCCCTGCCCCCAGTCCTGCCGCCAGCTCAAAAGCTCCGTCACCTTCAGCCTCCGGGGAACGAATCCCAGCAGCTGAGCCGGTGACTCCTCGTCGAAGTTGAAGCGCCGCCGAACGTAGTTGCGCCACGTTCCCCATAGGGCCAAGCCGAGATCCAGATAGCGTCGCAGCTTGCTCGTCAGCCAGGAATCACGACGCAGCCGACCGGTCAAGTCCCGGATCATGGCTTCGGAGTGGTTG